>NZ_CAWPHW010000072.1:23071-161491 GCF_963888145.1 Cronobacter sp. EKM101R | reverse complement strand
TGTTCGCGGAGAAAAAGGCCGGTATTCCCGTCATGAACAGTGAAGAAATTTTCAGTTACAGCGAGGCTGTTCACTGAGACTCAATAACCCATCGTAGTTTGCTACCAGTAGAGCGCCGGAGATTTTACGCCCTTTTGCAGGAGGAGTTATGAATCCTTACCACATGCATGACCGCACTGAAGAGACTGCATGGCAGGAGCACTACTCACACGTCGCACGGGAAAAGGAAGAGGCGGAGCTGGCCGACTTATACGACAGGCAGATTAAGTTTCACCACCTTCATGAATTACTCAGTCACACGCAGGCCGATGCGGCCGCAATTAAGGCCGCATTCGACGATGTGAATTTTCAGGAACAGGCCGGCGCTTTTATCCGGTATGCCGCCGAAGTTCTTGCCTTGAATCAGACAAAAATAAATATGGAGCTAAGGAGAGAATAATGAGCAACAAACCCATTTTCCTGATCCGCAAAGCAAAAAAATCTTCTGGTTTACCTGATGCCGTTTTCTGGTGCTCTGATGATTTCGAAAGCGCAAACGCCACGCTGGATTATCTCCTCATCAAATCCGGGAATAAGCTGAGCAGCTATTTTAAAGCTGTAGCAACACATTTCCCGGTCGTTGACGACCTGCCCGAAGAGGGGGAAGTCAATTTTACGTGGTGTGACCGTTACGAGCTCGGCGAAGACAATATGACGTGGGAGCTGAAGCCCGGTGCCATTCCGGCGGATGTACACCATCAGCCACAGGCAGAATCCGCCGCGCCGGAAACCACAGAAACTCGTGATGCAGCAGAGGGCGAGGAATACCCCGAATGCGAAGCTCAGGTTATCCGACTGGCGACTATACAGCGCTTCCTGCACATTTATCTTTTTGCCACAGAAGATACGAAATATCTCCACCACGCCACACAGGCGCAGCGCAAACAGGCCATCGCGCTGGAAATGGATATGGATAACAGCCAGATTCAGAACCTCATTTCCGGCCTGCGCGGTCTGGAATTTCTGGACAAGCTGGATAACGGCGCAATGCTCCGTCTGAGCGGAAATATCAAAACCGCATTCCCGGACGACAAAAAAGCCGACCCGGTTGATTACCGCAATTTTGCAGTTATCTGGAACGAAACCCGCCACCCTGATCGCGGTCTGCTCGCCAAAGAATGGGGAAAAGAAAACCGCGTTACAGGCATCCGTCGCACCCAATCCGGCGCGAACGCTGGAGGAGGAATTCTGACCGACCGTGGAGAAGGCTTTGTCCATGACCAGGCATCGCTGGAGCGGGACGTGGCTACCGGCGTGCTGGCCCGTTCGATGGATATTGATATCTACAATCCTCACCCCGCACACGTTAAGCGCGTGAGCGAAATTGTCGCCGAAAACAAACCGCCCTTCTCTGCATTCCGCGATGCATTCATCGCTATGCCCGGCGGGCTGGATTATTCGCGGGCTATCGTTGTGGCGTCAGTGAAAGAGGCCACTGTCGGTCTTGAGGCTATCCCGGCACGGGTTACTGAATACCTCAACAGGGTGCTGAATGAAACCGACCATGCACACCCCGACCAGCTTATTGTGGATATCGCCTGTGGTCGTTCATCCTCACCGTTACCGCAGTGCGGCTTTAAAAAATATGAAAATGAGCATGACGAAAATACAAAGCAGGAAGGTAACCAGCCTGCTCCAGCGGTGCTGTATTATCATAAAAATCTGAACGAGTTACATGAAGCACGGGAAAACCTCCGTTCAAAAGATGCGGTCGATACGGACAAGCTACTCGCAGCCGGGCGCGGGGAATTTGTTGAAGGTATCAGCGACCCAAACGATCTGAAATGGACGCCCGGACATCAAAACACCTCAAATGAAGTCGAAAAAACGGAAAATGGTGAGGGTGACGCGGAAGAAAATCAGCGACAGGAAGCGCAACCAGCTGCCAGCGTCAGTGACGTACATAAAAGCCTGAGCGAACGGCCGGAGAGCGAGCAGGAAAATCTGGCGCTCTGGAAAAACGTTTTCAAAACCGACGAACGCTTTACCCGCGCATTTGCGGTGAACGGCGGCGGAACCTCCATCAACGGTACTTACATGACCATGATAGCCACCCGCGAATTCGGGCCCAAAGGGATCGGCTGGGGCGTCGATATTCTGGAGGAACGTTTTGATGACGGTGCCCCGCTCACCCGCAAAAACGGTGACAGCCAGGAACTCATCACTGACGGGAACGGCAATTTTCTGACTGAAAAACACCATGTGATCAAAATCCGCCTGTGGTACATCCGCAACGGCCAGCGAGGGCAGGAAGTGGCCTATGGCTGCACGCCGTATATCACCAACAGCAAATACGGGGTGGTCAGCGACGGTGAAGCGCCGAAGAAATCCCTGACGGACGCCACCAAGAAAGCCCTCTCATCGCTCGGCTTCTGCGCCGACATCTTCATGGGCCTTTACGACAATGCTGAATACCGCAGCCGGAACAAAGCTGAATTTGACCTGATAAACGCCAGTGAAAATGCAGAGGATGCCGCACGCCTGCGCCGGGAGCTGGACGAAAGGTTAACCCGCGTGGCCGATACGCTGAGCAGCGCTGTCAGCACCAGTGAGCTGAAAAAAGTGTACGACACCCTCGCCCGCGAAGTGGACGTGCACCGGAAAGCAGCTGACTCGAAAGGCGATGCGGAGTATGCGAAATACCTCGGCGGTCGCCTCCGCCGTCTGACGCAGATTAAAGACCAGCGCATGGCCGCGCTCACCGGCAAAGAGGAGCAAAGCGCATGAGTACATCAGCGATCGCCATCGCAGCGGGGATGAAAAAGCTCCAGGACATGGTCGAGGCCGGGGAGTTTTCCCCGGAAGACATCGCCGACACGCTGGAAGCTGAAGCGCTGACGCTGGGTGACAAGTTCGACGGCATTCTCAGCCTGATCCGTAACATCGAAGGGCAGACAAGAACGCTTGATGAAGAAGTTAAGCGGCTGACCGAACGCAAACGTGTATTCCAGAACAAGGCGAAAAACCTTAAGGCCTATCTGCTTCGCACCCTTCAGGCGGGCGGATACAAAACCTTTAAAACAGACCTGAACACGCTGACGGTTCGCCAGGGCACGGTATCAGTGGTCATTGATGATGAGTCACTGCTTCCGGACGACCTGGTGGACGTGGTGACTACCGTGTCACCGGACAAGAAAAAGATAAAGCAGGCACTGGAAGCAGGTGAAGTGGTTCGCGGTGCCCATCTTGAAACAGGAGAAGAAACATTGCAGGTACGTTAAGGGAGAGGCCAGAAATGGCCTCAATGTTGAATACTCCCCAGATTAGACAGAGTGATTTTCGGTAATCAGTTTTAATCCGGTCAGTAACTTACAATACTAACCGGTCATGTGAGGTATCAATATGGCCCGAATGGTGAGCTTAGAAGTATGGGCAAAAGAGGAGTTTGGAAATTTGGCCCCCAGCCTTCGCACATTAAAAAAATATGCCAAAGGCCACATGATGGCACCACCTGCCATAAAAGTTGGCAAAGAGTGGATGATCGATCGTGAAGCCCGATTTATCGGCATGTTAGCTGAGTCCAAAATCACCCCGACAGCAAACCCGAAGCTGAGAAGGATTATTGAAGATGGCTGCCAGACCACGAATTCATAAAATTACTATCCCTAATCTGTACTCTAAACTGGATAAGCGCACAGGCCGCGTGTACTGGCAATATAAACACCCTGTAACGGGTAAGTTTCACAGCCTCGGCACCAATGCCGAAGAAGCGAAACAGGTTGCCAGTGAAGCCAACAGCATCATTGCCGAGCAGAGAACCCGGCAGATCCTTAGCGTTAACGAAAAAATCGCCCGTATGAGGGAATCCAGAGAATTTATAACTGTTACCACTTGGCTGGATCGTTATCTTGCTATTCAGCAGGAGAGGCTTGAATCAGGCGATATTAAAATTAATTCAGTAAAACAAAAGAAAAAGCCTGTTGAACTGCTACGCCAGCATTCAGGAATGATGTATTTGAAAGATGTCACCACACTGGAAATAGCGGAAATCGTTGACGCAGTAAAGGCCCAGGGATACAACCGCATGGCACAAGTTGTCAGGACAACACTGATCGACGTGTTCAAAGAAGCGCAACACGCCGGACATGTTCCCCCGGGCTACAACCCAGCGCAGGCCACACGTCAACCGCGCAATCGGGTTATGCGTGAACGCCTTTCCCTGGAAGAGTGGAAAGCGATTTACGCCGCGGCTGAACATCACCCCCCCTACCTTCAATGCGCAATGCTACTGGCTGTCGTAACTGGACAGCGCATTGGTGACATTTCCCGGATGAAATTCTCTGACATTTGGGATGACATGCTGCACATCAAGCATGAGAAAACCGGAGCTAAAGTGGCGTTGCCATTATCCCTTCGCTGTGAGGCGCTGGACATTTCTCTGCGCGAGGTTGTAGCTAAATGCCGTGATGCTGTGGTCAGTAAATACCTGGTACATTTCCGGCACAGCACATCAAAGGCAACAAGAGGTGACAAAGTTACAGCCAGTTCGATAACGACCACGTTCAAAAAAGCCAGAAACCGCTCCGGGCTTTCGTGGCCTGATGGCAAGGCCCCAACATTTCATGAACAACGTTCGTTATCAGAAAGACTATACAAAGCTCAGGGTATCGATACGCAAAAATTACTTGGTCACAAATCACCTCAGCAGACGGCAAAATATCATGATGATCGGGGAAAAGACTGGGTGGTCGTGGCCGTATGAACAGTGGGTTTTATAGCCAGTTTTGGGGAGGGGTTTTGGGGAAGTTTTGGGGAAAGGATAAGAGAAAAGAAAAGCCAACATAAATTTAACAGATATATTGGCTTTTTGTTGTGTAGAGAATATTACATGTTTGCGATAATCGCGTCGCCAAACTCTGAGCATTTCAGCAGCTTAGCGCCTTCCATCAGACGTTCGAAGTCATAGGTCACGGTCTTGTTGTTGATAGCGCCTTCCATACCTTTAACAATCAGGTCAGCCGCTTCGAACCATTCCATATGACGCAGCATCATCTCAGCAGAGAGAATGATAGAGCCCGGGTTCACTTTGTCCTGGCCTGCGTATTTCGGCGCGGTGCCGTGGGTCGCTTCGAACAGCGCGCACTCGTCGCCGATGTTCGCGCCCGGCGCGATGCCGATGCCGCCGACCTGGGCTGCCAGGGCGTCAGAAATGTAGTCGCCGTTCAGGTTCATACAGGCGATAACGTCATATTCCGCCGGGCGCAGCAGGATCTGCTGCAGGAAGGCGTCGGCGATCACATCTTTGACGATGATTTCTTTACCGGTGTTCGGGTTCTTGATCTTCATCCACGGGCCGCCGTCAATCAACTCGCCGCCGAACTCTTCTTTCGCCAGCTGGTAGCCCCAGTCTTTGAAAGCGCCTTCGGTGAATTTCATGATGTTGCCTTTGTGCACCAGCGTCACGGATTCGCGATCGTTGGTGATGGCGTATTCAATCGCCGCGCGCACCAGGCGTTTGGTGCCTTCTTCAGAACACGGCTTGATGCCGATGCCGCAATGTTCCGGGAAGCGGATTTTCTTCACGCCCATCTCTTCGCGCAGGAATTTGATCACTTTCTCAGCGTCAGCGGAGTCGGCTTTCCACTCGATACCCGCGTAGATGTCTTCGGAGTTTTCACGGAAGATAACCATGTCGGTCAGTTCCGGGTGTTTAACCGGGCTCGGGGTGCCCTGGTAGTAACGTACCGGGCGCAGGCAGACGTAAAGGTCCAGCTCCTGACGCAGGGCAACGTTAAGGGAGCGAATACCGCCGCCAACCGGCGTGGTCAGCGGGCCTTTGATGGCAACGCGATATTCACGAATCAGATCCAGGGTTTCCTGGGGCAGCCAGACATCCTGGCCGTAAAGCTGGGTAGATTTCTCACCGGTGTAAATTTCCATCCAGGAAATTTTACGCTCGCCTTTGTAGGCTTTCTCAACCGCGGCGTCGACCACTTTCAGCATCGCCGGCGTCACGTCCACGCCGATACCGTCGCCTTCAATGAACGGGATGATCGGGTTGTGGGGGACATTCAGCTTGCCGTTTTGCGCTGTGATCTTTTCACCTTCCGCCGGAACTACTACTTTGCTTTCCATTCACCTCTCCTTCGAGCGCTTCTGGTTGTGACTCATTTTGTTAATGATTTGTAATAGGCGTGATAATACTACCTTAATGTTCTGCCCCATGCCACGCCCTTATGAATAGGGTATAATGCGGCAATTGATAAAGCCTGAAAATAGTATGAAGAAAACTTCTTTTAGAAATCACCGGCTTGAGCGATTCAGCTCACAACATTCCGCTAAGCGCCGCAAACCCGAAGGCCCGAAACGGCTGATCCTCTTTAATAAACCTTATGATGTGCTGCCGCAGTTTACCGACGAGGCAGGCCGCCAGACGCTGAAGGATTTCATCCCGGTAGCGGACGTCTATGCCGCAGGCCGCCTCGATCGCGACAGCGAAGGGCTGCTGGTGCTGACCAACGACGGCGCGTTGCAGGCTAAATTAACCCAGCCCGGCAAACGCACCGGGAAAGTCTATTTTGTGCAGGTGGAAGGCGAGCCGACGGACGAAGCGCTGGCGCAATTACGCACCGGCGTGACGCTGAACGACGGGCCGACGCTCCCGGCGGGCGTGGAGCGCGTTGCGGAGCCCGCCTGGCTGTGGCCGCGCAATCCGCCCATCCGCGAGCGTAAATCCATCCCCACCAGCTGGCTTAAGATAACCCTTTATGAGGGGCGTAACCGCCAGGTGCGGCGGATGACGGCGCATGTGGGTTTCCCGACGCTTCGGCTGATTCGTTACGCGACGGGCGACTATACTCTTGACGCACTGGCCTGCGGCCAGTGGCGAGAAGTCCCGCTCAAATAAGGAGAACCGGATGTTCAAACCCCATGTCACCGTCGCCTGCGTGGTTCACGCGCAGGGCAAATTTCTGGTCGTGGAAGAGACCATTAACGGCAAAGCGCTGTGGAATCAGCCCGCCGGTCATCTCGAAGCCGACGAAACGCTGCTGGAAGCCGCCCGCCGCGAACTGTGGGAAGAGACCGGCATCCGCGCCGAGCCGCAGCATTTTCTGCGCCTGCATCAGTGGCTGGCGCCCGACAACACGCCGTTTTTGCGCTTCCTGTTCAGCATTGAGCTCGACGCGCCGCTACCGACCGAGCCGCACGACAGCGATATCGATCTCTGCCGCTGGGTGAGCGCCGACGAAATCCTCTCGGCAACCAACCTCCGCTCCCCGCTGGTGGCCGAAAGCATCCGCACCTGGCAGCGCGGCGAGCGTTATCCTCTCTCGCTTATCGGCGCGTTCAACTGGCCCCGGCGTTAACCGCGCCGCACTATTTGTTTCGTAGCGAAACTTTTAACGGCAGCTTAACGTGCTGCCGCCTGGCGCTACACTCAGCACCTTCTGCCATCTCTCCCCTCCTCCTTTGCGCGCTCCTGCTGCGCGGCGGCAAAAGCGCCTTTTTTTACACCAGCCCGCACGCTTTTCTCGCCATTAAAGAACCTCAAATCCACGCCGATAGAGCATTGACCAGGAGGCTCGTAACGAAGGGACACTAATGCTATTTCGTGGTTGATCCTGAGGAGCCGTGATGGCCAGACAATCCGTTCATAAAAAGATGAGTACCCGCGCGCAGATGCTGCTGACGGGCGCATTAACCATCACGCTGGGTTTTGTCGTCACCATCGGCGTGCTGAGCTGGCAGTCCAGCAACGAACAAAAATCACTGGCGGAAAGCTATTTACGCCAGATTGCCCAGAGCGAAGCGCTGAGAATTCAGCAGGAGCTCAACTACGCGCGCGATGTGGCGCATAACCTTGGCCACAGCATGGCGTCCCTGCCCCGCGCGGGCATCACCGACCGTAAAGTTGCCGATCAACTGCTGGAAGGCGCGCTGCGCGATAATCCGGATTACCTTTCTATTTCCGTTATTTTTGAAGAAAACGCCTTTGACGGGCGCGATGCGGAGTTCGACGGCAAACCCGGCCAGGCGCCGAAAGGCCGTTATGCCTTCTTCGTCGATCATGACCAGTCGGGCAATTACCAGTTTCATCCGCTGCTCTCCTACCTGACGCCGGGCCAGGGCGATTACTACCTGATCCCGCAGAAATCGCAGAAAGATACGCTGATCGAACCCTACAGCTACGCCTACAACGGCGTGCCGACGCTGCTGACCTCGGTGGCGGCGCCGATTGTTTCCGACGGCCAGCTTAAGGGCGTGGTGACCTCCGACATTTCGCTGGCGTCGCTTCAGCAAAAAGTCAATCAGATCAAACCGTGGGAAGGCGGCGGGTATGCGATGCTGCTTTCCACCGCAGGCAAAATCGTCTCGTATCCGGATAAAAAGCTGACCAGTAAACCGTTCCCTGGCGATACCGCCGGTTACACCAGCAACGTGGTTGAGCAGGACGATCCTATTCTTGGCGAAAAAGCGCTGGTCACCTGGCAGCCTGTCACTATCGGCAACAGCACGGATAAATGGTATCTGGGCATTGCGGCGCCGGTAAGCCAGGTAATGGCCGCCGCGAATCGTCAGCTGATGAACGCCATTATTCTCATGGTGGTAAGCATTCTGCTGGTGAGCGCGCTGCTGGGCATCGTCTTTAGCCGTAAAGTGCTCAAGCCGCTCGGCGGTGAGCCACTGGAAGCCGCGACCATTGCGCTGGCGGTGGCAGACGGCAAGCTCGATAACGCGATTGACGTTAAACCGGGTGACCGCGGCAGCCTGTTCTACGCGCTTAACACCATGCAGGCGCAGCTGCGCGGCATTGTCGGGCAGATCAAAGAGGCGAGCAACTCGGTGCGTCAGGGCGCCGGTGAAATCGTCAGCGGCAACATTAATCTCTCCTCGCGCACCGAAGAGCAGGCCGCCGCGCTGGAACAGACCGCCGCCAGCATGGAGCAGATCAGCGCGACCGTGAAGCATAACGCCGCCAATGCGCATCACGCGACCGAGCTGACCGCCAACGCCACGCAAATCGCCAGCCGTGGCGAATCGCTGGTCGGTCAGGTGGTACAGACGATGGCGCAAATCGACGACAGCTCGAAGAAAATCAGCGACATCACCACGATGATCAACAGCATCGCGTTCCAGACCAATATCCTGGCGCTCAACGCCGCGGTAGAGGCGGCGCGCGCGGGCGAACAGGGCCGCGGCTTTGCAGTGGTGGCAAGCGAGGTTCGAAGCCTTGCGCAGCGCAGCGCCAACGCGGTGAAAGAGATTGCGGCGCTGATTGAAGAGTCGGGTCAGCGCGTGGCTAACGGCGTGCAGCTGGTGAACGACGCCGGGAAAACCATGCAGGAGATGACCCAGGCGGTGCATTCCGTGCAGACCATCATCGGTGAGATCGTCAGCGCCTCGGATGAGCAGTCGAAAGGCATCAGCCAGGTGACGATTGCCGTGAACGAAATGGACGGCGTGACGCAGCAGAACGCCGCGCTGGTGCAGCAGATGGCGGCCGCGGCCAGCTCGCTCGAAGAGCAGGCGCAGCAGCTGGCGCAGACCGTCGAGCAGTTTAGTCTCGAAGACCGCTACGCCTGAATCCCCTCCGCGGGGGCCTGACGCGCCCCCGCCCTCTTTTACCGCCTCTCTTGTTAAGCCCCGACGAGTCGCAATTATTGCCGTTAAGCCCTTTTCTTCGCGCGCGAAGGCAAACCCGGCGCGCTCAGGGGGTGTTTGCGCCGCCTGCGCGTGCTAGAATACGCCGCCTTTGTTTTAAGTCGTGAGTGGTGCAATGTCTGATAACAGCCAGAAAAAAGTCATCGTCGGGATGTCCGGCGGCGTCGATTCCTCCGTTTCCGCGTGGTTACTGCAACAGCAGGGCTATCAGGTGGAAGGTCTCTTTATGAAGAACTGGGAAGAGGATGACGGCGAGGATTATTGCACGGCCGCTTCCGACCTCGCAGACGCCCAGGCGGTGTGCGATAAGCTCGGCATCGAGCTGCATACCGTTAACTTCGCGGCGGAATACTGGGATAACGTGTTCGAGCATTTCCTGGCGGAATATAAAGCCGGACGCACGCCGAACCCGGATATCCTCTGCAACAAAGAGATCAAATTTAAAGCCTTCCTCGAATTCGCCGCGGAAGATCTCGGCGCGGACTACATCGCGACCGGCCACTACGTGCGTCGCGCCGATGTGAACGGCAAAAGCCGCCTGCTGCGCGGCCTCGACGGCAATAAAGATCAAAGCTACTTCCTCTATACGCTCGGCCACGATCAGGTCGCGCAAAGCCTGTTCCCGGTCGGCGAGCTGGAAAAGCCGGAAGTGCGCCGCATCGCCGAAGAGCTAGACCTGGTGACGGCAAAGAAAAAAGACTCCACCGGCATCTGCTTTATCGGCGAGCGTAAATTCCGCGAATTCCTCGGCCGCTACCTGCCTGCGCAACCGGGTAAAATCGTGACCGTCGATGGCGATGTCATCGGCGAGCATCAGGGTCTCATGTACCATACCCTTGGCCAGCGCAAAGGCCTCGGCATCGGCGGCACCAAAGACGGCGGCGAAGAGCCGTGGTACGTGGTGGATAAAGACGTCGAAAATAATATTCTGATTGTCGCCCAGGGCCACGATCACCCGCGCCTGATGTCGGTCGGACTTATCGCGCAGCAGCTGCACTGGGTGGATCGCGAGCCGGTCACCGCGCCGTTTACCTGCACCGTGAAAACGCGCTACCGTCAGGCGGATATTCCGTGCACCGTGCGTCCGCTGGATGACGATCGCATCGAAGTGCTGTTTGACGAGCCGGTCGCCGCGGTAACCCCGGGGCAATCCGCCGTGTTTTATCTGGGCGAGGTGTGCCTCGGCGGCGGTATTATCGAACAGCGTCTGCCGCTGCCGGTTTAAGCCTGATGCCGCCTGCGCGGCCATGAATGAACAGCCGCGATAAAAAGGAGTCTGTGTGGCAAAGAACTTCTACGACATCACCCTTGCGCTGGCGGGCATCTGCCAGTCGGCGCGTCTGGTTCAGGCGCTCGCGCATGAAGGTACCTGTGATAGCGAGGCCCTGCGCGTCTCGCTCAACAGCGTGATTGACCAGAACCCGGCCTCCACGCTTGACGTTTTCGGCGGCCGCGAAGCCGGGCTGAAAATCGGCCTGGAGACGCTGCTTGGCATGCTGAACACCAGCAGCCGTCAGGGCCCCGGCGCTGAGCTGACGCGCTATACGCTGAGCCTGATGGTGCTGGAACGTAAGCTTGCCGGCAGCAAAGGCGCGATGAACACGCTTGGCAACCGCATCGCCGATTTAAGCCGCCAGCTTGAGCACTTCGAGCTGGAGTCCGACACGCTGATGAACGCGATGGCCGGGATTTATGTGGATGTGATAAGCCCGCTCGGCCCGCGCATTCAGGTCAACGGTTCGCCCAACGTGCTGCAAAGCCCGCAGGTTCAGGCGAAAGTGCGCGCCACGCTGCTCGCCGGTATCCGCGCCGCGGTGCTCTGGCAGCAGGTCGGCGGCGGACGTCTGCAACTGATGTTTTCCCGTAATCGTCTGACCACCCAGGCGAAACAAATTCTTGCTCAATGTTAACCTCTCAGGAGTGACTGATGGAATTATCCTCACTGACCGCCGTTTCCCCCGTTGATGGACGCTACGGCGATAAAGTCAGCGCGCTGCGCGCCATTTTCAGCGAATTTGGCCTGCTGAAATTCCGCGTACAGGTTGAAGTACGCTGGCTGCAAAAGCTGGCCGCACACGCAGCGATCAAGGAAGTTCCTGCTTTTGATAAAAACGCAAACGATTTCCTTGATGCGATTGTCGCAGGCTTCAGCGAAGAAGACGCGGCGCGTATCAAGACTATCGAGCGCACCACTAACCACGACGTCAAAGCGGTTGAGTATTTCCTGAAGGAAAAAGTGGCAGACGTTCCGGCGCTGCACGCGGTGTCCGAGTTTATCCACTTCGCCTGCACCTCTGAGGACATCAATAACCTTTCCCACGCGCTGATGCTCTCCACCGCGCGCGAAGAGGTGATCCTGCCGTTCTGGCGTAAAATTATCGACGCGGTCAAAGACCTGGCGCACCAGTACCGCGATATCCCGCTGCTCTCCCGCACCCACGGCCAGCCAGCCACGCCGTCGACCATGGGCAAAGAGATGGCGAACGTTGCGTACCGCATGGAGCGCCAGTTCCGTCAGCTTCAGCAGGTCGAGATCCTCGGTAAAATCAACGGCGCGGTCGGCAACTATAACGCCCACCTCGCTGCATACCCGGAAGTGGACTGGCACCAGTTCAGCGAGGAGTTTGTGACCTCGCTCGGCATCCAGTGGAACCCGTACACCACCCAGATTGAACCGCACGACTATATCGCCGAACTGTTCGACTGCATGGCGCGCTTTAACACGATCCTTATCGACTTCGACCGCGACGTCTGGGGTTACATTGCGCTGAACCACTTCAAACAGAAAACCATCGCTGGCGAAATCGGCTCCTCCACCATGCCGCACAAGGTCAACCCGATCGACTTCGAAAACTCCGAAGGCAACCTGGGCCTGTCGAATGCCGTGCTGCAACATCTGGCGAGCAAACTGCCGGTGTCCCGCTGGCAGCGCGACCTGACCGACTCCACCGTTCTGCGTAACCTGGGCGTCGGCGTCGGTTATGCGCTTATCGCTTATCAGTCAACCCTGAAAGGCGTGAGCAAGCTGGAAGTGAACCGCGCTCGCCTGCTGGACGAGCTGGACCACAACTGGGAAGTGCTGGCTGAGCCGATCCAGACCGTGATGCGCCGCTACGGCATCGAGAAGCCGTATGAGAAGCTCAAAGAGCTGACCCGTGGCAAACGCGTCGACGCCGAAGGCATGAAGCAGTTCATTGACAGTCTCGAACTGCCGGAAGAGGAAAAAACGCGCCTGAAAGCGATGACGCCTGCCAATTACATCGGTCGCGCCATCCAGATGGTCGATGACCTGAAATAAGCCTCCACGCGCCACCTTCGGGTGGCGCGCTGCATTCTCCCCTCACCTTTTCCGCACCTCTGCCGATCCCGGGCTGGTTTATCCAATGTTTATGCCCTTTCAGTAATAATTGGCGTTAAACTATTTATATAATTGATGGATAAGGGGACCCCGGATGCGCGTGCTGGTCGTCGAAGATAACGCTTTGCTGCGACATCACCTGAAAGTGCAGCTCTCTGAGCTTGGGCACCAGGTGGATGCGGCGGAAGATGCCAAAGAAGCCGATTATTACCTGAATGAACATCTGCCGGACGTGGCGATTGTCGATCTGGGGCTGCCGGACGAAGACGGGCTGAGCCTTATCCGCCGCTGGCGCGCCAGCGAGATTACGCTGCCCATCCTGGTGCTCACCGCCCGCGAGGGCTGGCAGGATAAAGTCGAAGTGCTGGGCGCGGGCGCCGACGACTACGTCACCAAGCCATTTCACATCGAAGAAGTGGTGGCGAGAATGCAGGCGCTGCTGCGCCGCAACAGTGGGCTGGCTTCGCAGGTGATCTCCATGCCGCCGTTCGTGGTGGATCTCTCGCGCCGCGAAGTGACCATTCACGACAACCTGATCCGCCTGACCGCCTTCGAATACACCATCATGGAGACGCTTATCCGCAACGCGGGCAAAGTCGTCAGCAAAGATTCGCTGATGCTCCAGCTCTACCCGGACGCGGAGCTGCGCGAGAGCCACACCATTGATGTGTTAATGGGCCGTCTGCGCAAGAAAATTCAGGCGGAATATCCGGGCGAGGCGATCACCACGGTGCGCGGCCAGGGCTACCGGTTCGATCTGCGCTAAATGAAAAAAAACGTGCTGCGCCACTTTTTGCCGCTTTCGCTGCGGGTTCGTTTTCTGCTGGCGACGGCGGCGGTGGTGCTGGTGCTGTCGCTCGCTTACGGCATGGTGGCGCTGGTGGGATACAGCGTCAGCTTCGATAAAACCACCTTCCGCCTGCTGCGCGGCGAGAGCAATCTTTTCTACACCCTCGCCCGCTTTGACAACGGCAAACTGACCGTCGAGATCCCCGATCATATCGACAGACAGAGCCCAACGCTGACCTTTATCTATAACGAAAAAGGCAAACTGCTCTGGTCGCAGCGCGACGTGCCGCGTCTGATGAAAGCTATCCGCCCGGAATGGCTCAACGCCAACGGCTTTCACGAACTGGAAACGCGTTTTAGCGATACGCGCGTGCTGCTGGGCGCGAACCGTCTCCTGCAAAAACGGCTCAACGATTACGACCCGGATAAAAATGACGAAACCACGCACTCGGTGGCGGTGAACGTCTACCCGGCCACCGCCACCATGCCCGCGTTGACGGTGGTGGTGGTGGACACCATTCCTGATGAGCTGAAAAGCTCGTGGAGCGTCTGGAACTGGTTTATCTATGTGCTCGCAGCCAATCTGCTGCTGGTGATCCCGCTGTTATGGCTCGCCGCCTGGTGGAGCCTGCGGCCGATAGAGGCGCTGGCGCGTGAAGTCCGCGAGCTGGAAGAACATCATCGCGAGCAACTTAACCCCTACACCACCCGCGAGCTGACAAGCCTGGTGCATAATCTCAACCGGCTACTGAAAAGCGAGCGCGAGCGCTATGAGAAATACCGCACGACGCTCACCGATCTCACCCACAGCCTGAAGACGCCGCTGTCGGTGCTGCAAAGCACGCTGCGGTCGCTGCGGACCGGCAAAACCGATGTGGAGCAGGCCGAGCCGGTGATGCTGGAGCAGATCAGCCGTATTTCGCAGCAGATTGGCTACTACCTGCACCGCGCCAGTATGCGCAGCGGCAGTATGCTGCTCAGCCGCGAGCTGCATCCGGTGGCCTCGCTGCTGGATAACCTCACCTCCGCGCTGAATAAGGTGTATCAACGCAAAGGCGTGAGTATCACGCTCGATATCTCGCCGGAAATCGTCTTTATCGGCGAGAAAAACGATTTTCTCGAAGTCATGGGCAACGTGCTTGATAACGCCTGTAAATATTGTCTGGAGTTCGTCGAAGTGACCGCGCAGGTGGCCGATGACACGCTGCACCTGGTGGTGGAAGATGACGGGCCGGGCATTCCGGAAAGCAAGCGCGCGCTGGTGTTTGATCGCGGCCAGCGGGCCGATACCCTGCGCCCCGGCCAGGGCGTCGGGCTGTCGGTCGCCCGCGAGGTGGTGGAGCAGTACAACGGGCAGATCCTTACCGGCACCAGCCCGCTTGGCGGCGCCCGAATGGAGGTGATTTTCGCCCGCCAGCAGCCGCCGGTTGGCGAATCTTCCGCCACGCTTCGAAAAAACCTGTCAGACAACCACGCAGAGTGACGCGCGTCCGTTATAATCCGACTCAACTTCAGAGCCTGCGGAATACAATATGGACTACCACGTAGAGATAAACTGGCCCGATTTCATTGAGCGCTACTGGCAAAAACGCCCGGTGGTGTTAAAGCGCGGCATTAAAAATTTTGTCGACCCGCTCTCCCCGGACGAACTGGCCGGTCTTGCGATGGAGAACGAGGTGGACAGCCGCCTGGTCAGTCATCAGGACGGTAAATGGGAAGTCAGCCACGGCCCGTTCCAGAGCTACGATCACTTGGGCGAAACCAACTGGTCGCTGCTGGTGCAGGCGGTCAATAACTGGCACGAGCCGAGCGCCGCGCTGATGCGCCCGTTCCGCGCCCTGCCGGACTGGCGCATTGACGATCTGATGATCTCTTTCTCGGTGCCGGGCGGCGGCGTCGGCCCGCATCTCGATCAGTATGACGTGTTTATTATCCAGGGCGTCGGCCGTCGCCGCTGGCGCGTGGGCGAGAAAGTGCCGATGAAACAGCACTGCCCGCACCCGGATCTACTCCAGGTCGCGCCGTTTGAAGCGCTGATCGATGAAGAGCTGGAGCCGGGCGATATTCTCTATATTCCGCCGGGATTCCCGCACGAAGGCTATTCGCTGGAAAACTCGATGAACTATTCGGTCGGTTTCCGCGCGCCGAGCGGCCGCGAGCTTATCAGCGGCTTCGCCGATTATGTGTTGCAGCGCGAGCTCGGCAGCCAGCGCTACAGCGATCCGGACGTGCCGGCCCGCGAATGCGCGGCAGATATTGTGCCGGCGGAAGTCGAAAAACTGCGCGAGATGATGCTGGATCTGATCCGCGACCCGGCGAATTTCAACGAGTGGTTTGGCGAGTTTATCACCCAGTCGCGTCACGAACTGGATGTGTCGCCGCCGGAGCCGCCGTATCAGCCGGATGAAATTTACGACGCGCTGAAACAGGGCGATACGCTGGTGCGCCTCGGCGGCCTGCGCGTGCTGCGTATCGGCGATGAGGTATTTGTAAACGGCGAGAAGATTGACTCGCCGCACCGCCCGGCGTTGCATCAACTGGCCAATGAAGTCGTGGTGAATGAGGCGATGTTAGGCGACGCGCTGGAAGACCCGTCGTTCCTGGCGCTGCTGGCGGCGCTGGTGAATAGCGGTTACTGGTATTTCGCGGATTAGCAGCGGTAGCGTATGACGGTGGGTGCGCTTCGCTTACCCACCCTACGTTAATGGCGTCCTTATGTGTGTGGTGGGTGATCCACCCTACAACATCATCTGACTGTTAACTAAACCTGTAGGGCGGGTAAGCGTCAGCGCACCCGCCTTTTTCATGCTTAATTAACGCGCAGGATCACGCCTCCCGCTGCGCCGTTAATTCGGCGATACGCACAATCACCTGCACCGCTTTCTCCATCCCTTCCAGCGTCGCAAACTCATGCTTACCGTGATAATTGTACCCGCCGGTGAAAATATTCGGACATGGCAGGCCCATAAACGACAGCTGCGCGCCATCGGTCCCGCCGCGGATTGGCTTTAACTGCGGTTCAATGCCGCAATCGATAATCGCCTGGCGGGCTATCTCGATAATATGCGGATGCTCGGCCACCTTCTCACTCATATTGTAATAGCTGTCTTCAATCGCCAGCTCAATATAACAATCCGGGTGCAGCCCCTTGCCGACCTGCTTCGCGATATCCATCATGCGGCGTTTACGCGCTTCAAAATTCTCACGGTCAAAATCGCGGATGATGTAATGCATCTCGGCGCGATCCACCGAGCCTTTCATCGTGTGCAGATGGTAAAAACCCTCGTAGCCCTCGGTGCACTCCGGGCTTTCCTCGGCAGGCACCAGCGCATGAATGCGCGCGGCGAGCGACAGCGCGTTCACCATCACGCCTTTGGCGCTGCCAGGGTGCACGTTATTGCCGACTATCTTAATCGTCACCGACGCCGCGTTGAAGTTCTCATACTCCAGCTCGCCGATACCGCTGCCGTCCATGGTATACGCCCAGCGCGCATCAAAAGCTTCGACATCAAAATGCTTCGCGCCCTTGCCTACTTCTTCATCCGGCGTAAAGGCCACGCGGATATCGCCGTGGGGAATGTTTTTCTGCACAAGCGTCGCCATGGCGGTCATGATCTCCGCGACGCCCGCTTTATCATCCGCGCCTAACAGCGTTTTGCCGTCGGTCGTGATAAGCGTATGGCCGAGCAACTGATGCAGCACCGGGAACATCACCGGTGAGAGGATCTCTTCGCCGGTGCCCAGCGCGATATCCCCGCCGCGGTAGTTTTCAACGATTTGCGGGTTCACGTTTTTGGCGGTGAAATCTGGCGAGGTATCGACATGAGAAATGAATCCGATGGGTGGGACGGGTTTATCCAGATTCGACGGGAGCGTCCCGGTCAGCGTGCCGTGCTCGCTCAACGACACGTTAACCATGCCCAGTTCTTCCATCTGATTCTTCAGCAGGTTTAACAGCTTCCACTGGCTTTCGGTGCTGGGAACATGCTTCACCCCGGCCCGGGACTGGGTATCCATAGTGACATATTGCAGGAAACGTTCGAGTAATTTATCCATGTTCTCACCCCTGTTATTTTGTGACGTTATTATCATTAAGCATTAAAAGACAAATATTGTTTCAGGTCACCTTTCGCCCGGCGAAGAGGAATAATCCTGCCGGGAAAAAGGGAGTATTTCCCCCTGCGTGCGACTGCCCTGACAGAAAGCGCGGAAATCCGCGTGAAACCAGCAAGAAAGCGTCTGTGGCATTGGCGATTTGTATGGTTTGCCGTAGAATGCCTGCCCTTATCACGTGCCAGACCCAAAGGTGGTTCATCACAAACCCCGCATCCGGTTTCTTCTTGATGCGTTTATTACGGGACAGAGTCAAAAAATTGAATACACAGCCGCGCTCGCTTTCCCCGCTTCTGCAACTGGCGGATATCGGGAAAAGCTTTGATGGTAAAACCGTCATTTCTGATTTCTCACTGACCATCAATCATGGTGAATTCCTCACGCTCCTCGGCCCGTCCGGCTGCGGTAAAACTACCGTACTGCGCCTTATCGCAGGCCTTGAGAACGCCGATACCGGGCGTATCACGCTCGATTCACACGACATCACCGACGTTCCCGCCGAGCATCGCCACGTTAATACCGTTTTCCAGAGCTACGCCCTGTTCCCGCATATGACGGTATTTGAGAACGTCGCGTTTGGCCTGCGGATGCAAAAAACGCCCGCCGCCGAAATAACGCCGCGCGTGATGGATGCTTTAAAGATGGTGCAGCTTGAGGAATTTGCCCAGCGCAAACCGCATCAACTCTCCGGCGGCCAGCAACAACGCGTGGCGATCGCCCGCGCCGTGGTGAATAAACCCCGCCTGCTGCTGCTCGATGAATCGCTCTCGGCGCTCGACTATAAACTGCGCAAACAGATGCAGAACGAGCTGAAAGCGCTGCAACGCAAGCTGGGTATTACTTTTGTTTTCGTGACGCACGATCAGGAAGAAGCGCTGACGATGTCCGACCGCATCGTGGTCATGCGCGACGGGCGCATTGAGCAGGACGGCACACCGCGCGAAATCTACGAAGAACCCAAAAACCTGTTTGTGGCGAGCTTTATTGGCGAGATCAATATCTTTGAAGCCATCGTCATTGAGCGTATCGACGCGCAGCGCGTGCGCGCAAATGTAGAAGGCCGCGAATGCGTGCTGTATGTCGCTTTCCCGGTGACGACGGGCCAGAAACTCAACGTGCTGCTGCGCCCGGAAGATCTGCGGGTTGAAGAGATTAACGGCGACGGCGAAGCCGACGGCCTGATTGGCTTTGTGCGCGAGCGCAACTATAAGGGCATGACGCTTGAATCGGTCGTGGAGCTGGAAAACGGCAAAATCGTGCTAGTTAGCGAATTCTTTAACGAAGACGACCCCGATTTCGACCACTCGCTCGATCAGAAAATGGCCGTGACCTGGGTGGAAAGCTGGGAGGTGGTGCTGGCCGATGAAGATCTCGCGTAAATTCCAGAATGGGGTGATCGCCACGATCGTCGGCTGGCTGGTGCTGTTTGTCTTCCTGCCCAACCTGATGATCATCGCCACCAGTTTTCTCACCCGCGACGACGCGCATTTCGTAAGCCTGGTGTTTACGCTGGATAACTACGCGCGCCTGCTCGACCCGCTCTATTTCCAGGTGCTGTTGCACTCGCTGAATATGGCGCTGCAGGCGACGCTGGCGTGTCTGGTGCTGGGCTACCCGTTTGCGTGGTTTCTGGCGAAGCTGCCGGCGAAAGTGCGCCCGCTGCTGCTGTTTTTGCTGATAGTCCCGTTCTGGACGAACTCGCTTATCCGCATCTACGGGCTGAAACTGTTTCTCAGCACGCGCGGCTATCTGAATGAGTTTCTGCTCTCGCTTGGCGTTATCGACACGCCGGTGCGCATCATGTATACCCCGTCGGCGGTGATTATCGGCCTGGTCTATATTCTGCTGCCGTTTATGGTGATGCCGCTCTACTCCAGCATTGAGAAGCTCGATAAGCCGTTGCTGGAAGCCGCGAAAGATCTCGGGGCCAGCAAACTGCAAACCTTCGTGCGCATTATTCTGCCGCTGACGATGCCGGGCATTATCGCCGGGTGTCTGCTGGTGATGCTGCCCGCGATGGGGCTGTTTTACGTCTCCGATCTGATGGGCGGCGCGAAAAACCTGCTGATCGGCAACGTTATCAAGAGCCAGTTCCTGAACATCCGCGACTGGCCGTTTGGCGCGGCGACCAGCATTACGCTGACGCTGGTGATGGGCCTGATGCTGCTGGTGTACTGGCGCGCCGCGCGCCTGCTTAACAAGAAGGTGGAACTGGAATGATCGGTCGCCTGCTGCGCGGCGGTTTTATGACCGCCATTTACGCTTACCTTTACATCCCGATCGTGATCCTGATTGTGAACTCGTTCAACAGCTCGCGTTTCGGCATTAACTGGCAGGGCTTTACCACCAACTGGTACAGCCTGCTGATGAATAACGATAGCCTGCTGCAGGCCGCCCAGCACTCGCTGACGATGGCGGTGCTCTCCGCCACGTTCGCGACCGCCATCGGCGCGCTGACGGCGGTCGCGCTCTACCGCTACCGTTTTCGCGGCAAACCGTTTGTCAGCGGCATGCTGTTTGTGGTGATGATGTCGCCCGATATCGTGATGGCGATTTCCCTGCTGGTGCTCTTTATGCTGGTGGGCATTCAGCTCGGTTTCTGGTCGCTGCTGTTCTCGCACATCACGTTCTGCCTGCCGTTCGTGGTCGTGACCGTCTATTCGCGCCTGAAAGGCTTTGACGTGCGGATGCTTGAAGCGGCGCGCGACCTGGGCGCCAGCGAAATTACCATTCTGCGCAAAATCATTCTGCCGCTGGCGATGCCGGCGGTGGCGGCGGGCTGGCTGCTGAGCTTTACGCTGTCGATGGATGACGTGGTGGTGTCGTCGTTCGTGACCGGGCCTGGCTATGAAATTCTGCCGCTGAAAATTTACTCGATGGTCAAAGTGGGCGTGTCGCCGGAAGTGAACGCGCTCGCCACCATTCTGCTGATGCTGTCGCTGGTGCTCGTACTGGCAAGCCAGCTGATGCTTCGCGATAAAACGAAAAGCCTGCCTCGCCAGGCCTTAACCCCAGGGGACGTAAAATGAAAAAATGGTCACGCCACCTGCTTGCTGCGGGTGCTCTGGCGTTCGGCATGAGCGCCGCGCATGCCGATGACAAGAACACGCTCTACTTCTACAACTGGACCGAGTATGTGCCGCCGGGCCTGCTTGAGCAGTTTACGAAAGAGACGGGCATTAAGGTTATCTATTCGACCTATGAATCGAATGAGACCATGTACGCCAAGCTTAAGACCTATCAGCAGGGCGCCTACGATCTCGTGGTGCCGTCCACGTACTTCGTCGACAAGATGCGTAAAGAAGGGATGATCCAGAAGATCGACAAGAGCAAGCTGTCGAATTTCCATAATCTGGATCCGGCGATGCTGAATAAGCCTTTCGATCCCAATAACGACTATTCCGTGCCGTATATCTGGGGCGCGACGGCGATTGGCGTGAACAGCGACGCCATCGATCCGAAAAGCGTGACCTCCTGGGCGGATCTCTGGAAGCCGGAATATAAAGGCAGCCTGCTGTTGACCGATGACGCGCGCGAAGTGTTCCAGATGGCGCTGCGCAAGCTCGGGCTTTCCGGCAACACCACCGATCCGAAAGAGATTGAAGCGGCCTATAACGAGCTGAAAAAGCTGATGCCGAACGTGGCGGCGTTTAACTCCGACAACCCGGCGAACCCGTATCTGGAAGGTGAAGTGAACCTCGGCATGGTATGGAACGGCTCGGCGTGGGTCGCCCGTCAGGCGGGCGCGCCGCTGGATGTGGTATGGCCGAAGGAAGGCGGGATTTTCTGGATGGACAGCCTGGCGATTCCGGCGAATGCGAAGAACGTCGAAGGCGCGCATAAGCTGATTAACTTCCTGCTGCGTCCGGATGTGGCGAAGCAGGTCGCCGAAACGATCGGTTACCCGACGCCGAATCTGGCGGCCCGTAAGCTTCTGAAGAAAGAGGTGGCGGAAGATAAGTCGCTTTACCCTGACGAAGCCACCATCAAGAAAGGCGAATGGCAGAACGACGTCGGCGACGCCAGCGCGATTTACGAGTCGTATTACCAGAAGTTAAAGGCGGGACGTTAAGTTTCGTCGCGATGTCGTGATGTAAAGGCGGGTGCGCTTCGCTTACCCACCCTACAACCTGGAGATGCGGCGTTACGTGGTGGGTGCGCTTCGCTTACCCCCCTACAACCCCGGGGTGTGGCGTTACGTGGTGGGTGCGCTTCGCTTACCCACCCTACGATTCGGAAATGTGGCGTTACACGGTGGGTGCGCTACGCTTACCCACCCTACGAATAACCGGTTAAAGATCGGTGTAGGGCGGGTAAGCGTAGCGCACCCGCCGTTTCCCTCTGACACTGCCGTTTCCCTCTGACAACCCTGCCATCAAAGCCCTTTCAGTAGCTTCTCGACATACTCCGGCACCACCTGGCTTGCCAGACCATAATGCTTCTCTTCAAACTCGCTGCCGACCTGGCTTGGCTCAAGGTTAAGCTCCACCGTATGCGCGCCCTGGAGCTTTGCTTCATGCACAAAACCGGCCGCCGGATAAACGTGCCCGGAGGTGCCGATGGCGATAAACACATCGGCGCGCGCCAGCGCTTCATAAATGCTGTCCATACCGAGCGGCATCTCGCCAAACCACACCACATGCGGGCGCAACGGCGCCGGGAACTGGCAGCAGTGGCACTTATCGCCAGGCGTCACGTCGCCCGTCCACTCCAGCACCTGCCCGCTCTGCGAACAGCGCACTTTCAGCAGCTCGCCATGCATATGCACTACGTTTTTGTTGCCCGCGCGCTCATGCAGATTATCGATATTCTGGGTGACCAGTAAAAAGCGGTCGCCGAACGCCTCCTCCAGCCGCGCCAGCGCCAGATGCGCCGCGTTAGGCTTAATCTCCGGCTGCTGAAGCTGACGGCGCCGGGCGTTATAGAATTCCTGCACCAGCTGCGGATTGCGCGCGAACCCTTCCGGCGTCGCCACATCCTCCACCCGGTGCTCTTCCCACAGCCCGTCGGCGGCGCGGAAGGTGCGAATACCCGATTCCGCCGAGATCCCCGCCCCGGTTAAGACCACAACCACAGGTTTATTCATTACTTCAGGTGTCATAATTCTGTCCCGGAAAAAAATTCGCTGGCGCAAGCGCTCGCGCAGCCGACGTTTATTCCTTCGAAACCGGCCCAGCCGGTGCAGACGACGCGATTGCATTTCAACTCCGTGAGCGTGTGAGATGGAGAAAAGCCGCGCCGCGCATACCGCCCGCGTCGCCGTGGCGCGCCTGCTCGATACGCGGCACTTTCGCAACAGGCAGCAGATACGCAGGCAGCTTCGCGATAAGCGCCGTCGTCAGATGCGAAAACCCCGACAGCCCGCCGCCCAGCACCACCAGATGCGGGTCCAGCACCGTCAGCAGGCTCGCAACGCACGTCGCCAGCAGGTCAGTGTAGCGCTCAACATGCGCCTGCGCCTGGGCGTCACCCTGCTGCCACCGCGCGATGATTTGCGGCGCCTCCAGTGATTCATGGTAGAAGTGTTGCCAGAGCCATGCAAAGCCCCGGCCGGAAAGATAGTTCTCAATACAGCCCGTTTGCCCGCAGCCGCACCGGATCAGCGGGATGTCGCGCCCGAGGATGGCGAGCGCATCCACCGGCAGACGGATATGCCCGAACTCGCCCGTGATAAAGCTGCGCCCAGTCACCGGTTTGCCCTCGACAATCACGCCGCCGCCGACGCCGGTGCCGAGGATCAGCCCCATCACGACCGGATACGCGCTAAACTCATCGTCCCACGCCTCGGAGAGCGCAAAACAGTTGGCGTCGTTATCGATACGCACGTCGCGCCCGAGCCGCGCGCTGAGATCGCGCCTCACCGCCCTGCCGCTGGCGGCGGGGAGATTGGCGGCATAAAGCAGCCCTTCGTCGGTTTCCGGAATACCCGGTATGCCGACGCCGACATGCCCCGCGCCGCCGAAGCGGCGATCGGCCTCTGCCACCAACGCGACGATGACGTCAAGAAAGTTGTCGTAGCTGTCGTGCGGCGTCGCGACGCGGGTTTGCCATTGCAGGCGCCGCGCCTCATCGTAAACCCCGAGGGCGATTTTGCTGCCGCCAATGTCAAACCCGTAATACATCCGCCGCTCCCTGAATTATTGTCCGCTCAGCACCCGCGCCGGATCGATGCGGCTTGCGCGCCGCGCCGGATACCAGCTCGCCAGCAGGCTCAGCACCAGCGCCGTGATCAGCACATAAACCACATCAAGCGCGTGCAGCTCCGACGGCAGGAAGTCGATAAAGTAAATATCGCCTGAAAGAAAATGATGGCCGATCAGTTTTTCAATCCCGTGAATAATGGCGGTCAGCTGCCATGACGCCAGCACGCCCACCACCACGCCGCTGACCGAGCCGAGCAGCCCGGCGAGCAGTCCGTACCAGACGAAAATCGCGCGGATAAGACCATCCTTCGCGCCCAGCGTGCGCAGCACCGCGATGTCGCTGCTTTTGTCTTTCACCGCCATCACCAGCGTCGAGACGATATTAAAACAGGCGACGCCAATCACCAGCACCATCGCCAGATACATAATCGCGCGGATCATCTGGATATCGCGGTACATGTAGCCGTAGGTGTTGATCCAGCTTTTGATATAGACATAAGCGTCCGTCACCTGGCCCGCGTCGCGCACCAGCTGATTCGCGTTAAAGACATCATTCACTTTAATGGCGATACCCGTGACACTGTCACCGAGGTTCAGATACCCCTGCGCATCGGCCAGCGGCACCATCGCAAAGCTGTGATCGAGCTGGCCGCTCAGTTGCAGAATGCCAGCCACTTGCAAACGCACGCGTTTAGGCTGCAACAACTTATGGTCGGCGTCAGAATTCGGGATCATGATGGAGAGCCAGTCGCCCTGCTTCACTTTCAGCGCATCCGCCACACCTTTACCGACAATGATTTGCTGTTTGCCTGCCTGAAAACTCTGCCAGGCATTGTTCTGCACATAATGCGGCAGCGCGCTTAAACGCTGCTCCTGCGCCGGATCAACGCCTTTCACCTGGATGGCGCGCAGGTTCGCCCCGCTCTCCACCAGGCCGGTAAAGTTGACGTACGGCGCCGCCGCGACAATGCCGTTGACCTTTTCAACGCGCGTTACGACATCCTGCCAGCCGCGCCACGGTTGCTCGACCGGCTCGATTTCGCCGTGCGGCACGACCGCCAGAATGCGGTTATTCAGCTCGCGCTCAAAACCATTCATGGCGCTTAAGCCCACAATCAGCACCGCCACGCCAAGCGCGATGCCGATGGTGGAGATAACGGAGATCAGCGACACCATGCCGCTGCGTCGGCGCCCCCGGCTAAAGCGCAGGCCAATCAGTAATGATAACGGGGAACCCATTACGCCCTCCCCATCAGGGTTAGCTCAGGGTTCAGGTGCCCGTCACGCATCTCCAGCTGGCGCGACAGCCGCTTCGCCAGTTGCAGATCGTGCGTCACCACCAGAAAAGCGGTGCCCTGGGTTTTATTCAGCTCGCCGAGCAGGTCGAAGATACTGTCGGCGTTGCGGGCGTCGAGGTTGCCGGTCGGTTCATCCGCCAGCACCAGCCGCGGATTATTCACCAGCGCGCGGGCGATAGCGACGCGCTGACGCTCGCCGCCGGAAAGCTCAGACGGACGGTGGTTGCTGCGGTGCGCGAGGCCTACGGCGTCGAGCATCGCCAGCGCCCGACGCTCGGTCTCGGCCTTCGCCTCTTTGCCGATAAGCAGCGGCATCGCCACGTTTTCCATCGCGGTGAAATCCGGCAGCAGATGGTGAAACTGGTAAATAAAGCCAAGCTCGCGGTTACGCAGCTCCGCTTTGGCAGAAGAAGAGAGCGTGCTCAGCGCACGTCCGCTGAAAATCACGTCGCCGGAGGTGGGCGTATCCAGCCCGCCCAACAGGTGTAAGAGCGTACTTTTGCCGGAGCCGGAGCTGCCGACAATCGCCATCATTTCGCCCGCGTCGATGCTGAAGCTGACGTTGTGCAACACATCCGTTTGCACTTTGCCTTCCTGGTAGCGTTTGCACAGGTTGTCGCACTGTAACAGCACAGAATTACTCATAACGTAAAGCCTCAGCGGGTTCGGTGGCGGCGGCGCGCCAGGAAGGATAAAGCGTGGACAACAGCGCGACGGCCATCGCCGCCAGCGCAATACCGATGACCTGCAACGGCTCGATAACGACCGGCAGCGCGGCGCCATCCAGGAACGCGCCAATCACCGGCATCAGATTATTCAACTGGCTGGCGAGCAGCGCGCCGAGCAGCGCGCCAAACAGCGCGCCGATAACGCCTGCGCTGGCGCCCTGGACCATAAACACCGCCATGATTTGACGTCGCGTGAGGCCCTGGGTTTGCAGGATAGCCACTTCGCCCTGTTTCTCCATCACCATCAGCCCTAGCGACGTAATGATGTTAAACGCGGCGACGGCGACAATCAGGCTCAGCAGCAGGCCCATCATGTTTTTCTCCATGCGCACGGCCTGGAACAGCTCGCCTTTGCGCTCGCGCCAGTCCTGCCATTGGGTGTTCGCGGGTAAGGTCTGCTGGCTCAGCACATCCACTTTCAGCGGTTCATTCAGCCACAGCCGCCAGCCGGTGATATTGCCCGCCGGGTAGCGCATCAGGCGTGAGGCATCCTGAATGTTGACCAGCATCTGGTAGCCATCAACTTCGCTGTTGGCGGCGAAGGTGCCGATAACGGTAAAGAGACGCTGGCTCGGCAGTCGGCCCATCGGCGTGAACTGGCTGGCCGACGGCACCATCAGGCGCAGTTGATCACCGCGTTTGACGCCAAGCTGGCCCGCGAGCTGTTCGCCGAGAATAATGTTGTATTTCCCGGCGGCCAGATCCTGCTGATTGACGTTGACCAGATACGGCGTCAGCGGGTCGCGCTGCGCCGGGTCGATACCCAGCATCACGCCCACCGCCACGCTGCGCGCGCTTTGCAGCACCACATCGCCGGTGGTGAGCGGCGCGATACGGCTAACGCCCTCAAGGTGGAGGCTGTCGGCAGGCAACTGCTGCGGATTGACGGAGCCTTTGGATGAACTGATAAGCGCCTGCGGCATCAGCCCGAGAATGTTGTTTTGCAGTTCACGCTCGAAACCATTCATCACGGAGAGCACTGTCACCAGCGCCAGCACGCCGAGCGTGATGCCGATAGTGGAGAGCCAGGAGACGAAACGGCCGAAGCGGTCTGCTGCACGCCCGCGCATATAGCGCAGGCCGATAAATAACGCGACAGGTTGATACATGAAATCCGTCTTGTACGGTTGCTAATGCAAAGTGATCAACGATAATAAAGCCCAGATCTGATTTATGGAACCACTAACCCACTCTGTCGCCGGGTTTTTATCCCGGACAAGCGGCACAACCGGAGCACGCTTCGCCTTCTATGCCTGAACAATATCGTTACTCTCTGCCCGTCAAAGCGGGCGATCAGCGTCAACTGGGTGAACTGACCGGCGCGGCCTGCGCCGTCGAGGTGGCGGAAATGGCGGAACGCCATACCGGCCCGCTGGTGCTTATCGCGCCGGATATGCAAACCGCCCTGCGTCTGCACGATGAAATTCAACAATTTACCGAAAGCCTGGTGATGAACCTGGCCGACTGGGAGACGCTGCCGTATGACAGCTTCTCGCCGCATCAGGAGATTATCTCCTCGCGCCTGTCGACGCTTTATCAGTTGCCCGGTATGCAGCGCGGCGTGCTGATCCTGCCGGTGAACACCCTGATGCAGCGCGTCTGCCCGCACAGCTTCCTGCACGGCCACGCGCTGGTGATGCAAAAAGGCCAGCAGTTATCGCGCGACACGCTGCGCGCCCAGCTGGATCAGGCGGGCTATCGCCATGTAGACCAGGTGATGGCGCATGGCGAATACGCCACCCGCGGCGCGCTGCTCGATCTCTACCCGATGGGCAGCGAGCAGCCTTACCGTATCGACTTTTTCGATGACGAAATCGACAGCCTGCGGTTGTTTGACGTCGATACCCAGCGCACGCTGGAAGAAGTGGAAGCGATAAACCTGCTGCCCGCGCACGAATTCCCGACCGACAAAGCGGCCATTGAGCTTTTCCGCAGCCAGTGGCGCGACCGTTTCGAGGTGAAACGCGACCCGGAGCATATCTATCAGCAGGTGAGCAAAGGCACCCTGCCCGCCGGGATCGAATACTGGCAGCCGCTGTTCTTTAACGAGCCGCTGCCGCCGCTGTTCAGTTATTTCCCGAAAAACACGCTGGTGGTGAGCACGGGCGATCTGGAAGCCAGCGCCGACCGCTTCTGGGCCGACGCCATGGCGCGCTTTGAAAACCGCGGCGTGGACCCGATGCGCCCGCTGCTGCCGCCGGAAGAACTCTGGCTGCGCACCGATGAACTTCATGCGCAGTTAAAAGCCTGGCCGCGCGTGCAGCTGAAAACCGAGGCGCTGGCCGACAAAGCCGCCAACACCAATCTGGGCTATCAGCCGCTGCCGGATATCGCCGTCCAGGCCCAGCAGAAATCGCCGCTCGATAGCCTGCGCCGCTTTCTGGAATCCTTCACCGGGCCGGTGATTTTCTCGGTGGAAAGCGAGGGCCGCCGCGAGGCGCTCTCGGAACTCCTGTCCCGCATCAAAATCGCGCCGAAGCGTCTTTTGCGGCTGGAGGATGCGCAGGAAGGCGAACGCTACCTGAGCATCGGCGCGTCGGAGCGCGGGTTTATCGACACCCTGCGCCACCGCGCTTTTATCTGTGAAAGCGATCTGCTGGGCGAGCGCGTCACGCGCCGTCGTCAGGAGAGCCGCCGCACCATTAACCCGGATACGCTCATCCGCAACCTGGCGGAGCTGCGCCCCGGCCAGCCGGTGGTGCATCTGGAGCATGGCGTGGGCCGCTACGCCGGTCTGACGACGCTTGAAGCGGGCGGCATCACGGCGGAATACCTGATGCTGACCTACGCCGGTGACGCGAAGCTGTATGTGCCGGTCTCTTCACTGCATCTGATTAGCCGCTATGCGGGCGGGGCCGAAGAGAACGCGCCGCTGCATAAGCTCGGCGGCGACGCGTGGTCAAAAGCGCGCCAGAAAGCGGCGGAGAAAGTGCGCGACGTGGCGGCGGAGCTGCTGGATATCTACGCCCAGCGCGCCGCGAAATCCGGTTTCGCCTTTAAGCATGACAAAGAGCAGTATCAACTCTTCTGCGAAGGATTCCCGTTTGAAACCACGCCGGATCAGGCGCAGGCGATCAACGCGGTGCTGAGCGACATGTGCCAGCCGCTGGCGATGGACCGTCTGGTGTGCGGCGACGTGGGCTTTGGCAAAACCGAAGTGGCGATGCGCGCGGCGTTCCTGGCGGTGGAGAACAATAAGCAGGTGGCGGTGCTGGTGCCGACCACCCTGCTGGCCCAGCAGCATTTCGACAATTTCCGTGACCGCTTCGCCAACTGGCCCGTGCGCATTGAGTTGCTGTCGCGCTTTCGCAGCGCCAAAGAGCAGGCGCAGGTGCTGGAACAGGCCGCCGACGGGAAAGTCGATATTCTTATCGGCACCCACAAGCTGTTGCAGAGCGACGTAAAAATGAAAGACCTCGGTCTTTTGATCGTCGATGAAGAGCACCGCTTCGGGGTGCGTCATAAAGAGCGTATCAAGGCGATGCGCGCCGATGTGGATATTCTGACGCTCACCGCGACGCCTATTCCACGCACGCTAAACATGGCGATGAGCGGCATGCGCGATCTGTCGATTATCGCCACGCCGCCCGCGCGTCGTCTGGCGGTGAAAACCTTCGTGCGCGAGTATGACAATCTGGTGGTGCGCGAGGCTATCCTGCGTGAAGTGCTGCGCGGCGGTCAGGTCTATTACCTCTACAACGATGTCGAAAATATTCAGAAAGCCGCCGAGCGGCTGGCGAATCTGGTGCCGGAGGCGCGTATCGCCATCGGTCACGGCCAGATGCGCGAGCGCGAACTTGAACGGGTGATGAACGATTTCCACCACCAGCGCTTTAACGTGCTGGTCTGTACCACGATAATCGAAACCGGCATCGATATTCCGACCGCCAATACCATCATCATCGAACGCGCCGATCATTTTGGTCTCGCACAGCTGCACCAGCTGCGCGGACGCGTCGGTCGTTCGCACCATCAGGCCTATGCCTGGCTGCTGACCCCGCCGCCGAAGGCGATGACTACCGATGCCCAGAAACGTCTGGAGGCGATCGCCTCACTGGAAGATCTGGGCGCGGGCTTTGCCCTGGCGACGCACGATCTGGAAATTCGCGGCGCGGGCGAGCTGCTGGGCGAAGATCAGAGCGGACAGATGGAAACCATTGGCTTCTCGCTCTATATGGAGCTCCTGGAAAACGCCGTTGACGCGCTGAAAGCCGGGCGCGAGCCATCGCTTGAGGATCTCACCAGCCAGCAGACGGAAGTGGAGCTGCGAATGCCGTCGCTACTGCCGGAGGCGTTTATTCCGGATGTGAATACGCGCCTGTCGTTCTATAAGCGCATTGCCAGCGCCAAGAAAGAGCAGGAGCTTGAGGAGATCAAAGTGGAGCTTATCGACCGCTTTGGTCTGCTGCCGGACCCGGCGCGCACGCTGCTGGATATCGCCGCCCTGCGCCAGCAGGCCCAGAAGCTTGGCGTGCGTAAAATCGAGGCCAACGAGAAAGGCGGCACCATTGAGTTTGCCGAGAAAAACCATGTCGATCCTGGCTGGCTTATCGGCCTGCTGCAAAAAGAGCCGCAGCATTACCGCCTCGATGGCCCGACGCGACTGAAGTTCTTCCGCGAACTGGACGAGCGCAAAAACCGCATGGAATGGGTGCGTCAGTTTATGGCGCAGCTCGCCGAACACACCCTCCCGTAATCCGATCACGCCCCGCCCGGGGCGTAACTTTACAATCCTTTGCAATCGTCCAGGGTTTCCTGGACGAAGCCCCGCCATACTTCTCTCTTTATCTATGAATTACAAAAACTTCTTCGCCTTTGGGATCGGTAAATGAAAAGAGAATATGCACGTTTTTCACGCTGGCTGTCGTGGCTCGCGTTGGTCGCCAGCATGACGCTTGGCGCAAGCCAGGCGCTGGCGAATACTTACCCCCTCCCCGCGCCGGGGAGTCGGCTGATTGGCGAAACGCTGTATCACACCGTGGCGGACGACGGTGGCTCACTGGAGGCCATTGCCAAACGGTATAACGTCGGCTTTCTGGCGCTGTTGCAGGCCAACCCCGGCGTTGATCCGTATGTCCCGCGCGCGGGCAGCGTGCTGACGATTCCGCGCCAGATGCTGCTGCCGGATGCGCCGCGCGAAGGCATTCTGATTAATATTGCCGAGCTGCGGCTCTACTATTTCCCGCCGGGCGAAAAGAGCGTCACTGTTTACCCGATAGGCATCGGCCAGCTCGATGGCGATACGCTGACACCGACCATGCAAACCACGGTCTCGCAAAAGCGCGCCAATCCGACCTGGACGCCGACGGCCAATATCCGTGCGCGTTATAAAGCGCAGGGAATCGATTTACCGCCGGTCGTGCCTGCCGGGCCGGAAAACCCGATGGGCCACCACGCCATTCGCCTTGCGGCCTACGGCGGCGTCTATCTGCTGCACGGCACGAATGCGGATTTCGGTATCGGCATGCGCGTCAGCTCCGGCTGTATTCGCCTGCGCGATGACGACATCAAACACCTTTTCAGCGTGGTGCCGGTCGGTACGCGCGTCAATATCATTAACGCGCCGGTGAAAGCCTCCATCGAGTCGGATGGACGTCATTTTGTCGAGGTGCATCAGCCGCTGTCGAAACGCATCGAGGATGACCCGAAAACGCTGCCGATTGTGCTGGACGCGACGCTGAAAACTTTTGAAGCCGCGCCGCAGACCGACCGGGAAGTCATGGGCCATGCCCTGCGCCTGCGCTCCGGCGTGCCGGTTAACGTCACCGCGCACCCGTCAATGCCCGCCAGCGACGCCATCTGAAACGAAAAAGGCCCTGTCCAATGACAGGGCCTTAAACGATGCGACCATGACGGCTTATTTATAGATAACCGCGGTGCCGTGCAGATTGTTCGGGCCGTTCGCTGAGGTAATACGGAACGATTTTGCGCCCATCTCGTCAGCTTTTTGCGAAAGCTCAGCTTCCAGCGAGGAGAGGTTAGTCCCGGCCGTCGCAGAGATGGTGCCCGCTTTCTGCTGGCCTGCCGGGGTGGACTGCACCTGAACGGCGGCGACGCTTGCGAATGACAGTGAACTCAGGACCGCGGCGGCTAACAGTGCTTTAACGTTTTTCATGTGGGTACCCTTTCTTTTGTAATGCGGATTTGGTTACGTGGTCGTTAAAAATTATTTAATTAACGATCGATAGGCAAAGGATAGTTGTGATCCGCATCACATGTCAATACAATTTTTAACGATCGTTATATTAATCATCATAGTCCCCGCAAAATCGCCTGTAAAAGCACTCATGGCGCGGTTTTGCTGGTACTCCTGGTGCAAAAAGGGGTATTTTGGGAGCAGGTTTACATAAAGAGGTTAAACGGCACTATGACAACAGAAGCCCAAAGTTGCGCAAAAAAAAGCCGTGGCCGACCAAAAGTGTTCGACAGGGAAGCGGCGCTTGATAAGGCCATGGCACTCTTCTGGCAGCACGGTTACGAAGCGACGTCGCTCGCGCATCTCGTCGAAGCGACCGGCGCGAAAGCCCCGACGCTGTATGCTGAGTTCACCAATAAAGAGGGGCTGTTCCGCGCCGTGCTCGACCGCTATATCGCGCGGTTTGCACAGCAGCAGGAAACGCTTCTGTTTCACGCCGATAAACGCGTTGACGAAGCGCTGCACGACTACCTTTGCGCGGTAGCGCGCTGCTTCGCCAGTAAAGAGACCCCTGCGGGTTGCTTTATGGTGACCACTTCCGCCGCGCTTGCCGCGTCGTCTGAAGAGATTGCCGCCACGCTGAAATTGCGCCATACGCAACGCGAAGCGATTTTGCTGCGCTTTTTAAGTGAGCGTCAGGCTAAAAATGAAATTCCGCAGCATTGCGACCTGCCCGCGCTGGTACGCTTTATCAGTTGCCTGGTGCACGGTATGTCTGTCAGCGCCCGTGAAGGCGCGACGCAGGATGAATTGATTGAGATTGTGAATATGACTATGCGGCTGTGGCCGCACCTGCTGTAAAGCATTTCTGTTGTTTCGTGGGCGGCGCCCGTCGCCCACGCTCTCCACTTATAACTCAAATGAATAACTCATTCCTGCAGAGCGCCCTTCTGTTACATTTATTAATAGGTAAAAACTGGCAAATATATCCTCCAGAATAGCTACTCTTTTACCGTCAAAGAAATGATTATTCGTGTGCTAATTAATTAGCACCACCAATTATTAGAACAGGAGCTATTTACGTCATGAAGACGGGGCCGTGCAGGGACGAGGACGTTTTTCCACACAGTATCCGTGGTGTATCGAGTTTCAGATATGGAAGGCACGAGACGCTTTTTGGCTATACACCTACAGAAGGAAGATGAACATGGTTTTGCTATTACCATTATTTAAGGTGCTAATAGTAATAACATTGTTATTTGGCCTTTGGTTGTTCTGCGGTGGTTCGATTCTTTTCGCATTTCTCTCAGTGCTGATCACTGGTTTTATTCTATTCAGACAACACAATGCTATGTAATTGTCCTTAAACGCTTATGTCTCACCTCACCCTGAGGCATAAGCGTTTTCACCACGCTTTTTGGTTCTCATTCACCTGCATAAGCAAAAAAAAAGCCCCTCCGCCTGAGTGCAAGAGGGGCAATCGTTGCGTAACGCTGTTTTATTTTCAGGTTTTCTGATTCAGGACCAGCTGTCCATTGCTGTCCAGCGGAATACGGCTACCCGGGTCGTTCTCCATACGGATTTTGCCCTGCTCTTCCCCGATACGGTATGTCACATCATAACCCAGCATTTTTTCTGCTTTGTCATAAACCGTTTTGCAGCGCTGCTGCGTCGTGGTGTAGGTATCGCCTTCCTGCAGGTGGCCCTGGATCTGGTTGCCGGCATAGCCGCCGCCCAGCGCGCCCACGACCGTAGCGACATCTTTACCGCGACCGCCGCCGAACTGATGACCGATAACGCCGCCTGCGACCGCGCCCAGTACCGAGCCGGTCAGGCGGTTTTCATCCTGAACCGGACGGCGGTGCGTCACCGTCACGTTACGGCATTCCTGACGCGGCGTTTTCACCGTCTCTTTAATCGGCGTGGCGGAAACCACCTGGGCATACTTCGGTGACGCGCTGAATACATCCAGACTGGCCACCGCCGCTACGCCCAGCGCAGCTGCTACCCCGATACCAATACCCGCTAACATTGATTTATTCACAGGAATTCCTCCCGGCTGTGCAATTAGTAACAATTTTGCAATTAAGGCCACAGATGGCCTATCGGAAAACGACTCAAAAAACAGGATTACGTTGGGCAGAACCACGGATTAAGAGGAGTCTGAAGGGAAAAGGCGACGGAAATAAAATGACATCCGCCCCTGGTTGCCAGAGGCGGATGGCGTGCTTAGTGCAGTTTCAGGCGCGGGCGGATCACCCGGTTGATACTGCCCACCAGCATCATCAGCCCGGTTTTAAAGTAACCGTGCAGCGCAATCTGGTGCATACGATACAGCGAGATATAAACAAAGCGCGCGATACGCCCTTCAATCATCATTGAGCCGCGCATCAGATTGCCCATCAGGCTGCCGACGGTGGAGAATTTCGACAGCGAGACCAGCGAACCTTTGTCTTTGTAAACATAAGGCTTAAGCGGCTTGCCTTTGAGTTGCGCCAGGATGTTATCCAGCGCGCAGGAGGCCATCTGGTGCGCGGCCTGGGCGCGCGGCGGGACGAAACCGCCTTCCGGGCGCGGACAGGACGCGCAGTCGCCGATAGCGAAGATGTCAGGATCGCGCGTGGTTTGCAGCGTCTGCTCGACCACCAGCTGGTTGATACGGTTGGTTTCCAGGCCGCCAATCTCTTTCATGAAATCCGGCGCTTTGATGCCCGCCGCCCAGACCATCAGGTCGGCCTGAATAAATTCCCCGTCTTTGGTGTTGAGGCCATCTTCCTGCGCGCTGGTCACCATGGTGTTGGTGAGCACGCGCACGCCCAGCTTGGTCAGCTCATTATGCGCAGCGCTTGAGATGCGCGGCGGCAGCGCAGGTAGAATACGCTCGCCCGCTTCCACCAGCGTCACGTTCAGCGCTTCGTTGGTAAGCCCTTTATAGCCATAGCTGTGCAGCTGTTTAACCGCATTATGCAGTTCAGCGGAGAGCTCAACGCCCGTCGCGCCGCCGCCGACAATCGCGATATTCACTTTGCCGTTAGCGCCGAGGTTAGCGGAGTATTTCAGGAACAGGTTGAGCATTTCCTGATGGAAACGGCGCGCCTGATGCGGGTTGTCGAGGAAGATGCAGTGATCTTTCACACCCGGCGTGTTGAAGTCGTTTGAGGTGCTGCCGAGCGCCATGACCAGCGTGTCATAAGGCACTTTACGCTCTGCCACCAGCAGCTCGCCCTTCTCATCACGCAGTTCGGCAAGCGTCAGGGTTTTGGCTTCACGGTTGATGTCTACCACCGAACCCAGCTGGAACTGGAAACCGTGGTTGCGCGCGTGCGCCAGATAGCTCAGCGCGTCGACGCCCTCGTCCAGCGAACCGGTCGCCACTTCATGCAGCAGCGGCTTCCACAGGTGGCTGTGGTTGCGATCCACGAGCGTGACTTTCGCTTTTTTGCCGCGGCCCAGTTTGTGACCGAGCTGTGTCGCGAGCTCCAGTCCGCCGGCGCCGCCGCCCACAATAACGATCTTTCTTAATGGCGTAGTCAACGTGACCCCCTTAAAGTGTTTAACTAATTGTTAATTCAAAGTTATTAAGAATAGCTTTTAATTAACAATAGTTTAGCAACACGGCCCACAACAGTGACGAGCATAACATGAACGGTGCATTGGTCATACCAAATTTGATGTGCATCAATTTTTATGCATTAAAGTTAAACAAAAACGGGCCAGCGTTTGGCTGACCCGTTTGTTCGGTGAGGCGGTATTTTGGCGCGACGGCGGAATTACCCCAGCGCTTTGAACGCTTTAATGCGCTGAAGGTGCGGCGAGATATTTTTAAACTTGTGCGTCTGCTCTTCGTCCCAGACGATTTCATAATATTGATGCAACAGTTCGGCTGAACGCTGACTGTCGAGCGCCTCGTCCTCGCGCGAAAGAATGGCCAGGCAGCGGTCGCGGTTTTTCTCGCGGAAGTTCTCTACGCACTTGGTCGCGATATCGAGATACTCCTCTGGCCGGTCGATTTTGCCTTCCATGTTTTCATACGGAAACAGGTTTGGGTTGAAAATCACCTGGCGGATGTCACATAAAAAACCGATGCGCTCCGCCCAGAACCCTCCAAGCCCCACGCCGCAGATGAGCGGGCGTTCATCGACATTCAGTTGCAGCATTTTGTCCACTTCACGTAGCAGATGCTGCATGTCGTGTTTCGGGTGGCGCGTGCTGTAGCTGATAAGCCGCACATCCGGATCGATAAACTGCAATTGCAGCACTTTCTCGTGGTTACCCGGACTGTTTGAATCGAAACCGTGTAAGTAGATAATCATTGCATTCTCATCCCAGCGTAGCAGCTTCAGGGCAAGCGTTATTGCCCCGCCTTGTGCGTCTGCCAGCGCTCATGCAGCGCGGTAAGCTCCCCGCTTACCTGCTTCCAGCGCGCCGACGCCATCAGTTCCTGACGCGTAATTACACCTTTATGATACAAACGTGTAACACGCTCTGCTTTGATCGGTGACAGGTTATCAAGAACGCTTACGGCACCCTTACGATTATTACAGACAAGGATCATATCGCAACCGGCATCCAGCGCCGCCTGGCCGCGCTCCGCGTAGCTGCCGAGGATAGCCGCCCCTTCCATAGACAAATCGTCAGAGAAAATTACACCGTCAAAACCAAGCTCCTTGCGCAGCACCTGCTTAAGCCAGTAAGGCGAACCGCTCGCCGGCAGCGGATCGACATCGCTGTAGACGACGTGCGCCGGCATTACAGCATCTAGCATGTTGTAACTAATAAGCTCGCGGAACGGCAGCATGTCGTGACGACGGATGTCCGCGGCCGGGCGCGGGTCGCGCGGCGTCTCTTTATGGGAATCGGCGCTTACGGCACCGTGACCGGGGAAGTGTTTGCCGGTCGCTTTCATTCCCGCGCTCTGCATCCCCGAGATGAAACGCTTCGCCATCGCCAACACGTTCTCCGGCTCATCATGGAACGATCGCTCGCCAATCGCAGCGCTGAGATGCCCGACATCCAGCACCGGCGCAAAACTGATATCGATATCCATCGCGATCATTTCACAGGCCATCAGCCAGCCAGCTTCTTCCGCCAGTTTGCCGCCCGCGTCCATTCCCAACAGCGCGGCGAAACTTTGCGCCGCAGGCAGGCGGGTAAAGCCCTCGCGAAAACGCTGCACGCGGCCGCCTTCCTGGTCCACCGCAATCACCAGGTGATTGTGGGCGCTCGCGCGGATCTGGCGAACCAGTTCACGCAACTGCTCTGGATCGTGATAGTTGCGGGTAAAGAGGATGAGTCCCCCTACCAGCGGATGCCCCAGAATTTCACGCTCTTCGGCATCAAGCTCAAAACCTTCCACATCCAGCATGACCGGACCCATGTTTCTCTCCCTTCGTGTTAATGCATTTGCAGCTGGCGCCAGGCCTCGTCTGCAAGCGTGATAAATGTGCGGTCGCCGGTTTCCTGAAAACGGCGCTCATACCAGCCCGCCATCAGCAACCCGCTCCACGGACGCCAGCGCGCCACCTGACGGCGCAGTTGCGTCTCATCAATAGCCGCGCGGCGGGCATAATCTGTTATAAGCGCCTGTCGGGCCGCGTCATCGAGCCAGACGCTGGCAAGCTCCAGCGCCACATCGCCATCGCCGGCATATTCCCAGTCGATAAGCATGAGTCGGTTCGGCTGCCAGACCAGATTGCCGGGATGGACATCCATATGCAGCGGCGCGAGGCGCAGCGGGCGCGGCTCGCCCATGCGGCGTAAACGGCGCAGCAGACGCAGCCAGAAGCGCGTGCGGCGCGAAGGCGCGCTTTGCTGCCAGTCGCGCAGCAGAAGCGGCAGCAGTTCGATGCGCCAGCCAAAACATGGCTGCTGATGCAGATGATACAGCAGCGCGCCGAGTTGCGGCACCGGCGGCAGCGCATCGTGGATGTCGCCCGGCAAAAACGTGACCGCCAGCCAGCCGTTGACGCAACAGCGCGGCCGCGGGGCAAGCGCCGCAGGCAGCCGTTTCAGCGCGCGATACTGACGCGGGCTGCGGGCACGGCTTTTGCGCGCGTCGCGGCGCACCACCAAGGTGTCATCATCGACGACCACCTGCCAGGCGCCGTCGCTGAGGCCGGGTAGCGCGCAAACGACACCGGCGGCCGAAGCCGCCGGAAAACACTGCGCTAAGAACCCTTCGGGGCTCAGATTACTGGGTTTGCTGAACGGCACCTTTACCTGACCAGATGATTTCGCCGGTCTGTACCAGCATCAGCTGCATTTGCAGCGTAGGCGCATTCACGTTGCCGCTGGCGTTAGCGTACAGCACATACTGCGCGCCCACGTTGCGGGCGATGCCGATGGCTTTACTGCGCGAGCCGAGGCTATCTTGCGGCGAAAGCCCCAGTTGCTGTTTCGCCATCGAAAGCTGCTGTGCGGAAACCAGCGTGAATTTGGCGTTGTTCGCCAGCGCGCCGCGCAGGGCTTCGGTGGCCGGGCCGGTTTGCAGCGAGCCGTTAGTACGGTTATTCACGCTATCCACCAGCAGTACGCTGCCTGCGTTCACACCGTCGGCCTGCAACATTTTGCCGACCATCGGCGCCATCGCGCTGTTCCAGTCATAGGTGCGCGCTTTCGGCTCCGGGGTTGCGTTTTCAGGCTCATGTTCAATCGGGCCAGGCTGCGCCGGAATCGACGGCACGGACGGTACGCCAGGCACCGGCTGCGTCGGCGGCGGTACGGGCTGCGTCGGTTGCTGCGTGCCTGGCTGCGCTTCTTCTACCGGCGCCGGTTTCTGCTCGCCGGGCAAAATACAGCCCGACAGCGCCAGGGCGACGGTCGCCAGCAGCGCATAGCGATACATTCTGTTCAACATTTCCCCCTTCAGAGATAGAGATAAAGACGGGCTTTCCGTGCCGCCAGGTAGTTAGTCTGACCGTTTACCGTCACGCGGCTCTGGGCCGGGATAACGACCGTCTGCGGGACTTCCAGCGGCTGGCCTTCCAGCCCGCGGGCGTCATACCAGTAAAAGCGGTAATGCACGGTAACGGGCGCGTCTTTGTTATTGTAAATGGTGGCGGCGGCGACAGGCTTGCCGTTTTGCAAAGAAAAGTCTGGTTTTTCAGCGGTGATGCCCGCTGCCAGCACGCTCGATTCCATCACTACCGCCTGATCGTCGCTGACGGGAATGGTTGGCGCGGAGCGGCAGCCTGCCATCAGCACCGCAGCCAGCAATAAGCCTGTGCGCGCGCCCCCCATCTCAGAGACCTTTATGCGCAAGCATCGGCCCCAGAGGGCGGCCGCCGACCAGATGCATATGGATGTGGTAAACCTCCTGCCCGCCGTGACGATTGCAGTTCATGATGAGGCGATAGCCATCTTCCGCGATGCCTTCCTGCTGCGCGATTTTCGCCGCGGCAGTAAAAAGACGCCCCAGCGCCTGCTCATGTTCCGCCGTGACGTCATTAACCGTCGGCACCAGCACGTTCGGGACGATTAAAATGTGGGTCGGGGCCTGGGGAGAAATATCGCGAAATGCGGTAACGAGCTCATCCTGATAGACGATGTCGGCAGGAATTTCGCGACGAATAATTTTGCTGAAAATGGTTTCTTCGGCCATGGTTTTTTTTCCTTCTTGGATAAACGTTAAGAGTATGAGCGAGATAATCGCTTCCTTTCAACCTTTGGCCCGGTTTTTCTTTATAAAGCGGATATTTATGGCGCGCCCTTCGCTTCCCGCTTCGCCATAGCGCCTGCCGCTTCTCCCGCCCCGCTTATCGGATGGTTTGTCACACCTCTTACATTTGTTTACACCGCAAAGACAAATGATTATATTTCTCATTCTTATTGACAGTGGAACGTTGTTTTAGTCCCGCGATCTCTTTTCATCAGGCCAGGATGCCGCCGAAAAGCGTCGTATTACAACAGCCTGATGCGCAGCATCATTTTTTATTTTAAGGGCAACACATGGCTAAGCATGCACTCCGTCAGGGCACCGTTCCGGCGTCCTCCCTTCCCTCTTTGCTGGCGCTCAGTATCGCCAGCGCGCTGGCGGCCCCGGCGGCGTACGCGGCGCCCGCCGCCAGCGATACGATTGTGGTTGATGCCGCCGCCGACAGCGGCACGCCTGACGAGTCACAGGATTACAGCGTGAAAACCACCACGTCCGGCACAAAAATGCTGCTGGTGCCGCGCGACATTCCGCAGTCGGTGAGCGTGATTAGCCAGCAACGCATGCAGGATCAGCAACTGACGACCATCGAAGACGTGCTGGAAAACACGACGGGCGTCACCGTCTCACGCATTGATACCAGCCGCACGAATTTCTTCGCGCGCGGTTTTTACATCAGCAATTTCGCTTATGAAGATATGCCGACGTTTCTTGATAACCGCTGGAACTTTGGCGATACCGCAGGCGACACGGCGATTTACGATAAAATCGAGGTGGTGCGCGGCGCAGCCGGACTGATGAGCGGCACCGGGAACCCGTCGGCGTATGTGAATATGGTGCGCAAACACGCCGACAGCCAGACGTTTAAAGGTAACGTCTCCGCCACGTATGGCAGCTGGGACAAGCAGCGTTACGTGATGGATGTGCAGTCGCCGCTGGTAGAGTCTGGCAAAGTGCGCGGGCGCGTGGTGGCCGGTTATCAGGATAATGACAGCTTCGTTGAGCGTAACCACTACCGCAAAAAATTCATCTACGGCGTCGTGGATGCCGACATTACCGATTCAACGCTGTTATCGCTGGGTTATGACTACCAGGAAAGTCAGGAAGACAGCCCGACCTGGGGCGGCTTCCCATCGCTTTACAGCGACGGGAGCCGGACGCATTTCCGCCGCGGTTTCAACACCGCCGCCGACTGGGCGTATTCCGATCTCGACTCCACCAAAATTTTCGCCAACCTGACGCAGCGCTTCGAAAACGGCTGGGAGGCGAAAGTGAACGCGATGCATGCCGAAACCAATTTCGACAACCGCCTGATGTATATCGACGGTTTCCCGGATAAAACGACGGGCCGGTATAACGCGGCGCTCTGGCAGGGCGCATGGGGCGGCTGGAACGTGGGCGAGCGTAAGCAGGATTCGATAGACGCCTTCGTGCGCGGCGGGTACGAGCTGGCGGGCCGTCAGCATGAGATGATGTTTGGCGGGAGCTACAGCCGCCAGCGCAACAACTACGATAACGCCTATCCCGTGAATGATAATTCCGGCCTGATGGATGTAGGGAATATTCACGATTATAACGGCAACACGCTGGCAAACCCGACATGGTCAAATTTTGCGCTCTATCAGCGTGACGTTATCCGTCAGAAATCGCTTTACGCCGCGACGCGCCTCTCGCTTGCCGATCCGCTGCATTTGATTCTGGGTGCGCGTTACACCGAATGGAACGCGAAATATAATCTGGAGCGCAAGCCGGACGAAATTCGCCGCAGCAAATCGGATGACGTTACGCCTTACGCGGGCCTGATTTACGATATCGACGATACCTGGTCGGCTTATGCCAGCTATACCTCTATCTTCCAGCCGAGCGGCCAGCGCGATGTGAACAGCGAGTTCCTCGATCCGACCACCGGCAAAGCCTATGAAGCCGGGCTGAAAGCCGACTGGTTTAACACCCGCCTGACGGCCTCGCTGGCGGTGTTCCGTATCGAGCAGGATAACGTGGCGGTGAACACGGGCGTGATCATTCCCGGCTCCGGCGGGCAGACGGCATATAAATCCGTCGATGGCACCGTCAGTAAAGGGGTTGAGCTTGAGCTGAACGGCGCGCTGACCGATAACTGGCAGCTCACTTTCGGCGCGAGCCGTTATATTGCCGAGGCGGGTGATGGCGTGGCCGTCAACCCTGACCAGCCGCGCACCACGATGAAACTGTTCACGCGTTACCAGTTACCGAGCCTCCCGGCATTAACCGTGGGCGGCGGCGCGCGCTGGCAGACCAAAACCTGGCAGGATATCGCAGGGCCAAATGGCGACACGCGCATAAACCAGAACGGCTATACCGTGGTGGATCTGTTCACGCGTTATCAGGCGACGAAAAATCTCGCGGTCCAGGCGAACCTGAACAACGTCTTCGACAAAGAGTATTACGATTACCTGGGCACCTATGGCGTGTACGGCGCGCCGCGTAACTTCTCCGTAACGGCGAGTTACAGCTTCTGACCATCATCAATACGCACACAAGGGAGCCTTATGGCTCCCTTTTTTATTCGCTGATGAACGGTTACAGCAGTAGTGGCCTGCTGATGTTCCCGTCTTTTCGCACGCCTGAGTGCGCGTAGTACAGACGTAAAAAAGGGAGGCTTGCGCCTCCCTTTTCATCTCCCCGTCAGCCAGGATTAGCTGTTACGGATGTATTCATCCATTTCGGTTTTCAGGTTATCGGACTTGGTGCCGAAAATCGCCTGAACGCCGGAGCCTGCCACAACCACACCCGCAGCGCCCAGTTTCTTCAGGCCAGCCTGATCCACTTTCGCCACGTCAGCCACGCTTACGCGCAGACGAGTGATACAGGCGTCGAGGTTAGTGATGTTCTCTTTACCACCGAACGCGGCCACCAGAGCCGGCGCCATTTCACTGGTCCCGGTTGCTTTGGTGTCTTCGGTCGCGTCTTCACGACCCGGCGTTTTCAGATCCAGCGCTTTAATCAGCACGCGGAAGATGGTGTAGTAAACCACCGCGTAGCCTGCGCCCACAATCGGGAACAGCCACAGTTTGCTGCTGTTGCCGGACAGAACGATAAAGTCGATCAGACCGTGGGAGAAGGACGTACCGTCACGCATACCCAGAAGGATACAGATCGGGAAGGCCAGGCCTGCCAGAATCGCGTGGATAACGTACAGGATCGGCGCCACGAACATGAACGAGAACTCGATAGGTTCGGTGATACCGGTCAGGAACGAGGTCAGCGCAGCGGAGATCATGATACCGCCCACTTTGGCGCGGTTTTCCGGTTTAGCGGAGTGCCAGATAGCGATGGCAGCAGCCGGCAGACCGTACATTTTGAACAGGAAGCCGCCAGAGAGTTTGCCCGCGGTCGGGTCACCCGCCATATAACGCGGGATATCGCCGTGGAATACCTGACCTGCAGCGTTGGTGTATTCGCCGATCTGCATCTGGAAAGGAACGTTCCAGATATGGTGCAGACCAAACGGTACCAGGCAACGTTCGATGAAGCCGTAGATACCAAACGCCACGACCGGGTTCTGATAAGCAGCCCACTGAGAGAACGTCTGGATTGCGGAACCAATCGGCGGCCAAATGAAGGACAGGATAACGCCGGTGAAGATCGCCGCCAGACCAGAGATGATCGGCACGAAACGTTTACCAGCGAAGAAGCCCAGATACTCAGGAAGCTTAATGCGGTAGAAACGGTTGAACATGTAGGCTGCAATCGCGCCCGAGATGATCCCGCCAAGTACACCGGTATCCGCCAGGTGTTTTGCCGCGATTTCTTCCGGGGGAAGATGCAGAACCAGCGGTGCCACGACCGCCATGGTTTTTACCATGATGCCGTAAGCCACCACAGCAGCCAGAGCAGAAACGCCGTCGTTATTGGTGAAGCCCAGCGCAACACCGATAGCGAAGATAAGCGGCATGTTGGCGAAAACTGATCCGCCCGCTTCCGCCATAACGTGGGAAACCACGGCTGGCAGCCAGCTGAAGTTTGCAGAACCGACGCCCAGCAGGATACCTGCGATAGGGAGTACGGAGACCGGCAGCATCAGCGATTTACCCACCTTCTGCAGGTTAGCAAATGCATTCTTAAACATAATTGAGAGTGCTCCTGAGTATTTGTGCTTTTTTTACGCGTTTCACGCATCAGCCCGGGGGAGAAACGGGCCATAAACAGGGCATCTGAGTGCCCTTTATTTATTACGCAGAGTAAAATAAATCACGCGATCTTTGTTTGACGGCTATCACGTTTCAAACAAGCCTTGGGCGAAAACTTGCGATTCTTTACATTAAGTGTTTCAGGATGTTTATAAATCGTCGTTCACCGCCTGAATTTCGGCGGTGAACTTTACTCGCTTTGCCCATTAATTACGAGCTTTAAAATAACTCGGATTTTCAGGCAGATTGCAGTGTGGCGAGGTCAATATGAAACAGCGTGGAGAAGTTGCGCGTGGTGGTTTCAGCGAGCGTTTCCAGGCTTACGCCCTTAAGCACCGCCATATATTCCGCCACATCGCGCACCAGCGCAGGCTGATTCTCTTTACCGCGGTGCGGAACCGGCGCCAGGTACGGCGAGTCGGTTTCCACCAGCATCCGATCGAGCGGAACATAGCGCGCGGCCTCGCGGATCTGCTCCGCGTTGCGGAAGGTCAAAATGCCGGAAAAAGAGATGTAGAAACCCAGATCCAGAAGTTTGCCCGCCGTCTCTTTGTCTTCCGTAAAACAGTGTAGTACGCCTGAACAGTCCGTCACTTTTTCTTCGCGCAGAATGGCGAGTGTATCCTCGCGTGCATCGCGCGTATGGACGATAACCGGCTTGTTCAGCTCGCGGCCGATGCGGATATGGTGGCGGAAAGATTCCTGCTGACGGGCTTTCGTTTCCGGCGTGTAGTAGTAATCGAGGCCCGTTTCGCCCATCGCCACCACGCGCGGATCGGCGGCAAGGCGACGCAGCTCTTCCACGTCATACTCTTCATCCTGATTCAGCGGATGCACGCCGCAGGAGTAAGCCACGTTGTCACGCTCGCCGATAAGCTCGCGCATAGATTTGTAGCCCGGCAGCGTCGTGGCGACCGCCAGAAAATATTTCACGTCGCGCGCGGCGGCTTTCGCCAGCACGTCATCCACATCTTTATGCAGAGACTGATAATCCAGGCCATCGAGATGGCAGTGTGAGTCGACTAAAAACATAACGTCTCTCTCAGAGGTGATAAGAAGGAAGCACCGCGTCAGGGCGCATATAGCGCTCCCAGGTGAGTAACAGTTCGGTCAGCAGCAGTTCGCGGTTGACGGCGGCGACGTTTAGCAGCCTGTCGCGGCAGCGGAACAGAGAATCAAGCATCGCCTGAATGACGGCCGGTGAAAAACGCTGCGCCAGCTGGGCCACCAGCACCGGATAATCGGTGTTGACCAGCACCCCCTGGGCGCCATGACGCCACTTCAGCGCGTCCATCAGGAATGCCGCCAGCCAGTGCAGGCGAAAAGGCGCCTGTTCATGATTCAGCGCTGGCAATAAAGAGAGCCAGTCGCCGCTTGCCAGCGCCGCCGTGATTTTCTCGCCAAGCGCCACGCGCTGCTGCCACTGCTCCGGCTGGAGCAGTTCAAGCGCGGCGGCGGGCGCGCCGCCGGTCAGACGCAGCGCGGCGTTAATCCGCGACGGCTCCGCCTGGATCTCGCGCGCAAGCCAGGCTTCGGCATAGCGCGTTTCGGGCGGCGCCAGATGCCAGCTGAAGCAGCGGCTGCGAAGCGTGGCAGGCAGCTGTTCCGGCTCGCGGCAGCCCAGCAAGAACCAGGTATTTTCCGGCGGCTCTTCCAGCGTTTTCAGCAGCGCATTCGCTGCCGCTTCCGTCAGTTGCGCCGCCTCTTTAATCCAGACCACTTTGGCGCCGCCGAGCCGCGCGCGATCGTAAAGCTTTTCGCTGATATCGCGGATAGCGTCGATGCCCAGCGTCGATTTGCCCTTCTCCGGCTCCGCCTGATAATAATCCGGGTGCGTGCCCGCCTGCATCAGCTGGCAGGCGCGGCATTCGCCGCAGCTTTTCTGGCCCTGCGGCTGCTGGCACATGCGCCAGCGGCTCAGCGCGTAAATCAGCGCGTCGTCGCCCATGCCGGGCAGCGCATGGATCAATACCGCATGGTGTCCCCTGCCGGCCTGCCAGTTACCGACCAGATGCTCAAACGAGGGGCGCAGCCACGGATACCATTTCATTATTTCTGCTCCTGCACCCAGCGCGCGATAGCTGAACGGATATCACGGCTGACGGCATCCAGCGGCTGGCAGGCGTCAATCGTGATGATGCGCGGATCGGCGGCGGCCAGTTCAAGGTAGCGGGCGCGGGTGCGGTTAAAGAAGTCGAGCGACTCCTGCTCGATACGATCGAGTTCGCCACGTGCGCGGGCGCGCTCAAGCCCGATGCGCGGATCGACATCGAGATAGAGCGTGAGATCCGGCGCGAAATCGCCGAGCACGGTCTGGCGCAGCGTCGCCAGCAGTTCGCGGTCGATACCGCGCCCGCCGCCCTGATAGGCTTGCGTGGAAAGATCGTGCCGGTCGCCGATGACCCATTCGCCGCGCGCCAGCGCGGGCTTAATCACCGTTTCCACCAGTTGCACGCGCGCGGCGTAAAATAGCAGCACTTCCGCGTTATCGGTGATGACTTCATCACCGACCGATTTGATATCCAGCACGAGGCTGCGCAGTTTCTCCGCCAGCACCGTGCCGCCCGGCTCGCGGGTGAAGGTCATGTCGGTGATGCCAAGCGATTTCAGCGTCTCCACCACCAGATTGCGCGCCGTGGTTTTCCCGGCGCCTTCCAGCCCTTCGATAACAATATATTTACTGCTCATTTTTATCCTTAAGCGCCTTGAGATAATCCTGCACCGCACGATTATGGCTGGCGAGATTCGTGGTAAACGTGTGGCCGCCCTTCCCGTCCGCCACGAAATAGAGATACGGCGTTTTCGCCGGATGCGCCGCCGCTTTTAGCGACGCCTCGCCTGGCATGGCGATAGGTCCCGGCGGCAAGCCGCTAATCACGTAGGTATTATACGGCGTCGGGGTTTCCAGATCCTTACGCGACAGCTTGCCGTTGTAATTCTTACCCATACCGTAGATGACCGTCGGGTCGGTTTGCAGCCGCATGCCAATACGCAGGCGATTGATAAAGACCGAGGCGACCCGGTCGCGCTCGCTCGCCACCGCCGTCTCTTTCTCAATAATCGACGCCATCGTCACCAGTTGGTTCTGATCCTGGTAAGGCAGCCCGTCCATCCGCGCTTTCCAGACGTCATCCACCGCTTTCACCATTTTCTGATGGGCGCGTTTAAGGATCGTTACGTCAGAGGTATTCGCCGTATAGAGCCAGGTATCAGGCCAGAACCAGCCTTCCACCCACTCCGGATGCTCAAACCTGAGCGCCTCAGCCACCGTCGCGTAATCGTCGTCTTTGAGCGTATGTTTGATATACGGCGCTTCACGCAGCTGTTTCAGCCAGTCGCTCAGTTTCATGCCTTCGACAAAGCGCAGGGGAAACTGCGCCTCTTTACCGCTCGCCAGCAACTGCAGGGCATCGCGCACGGTCATTTGCGGCGTGAATCGATAGGTGCCAGCCTTGAAGTGAGAAAGCTCAGGCTGCAGACGAAGCAGCCACTGAAACACGCGCGGGCGTTTGATCAGCTTCTCTTCATAAAGCTGTTGGCCAAGCGCGATACGCCCGGTGCCTGGTTTCAGGGTAAAAATCGTCTCTTTAGTGATCGGCAGTGGGCTGTGCGCCAGCTGGCGCACTTTCCAGTAACCGACGCCTGCCGCGATGGCAAGCACAAGAACCAGCAGTAGCGCGACGCGCAACATTTTCTTCATGGGAACCCGGTTATTCGCAGTGGGAAATGAGGTAGTGATACAGTTCGCGCGAGGCGTAAGCGTGGCCGTCAATCTCGCGCACCGGCACCAGCGGCATCAGCGCGTTGCAGATGAACACTTCATCCGCCGCGTCAAGCGCGCTGGCCGGCGCGTTAATTTCAGATAATCGCCAGGATGACTGATTCAGCAAGCCAATAATATGGCGCCGCATAAGGCCATCAACGCCAGCCTGATCGAGACGGGGGGTGAACACCGCTTTTCCTTTACGCCAGAACAAATTAGCCGCACAGCATTCCGTAACCCACCCTTCGCTGTCAAGCACCAGCGCCTCATCGGCGGGCGTCTGCTCAAGATGCGTGCGAATCAATACCTGTTCAAGCCGGTTCAGATGTTTGATGCCCGCAAGATGTGGATTGCGCCCGAGCCGCACAGGACTGGTCGCGAGGCTCACGCCACGCTCGCGCCATTCATCATAAAAAGCAGGGTACGCGCCGCGGGAAACAATACGCGTGGGCGCGCCGCACCCGGCAATGCTGTAGCCGCGCTTGCCGGCGCCGCGGGTGATGATGACTTTCACCACCGCGCTCCCCTGCCCTTGCGCCGCCTGGCGCATTTCGTCACGCAGCATCTCGCTATCCGGCATCGGGATCAGCAACCGTTCACAGCCTTCGCGCAGGCGCGCCAGATGCTGTTCTAGCAGGAGAACGACGCCGTCGCGTACGCGGGTGGTCGTAAAGCAGCCGTCACCGAATTGTACGGCGCGATCGGTCGCCGACAGGCAATCCTGTTCGATACCATTAATTAACAGCATAGAGGCTCCTTAACGGGTAGCGCATTAGTCTCGCAGGATGACCGACAGGGAGCAAGAGGGAGGGAAAATGCACAAAGGCCCGCGCGGGGCGGGCCTTTGTAGCGGCTGTCAGACCTTTTTGAAGATCAGAGAACCGTTGGTGCCACCGAAGCCGAAGGAGTTACACAGGGTGTACTCCATACCGCTCACCTGGCGCGCTTCATGCGGAACGAAGTCGAGGTCGCAGCCTTCGTCCGGATTATCCAGGTTGATGGTCGGCGGAACAGCCTGATCGCGCAGCGCGAGAATGGAGTAGATAGACTCTACTGCGCCCGCCGCGCCCAGCAGATGGCCGGTCATCGATTTGGTGGAGCTCACCATGACGCGTTTCGCGGCGTCGCCGAAGACTGATTTCACTGCCTGCGCTTCTGCAACGTCGCCCGCTGGGGTCGACGTGCCGTGCGCGTTGACGTAACCGATCTGGCTTGCGTCGAGGCCCGCGTCACGCAGCGCGTTGACCATGGCCAGCGCCGCGCCTGCGCCGTTTTCCGGCGGCGAGGTCATATGGTAGGCATCGCTGCTCATACCAAAACCGACCAGTTCGGCGTAAATCTTCGCGCCGCGTTTTTTCGCGTGCTCGTACTCTTCAAGTACGATAATGCCCGCGCCGTCGCCCAACACAAAACCATCCCTTTCTTTATCCCACGGACGGCTTGCCGCCTGCGGGTTATCGTTACGGGTGGAGAGCGCACGCGCCGCGCCGAAACCGCCGACGCCAAGCGGCGTACTGGCTTTTTCCGCGCCGCCTGCGAGCATGACGTCAGCATCGCCATAGGCGATGATGCGCGCCGCATGGCCAATGTTGTGTACGCCTGAGGTACACGCAGTGGCGATGGAAATGCTGGGACCGCGCAGACCGTACATGATGGTCAGGTGACCTGCCACCATGTTGACAATGGTTGATGGCACGAAGAAAGGACTGATTTTCCGCGGGCCGCCGTTAACCAGCGAGCTGTGGTTTTCTTCGATAAGGCCAAGGCCGCCGATGCCGGAACCGATAGCCGCGCCGATACGGGGAGCGTTCTCTTCCGTTACTTCCAGGCCAGAATCCTGCATGGCCTGTACGCCGGCGACAATTCCATATTGAATGAAGGCGTCCATCTTGCGCTGTTCTTTGCGCGAGATGATCTCTTCACAGTTAAAATCCTTTACTAAGCCAGCAAATTTCGTTGCATAGGCGCTAGTATCGAAATGGTCGATTAGGCTGATGCCGCTCTGACCGGCAAGGAGAGCTTTCCAGGTGGACTCTACGGTATTGCCGACAGGAGACAACATGCCAAGTCCGGTCACAACTACACGACGCTTAGACACGTTTGTCCTCCAGGGAGGGATATAAAAAGAGATTCGTGGGACTAAAAAAGATAAAACTCAGGCGGTCGAATGACCGCCTGGAGATGTTCACTTACGCCTGGTGACCGTTGATGTAATCAATGGCAGCCTGAACGGTGGTGATCTTCTCAGCTTCTTCGTCCGGAATCTCAGTATCAAACTCTTCTTCCAGAGCCATTACCAGCTCAACGGTGTCAAGAGAATCAGCGCCCAGGTCTTCAACGAAGGAAGCATTGTTGGTAACTTCTTCCTGCTTAACGCCCAGCTGTTCGCCGATAATTTTCTTAACGCGTTCTTCGATAGTGCTCATACTCTTAAATTTCCTATCAAAACTCGCTTTCGCGATGGTTTTCGTAGTGTATAAAATGTTGAAAAAGTTGCAACTAAATCCCGGCAGGTCTTACCACGATTTTACGCTATTTTGCGGGCAATTGCCCTGATAACGCAAATAATTTTATTCGTGGTTAAACCATGTACATTCCGCCGTTGACGTGCAGGGTCTCACCAGTGATGTACCCGGCCTCGTCAGAGGCTAAAAATGCAACCGCACTGGCGATTTCTTTTGCGTCGCCTAAACGACCCGCTGGAACTTCCGCCAGAATACCCGCACGCTGATCGTCAGACAGCGCACGCGTCATGTCCGTTTCAATGAAGCCCGGAGCAACAACGTTTACTGTAATACCGCGGGACGCCACTTCACGTGCCAGCGATTTACTAAAACCGATAAGACCCGCTTTCGCCGCAGCGTAGTTGGCCTGACCAGCATTTCCCATGGTACCGACCACAGAACCGATAGTGATAATGCGACCGTGACGTTTCTTCATCATAGCTCGCATTACCGCTTTTGACAGACGGAAAACCGATGACAGGTTGGTTTCGATGATATCGTTCCACTCGTCATCTTTCATTCGCATCAGCAGGTTGTCACGGGTTATCCCGGCATTATTGACCAGAATGTCCACTTCGCCAAATTCTGAGCGAATATTTTCAAGAACGGATTCGATGGATGCCGCATCGGTCACATTCAGCATCAGGCCTTTGCCATTCGCGCCCAGATAGTCGCTAATCGCTTGCGCGCCGCTTTCGCTGGTTGCGGTGCCGATAACCTTCGCGCCGCGTGCGGCCAGGGTTTCGGCGATAGCGCGGCCGATACCGCGGCTCGCACCGGTGACCAGCGCGATTTTTCCTTCAAAGCTCATGGTTTTCCTCGTTTTATTGCGCAAGTGCCGCTGACAGGCTGGCAGGCTCGTTAATGGCCGCCGCCGTCAGGGTGTCAACAATACGTTTCGTCAGGCCGGTCAGCACTTTGCCCGGACCGACTTCATACAGCTGCGTGACGCCCTGCGCCGCGATAAATTCGACGCTCTTTGTCCACTGCACCGGGCTATAAAGCTGACGTACCAGCGCATCGCGGATAGCTTCCGGCGACGTTTCGCATTTCACGTCCACGTTATTCACAACCGGAATCTGCGGGGCGTTAAACGTAATTTTTTCAAGCTCAGCAGCCAGTTTCTCCGCAGCGGGTTTCATCAGCGCGCAGTGTGACGGCACGCTCACCGGCAGCGGCAGCGCACGTTTGGCGCCCGCGGCTTTACAGGCGGCGCCGGCACGCTCAACGGCGTCTTTATGACCGGCGATAACGACCTGGCCTGGCGAGTTGAAGTTAACCGGTGAAACCACCTGCCCTTCAGCGGCGTCTTCGCACGCTTTCGCGATAGCGTCGTCGTCAAGGCCGATAATCGCGGCCATGGCGCCCGTGCCTTCCGGCACCGCTTCCTGCATGAATTTACCGCGCAGTTCAACCAGACGCACGGCGTCGGCGAAATCGATAACGCCTGCGCAGACCAGCGCGGAATATTCGCCAAGGCTATGACCGGCCATCAGCGCAGGTGCTTTACCGCCCTGCTCCTGCCATACGCGCCACAGCGCGACGGAGGCGGTCAGGAGCGCAGGCTGTGTCTGCCAGGTTTTATTCAGCTCTTCCGCCGGGCCTTGTTGCACCAGCGCCCAGAGATCATAGCCCAGCGCCGCGGAGGCTTCGCGGAACGTCGCTTCAATAACGGGAAAATTTGCCGCCATGTCAGACAGCATTCCCACGGCCTGAGAACCCTGGCCCGGGAATACAAAAGCAAATTGCGTCATTTTTTTATCCTTCTCGATTAAAAACGAACCAGCGCGGAACCCCAGGTGAAGCCGCCGCCGAAGGCTTCCAGCAGCACCAGTTGGCCTTGCTGAATGCGTCCGTCACGTACCGCTTCATCCAGCGCGCATGGCACGGAAGCCGCAGAGGTGTTGCCGTGTCGGTCGAGGGTGACGACGACATTGTCCATCGACATACCGAGTTTTCTCGCGGTGGCGCTGATAATGCGCAGGTTCGCCTGATGCGGCACCAGCCAGTCGAGATCGGCGCGATCCAGCTGATTCGCTTCCAGGGTCTCGTCAACAATATGCGCCAGTTCCGTTACCGCGACTTTAAAGACTTCGTTCCCGGCCATGGTCAAGAAGGTCGGGCTGTCCGGGTTAACACGATCCTGGTTTGGCAGGGTCAGCAGTTCGCCGTAGCTGCCGTCAGCGTGCAGATGCGTGGACAGAATGCCCGGCTCTTCGCTGGCGCCCAGTACGGCCGCGCCCGCGCCATCGCCGAACAGAATGATCGTACCGCGATCCTCAGGATCGAGCGTGCGCGCCAGCACGTCGGAGCCGATCACCAGCGCATTTTTCACCGCGCCGGATTTCACGTATTGATCGGCGATGCTTAACGCATAGGTAAAACCAGCACAGGCGGCAGCGACGTCAAACGCCGGGCAGCCTTTGATGCCAAGCATACCCTGCACCTGACAAGCGGCGCTCGGGAAAGCGTGCGTGGCGGAAGTGGTGGCGACGATAATCAGGCCAATCTGTTCTTTGTCGATACCGGCCATCTCAATGGCGCGCAGTGCCGCTTCGTAGCCCATGGTGGCGACCGTTTCGCCGGGCGCCGCAATGCGACGCTCGCGGATACCGGTGCGAGTGACAATCCACTCGTCAGAGGTTTCCACCATTTTTTCAAGATCGGCGTTAGTCCGCACTTGTTCAGGCAGATAGCTGCCTGTACCAATAATCTTCGTATACATGTACGCTCAGTCACTCTTGGGTAATACAGATTCCAGGCGAGCGGCAATCCGCTGAGGGACTTGTCGCTGCACCGCCTGCACTGCCTGTTCAATCGCGACCGCAAAAGCTCGCTGATTGGCTGCACCGTGGCTCTTGATCACCGTGCCGCGCAATCCTAACAGACAGGCGCCATTATACTGGTCGGGGTTGAGGTGACTGAATCGCCTTGAGAGGCTTTTTTGTAACCAACGCTTTAGTAAAAGCCACCACCACGACCGTTTTTTACCTTCGCCCTGCGATTTGAGCAGCGAAAGGAACATCCTGACAACACCTTCCATCGTTTTTAGCGTGACATTACCGACAAAACCGTCACATACCAGTACATCGGTTTTGCCGGTCAGTAATTCGTTGGCTTCGAGATAGCCGATGTAGTTCAACGATGGTACGGTTTTTAACAGCGCCGCTGCATCGCGGATGCTATCAAGCCCCTTTGTTTCTTCTTCGCCGATATTGAGCAGCGCGACGCGCGGATTCTCGATGCCGAGCACTTCTTCCGCCATCACCGAGCCCATAATCGCAAACTGCGCGAGCATCGTGCTGTCGCAATCCACGTTGGCGCCTAAATCCAGCACCACCGTCTTACCTTTCTGCTGATGCGGCAGCACCGTCACCAGCGCAGGCCGCTCAATACCGTCGACAGGTTTAAGCAGCAGTTTAGCAAGCCCCATCAGCGCGCCGGTATTACCGGCGCTGATGCAGGCCTGCGCGCGCCCTTCTTTCACCAGCTCCAGCGCGATACGCATAGAGCTGCCGCGGCTGTTGCGCACAGCCTGGGAAGGACGGACATCACTGGCAATAACCGACTCTGCCGCAATAATCTGCAGCCGCGAACGTTGTTCAAAATCAGCTCTGGCAAGTAATGGCGTGATGGCGTCGGGATCGCCGACTAAAAGAAGATGCAAATGTGGATCAGAATTCAGTGCCTGCAATGCTGCAGGCACTGTCACGGCAGGACCAAAGTCCCCGCCCATGACATCTAACGCCAGGGTTAGAGGTGTCAAGATATCGCCAGGTTACGGTTATCCCCGCCAGAGCGGGGAAAGCGCACTAAGCTCAACCACGCTTGCGCGTGATTACTTAGTGATAACCTTGCGACCGCGGTAGAAACCGTCGGCGGTGATGTGGTGACGCAGATGGGTTTCACCAGAGGTTTTGTCTACAGACAGGCTGGTGACAGCGGTCAGCGCGTCATGAGAACGACGCATACCGCGCTTGGAACGAGTGGGTTTATTCTGTTGTACGGCCATGGACCTTACTCCTCAATTACGGCTTATTCCTGCTCGCGCGGGAAACGCCAATTACTTACGCTTTAAACTGGCTAACACGGCAAATGGATTTGGTTTCTGTGCCTCTTCAGGCAATTCACCAAAGACCATGTCCGCCTCGGACACTTCACAGTGTTCAGAATCATGCACCGGAACTACAGGCAGGGCGAGGATGAGTTCATCTTCAACCGTTGCCAGCAGGTCGATTTCGCCGAATTCATTAACTTCAATCGGCTCATACGCTTCCGGGAGTGCTTCTGCCTGATCGTCGTTAGAGATCGGGCTGAAACAATACGTTGTGTGGACGTGATGACTAAACGGCTGGCCGCAACGCTGACATGCGAGCGTTACCGTAACCGTTGCATCGCCTTTTAATACGGCGAGACGCTGGTTATCGATAGCGAACGACATGGAGCATTCGACATCGCTGTCCACACTGACCACAGATTCGGCGATACGCTCTACCTGTTCAGGAGTATAGATACCCTGGTAATCAAGGCGTTTTTGAGCCGTACGAACCGGATCAAGAGTCAGGGGTAATTTTACCTTTTGCATAGGGCGCGCATATTAACTTTGTAACGTCATAGAGTCAAAGAAAAAGGCGGGTTTGAAACACCTTTTACCATTTATTCGCACACATTGCGGCCGACAGTTTAAAATAGCGCTCATCGATTCGCTATCTTTCACTGAAAAATATGACCTCAATCGTGCTTGCTTCCACGTCGCCGTTTCGCCGTAGCCTGTTAGAGAAGCTCGGTTTACCGTTTGAAACCGCAGCCCCTGAGACCGACGAAACCCCATACGCGGATGAAACCGCACCACAATTAGTATTAAGGCTGGCTTTGCAAAAAGCGCAAGCGCTACGGGAGAAATATCCCCGGCATTTGATTATTGGCAGCGATCAAGTTTGCGTGCTGAATAATACCATTACCGGCAAACCGCACACCGCTGAAAATGCGGTTAAGCAGTTGCAACAGGCCAGCGGCAATGTTGTTACCTTTTATACAGGGCTGGCGCTGTATAATAGCGCAACCGGCGCGCATCAGGCCGACTGCGAGCCATTCCACGTGCATTTTCGCACGTTAAGCGACCGCGAAATTGAAAACTATCTGCATCGTGAAGAACCCTGGCAATGCGCGGGCAGTTTTAAAAGCGAAGGGCTTGGCATCACGCTGTTTGACCGCCTTGACGGGCGCGACCCTAACACGCTGATTGGCCTGCCGCTGATTCGCCTTTGCGAAATGCTAAGAAGCGAAGGCGTCGATCCCCTCGCCCATCGCTGAGCCCTGAAAGCAAAAAGCCCTGCAATGCAGGGCTTTTTTATAGTGCGGAGCGAGGCTTACTGCATGCCGGCCAGCTGGCGCGCGACGGCCAGCAGTTCCTGCTGCTTCTCGCGCATCGCGCTCAGTTTTTCGTTAAACAGATCCAGCTGTTTCTGGTCGGTAAACTGCGCCATCGAGCCGACGTACTGCACTTTATTACCGAGACTGTTCAGGTAGTTGCCGATATCCAGCGCCTGACCAAGAATGGCGTCGGTCAGAGACAGGGTCTGGGTCAGCAGCGCGTTAGGACGCACAACCGTTTTCTGATAAGCCTGGTCGAAAACCGCTTTCAGATCGTCCGGCTGTTTCAGTTTGGAGTAACGGTCTTCCACGCTCTTCATGGTATCAGCGCGTTTCGACTCGATATTCCCTACTTCCTTGCGAGATTTTTCGATAGTGTCGCGTTTTTCGACCATATCTTTCGCGCTGGTCACGCTGCGCATCTGGCGCATCGCCTGATCGTTGCCGGAAAACGCCGTGGTCATTTCGCTGGAGTAATCGCTAAGAATGGCGTAATCGTCAGCGTACTTGCCGAAGCTCTCTTTTTCCTGCGCGGTCAGCGTCGGGACGGACAGTTTCTCGGAAGGCAGAATGCGAGTCTGGAGGAACTGGATAAACGCTTTGCGCTGCTCCGGTTCTTTATTGTTATCACAAGCGGCGAGCTGCCATACCATACCTGTCATAAACAGGGTAAAGAAAACACGTTTCCATGTCCGGGATTGTAACCAGGCCATTTTCATCTCCATGCGGTTGTAATTGTATAAAAAAACACCCGGCCGAAGCCGGGTGTTCAGTATAGTGCATTTCATACCGCAGCGCGGGGAGGTAGTCCGAGAACTACCACAATCGGGAGGCTGTCAGCCGCCTGCGCGCAACACTTTCAGACAATGCTTAAGTTCATCGTCCATCGGCGCTTCAACACGCATCGTTTCGCCGGTGCCCGGATGCTCAAAACGCAGCGCCGCCGCATGCAGGAACAGACGGTTCAGCCCGGTGGACGCCAGTTGCGCATCAAATGTGCGATCGCCATAGCGATCGTCGAACGCAATCGGGTGGCCGGCAAACTGCGTATGTACGCGGATCTGATGCGTGCGCCCGGTCACGGGGCTACAACGTACCAGCGTCGCACTGGCGAAGCGCTCTTCTACTTTGAAACGCGTCTCTGAAGGTTTGCCCTCCTGATTGACGCGCACGATGCGCTCGCCGCTTTGCAGAATATTTTTCAGAAGCGGCGCCTGTACGGTTTTCACGTGCGACTGCCACTGTCCGCGCACCAGCGCCAGATAATCTTTCTGCATTCCCTTATCGCGCAGCTGTTCGTGCAGCGAACGCAGCGCAGAGCGTTTTTTCGCGACCAGCAGCACGCCGGAGGTATCGCGATCGAGACGGTGCACCAGCTCAAGGAAACGCGCCTCCGGGCGCAGCGCGCGCAGCCCTTCGATCACGCCGAAGCTCAGCCCGCTGCCGCCGTGGACCGCGGTGCCAGACGGTTTATTCAGCACCAGAATATGGTCATCTTCATAAAGGATAACGTCGCTTAGCGCCGCCACCTTTTGTAAATGTGGAGAAACCGCTTCTTCCTCGCGTTCGGCCACGCGAACCGGCGGAATGCGCACCTCGTCGCCCGCCTCAAGCTTATATTCCGGCTTGATGCGTTTTTTGTTCACGCGCACTTCGCCCTTGCGCAGGATGCGGTAAATGAGGCTTTTCGGCACGCCTTTGAGCTGGGTGCGCAAAAAATTATCGATACGTTGCCCGGCCTGATCGGCGGAGATGGCAACGATTTTTACGGATGGAGTCTCTGTTTTCATGGTGCGCGATTCTAAATACCGGATGACCGTAGCGCCACACATTTTTATATGCTTATATTTAGTAACTCATCGATTCACACAGCTAATGAGTTCGTTTTGTCATCGCTTCGGCGGAGCAGACGAACAAGAAGTTAAAAAACTGTGAGTAAGTCGGTGATAAAGGGCAAAAGTCAGCTTGCTATATCAAGCTTAGCAATGGAATAATGCGACTGTTTTCCGTGTTGAGACTTGTTTAGACAAGGAATTTTGCGGAATTACCAGTTTTGCCTGACAGTCCTTCCACGCGGCAATGGCGTAAGACGTGTTGAACTTTCAGGCAGTTAGCGGGCTGCGGGTTGCAGCCTGGCCGGTAAAGGGAAGCTTCCGGAGAAACAATCCCGGTCATTCCTCTGATAATTGCGCTGTATTTCCACCTGAAATACAGGCTACCGACACTCTGCGCCTCTTAAGCGTTCGACAACCGGGAGGTTGGCGGCGCGAACAGTCACGAGGCCATCGGTTCACTCCCGGTCAGCGTCACCATGCCCGCAGCTTTGTCGTCAATGTAAGAATAACGAGTAAGTTACGATGAAAAGAATGCTAATTAACGCAACTCAGCAGGAAGAGTTGCGCGTCGCCCTCGTGGATGGGCAACGTCTGTACGACCTGGATATCGAAAGTCCTGGACACGAGCAGAAAAAAGCGAACATCTACAAAGGCAAGATCACCCGCATTGAACCCAGTCTCGAAGCCGCATTTGTTGATTATGGCGCCGAAAGACACGGTTTCCTCCCTTTAAAAGAAATCGCCCGCGAATACTTCCCCGCCAGCTACGCCTCTCATGGTCGTCCGAATATTAAAGATGTCCTGCGCGAAGGCCAGGAAGTCATCGTTCAGATAGACAAAGAAGAGCGTGGCAACAAAGGCGCAGCGCTGACGACGTTTATCAGCCTCGCGGGCAGCTACCTTGTGCTGATGCCGAACAACCCGCGCGCGGGCGGCATCTCTCGCCGTATCGAAGGCGACGATCGCACCGAGCTTAAAGAAGCGCTTTCAAGCCTGGAACTGCCGGATGGCATGGGGCTTATCGTGCGCACCGCGGGCGTCGGCAAATCCGCCGAAGCGCTGCAGTGGGATTTAAGCTTCCGTCTCAAGCACTGGGAAGCCATTCAAAAAGCCGCTGAGAACCGTCCGGCGCCGTTCCTTATCCATCAGGAAAGTAACGTTATCGTACGCGCGTTCCGCGACTATCTGCGCCAGGACATCGGCGAAATCCTGATTGATAACCCGAAAGTGCTTGAGCTGGCCCGCCAGCACATCGCCGCGCTGGGTCGTCCGGATTTCAGCAGCAAAATTAAGCTCTACACCGGTGAAATTCCGCTGTTCAGCCACTACCAGATCGAATCTCAGATTGAGTCCGCTTTCCAGCGTGAAGTGCGCCTGCCGTCCGGCGGCTCCATTGTTATCGACACCACCGAGGCGCTGACCGCCATCGACATCAACTCCGCCCGCGCTACCCGCGGCGGCGATATCGAAGAGACGGCGTTCAACACCAACCTCGAAGCGGCGGATGAAATCGCCCGCCAGCTGCGTCTGCGCGATTTAGGCGGTCTTATCGTTATCGACTTCATCGATATGACCCCGGTACGTCACCAGCGCGCGGTGGAAAACCGTCTGCGCGAAGCGGTGCGTCAGGATCGCGCCCGCATCCAGATTAGCCATATTTCCCGCTTCGGCCTGCTGGAGATGTCCCGCCAGCGCCTGAGCCCGTCGCTTGGCGAGTCCAGCCATCACGTCTGCCCGCGCTGTAGCGGCACCGGCACCGTTCGCGATAACGAATCCCTGTCGCTCTCCATTCTGCGTCTGATTGAAGAAGAAGCGCTGAAAGAGAACACCCAGGAGGTTCACGCTATCGTTCCGGTACCTATCGCCTCCTACCTGCTGAACGAGAAGCGTGAAGCGATTACCGCTATCGAGACGCGCCAGGGCGGCGTTCGCTGTGTGATCGTGCCAAACGATCAGATGGAAACCCCGCACTACTCCGTCCTGCGCGTGCGCAAAGGCGAAGAGACGCACACCCTAAGCTACATGCTGCCGAAGCTGCATGAAGAAGCAATGGCGCTGCCGTCAGAAGAAGAATACGCCGAGCGTAAACGTCCTGAGCAGCCAGCTCTCGCCACCTTCGTGATGCCGGACGTCCCGCCGATGCCGCAGGAAACCAGCGCGCCGGCAGCCGAACCTGCTGCGCCGAAAGCGCCGGTGAAAGCCGCAGAGCCTGCGAAAGAAGGTTTCCTGAGCCGCGCCATCAGCGCGCTGAAGAGCCTGTTCGCCAGCGAGCCGCAGGCGCAGCCTGTCGCGAGCGAGCCGGAACCGCAGCCTGCGAAAAATCGTGAAGATAAGCCGCAGGATCGCCGCAACGGTCGTCGTCAGAACAACCGTCGCGACCGCAACGAGCGTGGCGATCGCAGCGAACGCGGTGAGCGTCCGTCCCGTGAGAATCGCGATAACCGCGATAACCGTGACAACAGCGAAGCGCGCGAAGAAAACCGCCGTAACCGCCGCGAGAAACAGCAGCAGAACGCCGAAACGCGTGAAGTTCGCGCGCCGGTTGCTGAAGACGCCGCGGAAAAACCGAAATCCCGTGACGATCAGCAGCAGTCCCCTCGCCGCGATCGCAACCGTCGTCGCTCTGAAGAGAAGCGTCAGGCACAGCAGGAAGTCAATGTCCTGAACCGTGATGACGCCGTGGAAGAGACCGAACAGGAAGATCGCGTTGTTCAGGTGATGCCGCGCCGTAAACCGCGCCAGCTGAGCCAGAAAGTGCGTATCGAATCCGCCGCTGAAGCGGCGGCCGTCGGCAACGCCGACGCGCCGGTTGCTGAAGCGCATGAAGAAGCCGCGCCGCTGGCGTTGCCTGCAAATGTGGAAACGCCTGCCGCTGCGGAAGACAACAACCAGACGGGCAGCGAAAATGCCGGTATGCCGCGTCGTTCTCGTCGCTCTCCGCGTCACCTGCGCGTCAGCGGCCAGCGCCGTCGCCGCTACCGTGACGAGCGTTATCCGACCCAGTCGCCGATGCCGCTGACCGTGGCGTGCGCGTCGCCGGAAATGGCGTCCGGTAAAGTCTGGATCCGCTACCCGCTGCCGCGTGTGCAGGAGCAGGAAGAACAGCAACTGGAGCAGAACACCGCGCCGGTCGCTGAGACCCAGACGACTGAAGCTCCGGTTGCGCCGGTAGCCGACGCGGTTGTGGTCGAGCCGTCTGCCGTGGAGAGCGCGCCGCAGGAAACCGTGGTGGAAACCACTCATCCTGAAGCTATCTCCACGCCGGTTGACGCCCAGCCGCAGATTATCGAGCCGCAGGATGAAGCTGTCGCGGAACAGGTCGCACAGGAAGCCGTTCCGGCTGACGCGCCGGTTGCTGAAGAAGCGCCTCGTGAAGAGACCGCTGCTGTCATCGCAGAAAGCGCGCCTGAAGAGGCACCTCAGCCGGAAGCGATCGCTGATGAGCCGGTGAAAACCCCGGAAGCTGCACCAGTCGTTGAGCCGAAGGCGCAGGAAGCCGAAGTGAAAGCGCCGGTCGTGGCTGTCGCTTCTGCAAGCGTCGCCTCTGCGCCGATGACCCGCGCACCGGCGCCGGACTACGTGCCGGAGCCGCCGCGTCAGAGCGACTGGGTTCGCCCGACGTTCGATTTCAGCGGTAAAGGTTCAGCGGGCGGCCACAGCGCCACCCACCAGGCCTCTGCCCCTGCGACGCGTCCTCAGCCGGTGGAGTAACCCTCCCCGCACAAAAAAGCCGGTCTCTGACCGGCTTTTTTATTGCCTCTTTTCCGCTAGCTTTTCACCGCGGTCACCTGCCGCATCCCCGCAAGTTCAGGCATCACCGTTTTCATTAGCTCCAGGAAACGACGCAACCGCGCCGGATAATACCGCGCCCAGGGGTAGAGCAGATAAACCGGCAACGCGGGCGCCTGCCACTGCGGCAACAGCTGCACCAGACGCCCCTCGCGAAGATCGTCCTCCACCACCCATGCGGAAACCATCCCGGCGCCAAGGCCGTTAAGAATCGCCCGGCGTATCGCGTACAGGCTGTCGGAGCTCAGACGCGGCATCACCGTGAAGGCCTGGCGTTCGCCGCTCTGCACATGATGCAGCGTCACTTCGCGTCGATAAAACGTACTGAGCGCCACCCACGGCAGCGCGGCGAGCGCGTCAATCTCCTTCACGGGCGCATGCCGTTCCAGCAATGCAGGCGAAGCCACCACGATGCGCGGCACCTCGGCGAGCTGTACGGCAATGACCGACGGGTCAATGTCCGGGCCGACATGCAGCGCGCAGTCGATATTCTCGCCGATGAAATCCGGCGACTTGTCGTTAAGCATCCAGTCCACACACAGGCCGGGGTAGCGGTTTAAAAAAGCGGTGAGCGGCTCAATAAGCTGATCCTGCCCGAACGCGTGGGGCGCGCGTACGCGCAATACGCCAACCGGCTCCCCTTCGGCGTTTTTTATCTCATCCTCCAGCGCCTGCCAGCTCGCCAGTACGCTGCGGGCGTGCTGATAGCAGCGCTCGCCGTCATCGGTGAGTTTCATGGCGTGCGTGGTACGCAGCAGGAGTCTGGCCCCCAGTAGATCCTCAAGCGATTTCAGGCGGCGGCTGACGGTCGCCTGCGTAGTATTCATCTGCTGCGCGGCGGCGGAGAGCGAACCGCTCTCGATGATCCGCACAAACGTATGCATCAGCTCCACACGATCTATACGCTCAATACCCATCTATTTTCTTCTTGTCATACGTTACACGTATAACCGTTTTATCATGTCGGCCTCTACCGCGCCAGCCGCCGCAGGCGGAGAATCCCCCTACTGACTACTCACGAGGGTTTCACCATGAATAACCATAACGATACCGCACGTCCCGCCCCTGGGCTCTCCCGGTTGTTGATACTGATTCTGGCCATGGCGACGGGCCTGAGCGTCGCCTCCATTTATTATGCGCAGCCTATCCTGCCGCTTATCGGCAGCGATTTACATCTGAGTGTGGACGGCATGGGGCTTATCCCGACGCTGACCCAGGCTGGCTACGCGCTCGGCATTCTGTTTCTGCTGCCGCTTGGCGACCGCCACGACCGCCGCACGCTGATTCTGGTGAAATGTCTGGCGCTCGCCGTCATGCTGGCGCTCTACAGCCTGAGCGGCGGGCTGCACAGCCTGCTGGTGTTAAGCCTGCTGGTGGGGATGATGGCGACGATGGCGCAGGATATCGTGCCTGCCGCCGCCATCCTCTCGCCCGCAGGTCAGCAGGGTAAAATTGTCGGCACCGTGATGACTGGCCTGCTGCTCGGTATTCTGCTCTCCCGCTCGGTGAGCGGCGTCATCAGCGCCGCCTTCGGCTGGCGAGTCATGTATCAGCTTGCCGCCGCCAGCATCGCGCTCACGGGGCTGGTGCTGTGGCGCGTGCTGCCACGTTTTGAAACCCACGCGACGCTGAGCTATCCGGCCCTGCTGCACTCCATGGGCGGCCTGTGGAAACGCTACCCGACGCTGCGCGGCGCGGCGCTGGCGCAAGGCTTTCTGTCGATAGGTTTCAGCGCGTTCTGGTCGATGCTTGCCGTGATGCTGGCGGCGGAATTTCACATGGGTAGCGCGGTCGCGGGCGCTTTTGGTCTGGCGGGCGCCGCCGGCGCGCTGGCCGCCCCGCTCTCCGGCGCGCTCTCGGATCGCTTTGGCCCGGCGCGTGTGACGCAGCTCGGCAGTCTGCTGGTGATGATCTCATTTGCCGCCATGTTTGCGCTGCCCCTGCTGTCGTCAGCCATGCAGTTATTACTTATTGCCATCGCGGCGGTCGGTTTTGATTTAGGGCTACAGTCGTCGCTGGTGGCGCACCAGACGCTGGTCTATAGCCTGGAGCCGAAAGCGCGTGGTCGTCTGAATGCCCTGCTTTTTACCGGCGTGTTTATCGGCATGGCGCTGGGCTCGCTGCTCGGCAGTAAAGCCTGGGCCCTTGGCGGATGGCCTGCGGTGGTGGCGCTGGCGACGCTTGCAAGCGGCGTGGCGCTGGTGATTCGCCTGACGCAGAAAATGCGCCCGGCAGGCTTCGCGGCAGAACAGCCCGCGCAGCGGTAGGCAAAAAAAAGCCCGCCTCAGTATCGTGAGGCGGGCACATCAAGCATGCCCAGTTTCATGACATGCTTCAAATCGACAACGTTACTTATTCAACTGGAACAGCGACATGCCCTGCATATCGCTAAACGCTTTGTAGGAAGCCTGAAGCGCCGCCTGCTGCATCACGTAGGAAGAGATGGCCGAGTTCCAGTCCACATCCACCAGGTTACTCATCTGCGACGTCTGGCCCAGAGTACGCTCAGCGCCCAGCTGATCCAGGTTTTCCAGCTCTTTCTGCTGGGTACCGACTTCCGCCAGCACCGTCCCGACGTTATCCAGCGAGTTGCTCAGACCACGTGAGGTTTTAGAAATAGCGTCCAGCAGCCCCTGCTGGGTCGTCTCATCCGCGCCTTCCATCGGCGTTTTCAGCGCGGCGATCGCGGAGTCGAGCATTTTGAACAGGTTGGTTTCGCTCGGCGAACCATCCGGCTCAGGCTTGGCATTGCTGGTGATGCTGTCAAACACCAGGTTACCGGTGTGGCCGATAACCATCGTACGCGCGGAATCCACCTGCTGCGTGATGTTTTCCGTACCGCCGTTATAGGTGACGTTACCAGGCGTGCCGGAAAACGGCGCCGCATCGGTTTTATAGCCTGCGAAAATGTAGCGGCCGTTACCGTCGGTGCTGTTCGCCAGGTTCAGCAGCTGATCGCGCATCCCCTGAAGGTCGGTTGCAACCGACGCGCGGTCGGTATCGCTCAGCGTGCCGTTGTTCGCGTAAACAATTTTCTCCTGCGCGGAGGTAATCACGCTCGTCACCTGAGACAGTACGCTCGACTCCAGCGACACTTTCTGGGTCGCGAAGGTACGCGCCTGAGTGTACTGTTCGTTCTGCGCCTGCGCCTGCGAAAGCACCACAGCCTGAGCGGCGGCGATCGGATCGTCAGACGGACGGTTAACACGTTTGCCGGTGGACATCTGCTCACCGTATTTCAGCCAGGTACTCTGCGAGTCGGTAATGCCCCGCATGTTCTGCTGATACATCATTTGAGTACTAATACGCATCGTTCGGTTCCCTGTTAGCGAATCTGGAGAAGCGCGTCAAACAGTGCGGACGCGGTTTGCAGCACCTGCGCGTTCGCCATGTAGTACTGCTGGAAGCGTTGCAGGTTGCCGTATTCTTCATCCAGGTTAACCCCGGAAATGGACTGCTGCTGGTTAGTCAGCTGCGTGACCACGTTAGTCTGGGTGGTGCTGGAGCTTTTCAGTGTGTTGGTTTTGTTACCCACTTCACTGATAAACGCCGCGTAAGCATCGTTAAACGTTTTGCTGCCGCCGACGACCTTGCTGTTTTGCAGATCCAGCAGCGCTTTACCGTTACGGTTGTCGCTCTCGCCGGAGGTCGCATCCGACGCCATCGCGATTTCAGACTCGTCGTGAACAGCCACGTCCATGCTGATAATGACGTCGTTCACCGGCTTCACGATAAAGGTATCTTTGTTCGCTGCCGCACCCGTAATGCCAATCTTCAGGCCGTCAAACTCCAGCGCGGTCACGTTGCCGGAACCATCAGTGGTCGGCGTGGCGTTCACGGTGACGTTGTCAGACAGGCGCGTCACTTTCCAGTTCGTGCCGTCGTAAGCCATCTGGTAGTTGCTGGCTTTCACCGCGGAACTGTCGGTGATGGTCGCCGTCAGCGAAGCAGAGCCCGTGTTGCGCGTGTTGCTCATCGCCGCAGGAGAGCCCAGCGTGAAGAACGCTTTACCGGCGTCGCCGTTGGCGTCAAAGCCTGCTTCGTGCTGTTTGTTAAACGCATCGCCGAAAGCGAGCGCGATCTGGCCCAGGTTATTGCGCGCCTGGTCAAGATCTTCGCTACGGAAGGCGAACAGGCCGCCCAGTGAACCGCTGGTGACCAGCTTTTCCGGGATCTCAATGTTACCGGCGGTCTTGTCGACGAAAGCAATCGTGGTGCGGGCCGGATCGGCGCTGGACGGCACGGCGGCTATCTGGCTCGCTCTGCTGCCCTGCACCAGGTTATAGCCGTTCGCCATCGTGACGTTAAAGGTGTTGCCGTCCTGTACGGAGACATCCACGCCGACGATTTTATTCAGCTCGCTCACCAGTTGATCGCGCTGATCCAGCAGATCGTTCGGCGATGCGCCGGCGCCCATGCCGGTCAGGCGGGTGATCTGTTCGTTCAGCGAGGCAATCTGGGTCGCGAAGTTGTTGATCTGCTGGACGCTGGCGGTAACGGCCGTATTGACCTGTTTATCCTGGTCGCGCAGATACTGATCCACCACTTTAAACTGGTTCACCAGACCGTCTGCTTTACCGAGCAGGGTCTGACGCGCGGCCGGATCTTCGGCGTTGCTGGCCAGCGTTTGCAGGCTTTTGAAGAAATCCTGCATCGTGGTGGAGATGTTATTGGTGGTGCCAGAGACCATATCGTCGATTTTCGACATCTGCTCATAGCGGGTAGTTAACCCACTGCTCTGGTTTTGCGCGGCGTTCAGCTGATTGGTGATGAACGCATCATATTCACGCTGAATACCTGAAACATACACGCCGTTGCCGACCCAGCCGCCCTGCGTCATGGTGCTGTTAGACTGCCCCAGAATAGTAGTCTGGCGGGTATAGCCTGCGACGTTATAGTTTGAAATGTTGTTGCTCACCGTGCTCAGTGCGGTTTGCGCCGCACTCAGGCCACTCATGGCGCTGTTAATTAAGCTACTGGACATGGAGGTTCCTTTTGAACATTCATATGCGGGTCCTGACGATATTTATCGGCAGCGCTTAAGAGAACTTGAGCGGTTTCAGAACAGCGTTGAGATATCCTGGCTGTACGCCTTGCTCACTTTTTCACCCACCGATTTCATCTGCTGAATCATGCTGGTCAGCTTGCGTGCGTAGTTCGGATCGGTGGCGTAACCGGCGTTCTGCAAGGCTTTCGCCCCCTCTTCCGCCGAGGCGGCTGTGGTGACCGCCGCATAGCGTGGGTTACGCGTCAGCATGCCTACGTAGTCCGACAGCGCCTCAAGGTAAGAGCCGTAAACGCGGAACTTCGCTTTGACCTTTTTCGCTTCGCCGTTTTCATATTCGGTGGTGGTGATCTCGGTCACCGGGCCTTTCCAGGAAGAGGTCGCCTTAACGCCGAAGATGTTAAAGCTCGGCTCGCCGTTCTCTTTGCGGATCTGGCGCTGGCCCCAGCCCGATTCCAGCGCGGCCTGCGCCAGAATCAGGTGGTGCGGCACGCCGCTCTGCTCGCTCGCAAGCTTCGCAGGCAGCGAAAGCTGCGCCAGGAAGTCTTTGCTGTCGCCGGAAAGCGGCTCTTCGTTTGACGGCGCCTTCGGCATGGCCTGGCGCACAATCTGCGTAATCGCCTGGTTGCGGTAGCTGTTCATGGTGTCGATATCAAACTTCATCGGCACCTGAGCCGCGGTATCCGCGGCGTCGGCAGGCTGCTCTGCGGAAGCCTGCTCGCCGCCCATCTGTTTCACCATCATGTCCGCGAGGCCTAAGCCTTTGCCCGCCGTCATCTGCTGGGCGATTTGCTGATCGTACATGCTGGTGTAAAGCCGGGTCTGATCGCTACTGAACAGCCCATCCTTGGGCAGCGCTTCGCGCATGCTTTTCAGCATCATTTGCACGAACATCCCTTCCATCTGACGGGCAACCGATTTCAGGTTGCCGTTCGGATCCTTTGCGACCTTAGTTTTCAGGTCATTAAGCGATTGCGCGTCAAAGGCGGCGCTGGACAGTAATTTGCTATCAGTCAGCATCAGATGATTTCCAGTTTTGCGCGCAGACACCCCGCGCTTTGCATGGATTGCAGAATCGACATCAGATCCATCGGCGTAGCGCCCAGCGCGTTAAGCGCGCGCACCACGCTGTTCAGGTTGGCGCTGGAGGTCACGCGCTGCAGCGCGCCGCCGCTCTGGCGCATATCGATCTGCGTTTGCGGCGTCACGACAGTCTGGCCGCCGCCAAATGGCGTATTCGGCTGGCTGACGTTGGCCTGCTGGTTGACCGTCACAGAAAGGTTGCCCTGCGCGACCGCACAGCTGTCCAGCGAGACTTCGCGGTTCATCACGACCGAGCCGGTACGTGAGTTAATAATGACTTTGGCGTCCTGTACCGCGACATTCACTTCGAGGTTCTGGATACCTGCCAGCAGTTGTACCTGAGAGCTGCCGCCGCTCGGCGCGCGCACCTGAACGGTACGGGCGTCCAGCGGGACCGCGGAGCCATAACCACGCGCGCGGTTGATGGTGTCGGAGATCTGCTGCGCCAGCGTGAAGTCATCATTATTCAGCTGCAGGTTAATGGTATTGCCGTTGCCGAACTGGGTCGGCAGCTCACGCTCAATCACCGCGCCGTTGGTAATACGCCCGCCGTTAAGCTGGTTCACCTGTACGCTGCTGCCGCCTGCGGAAGCGCCCGCGCCGCCGATCAGAATGTTGCCCTGCGCCAGTGCGTAAACCTGGTTATCGACGCCTTTCAGCGGCGTCATCAGCAGCGTACCGCCGCGCAGGCTCTTGGCGTTACCCATAGAGGAGACCACCACATCAATGGCCTGCCCCTGGCGCGCGAACGCCGGGTAAGAGGCGGTAACCATCACCGCCGCCACGTTTTTCAGCTGCATGTTGGTGCCCGCCGGAACGGTGATCCCCAGCTGAGAGAGCATGTTGTTCAGGCTCTGGGTGGTAAACGGCGTCTGGGTCGTCTGGTCGCCCGTACCGTCAAGGCCCACCACAAGGCCGTAGCCGATCAGGGAGTTTTCACGTACACCCTGTACGGTGGTTAAGTCACGAATGCGGTCCGCTTGCGCGAACGTCGCGACGAGCAGCAGCAGGAGTCCTGGGAGCGATTTAAACATTTTTCACCTCTGTTACATCGGCGATAAATTAAGGAAGAAACGCTGTAGCCATCCCATGTTCTGCGCTTCGTTGATGTAGCCGTTGCCGACATATTCGATTCGGGCATCCGCCACCTGCGTGGACGGTACCGTGTTGCTGCCGCTAATGGTGCGAGGGTTAACCACGCCCGAGAAGCGGATGAATTCTGTGCCCTGGTTGATGGCGATCTGTTTTTCACCTACCACGTGCAGGTTGCCGTTGGCGAGAACCTGATCGACGGTCACGGTCAGCGTGCCGCTGAAGGTGTTGCTGGCGTTAGCGCCGCCTTTGCCGTTAAAGGTATTGCCGCCGGATGCGCTGATATCGGCGCGCGCATTGCCGAAGAGGCCCTGCAGGTAGCGCGGAACGGTGTCGAGACCAAAGTTGGTCTTGCCGTCGCGGCTGGCGTTTGCCGACGAGCTCTTGCTCGCGCTGACGTTTTCTTGCAGCTCAATAGTGAGCGTGTCGCCGACGTTACGCGGACGACGGTCTTCGAACAGCGGCTGATAACCGTAGTTAATCTGCTGTACGGACTGGAAAATGGAACCGTTAACCACCGGCGCGGGGGCAGGTGCGGGCTGCGCGGTCGTCGCGCCCTGAACCAGCGGAGTAGAAGGCACCCACGCACAGCCCGACAGGGTTAATGCGAGAGCTATCGCTATAGGGCAGAGTTGCGCACCGGTCTTTTGCATTGCTTTCATCTTCGTAGTGGCGTTCGGTGTGGCATTACGCCACACCGAAACAGGCTTTAGAGTTGCGTCAGTTTTTGCAGCATCTGGTCAGTCGTGGAAACCGCTTTACTGTTAATCTCGTAAGCGCGCTGCACCTGAATCATGTTGACCAGCTCTTCCGCCACGTTGACGTTAGAGGTTTCGACATAACCCTGATACAGCAGCCCTGCACCGTTCAGGCCCGGCGTGCTTTCGTTCGGCGTGCCGGAGGACTGGGTTTCGGTGTAGAGGTTTTCACCAATGCTTTCCAGACCGCTGTCGTTCATAAAGGTGGTCAGGTTAATCTGGCCAACCTGTACCGGCGCCGCCGTTCCCTGCTGGGTCACGCTCACCACGCCGTCGCGACCGACGGTGATGCTCAGCGCGTTCGCAGGAATGGTGATAGCCGGCTGAACCTGGAAGCCGCCCGCGGTCACGAGCTGGCCGTTCTGATCCACCTGGAAAGAACCGTCGCGGGTATACGCGGAGGTGCCGTCCGGCAGCAGAACCTGGAAGAAGCCCTGGCCTTTAATCGCGACATCTTTGCTGTTATTGGTCTGAGACAGGTTGCCCTGGCTGTGCAGACGCTCGGTAGCGACGGGGCGCACACCGGTACCAATCTGCAGGCCGGAAGGCAGCGTGGTCTGTTCAGAAGACTGCGCGCCCGGCTGGCGGATGGTTTGGTAAAGCAGATCTTCAAACACCGCACGTTGACGTTTGAAACCGTTGGTACTGACGTTCGCCAGGTTGTTGGCGATAACGTCCATATTGGTTTGCTGGGCGTCGAGGCCGGTTTTGGCAATCCATAAGGAACTGATCATAGTGTCGTCCTGTTGATTAACTCATCGACAATAACTGGTTAGCGCGCTGCTCGTTTTCATCGACGCTGCTGATGATTTTCATCTGCATCTCGAAACGACGGGCGTTGGCTATCATGTCGGTCATTGCTTCCACGGGTTTCACGTTACTGCCTTCCAGCACCCCGGACATCAGGCTGATGGTCGGGTCGGCCTGCAACGTCGCGCCGCGGGCGGTTTGCGCCTGCTGGTTTAAACGAAACAGTCCGTCGTCGCCGCGTACCACTTCCTGCGCGCTGGCTTTCACCATCTTCAGACGGCCTACCGGCGCAATGGTGTTCGGGGCGTCGCCCGGGTTCAGTACGGAGATAGTACCGTCGGCGGCGATCGTGACTTCCGCGCCTTCCGGCACCACGACCGGGCCGCCCTCGCCCATCACAGGATTACCCTGGATGGTGAGCTGACCGGTCGCCGTGCGCTGGATGTTACCGTTGCGGGTATACGCTTCGGTGCCGTCCGGCGCCTGCACCGCCAGCCAGCCGTCGCTGCCCTGAATGGCAACGTCCAGCGGACGGGAGGTGTAGTCGAGCGACCCCTGGCTCATATTCACGCCAGGGGTGGAAGCCGTGACCAGCGTACGGGTTGGCAATGACAGCCCTTCTACCGGCACGGCGCGCAGCGCGTTGAGCTGAGCGCGAAAGCCAGGCGTTGATGCGTTGGCCAGGTTGCTCGCCGTGACAGACTGCTGGTTCAGCGTCTGGCTGGCTGCGCCCATGGCGGTATAAATTGCGTGATCCATTAAGCCATCCCTTCAGACAATTAGCGCAGGTTAACCAGGGTATTGAGGATCTGGTCCTGAGTCTTGATAGTCTGCGCGTTCGACTGGTAGTTACGCTGCGCGACGATCATGTTGACCAGTTCTTTACTCAGGTCGACGTTGGACGCTTCAAGCGCGCCGCTGGTCAGCTTGCCGAAGTTGCCGGTACCGGCAGAGCCCAGCAGCGCCACGCCGGAGGCGGTGCTTGCAGACCAGACGTTGTCGCCCTGAGAAGAGAGACCTTCCGGGTTCGCGAAGTTCGCCAGAACGATCTGACCCAGCAGTTGGCTCTTCTCGTTAGAGTAGTTACCGACCAGGCTGCCATCTTCGTTCACCTGATAACCCACCAGGTCGCCCGGCTTGTAGCCGTCCTGGTTGGACGTCAGCAGGACGTTGGCGCCGGAGTTTTGCTGCGTGGTGCCGGTCAGGTTCATGCTGAAGCTGAACGCTGCGGAGCCGTTCAGGGAGGCCACAGAAATCGGCACCTGCTGGGAGCCCGCCGGTGCGGCGTTGGTGATGCCGGTCAGGGCGCCGCTGTCGCTGAAGGTCAGGCTGGTCAGCGGGGTGGTCGGCGTCGCGGAGCTAACGCTGGTGTCCATGTTATAGACATCCCACTTGTTATCCGCCGTCTTCACGTAGTACAGCTTCAGGTTGTGTTCGTTACCCAGGCTATCGTAAACGGTCAGCGGCACGCTTTTGTTAAAGGTGCTGGAGTTAGCCGGATCGAACGGGGTCTGCGCCGGAACATCGTCAGAGGAGTTCAGGTTCATCACGAAGTTCGCGCTGGTGGTCTGGCTTGCCGGCATCTGCGCGGTCGGGATGGTCAGCGGAATCGGGTCTGCGCCCTGCTGAACGGTCGGCGGGGTGCCGGTTGCCGGATAGCCGGTCACCTGCATACCCTGCATGTTCACCAGGTTGCTTTTTTCGTCCAGTTTGAACTGGCCGTTACGGCTGTAGAACACGCCGCCGTTGCTGTCGAGCAGACGGAAGAAACCGTTCTGGCTGATAGCCACGTCCAGCTTACGGCCGGTGTTGGTGGTTACGCCGTCGCCGAAGTCCTGGGTAATACCCGCGACTTTAACGCCCAGGCCCGCTTTCGAACCGGCAAACATGTCGGCGAAAGAGACGGAGCCAGACTTAAAACCATAAGTGGCGGAGTTGGCAATGTTGTTGCCGATAACGTCGAGGTTGGTGCTGGCAGCATTCAGACCGCTGACCGCTTGTGAAAAGGCCATTTCTTACTCCTGATAAGATTGAAGGCTTAAATAATTTGCCGTACCTGGTCGAGTGTCGTGGTCCCGTAGGTGCCCAGATCCAGCAGGTTCGAACCGTTGCTTCGCGTAATGCCGTTTACCAGCGCGAAGTTAAGCGGCTGTGCGACCAACTGGGTGCCTCCGTTGCTTGCGGCAATGGAGACGTTGTAGGAGCCATCCGGCGCCTTGGTGCCGTCGCTCATCGTGCCATCCCAAGAGAAGGTATGGACGCCAGCGCTCAGCGCGCCGATTTCGATGGTACGAACGACTTTCCCGCTCTTATCAGTGACAGTGGCGGTAACTTTATCTGCGGCCTGTTGCAACTCGACGCCAAACGGTGTCGTGGTGTCTTTGCCGGTCAGAATGGTGCTGCCCGGGATCATCACGCCGTGACCGATAAGCGCGCTCGCCGCAAGCGACTGGCTGTTATCGATCTGGCCGGAGATAGATCCGAGCGTGGTGTTCAGTTTCTCGATGCCGCTCACGGTGCTGATCTGCGCAAGCTGCGTGGTCAGCTCGTTGTTCTGCATCGGGTTGGTCGGGTCCTGGTTTTTCAGCTGCGCCACCAAAAGCGTCAGGAAGCTGCTTTGCAGGTCCGAGGCATTGCTCCCGGTCAGACTGGTGCTGGAGGTCGCGCTGCTGGCACTGCTGGAACTGTAACTTTCGTTAATGCTGGACGTAACCGACATAACTCTCTCCTTTATTGACCGAGCGTGAGCGTTTTCAGCATCATGCTTTTCACGGTGTTCAGCACTTCTACGTTGGCCTGGTAGCTGCGTGAGGCGGACATGGAGTTCACCATCTCGCCGACCACATCAACGTTCGGCATACGGACATAACCCTTGGCATCCGCCAGCGGGTTGCCTGGCTCGTAGACCAGTTTGTCCGGCGCCTGACTTTCCACGACATCCGTTACCTTCACGCCGCCGGTGGCGGCGCCTGGCGCGGCATCAACCTGGAAAATCACTTGCTTTGCGCGATAAGGCTGGCCATCCGGCCCGGTCGCACTGTCGGCGTTGGCAAGGTTACTTGCCGCCACGTTCATGCGTTTGGATTGCGCGGTCATCGCGGAACCGGCAATGTCGAAAATATTTAAAAGCGCCATCGCTTCTTAACCCTTACTGTTGCTGCAGCACGGACATCATGCTCTTGATTTGGCCGCCAAGAACCTGCAGATCGGTCTGATACTTCAGGCTGTTGTCGGCAAACTGGGTACGCTCACGGTCCATGTCGACGGTGTTGCCATCCATCGACGGCTGATCCGGCACGCGGTACAGCAAATCAAGAGAAGCGCCGGTCGACGCCTGAGCCGGTATATGGCGTGATGAGGTCATGGCGAGCGTCATGGTGCTGCCTGACGCGCGGCCCTGATCCATCACTTTTTTCAGTTGGCTGGCGAAATCAATATCGCGCGCCTGATAACCGGGGGTATCGGCGTTGGCGATATTGGCCGCCAGGATCTCCTGACGCTGAGCGCGTAAATTGATTGCTTCCTGTTGAAAGCGCAGCGCGGCGTCCAGTTTATCGAGCATGATTCCTCCACTTAGTCTGGTGAGTGTGCACAGCTTACTGTTCCTCACGCGTGCGTTATCGTTGGAATAAACGCAAAATGCGTCGCTATTTGTTGCCTTGAACAAAAACAGAGCAGAGTAGAATCCTCCCTGTTCCGAAAGTGGAGAAGTGCAATGAAGAGCCTGAAATTCTGTCTCGCCGCGGGTTTGCTGCTGTTAAGCCCCGGCATTTTCGCCGATATGCTCAACGCGCAGCTGACGCCTTTCTTTTTGCAGCGTCTGGCGGGAATTAGCGATGCGGTGGTGGTGACGGTGAAAACGCCGGAGCCGCAGAGACTGACTTGCGACAATCCTGATTTCAGCCTGCCGGGCAATGCGCGTCTGTGGGGAAACCTCAGCGTGCAGGTACGGTGCGGCGATCAGAAACGGTATATGCAGGTCAACGTTCAGGCCTTCGGGAACTATGTGGTGGCAAGCCAGCCTGTCGCGCGCGGCGGCACGCTGAATGAGTCCAACCTGCGTCTTGAGCGCGGTCGTCTGGATCTCCTGCTCCCAAACGCTATGCTCAATCTTGACCAGGCGCGCGAAGCTGTTACCCTGCGTGACCTCGCGCCAAATCAGCCGGTAATGCTGTCGATGGTACGTCAGTCCTGGCGTGTAAAAGCGGGTCAGCAAGTACAGATTATCGCCAACGGCGAAGGCTTTAGCATCAATGGCGAAGGCCGGGCCCTGAACAATGCGGCGGTGGCGCAAAACGCCCGGGTAAGAATGGCCTCAGGCCAGGTGGTAAGCGGCATCGTGGGTTCTGATGGGATTATTCTGATTAACCTGTAATCTTTATAAAGAATTCATCGTGGCTGCCGATATAGTTAATCAACTAACGATGAATATCGGCTCTATGCCGCGAGCCCCTCTATGAGGAAAAAATCAATGAGCATTGAACGCACGTCACCCCTGAAACCAGTGAGTACGGTGCAACCGCGCGAAAACAGTGAACCGCAGGCACCGAAAGCCCGTCCGACCGAAACCGCGGCGGCAGGTAGCGCCAGCGTCACCTTAAGCGGCGCCCAGGCAAAACTGATGAAGCCTGGCGCTGATGACATCAACGTTGAGCGTGTGGAAGCGCTGAAGGCCGCCATTCGTAATGGCGAGCTGAAAATGGATACCGGCAAAATCGCCGATGCGCTTATCCAGGAAGCTCAGAGTTTCTTGCAGGATAAATAATTTATGAGCCGTCTGTCAGAACTGTTAGACCAAATGACAACTGTACTGAATTCGCTGAAATCGGTGATGGATGCGGAGCAGCAACAGCTATCAGCGGGCAGCCTCAACAGTAGTGCGCTTCAGCGCATCACCGAAGAGAAAAGCTCGTTGCTGGCCACGCTGGACTATCTGGAACAGCAGCGCCGCAGCGAACAGAATACGCACCGCGACGCGCCGCCGGATATGGCGCAGCGCTGGCAGACGATTACTCAGAAAACCCTGCACTTGCGCGATTTGAACCAGCATAACGGCTGGTTGCTCGAAGGCCAGATGACGCGTAACGCCCAGGCGCTGGCGGTGTTAAAACCGCTTCAGGAGCCGGCGCTTTACGGCGCTAACGGGCAGACTGCCGCGAGTATGCATCGCGGCGGGAAGAAAATCGCCATCTGACCGCAAGGTCCTGGGTTAAAAAAACGCCATTCCGGCAGGGTAAACCTGCTGGAAGGTTTTTTGCATCTGAAGAAACGCATTCGGGAAAACCGGGCATAAAAAAACGCGCCGGGGAAATGCGTCTCCGGCGCGTTTTTTAACGGGTACGGCTTAACTGATCAGTGTGGTTTACGCGGTACGGCGCGCGAAATCCCGCACGCGAAACCCTAGTAACGTCAGCGTCGCGAAATACGCGATAACGCCTGCGACCACGACACCGGCAAGACGCAACAGACGTAGCGGCATCGTGCCCTGCGCCCAGTCAGGCATGATTTGCATGACGCCAAACAGCGCCGCGGACATCACCAGCACCGCGATAATCAGTCGCGCTAAAAATGCGCCCCACCCCGGCTGCGGCTGGAAAATCTTGCGTTTACGCAGCTGCCAGTAGAGCAGGCTCGCGTTAAGGCAGGCCGCAAGACCAATAGAAAGCGCCAGCCCCGCGTGTTTCAGCGGCCCGATAAACATCAGGTTCATCACCTGCGTCATGATGAGCGTCACGATGGCGATTTTCACCGGCGTTTTGATGTCCTGGCGTGAATAAAACCCTGGCGCCAGCACCTTCACGACAATCAGCCCCATCAGCCCCACCGAGTACGCCACCAGCGCCTGCTGGGTCATCAGCGCGTCGTGACCGGAGAATTTACCGTACTGGAACAGCGAGACGGTGAGCGGTCTTGCGAGAATACCGAGCGCCACCGCGCTTGGCAGCGCCAGCAAAAAGCACAGGCGCAACCCCCAGTCCATCAGACGCGAATACTCGTCATGGTTGCCGCTTGCGAAGCTTCTCGACAGCGACGGCAGCAGAATGGTGCCCAGCGCCACGCCCAGTACGCCCGACGGAAACTCCATCAGGCGGTCGGCGTAATACATCCAGGAGACCGATCCGGAAACCAGAAACGAGGCGAAAATCGTATTAATGATAAGCGAGATCTGGCTGACCGAGACGCCGAGGATGGCAGGCCCCATCTGTTTCATGACGCGCATCGCGCCCGCATCTTTAAAGTTAATGCGCGGCAGCACCAGCATGCCGATTTTCTTCAGGTGCGGCAGCTGATAAACGAGCTGCAACACGCCGCCTACCGTGACTGCCCAGGCGAGCGCCAGCACCGGCGGGTTAAAATAGGGCGCGGCGAAAAGCGCAAAACCTATCATGCTGACATTCAGGAACGTCGGCGCGAACGCCGGCACCGAAAAGCGGTTCCAGGTGTTGAGGATGGCCCCCGCGAGCGAGGCCAGCGAAATCAGCAGAATATAAGGAAAGGTAATGCGCAAAAGCGATGAAGTGAGCGCGAATTTATCTGCCGTATCGGCAAAGCCCGGCGCGGTCACCAGGATAACCCAGGGCGCCGCCAGCATGCCAATGACCGTGACGATAAAGAGCGCCAGCGTCAGCAGGCCGGAGACATAGGCCACAAACACCCGCGTGGCGTCTTCGCCCTGCTTGCTTTTATATTCGGCGAGAATGGGCACAAACGCCTGCGAGAACGCGCCTTCGGCAAAAATGCGTCGCAACAGGTTCGGCAGCTTGAACGCGACGAAAAAGGCGTCGGTCGCCATCCCGGCGCCAAACACCCGCGCCACAATGGCGTCGCGCGCAAACCCGAGCACGCGGGAAAACATGGTCATCGAGCTGACCGCAGCCAGCGACTTCAGTAAATTCATTGTTGTTCTTTCCCATAAACACCGACGCCTGCAGGGCAGGCGTCAGGGGCTTTTCAGCGAAGCGCTTAGTCTACTCGACTGAAAGGGAAATACTACTGGCAGATGCGCGCCGCGGTTACTCGCGCATGGCCTCGCGCCACAGCCGCTCCACCACGCGCTGGGCAAGGAGCGCCTGCTCGCCCGCGGTTTCCGGAACCGTCTGATTCTGAACGCAGTCGATGAAATGGCGCGCGCAGCCTGCAAAGCCGCGCTGTTCAAGCGTGCTCTGCCAGCCGGGCACCGGCCGCTGCACCACGCCTGCGCCGCGCTCTTCGCGCCACTCGCGCATATCGGTCACGTCAATCAGCGCGCCGTCGGTCACCGCCTGCACCCACTCGCGCTGGCTACCCGCGCGCCGGTGCATGCTGGTGGTGATGGAAAGCTCGCCGCGGCGGAAATGGTGTTCGGCATACCACATTTCGCCCTGCGCGGTGGTCTGCAGCGCGCCGCCTGCAAGCGTCGCCTCGCCGCCGCCGAGCCACAGCGCGGTATCCACCAGATGCAGATAATCATCCAGCAGCGTAAAGCGCAGGTCGTGGGGGCCGACGCTGTCGGCGCGATGTTTATCCATACGTAGCGATGCCCCTGCGCCCAGCGCGTTTTTCAAATCTCGATAGAGCGGCGCGAAACGGCGGTTGAAGCCAACCATCAGCGTCAGGTTGCGCTGCTTCGCGAGCGTCACCAGACGCTCGGCATCGGCGAGATTCTCCGCCAGCGGTTTATCGACGCAGACATGCACGCCCGCGTTCAGCAGTTCGCTCACCACCTGATAGTGGCTGCTTGTAGCGCTGTGCACGAAAACCGCGTCGCACTGCGCGGCAAGCGCCTGCAGCGAATCGATATACGGCATCCGGTACGCCTCGCAGACCGGCAGCGCTTTGGCGCGCGTCGGGGAAAATGCTCCCGTGAGCGTCCAGTCCGTCGCCTGTGACAGCACCGGCAGCCAGGCTTTTTGCGCAATGCCGCCAAGCCCGACCACCCCAACGCGTAATTTCGCCACGATTACTCTCCCAGATGACCTAACAGTGATTCGAGGCGCTCGCGCAGTTCCGCCACCTCACGTTCCAGCGCCTCAACGCGCGCGGTTAAGGCGTCGGTATCCGCGCCGGTGTTTTCGTCGTGTGCGACAAGCGCTGCGGCATCCGGTTCGCCGCAGAAAAGATGCATGTAGCGGCTCTCGCGCTTGCCCGGCTCGCGCGCAAGCCGCGTGACAAACGGGCCGTCTTCGCGGGTTGAGAGCGTCTCCAGCGCGCTTTCAAGCGCCGCCGTATCGCTGAATTCATGCATGCGCGCCGCACGACTGCGCAGCTCGCCCGGCGTCTGCGCGCCGCGCAGCAGCAGGGTCGTGACCAGCGCCACTTCGGCGGGCGAGAATTTTAAATCGCCAAATTCGGAATTGCAGAAGCGCTGCTCATACTTGGTCACGCGGTTGCCGAAGCCGCTGACGGTGCGCAGATAATGGCGTTTGACCAGCTGATCCAGCGTCTCCTGCACCTGCGCCTCGCTCAGGTTCATCACCGGCTCGCGGTTGGTCTTCTGGTTGCAGGCCGTGACCACGCCGTTGACCGAGAGCGGGTATTGCTCCGGCGTAGTGACCTGTTTTTCCAGCATGCAGCCGATGACGCGCGCTTCCAGCGCGCTGAACTGATGTTTCATGGTTTTCTCCTCAACGCCCCGGCGTCCATTCGCGCGCGGTGAGCGCGGTCAGCACGTGATCGCGCCAGACGCCGTCAATCAGTAAGTAATCTTTGGCATAGCCTTCTTTTTCAAAGCCGAGGCGCGCCAGCAAATCGCCGCTGCGCTGGTTATGCGGCATATAGTTGGCCATGATCCGGTGCATATGCTGGCTGCGCTGCATATAGCGAATGGCGCTGGTAAGCGCTTCAAACATCAGGCCCTGCCCCTGCCACTTTTCACCCAGCGAATAGCCGAGATAGCAGGCGTGGAACGAGCCGCGCACCACATTGGAAAAATTAGCGACGCCGCGGATTTCATTCTCGTCCGGATCGAGCAGCGCAAAATAGAAGGCGTTGCCCTGCTTGTGGAGTTCGTTAATCATGCCAAGCCGCGCCTGCCAGCCCGACGGGTAGCAATGGCTTTCATCGCGAATGGGCTCCCAGGGCTTCAGGAACTGGCGATTCTCGGCGTAGTAATCCGCCAGCCGCCATGCGTCGCGATCGTGCACCAGACGCACCACCAGGCGGTCTGTCGTTAATCTTACTTTCGGCACGTTACTTCGGTAGCCAAACATCGATACCCTGCTCCTTTCTCGGCATTATTCCTCACTCCAGCCCCGGACAGCGCGCCGTCGCGGGCATTACGTTTTACTATAACCGCGCCGAACAAAACAGTGAAAACAGCAACATGCCATTCTTTGACGCGCCACGCGGCTTCACGATGAATTTCATCAATCAATCATAGCGATCGATAAAAAAATATTGTCGCGCAAAACATCACCACCTCGTACGCCAGGCCGTAAGATAGTACGGTCTCTTCGCTTTTTTCCCTGGAGGGGAAATGTCCAGCGTGTCGCAGGCAAGGAGCCTGGGTAAATATTTCCTGTTAATTGATAACATGCTCGTGGTTCTGGGCTTTTTTGTCGTCTTTCCACTTATTTCTATTCGCTTCGTCGACAGCCTCGGCTGGGCCGCGCTGATGGTGGGTATCGCGCTCGGTCTGCGCCAGCTCGTTCAGCAAGGGCTGGGGATTTTCGGCGGCGCCATCGCCGACCGTCTCGGCGCGCGGCCGATGATCGTCACCGGCATGCTGCTGCGCGCCGCGGGCTTTGCGACCATGGCGGTCGCCCATGAGCCGTGGGTGCTGTGGCTCTCCTGCATACTCTCCGGGCTGGGCGGCACGCTTTTCGACCCGCCGCGCTCGGCGCTGGTCGTCAAGCTGGTGCGCCCCCAGGAGCGCGGTCGCTTTTTCTCCCTGCTGATGATGCAGGACAGCGCGGGCGCCGTGACGGGCGCGCTTATCGGCAGCTGGCTGCTGCAATATGATTTCCGGCTGGTGTGCGGCGTCGGCGCGCTGCTGTTTGTGCTCTGCGCGGGCTTTAACGCCTGGCTGTTGCCTGACTGGAAGCTCTCCACGGTGCGCACGCCGCTGCGTGAAGGCATGGGCCGCGTGCTGCGCGATAAGCGTTTTGTCACCTATGTGCTGACGCTGACCGGTTATTACATGCTGGCAGTGCAGGTGATGCTCATGCTGCCGGTGATGGTGAACGATATCGCGGGCGAACCGGCGGCAGTGAAATGGATGTATGCCATTGAAGCCGTGCTGTCGCTGACGCTGCTCTATCCGCTGGCGCGCTGGAGCGAAAAGCGCTTTCGCCTTGAACAGCGCCTGATGGCCGGGCTGCTGGTGATGACGTTCAGCCTGGTGCCGATCGGTCTTGCGAGCAACCTGCAACAGCTGTTTACCTTAATTTGCCTCTTTTACATCGGCTCGATTATCGCCGAGCCGGCGCGCGAAACGCTGAGCGCGTCGCTGGCCGACGCCCGTGCGCGCGGCAGCTATATGGGCTTCAGCCGCCTGGGCCTCGCCTTTGGCGGCGCGCTGGGCTACGCAGGCGGCGGCTGGCTGTTTGACGTCGGCCGCACGCTGAATACGCCCGAGCTGCCCTGGGCGATGCTTGGCGTGATAGGCGTCGGGACATTCCTGATGCTCTGGTGGCAGTTCAGTCAAAAACGGCTCGCGCCGGGGCTGGTGGAACAGGAAAGTTAAGATCCGGGGAGCGATTTGCTCCCCGCCGTATTCTCCACCATACTGAAAAATCAGTCACCTGAGCAGGAGGAGAAACGTGAAGTTATATATTTACGATCACTGTCCGTTCTGTCTGAAAGCGCGCATGATTTTCGGGCTCAAAAACCTTCCGGTGGAGCTTATCGTGTTGTCGAACGATGACGAAGCCACTCCCACCCGCATGATTGGCCAGAAAATGGCCCCTATTCTGCAAAAAGACGACAGCCGCTACCTGCCGGAAAGCATGGATATCGTTCACTACGTCGATAATCTTGATGGCAAACCGCTGCTCACCGGCAAGCGCAACCCGGCGATTGAAGAGTGGCTGCGCCGCGTTAATGGCTACATTAACCGTCTGCTGCTGCCGCGCTTTGCCAAAGCCCCGTTCGATGAGTTCGCCACGCCGGAAGCGCGTCGTTACTTTACTGAGAAAAAAGAGGCGGCGATTGGCTCCTTTGACGACCATATGGCCCACTCCGCCGGGCTGATTAAAAACATCAGCGACGACCTGCGCGCGCTCGACAAGCTTATCGTCCAGCCGAACGCCGTGAACGGCGAGCTCTCCGAAGATGACATTCATCTCTTCCCGCTGCTGCGCAATCTGACGCTGGTCGCTGGCGTCAACTACCCTACCCGCGTCGCGGACTATCGCGACAACATGGCCAAGCAGACGCAAATTAATCTGCTCTCCAGAATGGCTATCTGACGACCCCGCCGGTGGCCTCCACCGGCGTTTTAAGCCGAATCCGCTTTTGCCGCTTCCACTGGCGGGGCATCCTGCTTTATGTCAGGATCGCCCGACAGCACCAGAACGAGGGAAGCTCATGAAAAAAATGTTAGTCGCCGCGGCACTTATCGTCAGCGGCTTGCTGGTGGGATGTAACCAGCTCACGCAATACACCGTCACCGAACAGGACATCAACCAGGCGCTGCAAAAGCGCAATAACTACGCCAAAGATATCGGCGTGCCCGGTCTTGCCGACGCGCATATCGTTCTGACCAACCTGAACAGCGCGATTGGCCGTGAAGAGCCGAATAAAATCACGCTCAACGGCGATGCGAGTCTCGATATGACATCGCTTTTCGGTAACCAGAAAGCGCTGGTGAAGCTGAAACTGAAAGCCCTGCCGACGTTTGATAAAGAAAAAGGCGCTATTTATCTGCGCGAGATGGAAGTCGTCGACAGCAGCATCACGCCGGACAAAATGGCGCCGGTACTGGAAACCCTGATGCCTTATCTGAACAAATCGCTGCGCAGTTACTTCGAACAGCGCCCGGCTTACGTGCTGAGCGAAGACCGCACCCAGGGCGAAGCGCTGGCGAAGAAATTCGCCAAAGGGCTGGAGGTGAAGCCTGGCGAAATCGTGATCCCACTGACCGATTAATGTGATACCGGGGGCGCGACGCCCCCGAATTTTCAGGAAAAGGATGCAAAGGAAAACGTTTACGCTTATCCTTAGTGCCCGGCATAAAACCAGCCATTACTGACTGTTTCCCCAAGCCGGAGCCTTCCATGACTGCACAACCCCAGGTTTTAACTATCCGCCGCCCTGACGACTGGCATGTTCATCTGCGTGATGGCGACATGCTGAAAACCGTCGTGCCTTACACCAGCGAAACTTACGGGCGCGCTATCGTCATGCCAAACCTGGCGCCGCCGGTCACGACCGTGGAAGCCGCTATCGCCTACCGCCAGCGTATTCTCGACGCCGTGCCGGAACACCACACGTTTGAACCTCTGATGACTTGCTATCTGACCGACACGCTGGATGCGGACGAGCTGGAGCGCGGTTTTCAGCAAGGCGTTTTTACCGCCGCCAAGCTTTACCCGGCTAACGCCACGACCAACTCCAGCCACGGCGTGACCAGCGTTGATAACATCATGACGGTGCTGGAACGTATGGAGAAACTCGGCATGCCGCTGCTGGTGCATGGCGAAGTGACCCACAGCGATGTCGATATTTTCGATCGCGAAGCGCGGTTTATCGAGACGGTGATGGAGCCGCTCAGACAGCGTCTGCCGGGGCTGAAAGTGGTCTTTGAGCACATCACCACCAAGGACGCGGCCGACTACGTACGCGAGGGCAACACGCTGCTCGGCGCCACCATTACGCCGCAGCACCTGATGTTTAACCGCAACCACATGCTCGCAGGCGGCATTCGTCCACATCTCTACTGCCTGCCTATCCTCAAGCGTAACGTACACCAGCAGGCGCTGCGCGAACTGGTCGCGAGCGGCTGCGATCGCGTGTTTCTCGGCACCGACTCCGCCCCCCACACGCGCCATCGGAAAGAGGCCAGCTGCGGCTGCGCGGGCTGCTTCAACGCGCCTTCGGCGCTGGGTGCGTACGCCACCGTGTTTGAAGAGATGAACGCGCTGGCGCACTTTGAAGCGTTTACCTCGCTTAACGGCCCGCGTTTTTACGGCCTGCCGGTGAATGAAGACACCGTGACGCTGGTGCGTGAAGAAGGCGTGATGCCGGAAACGATAACTGTCGCCGACGATACGCTGGTGCCGTTCCTCGCCGGTGAAGCGGTGCGCTGGACGGTAAAACGCTAAGCGCACGTTAAAAAAACCACGCCCCCTGTTGCATGTCGCCCGGCAAGCCTGTATATATATACAGTATGATTAACAGGGGGTTGTTATGCGTATTGAAGTGACTATCGCCAAAACCACGCCGCTGCCGCCGGGCGCTATCGACGCGCTGGCCTGCGAGCTATCCCGCCGTATTGAAAGCCATTATCCGGAAATGCCGAATCATGTCAGCGTGCGCTATGCCGCCGCTAATCAACTGTCGGTGCTGGGTGGCGCGAAAGAAGATAAAGATCGCATCAGCGAAATTCTCCAGGAAACCTGGGAGAGCGCTGACGACTGGTTTACCACTGATTAACCCTCATAACTGTCTTCTCTATGGTGTCAGTTTTTCCGGGCTTCGCCGCCCGGTTTTTTTTATATTTGTCCTGCCTTTTTCTGTGATAGCGCGTTTTTTCCCTTTTAAGCATTTATCTCATTGATCGACTCCCTTAACAAAAATTTGCGAATAATTTGCCGTTTTATTGTTCAGTTAATTCAAAATCTCGAAAAAAATGTGTGTCAGGGTATTTATTTCTGCCCCATTTTCCTTTATTGGTTGATATACTTTATTTGCTTCAGAGATAAGAAAAGCCGCATTGAACCTCATGAGTCGTTGTCTATAAACACGTATAAAGGGGGTTATGATGGAAAAAAATGAAGTAATACAGACGCATCCCCTTGTTGGATGGGACATCAGCACCGTCGATAGCTATGACGCACTGATGCTGCGGTTGCACTATCAATCCTCTCCGCAAGTGGATCGCGAAGCGACCGAAGTCGGCCAGACATTATGGCTAACGACCGATGTAGCAAGACAATTTATTTCTATCTTAGAAGCCGGCATTGCAAAAATTGAATCCGGTGAGTACCAGGAAAGCGATTATCGCAAGCACTGATAGCGTGCTTTTCTTAAAACTCAAAGGCATCCTCCGGGGTGCCTTTATTTTTTCCTGCTTGAGAATTGTCCTGCTCTTAATTACTCTGCTAACCAATGGTTTTCACGGAGTAATTTCATGGAATACGATCTGATTATCATCGGTAGCGGATCAACAGGCGCAGCGGCCGGTTATTACGCGACTCGCGCCGGGCTTAACGTATTAATGATAGACAGCGCCCATCCGCCCCATCAGGAAGGCAGCCACCACGGCGACACACGTCTTATCCGTCACGCTTATGGCGAAGGCGAGCGTTATGTGCCGCTGGTCCTGCGCGCGCAGGCGCTGTGGGATGAGCTGACAGAGCTCGGCGGCGAGCGTATTTTCGAGCGTACCGGCGTAATTAATGTCGGCCCCGCGGATTCCGAATTTCTGGCGAATGTCGCTGACAGCGCCGCGCGCTGGCAACTGCCGCTGGAAAAACTGACCGGTGACGAGGTCATGGCGCGCTGGCCGGAAATCCGACTGCCGGAAAACTACCTCGGCCTCTTTGAGCCGAATTCCGGCGTACTGCGCAGCGAAAAGGCGATCGCCACCTATATCCGTCTTGCCGAAGAAGCGGGCTGCGCACAACTCTTCAACTGCCCGGTCAGCGCTTTTGACGCTACCGCAGATGGCGTCAGCGTGACGACCGCCGATGGCGTCTATCGCGCCCGCAAGGCGCTTATCAGCGCCGGTACGTGGGTCTCGCGGCTGGTGCCGGGCCTGCCGGTGACGCCGGTGCGTAAAATCTTTGCCTGGTATCAGGCCGACGGGCGCTACAGTGCCAATAACCGTTTCCCGGCCTTTACCGGCGAAATGCCGAACGGCGACCAGTTTTATGGTTTCCCGGCGGAAAATAACGAGCTGAAAATCGGCAAACACAACGGCGGACAGCTCATTTCGAGCCCGGAAGAGCGCGTGCCGTTTGGCGCGGTGGCGAGCGACGGTTCGGAAGCATTCCCGTTCCTGCGCCATTTCCTGCCGGGCATCGGCGGCTGTCTGTATGGCGCGTCATGTACCTATGACAACACGCCGGATGAAGATTTTATTATCGATACTCTGCCGGATGCGCCAAACGTGTTGCTGGTCACGGGGCTGAGCGGCCACGGCTTTAAGTTCGCCTCCGTACTGGGGGAAATCGCCACGCAGTTCGCCGCCGACAAGCCGTATGCGTTCGATCTGACGCCGTTCTCGCTCTCGCGCTTTGCCGCTTCTGCATGATATTGCAGCGGGCCGGGTTATCTTACCGGCCCGATTTTCTGGCATCTTACTGTCAAAATTATTGATTACCCGCTGACAAAACCTGATAAACCGCTAAACTATTTTGCCGCTAAACCATTGCCGCTTTTGGTATTGCTTGCTTTATAACCAACACGCAAGTCGATATTCGCCAGTGCTATAGCGGCATCAGCAATCAATTAACGTTTTTTATACAAGATTTTCTCGCATTCAAAATATTTGAATGATTTGTTTTGTTTTTTTGGTTTGCTTTTCGTTCCTCTACACGCCACTGTTTGAGTCATTCTTATTGACGGATGCATAACCATGCAGTGGCGTAACTCACCAACTCGATATGGACATTTCTCGGTACTGCTTCACTGGCTGATGGCGCTGACGGTTTATGGCATGTTTGCGCTCGGGCTGTGGATGGTATCGCTCGGGTATTACGATGTCTGGTATCACCAGGCGCCGGAAATTCACAAAAGTATTGGCATTATTCTGTTTGTCTTCCTGCTGGTGCGCGTGGTCTGGCGTTTTATCTCGCCGCCGCCTCCGCCGCTGGCCAGCTATTCCCGACTGACGCATTACAGCGCCGTCGCGGTGCATGTCATGCTGTATCTGATCCTGTTTACCATTCTTATCAGCGGCTATCTGATCTCAACCGCCGAAGGCAAACCGATTTCCGTCTTCGGGCTGTTTGAGGTGCCGGCTCTCGTCAGCGGCGCAGGCGAGCAGGCGGATCTCGCGGGCGATATTCACCTGTGGCTCGCCTGGAGCGTTGTGCTGCTCTCGGTCGCGCACGCCGCCGCCGCGCTGAAACACCATTTTGTCGATAAAGACGTCACCCTGAAGCGGATGCTCGGGAAAGCGTCACACTAACCATGGAGCGAAATATGAAGAAAAGCCTGCTGGGGGTCACTCTGGGTGCCCTGCTGTTCACTACCGGCTCAGCCGTTGCCGCCGATTACAAAATCGATAAAGAAGGCCAGCACGCCTTTGTTAACTTCCGTATCCAGCACCTGGGTTACAGCTGGTTGTACGGTACGTTCCGCGATTTCGACGGCTCGTTCACGTTTGATGAGAAAAATCCGGCGGCGGACAAAGTCAGCGTCACCATTAACACCAACAGCGTCGACACCAACCACGCCGAGCGCGACAAACATCTGCGCAGCGCGGAATTCCTGAACGTGGCGAAATTCCCGAAAGCCACCTTCACCTCCACCAGCGTGAAGAAAGACGGCGATGAGCTGGACATTACCGGCGACCTGACCCTCAACGGGGTCACCAAACCGGTGACGCTGGAGGCCAAACTGTTGGGCCAGGGTAAAGATCCGTGGGGCGGCGAGCGCGCGGGCTTTGAAGCGGAAGGTAAAATCAAGCTGAAAGACTTTAACATCACGACCGATCTCGGCCCGGCGTCTCAGGACGTGGATCTGATTATCTCGGTTGAAGGCGTGAAGCAGAAGTAATCGCGCTTCGGCACGAAAAAAAACCGGTCAGTTGACCGGTTTTTTTATACCTGCGGGTTATTCCGGGTCCGGAATGCCAAGCGTGGTGTTAAGACGTCCGCGGGATTTATTAAAGATTTTATTGCCGTTCTCACGCCCCGCGCGGCGGCGACGCTGCTCCTCTTCCGGCAGCGACATCTCTTCCTTGCAGACCTCGCTGCAACAACCGGAAAACTTATCCGCACAGGCCGGGCACTGAATAAACAGCAGGTGGCAACCGTCATTTTTACAGTTGGTGTGGCTGTCGCACGGCACGCCGCACTGGTGACAGTGCGCGATCACGTCATCAGAGATACGCTCGCCCATACGCTCGTCGAACACGAAGTTTTTACCGACGAAGCGCACCGGCAGCCCCTGTTCGCGCGCTTTACGCGCATACTCAATGATGCCGCCCTCGATATGCCAGACCTTCTGGAAACCGTTATGACGCATGAACGCGCTCGCTTTTTCACAGCGGATGCCGCCGGTGCAGTACATGACGATTTTCTTGTCTCTGTACTCTTCCATCATCTCGACGGCTTTCGGCAGCTGTTCGCGAAACGTATCCGCCGGGATCTCCAGCGCGTTCTCGAAATGGCCCACTTCATATTCATAGTGGTTACGCATATCGATAAATACCGCGTCGGGATCGTCAAGCATGGCGTTGACTTCCGCCGCCTTGAGATAGTCGCCTACGTCGCTGGCGTCAAAGGTCGGATCGTCAATGCCGTCCGCCACGATGCGGTCACGCACTTTCATGCGCAGCACCCAGAAAGATTTCCCGTCGTCATCCAGCGCAATGTTCAGACGCACGCCATCGAGCGCCGGATGGAAGGCGTACAGCGCGGCGCGAAACGCCTCGACATGACTTTCCGGCACGCTGATTTGCGCGTTGATGCCTTCATGAGCAAGATAAATACGGCCAAAGACATTCAGCGCAGTGAGTGTCTGCCAGAGCGCGTCGCGCGTGGCTTTCGGATCGTCGATGGTGAAATATTTATAGAATGAGATGGTGGTGCGCGGCTCGGTTTCGGCCAGCATGCGCGCCCTCAGTTCCTCATTCGATATGCGGTTGTGTAACACTGGCATGGTGTACGTTCCTGCTATCGGTGGGGGAATAAATGACGGCCGGCATGATATAGCAATTACCGTTAATTTACATCCTTACATTTTGCGCTACATTTTCCACTCCTTATCGATGATTTATCTTCAGACAGGCGGCGCGGCGCGAAAGGCACAGAATTTTGGTCGTTCGCAAAAAAATGTCACAATACGGGCCGTGAAAGGGCTTCGCCTGCAATTAATGGAATTTTCATGACGCATTTACCGCAATTTTCTCGCGCACTGCTGCACCCCCGCTACTGGCTGACCTGGCTTGGCATCGGTCTGCTGTATCTCGTTGTGCTGCTGCCCTACCCGGTTATCTGGCGGCTTGGCCGCGGGATGGGCCGCCTCGCGCTGCGGCTGATGAGACGCCGCGCGCGCATCGCGCATCGCAATCTTGAGCTTTGCTTTCCACAGATGAGCGAAGCCGAGCGAGAGGTGCTGGTGGTAAAGAACTTTGAATCAGTCGGCATGGGGCTGATGGAAACCGGCATGGCCTGGTTCTGGCCTGACTGGCGCATCGCGCGCTGGACGGAAGTATCCGGTCTTGAACCGGTCAAAGCGTTGCTGGCGCAAAAGAAAGGCATTTTGCTGATCGGCGTGCATTTTCTGACGCTGGAGCTGGGCGCGCGCATGTTCGGGATGCATACGCCGGGCATCGGGGTTTATCGCCCGAACGATAATCCACTGCTCGACTGGCTGCAAACCTGGGGGCGCCTGCGCTCCAATAAAACCATGCTCGACCGTAAGGATCTTAAAGGCATGATCAAGGCGCTGAAAGGCGGCGAGATCATCTGGTATGCGCCGGATCATGACTACGGCCCGCGCAACAGCGTGTTTGTGCCGTTATTCGCCGTCGATAAGGCCGCCACGACCTCCGGCACCTGGATGCTTGAGAAGATGTCTAAAGCGAGTATCGTGCCGTTCGTACCGCGCCGCAAAGCGGATGGCAGCGGTTACGAGCTGATTGTGCTTGAGCCGGAATGCTCGCCGCCCATCGACAGCGCCGAAGAGACCGCCGCCTGGATGAATAAAATCATTGAGAAGTGCATCCTGATGGCGCCGGATCAGTATATGTGGCTGCACCGCCGCTTTAAAACGCGCCCCGAAGGCGTGCCGTCACGTTATTAATCCTGACTGCCCGCCGCGCGCCGCGTGCGGGCACCGCCTCTGGCGAATTTTTTCCATTCATTCTTGCAAATCGCAATCTTCGACTATTCTTTCCTGAAACAACCATGTCCGTTCAGGGAGTAAGCTATGACTATGTACGCCACGCTTGAAGAAGCCATTGACGCAGCACGCGAAGAGTTCCTCGCCGCAAATCCGGGGATTGAGGAAGAGGACGCGGTTGTCGGGCTGTTCAATATGCAAAAGTATGTGCTGCAGGATGGGGAAATCATGTGGCAGGTGGAGTTCTTCGCTGATGAAACCGACGAAGGCGACTGCCTGACCGTGTTGACCGGCGACGCCGCGCAGAGCGTGTTTGACGGCGATTTCGATGAAATTGAACTGCGCCAGGAGTGGCAGGAAGAAAATACCCTGCATGAGTGGGATGAGGGCGAGTTTCAGCTGGAGCCGCCGCTGGATACCGAAGAAGGACGCACCGCGGCGGATGAGTGGGATACCACCCGCTAAGCGTTACTCATACGGGCCGTGTTGCATATCGACCGGCAGAAGCAAGGTATCGAAGATAAGCGAAAACGGCAGGTCGAGCATCAGGATGAAACGCCACGGCCTGTCCCGCACGTCCCACTGCACGCCGGGGTAGTACTGGTTGCCATGCCCCTGCCCCGGCACGGCGCGACTGATGATGCTGCCACATCCGCAGAGCATCCAGACGGCAAGCAGAACGGCGATAATTCTCAAGTGCGACCTCGCGTTTAACATAATACATTCAGTATAACAGCCCGTCAGACGGGTAAAAAAATGCCGGCCTTCGTGGCCGGCATTTTCATTTCATCACGCTTAGCGCGTGCTTAACGCCTGTGGGTTAAGCTTCAGCGTCTCGTAGTGACTTACCCAGGAGGAGTATCTCTGCGGGTTCGCCCAGACGCGATAATGCATACGCGCCATCGTGACCGGGTCGCTGAGCAGCACCAGACGGCGGTCGCGGTTGAGTTTCTCCGGCGTATCGTTCAGCGCCTGCTCGACGTGACGATCGCGGGCTATCTCCAGCACATGGCTTGCGCGGTGACGCGCGGTCGCCATGGCGGTCGCCAGCGCGTTAAACGACGGATGGAACACCGCGTGCATAAAGCCATCTTCCAGCGAACGGCTGCGGTTGAGCACCAGATAACGGTCGGTATCCACCAGCACCTGCGGCGGCGAATACTCTTCCGGGATCAGGAACAGCTTCCAGCGTTTAGTGCGCAGGCCCACGGTCGCACGGCTCGAAATCACCGATACGAACGGCGACAGGATCAGCGAGAACACGATAGGCGCCAGCCAGAACAGGAAGCGCAGATCGAGCCACGCCATGCCGACCGCCCACACCAGACCCAGCAGCAGCTGAGAGCCGTGACGCAGGAACGCTTCGCTCCACGTAGTAGAGTCGTCGTCGCGCTGCGGCGAGTTCCAGACCACTTCCCAGCCGAGGAACGCGCTCACCACAAACACCGTGTGGAAGAGCATACGCACCGGCGCCAGCAGTACCGAGAACAGCACTTCCAGCAGCAGAGAGAGCGTGACGCGGAAAAAGCCGCCGTACTCTTTCGGGCCTTTACACCAGATAAGAATGACGCTCAGCAGCTTCGGCAGGAACAGCAGCACCATGGTGGAGGCGAACAGCGCTATCGCAAGCTCAGGACGCCACTGCGGCCACACCGGGAACAGCTGGCGCGGTTGCAGGAAGTATTGCGGCTCGGTGAGCGCGTGTACCACCTGCAAGGCCGTCGACAGCGCCAGGAACAGGAACCAGAGCGGCGCTGACAGGTAAGACATGACGCCTGTCAGGAACACTGCGCGGTGAACCGGGTGCATCCCTTTCACCAGGAACAGACGGAAGTTCATCAGGTTGCCGTGACACCAGCGGCGGTCGCGCTTGAGCTCATCCAGCAGGTTCGGCGGCAGCTCTTCATACGAGCCTGGCAGATCGTAGGCAATCCACACGCCCCAGCCCGCACGACGCATCAGCGCCGCTTCCACGAAGTCGTGGGAGAGGATAGAGCCTGCGAAAGAGCCTTCACCCGGCAGCGGCGCCAGCGCACAATGCTCGATAAACGGCTTCACACGGATAATCGCGTTGTGGCCCCAGTAGTGCGACTCGCCCAGCTGCCAGAAGTGCAGGCCTGCGGTAAACAGCGGCCCATAAACGCGTGTCGCGAATTGCTGGCAGCGCGCATAGAGCGTGTCCATGCCGGAGGCTTTCGGCGACGACTGGATGATCCCGGCGTTCGGGTTCGCTTCCATCAGACGCACCAGACCGGTCAGACAGTCGCCCGTCATCACGGAGTCGGCGTCCAGCACCACCATGTAGCTGTACTGGTTGCCCCAGCGGCGGCAGAAATCATCGATGTTGCCGCTTTTACGCTTCACGCGGCGGCGACGGCGGCGATAGAAAATCTGCCCCTCGCCCTGCACTTCGGCAATCAGCTCCATCCAGGCTTTCTGCTCAGCGACGCAGATATCCGGATTGTAGCTGTCGCTCAGGATATAGACGTCGAAGTGCGCCTGCTGGCCGGTGGCTTTCACCGACTCCCAGGTCGCGCGCAGGCCCGCGAAGACGCGATCCACGTCTTCGTTACAGATAGGCATGATAAGCGCGGTGCGATGCTCAGGGTTTATCGGCTCATCCCCCACCGTCGAGGCGGAGATGCTGTACTTATCTTTACCGATAAGCAGTTGCAAGAAGCCCATCAGCGCCGTCCAGAAACCGGCGCTCACCCAGCAGAACAGGATGGCAAACAGGATAAGGATGCCGCTTTGCAGCACATACGGCAGCAGCTGCATCAGCGACACCAGCCAGTCCTGGCCCATCATATCCGCCGGGTTGATCAGCGCCCAACCCTGATACGGCAGAATGGTCTTCATATACCAGGTGGCGACGACGGTCTGAGACAGCGTCAGCAACAGCAGGATGTAACGGCGGATGGTGCCGACCGTACGCCATTTCTGCTCCGCGGCGCGCTCTTCTTTTGTCAGCCCCGCCATGTAGCGCGGCAGCACTTCGCGACCGCGCAGACGGTCCCAGAAGCGCCCAATCGGGTTGGTGCGCCACGGGTCCGGGAACATGGAGGAACGCGTTGCCTTTGGCATTGCCTGGATCTGGGTGCGACCTTCATCGTCTTTGATCAGCTGATCGCCCTTGAGCGAGTCTGACCAGCGCTGTTCCAGACGCGTTTTTACCGAGCCCAGCGGGGAGTCATCCTCGCGAGCCCAGACGCGTCCTTCAGCGTCCAGCGCCTGATGAAGGGCCTGCATGTCCGATGTCGGCAGCGCCGCTTTCTCAGCATCGGAAAGCGGCAGCAGGTCGATATACTCAGTAGACTTATTCATTGGCAGGTAGCTGATAGCTCCAGGTTTCACTCAGCGGCTGATCGCCATTCATCAGGGCAGCGCGCATTTCAGTGGTTTTCTTGGCGTCTTTGATTTTCACGCGCAGCGTCATACGCCAGCCTTTAGTCACCGGGTTGTAGCGCACGCTGTTTTCCACGATCTCGCCGTTATCGCCAATGCTCGCCTGCGCGGTCACCGGCGTGTTATCCGGCAGCTTTTGCATCTCGGCGCCGGTGTAATCCACCACAAACGCGATGGTGCCGTCCGGCTGACGGATGAGGTTGGACTGTTTCACGTCGCCGGTAGAGCGGCGCGTCTGCAGTACCCATGCGTTTTCCGGGGCGTGCAGTTTGTCTTCGTCGCGGCTAAAGGTGATGGTGTATTTGAAATTCATCTCCTTGCCAGGCTCCGGCAGTTGATCCGGCGTCCAGTAAGCCACGATGTTATCGTTGGTTTCGTCGTTGGTCGGAATTTCCACCAGCTCGATTTTACCTTTGCCCCACTGCCCTTGCGGGGTGACCCACGCGCTCGGACGCAGATCGTAGCGGTCGTCGATATCTTCAAAGCGGGAGAACTGGCGGCCGCGCTGCAGCAGACCAAAGCCCTGCGGGTTTTCGGTGGTGAACGCGCTGACGGCGAGGTGTTTCGGGTTATTCAGCGGACGCCAGATCCACTCGCCATTACCGGCGTGCAGGGAGAGCCCGTTGGAGTCATGCAGTTCCGGACGGTAGTTGGTGGCCGGCGACGGCTGGTTCGGCCCGAACAGGAACATACTGGTCAGCGGCGCGACGCCCAGTTTGCCCACTTTATCGCGCAGGTAAACTTTCGACTGCACATCCACAACCGTATCGCGACCGGGGGTGATGATGAAGCGATAGGCGCCGGTTGCGCGTGGAGAATCCAGCAGCGCGTAAATCGTCAGGCGTTTGTCGGTCGGTTTCGGACGCTCAATCCAGAACTCGCGAAAGCGCGGGAACTCTTCGCCGGACGGCAGCGCGGTGTCGATAGCCAGACCGCGCGCGGAAAGCCCATAAACCTGGCCCTGGCCGATCACGCGGAAGTAGCTCGCGCCGAGCATGCTGACGATTTCGTCGTTTTTATCTTTATTGTTGATCGGATAGAGCACTTTGAAACCGGCGAAGCCCAGGTCTTTGACGGTGTCTTTGTCGTGCTGCACATTGCCGAAATTAAAATAATCCGGGTTGTACTTAATTTTGCGAACGGTATTGGCCGTCACCTCGTTAAGGGCAACCGGCGTGTCGAAGTACATACCCTGATGGTAGAATTCAAGCTTGAACGGGGTTTTGATTTTGCTCCAGTAGGCTTTGTCGTGATTGAACTGGATCTGTTGGTAGTCCGCGTATTTCATGTCGCGGAAAACGGAGGGCAGGTTGCTTTTCGGCGCTTCATAGCTCTTGCCCGCTAAGGATTTCGCCTGTTTTGCGACGTCGTCGATAGTGAAGGCCCAACCCGAAGTGGTATAAAGTGACAACATTACTGCTGCACCCAGCCAACCCATTTTCATCATCTGTGTTTTATGTTTCATATAACTAAGCACTTCCCCCTTTGTGTGCTTAAATCAATCCGATCCATTTTAATGGAAACTTGCGGTTTCCGACAACACAATCCCCGCTTTGTTCAGCACGTCGGCTCAGTGATTAAACAAATGAATGCGCGCCATTTTCGCTTTGCGAATTTGTCCTGGAGACTGCGTGTCGGCCTTCCTGTAGGGTGGGGGCCGAATCTAAAACAGAATCAGCCTGAGGGATAAGGCGAATAGTCCGAGATTTTATGGAGTGATATGACGACATCGACACAGAGAGAATTTTTTCTCGATTCCATACGCGCATGGTTGATGCTCCTTGGCATCCCGTTTCATATTTCGCTGATTTATTCCACGCACCAGTGGCATGTCAACAGCCTGACCCCATCAGTGGGCCTGACGCTGTTCAACGATTTCATCCACGCCTTCCGCATGCAGGTTTTTTTTGTTATTTCAGGGTATTTCTCCTACATGCTGTTCCTGCGCTACCCGCGCAAACGCTGGTGGAAGGTGCGCGTGGAGCGCGTCGGCATTCCGATGCTGACCGCCATTCCGCTGCTGACGCTGCCGCAATTTTTGATGCTGCAATATGTTAAAGGCCGCACGGAAACGTGGCAGACGCTTTCCGGCTATGAAAAATTCAACACGCTGGTATGGGAACTCACCTCGCATTTATGGTTTTTATTAGTGCTGGTGGTTTTCACGACGCTCGGCTTGCTGATATTTCAATGGGTAAAAAACGCCCCGGAAGAAAAAAGCGCGGCGCTGGCGGAGCGCCTGACATTAGGAAAACTCTCAGCGCTGTTTCTACTTTTCGGGGTCGCGTTCGCCGCACTCCGCCGTCTTATTTTTATCGTTTACGCGCCGATATTAAGCGACGGCCTGTTTAATTTTGTGGTGATGCAAACCCTCTTTTATTCACCGTTCTTTATTCTCGGCGCGCTGGCGTTTAAACACGCCTCGCTGAAAAACCGCTTTACCACCTTCTCGCCAGGCTGCGCGCTGGGCGCGGCGGCGGCCTTTGTCGCCTATCTGCTGAACCAGCGTTATGGCAGCGGCGACGCCTGGATGTATGAAACCGACAACGTCATCAGCATGCTGATGGGGCTGTGGATGGTGAATGTGGTATTCTCGCTGGGCCATCGTCTGCTGAATTTTAAATCGGCGCGCGTCACCTATTTCGTTAACGCCTCGCTGTTTATCTATCTGGTGCACCACCCGCTGACGCTGTTCTTCGGCGCGTATATCACGCCGCATATTCACTCAAACGCGCTGGGCTTTATCGCCGGACTGGTGTTTGTGATTGGGATTGCGGTGGTGTTGTATGAAGCGCATCTGCGCATTCCGCTGCTGCGGTTTCTCTTCTCAGGCAAACCGCAAAATAAAACCCCGTCGCCGGGAACCGCGACGGGGTGATCCTGACACGCGCCGCAAGGCGCGTGGCTTCAGAGCATCCACTCAACCGGCAGACGGTACACCAGGCGCACCAGCAGGCGCTGCCAGAACCGCGTCTTCGGCTCCTTTTTCCAGATAATCTCCTCGCCATCTTTCTCTTCAATCCAGTTGATGCGCCCCCAGCGGTCGAGCCGTAGCGCCCAGGCCGCCTCGCGCCGCGTGCGCGTAAAACGTTTATGAATCGCGCCCGCCAGCGTTTCGCTTTCAATGACAAAACCCATTTCGGTATTGAGCATCGCCGAGCGCGGATCGAAATTAAACGAGCCGATAAACACCTGATTGTTATCCACGCTGAACGTTTTGGCATGCAGGCTGGAGCCCGAGTTCCCGGTCAGGCCGCGGTCGTGCGGCACGCGCCCGGCGTCACGCGTCGGTTTCAGCTCGTAAAGCTCCACGCCGTGACGCAGCAATTTTTTACGCCAGCGCGCGTAACCGGCATGCACAACCGCGACATCATTCGCCGCCAGCGAATTGGTCAGGATAGCGATTTTCACGCCTTTACGGCGCAGCGCCAGCAGCATCGCCACGCCGCCGCGGGTCGGGACAAAATAAGAGGAGATAATGTCGAACTGCGTTTTCGGCTCGCCGATGTGCGTCATCATGCGCTGCGGCAGGAGCGTATGTTTGCGCGCTCTCCCCTGCCCTTTGCGCGGATCGTCGCTTAACAGGCGCGTTTTGGCCCACACCAGCGGCAATGTGCGGGTTTCGATATAGCTCGCAAATGGCGTGCTCTCCAGGCGCTCAAGGTAACGCTGCGCCACCGGATCGTCCTTCCAGTGCGGCGGCAACTGGACGCGGGCGTCGATTTCTTCCGCCTCAACATCCAGCACATTATCCAGCGTCGAGACCGACCGGCTGCGCCAGTAGCGCTCGAAATCCTGCGTGACATCCGCCACCACCGGGCCAACCGCCAGCACGTCGAGATCGGAGAACAGCGGCTGTTCGCCCGCGCCGAAATAGGCATCGCCGACGTTACGCCCGCCGATAATCGTCACTTCGCCATCCACCGTGAAACTTTTGTTATGCATCCGGCGGTTGAGCCTGGCGAAATCGGTGAGATAGCCCAGCGCGCGCAGGGTGCGGAAAGAGAAAGGATTAAAGAGGCGAATTTCGATATTCGGGTGGGCGTTTAGCAGGCGCAGCGTGCTGTCCATGCCCACCGTATTGTTATCATCCAGCAGAATACGCACCCGCACGCCGCGTCGCGCCGCCGCCAGCAGCGCGCCGAACAGCAGCCGCCCGGACATATCGTCTTCCCAGATATAGTACTGGACGTCGATAGTCTGCTCCGCCATCTCCGCCAGCAGATAGCGGGCGGCGAAGGCGTCGAGACTGTCATCGAGCGGATGTAAACCGCTGTGGTGAGGATGCTGGGCCGTGGTCGGCGCGATAGCGCGTCCGAGCCGGGTGTTATGCGCCCGGCTGTTCGTCGTATTGTCCCAGTAACCGCTGGTAAAGCAGGAAGTTTTCTTCGTCATAGCAGACAAAGTATACCTGCTTCGGTTGCGGGCGCCTGGTGAGATAGTCTGAAACGGTCTCGAAGGCGATTTGCGCCGCTGCCGCTTTGGGATAACCGTAGATGCCGGTACTGATGGCCGGGAACGCCACGCTGTTATACCCATTAGCCGTCACCAGCTCCAGGCTGTTGCGATACGCATCCGCCAGCAGTTGCGGTTCATTATCGTGCCCGCCGCGCCAGATGGGCCCCACGGTATGGATGACGGCTTTCGCCGCCAGATCGCCTGCTTCGGTGATCACCGCATGGCCTGGCTGACATTCGCCCTGCTGCTGGCGCACTACTTTACACGCGGCCAGCAATGCAGGGCCAGCGGCACGATGGATAGCGCCATCGACCCCGCCGCCGCCCATCAGCGAAGGGTTGGCGGCGTTGACGATGACGTCGGTGCCGATGCGGGTGATGTCACCCTGCACCACATTAATACGTCCGGACATACCTCTCTCCTGACAATTTTCTGTTCTCTAAAGTGTAGAACAGCACACCGGGAGATTACTGCCAAAACCGGCTTAGCGGTAGGTTAATGTCAGAATACCGAGCGTATGGGCGGGGTTAAGGTAATCGAGGCGGCTGTGCACCCATTCGGAATGGATTTCACGCACGCCTGACGCGCGCAGCGAAAGTGTCTGACGATGCATCTGATTGCCGCGCGCGCAGGACACCTCTATGCGCGCCGTCTGGTGTGTGACCGCGCAGCCCTCTTCGACAATCGCACCATGAAACGTAATCGTTCCGCCCGCCTGCGCCAGGGCTGAACCCGAAAAACCTACAAGTGCTGCGCTAATAACGGCAATACGTAATGACGTAAAGATCATAATAGTTCCCCTGAGGTATTGTTATTTTAACTTACTATTAACATATAAATTACAATTACAGATCAGGGAAGAGGCTACTGCAAAAAAAAGTGAAGGATGGAGAATGGGTAACGCGCTTAATCAGGATTCACAGCGCTGAAGGGAAAACGGAGCGCGGCAGCGTGACGGCGAGCTACAACAAAAAACCCGCCGAAGCGGGTTTTGGTTTACTCAGCGACCGTCGTGTTTTTCGGCTCCGTGCGTGCGGCAAGCCACTGCCCGCTGCACTTCATCGCCACACCAAACAATAGGCCCAGCATCAGCGCAGGCAACACGCTCTTCCAGTCGCCCTGCCCGGCGAACGTCGCGCAGGCGCCGATAAATGTTCCCGGCACGAATCCAAGCAGCGTCTGGCGCGCCTGGATGCACATCAGAAACGCCACCACGCCGGTCATGGCGTAGCTTAGCCAGGCGAGTTCCGGCGCTACGGCGCTTCCGGCGATGATGACCTGCGCCCACAGCACGCCGCTGCACAACGTAAACAGGATGGTAAGAAAACCGGTGACGCCGCCTTTTGGGCTGGCAAACCAGGCGGTACAGCCGAGAAAGCCCGCCCAGGAAGGCAGGCCCAGCGACACGGCGGCCCACGCCCAGAGGGCGGAGAGCAGGCCGGTCGTTAATGCAAGAGAAATGTGTCTGTTCATGGCGGCGTATCTTAGCAAAACGCCGCACAGGAAATGCGATCTGTCGCACGTCACATGAAATAACGTACAGTGAGTTACATTTTAAATGTGAGAAACATCACATTTAATTTACTCTACGTCGCCCTCTTCTTCCTCTTCCTGCAGCTCTTCCCACATCGCCTGAATGGCTTCGCGGGTGATCTGCGCCAGTGCGCGCCAGAACGGCGTGGCGGCATGCGCTTCCACTTTGCCGAGGAATGTTTCATACCAGGGGATCAGGTACTCGCCGAATAAAATCTCCTGCGCTTGCGCCTCATCTTCCGCAGACTGATCTTCAAGCCACGAGGCCGCCAGCAACAGCAGGCCGAAATGATCCGCTGGCGCCTCGCCGAGCGGCATGCCGCGCGTGGTTAAAAAGGCGCGCACCTCCTGTTCGCTCCCTCCCTCTACCCACGCAGAGCGCAGGGGCGTCACGCGGGCGTCGTCCTGACCAAACAGCGCCTGGTAATCTGCCTGAACCTCATCCGGCTGCGCGCTTTTTTGCAGCCGCGCCAGCAGTTCATCCTGCTCAAGCGGCCAATTTTGCGCGAGCTTACCCTCACGGATAAGGCTGTAGATCGGCGCCACCACCGGGTCCTGCGGCGCGCGGTACCAGAGAGAGCCCAGCAGGCGACAAATTATTGAAAACTCATTCATTAACAGATTCCATTTCAGGCAAAATTAAAGGGCGGCGAATTCAGCAATCGGCGTCATGCCGCGGGTTTCAAGGAAATCAAGCAGGCGACGCGGCGTCACGTTCAGGATGCGATCTTCCGGGAAATCAACGTCATCCAGCACCTTGCGGCACTCATGGAAATCGCCGAGCGTAAAGGCGGTGTGAGAATCAGACCCCAGCGCCACCCAGCCGCCTGCATCGCGTACGGCCGCGGCAATCGCTTTGCAGTTCGGTCCGCTGCCCTTGCGGGAGTGGGTAAACGATGAGTTGTTAATTTCAAGCGCAACCTGATATTTCGCGGCGGCGGCGGCAATAGCCGGAATGTCGACGGGATATTTCGGGTTGCCAGGGTGGCTGATGATATGCACCGTGCCGCTCGCCATCGCCGCGATCATCGCTTGCGTGTTGGCGTCTTTATCCTGCGGCGCGAATACCGGCTCGTGGAAACCCGCGACGATAAGATCGAGTGAATCGAGCATTGGGCCGGTGCAGTCGATTTCACCCTCGCGGTTTTTAATATTCGCTTCAATGCCTCGCAGAATGCCGACGCCATCCACCATACGCGGCCAGATGCGCATATTAATAAAATGCCAGTGATGCGGCGCATCCGCCATGTCCGGGCCGTGATCGGTGATAGCCAGAAGGCGGACGCCTTTTTGTTTCGCCGCGGCGATGTAATCATGCAGGTTGCTGTAGGCATGGGTGCTGGCGACAGTGTGCATATGCAGGTCAACGGGATACATGGCGCTCTCCTCTGTGATTTTGTGCAAGGATAACAGGTATCCCCGGCGATTTTTAGCCGAATCGCCGGGGCGCGCTTAGTAGCCGCGCGCCACGTCCACCTGATTCGGCGGCATGTCGCCGCGCTCGATGCGCGTAATGCTCTGTGCGATAAACGCGGCCGCCTCTTCCGGGCGGGTAACGGCCGCCACGTGCGGCGTAATGCGCACACCCGGATGCCGCCATAGCGGACTCTCTTGCGGCAGCGGCTCCTGATGAAAAACATCCAGCATCGCGCCCTTCACTTTTCCGCGCTCCAGCGCGGCCAGTAGATCCTCTTCAACCAGATGAACGCCGCGCGCCAGATTCAGGACATAGGCGTTATCCGCAAGCGCTGCGAGCAACCGGGCGTTCATGATGCCCACCGTTTCTGGCGTGTTGGGAAGAAGGTTTATCAGCACCCGCGTACCGTGCAGAAACGCAGGTAATTCATCCGGGCCGGCGAAGCTTTCAATGCCTGCCAGCGTTTTGCGGCTGCGGCTCCAGCAGCGCACCGGAAAGCCCAGACGACTCAGGCTCTGCGCCACCTGGCCGCCGAGCACGCCCGCCCCCAGCACGCCGACAGTGAAATCCGCATGACGATACTCTTCCAGCGGCTCCCAGCGCGCTTCACGCTGTAGCGCGGCGTAATCATCGAAACGACGAAACCAGTGCAATACCTGGCTTATGGCGTACTCCTGCATCTGCGCGGCCATGCCGGTATCCTCCATGCGATATAGCGGCACGCCGGGCGGCAGCAGATCCGGATGCTCTTTCAGGCGGCTTAAGAGCGAATCCACACCCGCGCCGAGCGCGAAAATCGCTTTCAGGCTCACGCGCCCGCGCAGCATTTCATACGGCGGATGCCAGACCAGCGCGTAATCCGCGGCGGCGTTATCGCCAGGCTGCCAGGCGCGAAGACGCGCGTGCGGCAGATGACGTTGCAGTAAAGGGGCCCACCCGGCGATATCAAAAGAGGGATGGTAAAAGAGGATTTCCACGGCGCTTCTCCTGACAGGTTAATGGTAGTAACCATAACAAAATCAGCCGCCTTTGGGGGCGGCGGCACCAGGAAAAGCGGGTAATGTCAGCGAATATTCACGGTTATCGATGCCGAGGCGGAAAACTCGCCATTTTGCGGCGCCTTGCCGCTGAGGTTCACCGGCGCCGTCAGGATATTCACCGCGCCGGTACGCCGGGAGATATCGGCTGAGGTCTCCAGCGGCATCGGCACCTCGCCGGTATTGATGGGGATCACCTGCTCGCTGTTGTTTTTCAGCAGCACGCCGACATCGGCATTACTGGTGGCGAGCGCCTCCGGCATACCGTTCGCTGGCGCGCCGGAAAACGTCATGGTTAAGACGACCCCATCGCTGATATTTTTGCAGACATACGCAATAGCCGTTTTTTTATCCACGAATCCCTCAGGCTTATGGCCACGGGTCGTGAAATTGCTGGCAAAAATGGTGCCGAAATCAACGGTAATCACTTCGCCCGCATTGATTTCACAGCTTTGCGGTACGGTGATCGTGCCCTGCAGAAAAATCTTCGCCATCGGTTCGCTGGAATACTGCCCCGGCCTGACGGTGCCGTAAATAGCCGCCACCGCCATTTGCGGAATGACGATTTGCCCCAGAAATGGCTTACTGATGCGAAACATAAGCGAGCCGCTCTGCCCCGTCGTAAAGCTGTTCAGCGAGCAGCCATTATTTTTTTTATTCCAGACATCGGTAAACGGCACTGTCACATCGCCCACGTTGGCGATGTTAATCGCAGCTTCCAGATCGATATTGTCATTCACCCGAATAAAATACCCGCTGCCGTACTGGATGGCTGGCGCCAGATACTCACTTTTATAATTCACGCCAGGATGCGGGTCTTTATTGAGATCGCTGTCATCGCAGTCGCAATGCGCGCTGTAGCTTTCCGAAGATCCAAACCGTTCAGTAAAGGTTTTACCGCTCTGATTAACATCAGGGTTGGTTACCGTCGTACTCGCATCGACATTAAATATTTTCGGCCCGCCAGTAGTGTTACAGAACCCCGTTGCCGCCCGTGAAAAAGACGGGATAACGGCGAGGCAGACCAGCAGCCCGCATAACATGACTCTAAACATAGTTTGTTCTCTTATTATCGGCATATGGCGGTCAGAGGGCGCAGATCGCTTTCGTCTGGCCCCGCTTCGGGTAGAACGATGGACGCCTGACAGCGCTGTCCGGCATGGTTTCCCCACTTCACCTGCGCCACGCCGTTCTCTTTGACGCCAGACAGATACGCCACACCGCCTTCATCGACGATGCTTTCATAACCGTCAATGCCATCCAGCGTCACCAGCGCGCCAAACGGTACCGGCTCGCCACTGGTTTGCCGCAGGGTCAACAGCAGGCGGTGCCCTTCGCGTGCATCAAAACGCGCATACACCAGCGCGCCGTTATTAGGGATGAGCGTCATGTGCGTATTCTGCGCGTCCACGCCGGCGGGCATGGTGGTGGTATCCAGCGTCAGCTCGTTTCTTTCATAAGGCGAGAGCCAGGGAATAACGGCATAGCCCAGCCAGTCCGTCGAAACGCCAGCCTGGTTTTTAAAGCGGATGTCGCTGGCCCCGTTGGCATCCACCAGCGCGAAGGCATCGCCGAGCGGCTGTGACAGCGTGACGCCATGCGGGTGCATCACCAGCGCGCCAGACGCGCCATAACTCCACTGCTGCGAATCATCAGAGTGGTAATAGCCGAGGCTCAGGTTAGCGAAGCGCGACTTATAATTAAGATCGGCGCTGCTGTCGGCGGTGTCATCGCCGCTCTGCCCCGCCTGGTTATAGCTCTGCTGGAGCGAATAGCTGAGCCTGCCGTCATCCATCAGCGTGCCGCTAAGACCACTCTGGTAACGCGTATCGCCATCCTGATTCTGGCTGACGTTAAACGTCGCCCAGCTGTTAGCCAGCCAGCGGCTGAGCGGCACGCTGACGCCGAGCGCAATTTGCCGGTCGGTCTGAGCGTCCGTTTTATTCCACGCTGAAGAGAGCGTCCAGGTCACGCCTGCCGTTGAAAACGCGAAGCCCGCCGAGAGATTCTGCTCTTTGTCCGTGCGGTTCCAGAAATCACGCTGATAGCCGTTGAGATAAAACGACCCGATATCGTTAAGCGTCTGGTTAATACTGATCTGCAACTGGCTGCGCTGCTGGTAATAACCGCTGTAGCGATCGTCGTACCAGGCCTCGTCGTGATTCGCCTCGTCAAAATCGAAATAGCCGCTGGTGGAGTAGCGATAACCCGCAAGCGTAATAGCGGTATCCGTCAGCTCAATATTCTTGGAATACTGGAAGCGATACGACTGGCCTGATGACGTGGTGTTATTTTGCAGCTGACTGCGCGCATGGGTCACATCAAGCGAGACCGAGCCCCATTCATCCAGCCCGACGCCAACCCCCAGCGCCGCGGCCTGATAAGTGTCTGCGCCCATTGCGCCGCCATACAGCGTCAGCTGATTGTTCAAACCGTAAATCAGCGTTCCCTGCGCAAACGCGGGCGTGGCGTCCTGCGAACTGTTCGGATCATACTCGCCTGCCGTCAGGCTGTATTTTATCTGCCCTGGCCGCTGCATAATCGGTACGGCGGAAAACGGCTGGATGAACCGCCGCTCTTTGCCGTCCGCTTCTTTTATCGTCACCTCCAGATCGCCGCTATGCGACGTGGGGTAAAGATCGTTGATTTCAAACGCGCCCGGCGCGACGGTGTCCTGAAAAATGATGTAGCCGTTCTGGCGCACCGTGACTTCCGCATTTGAATTCGCGATGCCGCGAATCACCGGCGCGAACCCGCGCAGGCTGTCGGGCAGCATGTTATCGTCGGTGGCGAGTTGCGCGCCTTTAAATTTCACGCTGTCAAAAATCATCGACGGGGAATAACTCTCGCCGAGCGTCAGCTGCGAGCGCCAGGGTTTAATATCCCGTTGCAGAAAGGTATAGATGGAATCCCAGTGCGCCTCGTCGTCGCTTTTACTCCATGTTGAATAGTTACGCACCCGCCACGGGCCAAGATTCAGCCCGTTCTGAAGGTTAAGGTATTGCGAGGTATCGCCGTTCCCCACGTCGCTTTGCGAATGCGCGCCGTTAAACGTGTAGTTGCTGAACAGCGCCGGAATTCCATCGTCCCAGTACTGCGGGTCGACATAGCCGCGGGCTGTCCGGCGGAGCGCCGCCTGCGGGATGCTTACCTCCAGCGCCATCTTATGGGTATTAAGCCGTATTGATGCCGCCGGGATCAGCGCGCCAATATCCTCAATGGGCGCAAGCGGAGCCAGTGCCGCGAGCGCCGGACAGGCGTCGGTTTTTACGTTGAGTTCCTCCAGCAGCGCGGGCGTGATGACCGGGAGGGTCTCTCCTTGCGCATTCACTGTCAGCGGAATCGTTCGGGTAAACATTTCACTGCCGTTAAGCCGTATGCGCAGCGGGTAGTTGCCCGCCGGTAGCTGATTTTGCGTGCTGAAAATCGACAGGTCCGCGCCCCGCTGTCCCGGATCGCCCTGCTCCATCAACATCGGGTCAAACCAGACTTTCTCCTGCGCGCAGACGCCAGCGCCGCCAACGAGAGCGTATGCCAGCACGGCGAGCGCTGGTGTAGTGAGACGACGAATGCCGCTTTTCAGGCCGTCATTAAAAAGGTTGGCAGTTTTCTTCACGGCGCATTCCTTGCTGTACGGCTCACAGAGAGCGAGTCTCAGGTTTCGTTACGCCGCCATAGTCGTTAATGACGCGCCAGCTCACTACCCGCCCGGTTTCCGTTGCAGGCAGCGTAAAGCGCTGGCTGGCGAACGGCGCCAGCATGTCGGCGCTCTGAATACGGGTCGCGCCTATCTTCAGGCTGTCAAACACCATGTAGAAAGGCGTCGGGTTTTCGGCCAGCAGATGGCCCTCGGCGAGATGAAATTTGAGCTGTTGGTAGGCCGTTTGCGCGTCGACCACCAGCGCCTGCGGGCGATAAAACAATTTGATACGGGTTTTGACCACCAGCTTAAGGGTATTTACCGCCTCCGGCGATGACGGCGGAATGGCGCGGATATTCAGATAAAACAGCGATTCGCGATCCTCCGGCAAGCCGCCGGTTTTCGCGATACGTAATTCATGGTCTTCTTCAGGTTCAATACGGAACAGTGGCGGCGTGACCATAAAAGGCCCACGTGTTTTACCGTCGCCGTTATCTACCCAGGATTGCAATAAAAACGGGCTGGCAGCGCTGTTATTCTTAATACTTAGCGCCGCTTCTTTTTTATTGCCTTCATAAATGACACGGGTGCCGCCCACCACAATGCCGCCAGCGGTCGCGTTGTTCACCAATAAGATCAGGAGTAAAAAAATATTCGCCCTGAGAATGTATTTTCTCGTCGCACGCATAGTCAACCCATGTCGAAAGAGGAATAATAAGCCGTCAACTCGCGTTAACGGCTTAATGACACATTAAACGAATCAGTAATTAACGATAATCAAAAGTAATATCTGTCGTTCCGTTGGCTGCGCCTGCGGCAACCGTGGTGCTCGTGGAGACATAATAAGCGATGAGATTAAGATCCATCGTCGCATCGGTGATTTCGAATTTACGCTGTGAGAACTGATTCATAGGGATAAGGGTTCCCTCGTCATCTGTAATCGCAATTGCCACGCCGGTCGCGCCGCCAGCCGCTACCTTCAGGTAATCCTTATTGACCGTGTCAGCATCGCCGGTCAGATAAATGCTAAAGTGCGGATTTTCACCCTCTTCCACTACGGGGCAATTTTTCAGTTTGATATTCACCGGGATCGGTGGCGTTTTTACGCCCACGGTCGCGTTGAATTGCTTCACCGAATAGACACCCATATCAACATCCAGCACTTTATCGTCATCATCAATTTCACATGCCTGATCGGTAATTTTGCCGGTGAAATTAATTTTCCCATCCGCAGCTAATGCTGAAGCTGCATTTATCGCCAGAGCACCCGCGAGCGTCATCAAACAGAGATGCCTTTTCATATCTTCTCCATGATTGTTTATCCTAAACCATATGTTTAATAAATAAATCCATGCCACAGTGTAAAGCCAGCGCATATTATCCCCTGCTAAATTAGCTGACAATTCCTGAACTGAATTTTTATTTAACTCTTCAAGATGGATAGCAAAACCGAATCACTGTGTATTACATCAATTCATTCAATAAACAGATATATTGATTCAATAATATCTTAAGGATGAACATTTGCAGCGCAGATATATACACCTTTACAAAGTAGTTGATATTTATGTTTATGTAATTATGGAAAATTAATTAATGAGGATTGCATTATCAGGCAGATAAGTGATTTATCCGGGTTGATTACATTGCATATAACGACGCGCGCGTAGCTGGCTCAGATTCATCAACGGCATTTGTTTGTTCCTGTTACGGACTTGTCGTGCGCGAAATGAGTGGTTGTTTTAAACGCATTTTGTATGAAGTTTGTTTAAACGCGCCGAAAAGCGCTAAATTTCCGTTGACGGCTATGGGCCTTTCCCCTACATTAGCGCCCGTCCCGACACGTCGGGAAGACAATATGGTGAGGTGTCCGAGTGGCTGAAGGAGCACGCCTGGAAAGTGTGTATACGGCAACGTATCGAGGGTTCGAATCCCTCCCTCACCGCCATATTCAAAGAAAGAGCCTGAGCTAACCCTCAGGCTCTTTTGCTTTTATATCGCGCCGACCCGGGAGGGATGAGAAGCCTCGACCCGGGTTCGACCACTGGCGCAGCCAGTGGGACAGTCTGCGAGCCCTGCGAGCTGACTGCCCGCAGGGTGAGGCCCAGCGGGCCGAATCAATCCCTCCCTCACCGCCATATTCAAAGAAAGAGCCTGTACGCAAGTACGGGCTTTTTTGTTTTTATATCGCGCCAGGGAAACGGCAGGTGCGCTCCGCTTACCTGCCCTACATTATCTGCCTGGGATGTTTTGTAGGGTGGGTAAGCGCAGCGCACCCACCATTACACCCGATTACCGCCGAGCGCCCGACGTCGTCACCGGCTCGGCGACGCGCTCCATCGCGATCGGGATACTTTTATAAGCCGGGATACCGCTCTGCGTATCGTGGCTATCCAGCGGCACCAGCACGTTCGCCTCCGGGTAATAAGCGCCTACCGAGCCGGGCGCCATATCGATAACCACCACGGTCAGGTTATTCAGCCGCCGCGAGGTCGGCTTGCCGTCCGGATCGAGCGCGGTCACATTCACCTGATCGCCCACGCGCAGCTCGCGTTTTTCTGCCTCATCGGGGTTGATAAACAACACGTCGCGCCGCCCGGTCACGCCGCGGTAGCGGTCGTTCAGCCCATACAGCGTGGTATTGTACTGGTCGTGGCTGCGAAGCGTCGTCAGCACCAGATCGTGACACTTCAGCGACCGCGGATCCTCATTAATCCCCTGCATCACCTTAAACTGCGCCTTGCCGGATGGCGTGTTCCAGACGCGCTCCGAGGCCGCGTTGCGCAGACGAAAACCGCCGGGCTGCTTCACCCGCTCATTAAAATTCGCAAACGCCGGGAATACCGCTTCGATGGCGTCGCGGATAAAGCTGTAGTCGCCGATCATTTTGTCCCAGTTCACCACCGTATCCGGCAGCGTCGCTTTGGCAAGCCCCGCCACAATAGCGGGCTCAGAACGCAGATGCGGCGACGCCGGTTGCAGCATGCCGCGCGAGGCATGCACCATCGACATTGAATCCTCAACCGTAATGCTCTGTTCGCCCGACGCCTGTACGTCCGTTTCCGTACGGCCCAGCACCGGCAGAATATAGTTGTGCTTGCCCAGCAACAGGTGCGAGCGGTTAAGCTTGGTCGCCATATGCACCACTAAATCAAGATTGCGCATCGCCGGGAACGTGACCTGCGGATCGGAAATGGCTTCGGCCAGATTACCGCCCAGGCACAACAGCGCTTTGGCCTTGCCGTCGCGCATCGCCTGGATGGCCGCCACCGCGCCATGCCCGTGCTTCTGCGGCGGTTTAAAGCCAAACACTTTTTCGAGATTATCAAGCAGCGACTGCGGTGGGATCTCGGTGATGCCCACCGTACGATCGCCCTGCACGTTGGAATGCCCGCGCAGCGGGCAAATGCCTGCGCCTTTTTTGCCGATATTGCCGCGCAGCAGCAGCAGGTTGGCGATCTGCTGCACGTTCTGCGTGCCGTACTGGTGCTGCGTGATCCCCATGCCGTAACAGATAATCGTCCGCTCGGCCTTCGCATACAGGCGCGCGATATTCTGGATCTCCTTGCGCTCCATACCGGAGACTTTCAGGATGTGATCCCAGTCGGTCGCGTCGAGATCCGCCTTCAGCACCTCAAACCCTTCGGTATGCTCACGAATAAACGCCTCGTCGATAACGCCCGGCTCGCCGTTCGCCAGCGCCTCGTCATGCATCGAAAGCAATATTTTCATCACGCCTTTCAGCATCGCGGCATCACCGCCGACCCGCACCTTATAATAGGTTGACGCCAGTTCCGTAGAGCTTAATGACAGCATCTCTATGGGGCTTTGCGGTGAGGTAAAGCGCTCCAGGCCACGTTCGCGCAGCGGGTTAATGGCGACGATAGTCGCGCCGCGCTTCGACACTTCGCGCAGCGTGCCGAGCATACGCGGGTGGTTGGTGCCGGGATTGTGGCCGATGCACAGCACCAGGTCGCAGTGGTCGAAATCGTCCAACTCCACCGTGCCTTTGCCGACGCCGATGGACTCTGGCAGCCCGACGCTGGTGGGCTCGTGGCACATGTTGGAGCAGTCCGGGAAGTTGTTGGTGCCGTATTCGCGGGCGAACAGCTGCCACAGGAACGCCGCTTCGTTGGAGGCGCGCCCCGAGGTGTAAAACTCGACGCTGTCCGGATCGTCGTAGCTGCGCAGACGCTCGCCAATCTCCTGAAAAGCCGTTTCCCAGTCAATGGGCTGATACGTATCGCTCGAGGGATCATATTTCATCGGGTGCGTCAGTCGCCCCTCGCCTTCCAGTTCGAACGCATTACGCTCCCACAATTCACTGACGGTATGCGCCGCGAAGAATTCCGGCGTAGTGCGCTTGCTGGTCGCCTCCCAGGAGACGGCTTTCGCGCCGTTTTCGCAAAACTCAAACGACGAGGCGTGCTGCGGGTCGGGCCAGGCGCAGCCAGGGCAGTCAAACCCCTGCGGCTGGTTAACTTTGAACAGGGCAATCACGTCCTGCTTCACCGACATCTGGCCGCGTATGGCATCGGCGACAGCCTTGAGTGCGCCCCAGCCGCCCGCCGATCCGCCATAAGGCGCGATGCCGATAGTACGATTTCGCTCTTTCATAGTGCTCCACTTTTTCTGTCTCATTGTTGTGGTTTAAGCCTGGTACAGAAAACCGGATAAGCGAAGCGGAAGCGGGGTTATCCGGCGGCGAGATAGGCCCCAATAGCGGGTTTTGCAGGAGAAAACGTCATTTCGTTTAACCCTTAACCGAACGATAAGGAAAGAAAAAAATCTGCTTGACCGTTTTCATGCAGATCCCTATAGTAGCGCCCCGTTGCCCCGCTACGCGTGGCAGCAAGACAATATGGTGAGGTGTCCGAGTGGCTGAAGGAGCACGCCTGGAAAGTGTGTATACGGCAACGTATCGAGGGTTCGAATCCCTCCCTCACCGCCATATTCAAAGAAAGAGCCTGTACGCAAGTACGGGCTTTTTTGCTTTTATATCGCGCCAGGAAAACGGCAGGTGCGCTCCGCTTACCTGCCCTACAATATCTGCCTGAGATATTTTGTAGGGTGGGTAAGCGGAGCGCACCCACCTTCCAGCCGCAAAGAAAACGCAAAAGATAAAAACAAAAAAAGCCCAACATCCGTTGGGCTTTTTCGTTGCTCTGGAAGGCGGGCTTAATCGTAGGCGTTAAGCGTCCGCTGGCATAACGCGGAACGTACGCAATCGGCTTTGCCGAACCGCACGATGCCAATCATCTCATCTTCCTCAAAACGCGCCAGCGCATCGCTCAGGCCAGACTGTACGCCTGCCGGCAAATCGCACTGGGTGATGTCGCCGTTGACGATCACGGTCACGTTCTCCCCGAGGCGGGTTAAAAACATTTTCATCTGCGCGGCTGTCACGTTCTGGGCCTCGTCCAGAATCACGACGGCGTTTTCAAAAGTACGTCCGCGCATATAGGCGAACGGCGCAATCTCAACTTTCCCGATTTCCGGGCGCAGGCAATATTGCATGAAGGAAGCGCCGAGGCGGCGCACCAGCACGTCATACACCGGGCGGAAATACGGGGCGAACTTCTCAGAGATATCGCCGGGCAGGAAGCCGAGATCTTCATCGGCCTGCAGCACCGGACGGGTGACAATTATCCTGTCGACATCCTTATGAATCAGGGCCTCAGCGGCTTTCGCCGCGCTGATAAACGTTTTGCCGCATCCGGCTTCGCCGGTGGCGAATATCAGCTGTTTGCTCTCAATAGCCTCAAGATAATGCGCCTGAGCGTCGGTACGAGCGGCAATCGGCGCATTATCGCGGCTATCCCGCGCCATGCCGATTGCTTCAACGCCACTCATTTGCACAAGCGTGGTGACCGATTCCTCTTCACGCTGCCGGTGGCTGCGTGAATCTCGTCTGAGAACGCGTCTGGCTTCACGACGAGCTTTGATCACTGCTTTCTGTCTTCCCATGGATGGCACCTTGTTAAGTTGGTTTACATGAGCCGCGTCCTGCTGGTGGACGCGATTATGCGCACAAACATTTGAGGTTTGGCTTCCTTTTAAGCCATGAATTGCCGGTCGAAAAGACGCGGTAGTACGGCTACGCGCACCGCTTACCGCATCGTCTGGAACAGGGGGAGAAGCCTGGAACAAGTTTGAGGGGGTGGAGATAACGCTGCCGGAGGAGGGTCCTCCGCGCCGGGTGGTGCGGGTTGCTTTCCTTTTAAGTCCAGTTCTGGACGCTACCATTCGCGATCTCCGTCGTGCTACTGCTGTCACAGTGGGAAACTACCGCTAACACGTTAAGTACAACAAAAATTATCATCTTTGCAACATAATATTTACTAAAAGATAACTTTTGTTTTCTCTCTTCTGATGCCTCTTTTATGACAGAGAAATATTACAGAAATGTATCAACAGAATAGCCGCAGCGGAAACGCGCCGCCACGGCAGTGCGAAAATTGTTAGTAAATGAAACATAAAAAAAACCCGCCGTCGTGGCGGGGTTTTATCAGACTTTCAGCAGGCCGTCTGCCAGGAAGCGGGATTTATCCGCCACGCCCGGCAGCACAAAGAAATAGCCGCCGCCGATGGGCTTCACGTACTCCTCCAGCGCTTCGCCGTTAAGCCGCTTTTGCACCGTCAGGAATCCCTTTTCGAGATCGTGCTGGTAGCAGACAAATAGCAGGCCCATATCGAGCTGGCCGGAATTGGTCACGCCGAGCGAGTAACTGTAGCCGCGGCGCACCATCAGGCTGGACTGCGTTTCAGGCGTGCGCGGGTTCGCCAGCCGGATGTGGCTGTCGAGCGCAATCACGTTGCCTTCGGGATCCTTGCTGTAGTCCGGCACGTCATGCTCATGCTGCATGCCAAGCGGCGCGCCGGTCTGCTTGTCGCGCCCGAAAATCGTCTGCTGCTCTTTGAGCGGCGTGCGGTCCCAGAACTCCACATGGAACTGAATAATGCGCACGGCCTGATAGCTGCCGCCCACCGCCCACGCGGGCTCGCCCTGCTCCGGCGTCACCCACACCACATTGTCCATTAACGGCGCGTTGCGGGTATCCGGATTCGCGGTGCCGTCTTTAAAGCCGAGAAGGTTAACCGGCGTCTCTTTGCCGCGGCTGCGCGCCGCGTGATCGGAGATAAACCCTTCACGCTTCCAGCGCACGCTCAGCAGATCCGGCGTGTGCTTAATCACGTCGCGCAGCGCATGGATAACGGTATCCTGGGTATTGGCGCAGATTTGCAGCAGCAGATCGCCGTGGCACAGCGCCGCATCCAGCGAATCGTTCGGAAACCGCGCCATCTTTTGCAGCTTTTTCGGCATCTGCGACGCAAGGCCGTAGCGTTCATCAAAAAGAGAATGCCCCAGCGACACGGTGATCGTCAGGTTATCCGGCGCAATCACCGGCCCGAGAATGCCGGAATCCATCGGCGGCAAACGCGGGTTCGGCGTTTGCGGCGCCGGGCCGCCTGCGGTTAAAAACGCGATGCGGTCAGTCAGCAGACGGAACAGACGTTCGAGATCCGCTTTATCGCCCGCCAGCACATCGAAAGCCACCAGCATCATTGACGCCTGTTGCGGCGTCAGCACGCCCGCCTGATGCGCGCCGTAAAACGGCTGTTTCTCCTGACGCCCATCCGGCGAAAGCGTGCCGGGCGCGCTTTCAGCCTGCGCGCCATGCGCCACCGGACAACCGCCGGTGACCGCGAGCGCGCCGGTCAGCGCGCCAAGCCCTTTCAGCAGACGGCGGCGCGCCGGTTGCGGCACGCCGTGATTATCATGTTCTTGCATCACGCTTAGTCCAGTCCGAGCACGCCGCGCAGTAACGAGAGATCTTCAGCAAGTGACGTGATCGGCCCTTTCAGCGCGTTGCGGTCAGCGTCGGTCAGCTTGTCGTAGGTCTCAAAACCGTCTTTGGTGCGGTATTTCGCAAGGATCGCATCCACTTTTTTGAAGTTCGCGTCCACTTTCGCGAGCAGCGGCGCGTTCTCTTTTTGCAGTTGCGGACGCAGCAGATTCACGATTTTCTGTGCGCCATCAATGTTAGCCTGGAAGTCCCACAGATCGGTGTGGCTGTAGCGATCCTCTTCACCGCTGATTTTGCTGGCTGCGACTTCTTCGATAAGGCCCGCCGCGCCGCCCACGACTTTACCCGGCGGGAAAGCCAGTTCGCTGATGCGTTTTTGCAGCTCCAGCACGTCGCTGTTAAGTTTGTCGGCATACTGCTCCATGCCTTTGACGCTGTTATCGCCAAACAGCGCTTTTTCCAGGCGGTGGAAGCCAGTGAATTTCGGGTCGGCCGCTTTCTGCTCGTAATCGTCTTCACGGGCGTCAATGCTGCCGTCGAGATCGGAGAACAGCTCGGCGATAGGCTCAATACGCTCATAATGCTGGCGAGTGGCCGCGTAGAGTGACTTCGCTTTAGCGATATCGCCCGCTTTTACCGCGTCGGTAAAGGCTTTGGTGCCGGCAACCAGCGCGGCGGTTTCGGCGCTCACCCAGGTTTTATACTCGGTCACCGCGCCTTCCAGCGACATCAGATCGCTCTTCGCCGCGGCTTTTTCGCCCCCAGCGGTCTTGACGATAAGCTTGCCTTTCGGGTTGCTCAGCAGGCCGCAGGTCATCTCATATTCGCCCGGCTCAAGGTTAGCGGTCATTTTCTGGCTAAAGCCCGGCGCGATGTTTTCGCGCTCTTCAACAACCATCACGCCTTTAAGGATTTCCCACTCCAGCGCCTTCTGGCTGTGGTTCAGGATGATGAACTGGGTTTTACCGGCGTTTACCGTGAGCGTCATCGGCTCGCACTGTTTGTCGTTTACGGTGACTTTGCCCTGCGGAATATCCGCCGCGTGGGCGGCAAATGCTGAGCTGATAAGCGCCAGCAGCGTCACGGAAAGCGCGCTACGGCGAAGTTGTTTCGTCATGACCATCCCTCTAAAAAGTATGTTGTAACTAAGCCGCGCACGGGCGCGGCAAAAAATCAGGCGTTCCCGGAGACGCGCGCATCGGCGCGCGCTGGCAGCGCGTAAAACACCAGCGCCGGGATCAGATAGATAAACCATACCGCCACTTCGCTGACGGTCGGCGCTTCCTGGTAGCCGAAAATGCCTTCCAGCAGCGTGCCGGTGAGCGAGTGCGTGGAAAGCACATTGCTGAAATCAAACGCCACCGCCTGGAAGTGATTCCACAGACCGGCTTCATGAAACGCGCGAATGGCGCCCGCCGCGAGCCCTGCGGCGACAAGCAGAATAAAGAGGCTGGTCCAGCGGAAAAACGCGCCGAGGTTAAGACGAATGCCTCCCCAGTAGAGCAGGAAACCAAGCACCACGGCGGTCGCAAGCCCAAGCATCGCGCCGAGCGGCGGCCAGACGCCCACATCCTGACCAAACGCGGCCAGCAGGAAGAAGACCGATTCGAGGCCCTCGCGTGCGACCGCGAAAAACACCATCATCACCAGCGCCCAGCCGTGTCCGCCAGGGCGTTTCAGCGCGCGATCCACGGCCTGTTCCAGCTCGCCTTTCACATTGCGGGACACTTTACGCATCCAGAACACCATCCAGGTGAGGATCACGACGGCAACGGCCGCCACCAGCCCTTCAAACAGCTCCTGCTCTTTCTGCGGGAACTCGCCGGTGGTTTCATTGATGAAAATGCCGAGGCCCAGGCAGAGCGCGGCGGCGAGAAATACGCCTGCCCACATCACGCCAAGCCAGTTACCGCGCTGGGTGCGCTTGAGATAACTGGCGATAAGGCTGACGATAAGCGCCGCTTCAAGACCTTCGCGCAGCATAATCAGAAAAGGAACAAACATTCGGGCACCTGTAAATGTGAAATCAGGTCAACTGATGCAAAGAAAAGTAAATGGGAGTGAAAGTGATTATCATTACCGCCAGGAGAAACACAAGCGAAATGTGGGGATAAGTATGACGAAGTGTAAAAGTTGCGAAGTTGAGTAGTCACCGAATGAAACCATAAGCGAAATCCGCCCGTCCGGCGCCTCTAACGCCCCTTCCCTGACGCCTGAAAATATTCATCGGGAAAATATTCAGTCATCGCTTTTTCTTATTCCATTTGCCAGATAACGATGCGGGAAATTATGCTTAGCGCGCTGTTTACCGGCCGGTTTTTGTGTGGCTAACTATTTTTCTTTCAGACACCTGCGTAACTATGACAACCATACTGCACTTTATTTTCGCCGTCGTGGCGATCCTCCTGCTCGCCTGGCTTGCCAGTTTTGACCGTAAAAAGATCCGCCTGCGTTATATTCTTCAGCTGATTGTGATTGAAGCGGCGCTGGCCTGGTTCTTTCTCCATGCGCAGGCCGGGCTGCTGGTTATCCAGTCCATTGCCGGGGCGTTTTCCTCGCTGCTGCACTTCGCCGCCCAGGGCACCGATTTCGTTTTCGGCGGCATGAGCCAGAAAGGCCTCGCGTTTGTCTTTCTCGGCGTGCTCTGCCCTATCGTGTTTATCTCGGCGCTGATTGGCATTCTGCAACACTGGCGCATTCTGCCGATTTTCATTCGCGTCATCGGTACGCTGCTGTCGAAAGTCAACGGCATGGGCAAGCTGGAATCCTTTAACGCCGTCAGTTCGCTGATTCTCGGCCAGTCGGAGAACTTTATCGCTTATAAAGGCGTGCTGGCGGATCTCTCCTCGCGTCGGCTGTTTACGATGGCGGCGACCGCCATGTCCACCGTTTCGCTCTCCATCGTCGGCGCGTATATGGCGATGATCGAGGCGAAATATGTGGTGGCGGCGCTGGTGCTTAACCTCTTCAGCACGTTCATTATTCTCTCGGTCATTAACCCGACGCGCCCGCAGGATGAGCCGGACGTGAAGCTCGAAAAGCTGCATGAATCACAAAGCTTTTTCGAGATGCTCGGCGAGTACATTCTGGCGGGCTTTAAGGTGGCGATGATTATTCTCGCGATGCTGATTGGCTTTATCGCCATTATCAGCGCGGTGAATGCGCTGTTCCTGACGCTGTTCGGCCAGAGCTTCCAGCAACTGCTGGGCTATGTCTTTTACCCCCTCGCCTGGCTTATCGGCATTCCGGCGCAGGATGCCCTGACGGCGGGCGGCATTATGGCCACCAAGCTGGTCGCTAATGAGTTCGTGGCGATGATCGAGCTGCAAAAAATCGCCGCGACGCTCTCCCCGCGCGGTCTCGGTATCCTGTCGGTATTCCTGGTGTCGTTTGCCAACTTCGCCTCTATCGGCATTGTGGCGGGCGCGATCAAGGGGCTGAACGAGACGCAGGGCAACGCGGTGTCGCGCTTTGGCCTGCGCCTGGTCTATGGCGCGACGCTGGTGAGCCTACTTTCTGCGGCCTTCGCCGGTCTGGTGCTGTAAACGTAAAGGCGGGGGTCTCCCCCGCCTTTTTTCAGAACTGAACGCACACGCGCTCATCGACGCGCATGACCGATTCCTGCGCGAAGCGCGATTTGTAAATTCCGCGCAGCGCTTCAATCCCCTTCTCGCTCGCGCTGTCATTACTGTGAATAAGCATCAGCGCCTTGCTCGGCTCATGCGCCACCTTGCCATCGTTACCGAGCCACTGCCCGCGCGCGTCAAACACCGTCAGCCCGTCGCGAAAGCGCGGCGTAACATCGTTATCCACAAAGCGCTGCCACTCTTCGCCCGTAATTACGGGGCCGGACGGCCGGTTAAGGCCAAAGTACAGCGTGGTTTGCGTCATGCGGTTTTGCGCGGCGCAACTCTGCGCCTGGTCTGCTGCGCGCGGCGCGCAGCCAGCGAGCGTCGCCGCCAGCGCGAGTGAAACGATAACCTTGCGAATCGCCATCATCCTGTCCTTTTTTGTTATGGGTGAACGCGAAGATAACAGCGTAAATCGCGGCGTCTGGCAAGCTACCGGATTGATGAGAAAGAAAAAACCCGCCAGGCGGCGGGTTTGTTGAAACGCTTAGTGAGCGCGAAGCTTAGACGGCGCGGGCGTGTGGTACTCCTCGTCCGCTTTTTCAAAGCGCGCCTGCATCGAGGCCGACGGCGCTTTGCCCATCAGGCTCACCACCACGATACCGAGGCTTGCGAAGATAAAGCCCGGAATAATTTCGTAAAGGTTAAACCACGCGAACTGTTTCCAGACGATAACCGTCACCGCGCCGATGATCATGCCCGCCAGCGCGCCGTTGCGCGTCATACGCGACCACATCACCGAGAGCAGCACCACCGGGCCGAAGGCCGCGCCAAAGCCCGCCCACGCGTAGCTCACCAGGCCCAGCACGCGGTTTTCCGGGTTCGCCGCCAGCGCAATCGCGACCAGCGCCACCACCAGCACCATCATACGACCGACCCATACCAGCTCTTTCTGGCTCGCGCCTTTACGCAGGAACGCTTTGTAGAGATCTTCCGTAATGGCGCTGGAGCAGACCAGCAGCTGGCAGCTCAGCGTTGACATCACCGCCGCAAGAATCGCCGACAGCAGGATACCGGCAATCCACGGGTTAAAGAGGATCTGCGCCAGTTCGATAAACACACGCTCGCCGTTCTGGTTCACCGCCGCGGCCTGATCCGGATGCTCGGTAAAGTAGGCGATACCGAAGAAGCCAACGGCCACGGCGCCTGCAAGGCACAGGATCATCCAGGTCATGGAGATGCGACGTGCGTGCACGATGGTATGGTGAGAATCCGCCGCCATAAAGCGCGCCAGGATATGCGGCTGGCCGAAGTAGCCCAGTCCCCAGCCCATCAGCGAAATAATCGCCACCAGGTTGAGTCCTTTGAGCATATCGATATTTTCGATGCTCTTCTGCTTAATGACCGCCAGCGAATCGTCCAGGCCGCCGACTGCGAAAATCACGATAACCGGCGTCAGGATCAGCGCGAAAATCATCAGGCTCGCCTGCACGGTATCGGTCCAGCTCACCGCCAGGAACCCGCCGATAAAGGTATAAAGGATGGTTGCTGCGGCACCTGCCCAGAGCGCGGTTTCATAGCTCATGCCGAACGTGCTTTCGAACAGGCGCGCGCCCGCCACGATGCCGGAGGCGCAGTAGATAGTGAAGAACAGTAAAATCACCAGCGCCGAGATAATCCGCAGCAGACGGCTCTTATCTTCAAAACGGCCGGTGAAATAATCCGGTAACGTCAGGGCGTTATTGTTGTGCTCGGTATGAACGCGCAGACGCCCCGCCACCAGCTTCCAGTTAACCCAGGCCCCGAGCGTCAGCCCGATGGCGATCCAGCTTTCGGAGATCCCGGAGAGAAACACCGCGCCCGGCAGGCCCATCAGCAGCCAGCCCGACATATCCGACGCGCCCGCAGACAGCGCGGTGACGACGCTCCCCAGACTGCGCCCGCCGAGAATGTAATCATCAAAGTTTTTGGTGGAACGCCACGCAATAAACCCAATCAGTATCATCCCCAAAATATAAATAAAGAAAGTCACCAGCATCGGTGTACTCGTCGTCATTTCACTTCTCCGCGTTATTGCCGGGTCGCCCCGTTTATCACCGCCGGAACGTAGCGGTGGCGTTATTGTCGTTTCGTGTGGCGGCAGTATCCTGCCGGAAGCGTTTTTTATTCACAATCGATTTAACACACCATTCACATGTTTTGCATCTGTGAAACCTGTACATTTTTTGAGAGGTTGCACTCGCTCACGCTTTTCCGGGTTGCACCTGTAAAAAATGTTAACCAGCCCCGAATTCTGAGCTTATAACCGCCTTTTAGCCCATGCGTCATAGCGATTTCATATTTAACATTTCATTCATTTTTAAGCTTGCTGGTGAGGTCACAATTAACAAGGTTGCACAAAGTTGCAACATGATGGATATTGCCGATCGTTCCCCTTTTTATACAGACCGAGACACAGGAGTAAGGGCATGGGCACCACTACGATGGGGGTCAAGCTGGACGACGCCACCCGCGAGCGCATTAAATCCGCCGCGACGAAAATCGACCGCACGCCGCACTGGCTGATTAAGCAGGCCATTTTTAATTATCTGGAACAGCTGGAAAACAGCGACGGCCTGCCGGAGCTGCCTGCGCTGCTGGCGGGCGCGGCGAACGAAAGCGACGAGGCCGCAGCGCCGGTGGAAGAGAGCCACCAGCCTTTCCTCGAATTCGCCGAGCAGATCCAGCCGCAGTCTGTCAGCCGTGCGGCTATTACCGCCGCCTGGCGACGTGCGGAAACCGACGCGGTGCCGATGCTGCTGGAGCAGGCCCGCCTGCCGCAGCCGGTCGCGGAAAAAACCCACCAGCTCGCCTGGAGCCTTGCCGAAAAGCTGCGCAACCAGAAAACCGCCTCCGGCCGCGCCGGTATGGTACAGAGCCTGTTGCAGGAGTTTTCACTCTCCTCGCAGGAGGGCGTGGCGCTGATGTGCCTTGCTGAAGCGCTGCTGCGTATTCCGGATAAAGCCACGCGAGATGCCCTGATCCGCGACAAAATCAGTAATGGCAACTGGCACTCGCACATTGGCCGCAGCCCGTCGCTGTTCGTCAACGCCGCCACCTGGGGCCTGCTGTTTACCGGCCGTCTGGTCTCGACCCACAACGAAGCCAGCCTGTCGCGCTCGCTCAACCGCATCATCGGCAAGAGCGGCGAGCCGCTGATCCGCAAAGGCGTGGATATGGCGATGCGCCTGATGGGCGAGCAGTTCGTGACCGGCGAAACCATCGCCGAGGCCCTGGCCAACGCCCGTAAGCTTGAAGAGAAAGGCTTCCGTTACTCCTACGATATGCTGGGCGAAGCGGCGCTCACCGCCGCCGACGCACAGGCCTATATGGTCTCTTACCAGCAGGCTATTCACGCCATCGGCAAAGCCTCTAACGGACGCGGCATTTATGAAGGGCCGGGTATTTCGATTAAGCTCTCCGCCCTGCACCCGCGCTACAGCCGCGCGCAGTACGATCGCGTGATGGAAGAGCTCTACCCGCGCCTGAAATCCCTGACGCTGCTGGCGCGCCAGTATGACATCGGCATTAACATCGACGCCGAAGAGGCCGACCGTCTGGAAATCTCCCTCGATCTGCTGGAAAAACTCTGCTTCGAACCGGAGCTGGCGGGCTGGAACGGCATCGGGTTTGTAATTCAGGCGTACCAGAAGCGCTGCCCGTTCGTTATCGATTATCTGATCGATCTCGCCACTCGCAGCCGCCGTCGTCTGATGATCCGTCTGGTGAAAGGCGCCTACTGGGACAGCGAAATCAAGCGCGCCCAGATGGAAGGCCTTGAGGGCTACCCGGTTTACACCCGCAAGGTTTACACCGACATCTCCTACCTCGCCTGCGCCAAGAAACTGCTGGCGGTGCCGAACCTGATTTACCCGCAGTTCGCCACGCACAACGCCCATACGCTGGCAGCAATCTACAGCCTGGCGGGCCAGAACTACTACCCTGGACAGTATGAATTCCAGTGCCTGCATGGCATGGGCGAGCCGCTCTACGAACAGGTGGTCGGTAAAATCAGCGACGGCAAACTCAACCGTCCGTGCCGTATCTATGCGCCGGTCGGCACCCATGAAACGCTGCTGGCCTACCTGGTGCGCCGTCTGCTGGAAAATGGCGCCAACACCTCGTTTGTGAACCGCATCGCCGATAATACGCTGTCGCTGGACGATCTGGTGGCCGACCCGGTCAGCGCGGTCGAACAGCTGGCGGCGCAGGAAGGCCGCGTCGGTCTGCCGCACCCGAAAATTCCGCTGCCGCAGGATCTCTACGGCGAAGGGCGCGTTAACTCCGCCGGGCTTGATCTGGCGAACGAACACCGCCTGGCGTCGCTCTCCTCGTCGCTGCTGAACAGCGCGCTGCAAAAATGGCGCGCCCTGCCGATGCTGGAAGACGCCGTGGACGATGGCGAACTGGCGCCGGTAATCAACCCCGCCGAGCCGCGCGATATCGTCGGTTACGCCCGTGAAGCCACCGAAGCCGAAGTGGCGCAGGCGCTGCAAAGCGCGGTCAACAACGCGCCTATCTGGTTCGCCACCCCGCCGCAGGAGCGCGCCGCTATCCTTGAGCGCGCCGCCGTGCTGATGGAAGACCAGACCCAGACGCTGATTGGCATTCTGGTGCGCGAAGCCGGTAAAACCTTCGCCAACGCCATTGCCGAAGTGCGCGAAGCGGTCGACTTCCTGCGCTATTACGCAGGCCAGGTCCGCGATGATTTCGATAACGAAACCCATCGCCCGCTCGGGCCGGTGGTCTGTATCAGCCCGTGGAACTTCCCGCTGGCTATCTTTACCGGCCAGGTGGCCGCCGCGCTTGCCGCAGGCAACAGCGTGCTGGCGAAACCGGCGGAGCAGACGCCGCTTATCGCCGCCCAGGGGATTCAGATCCTGCTGGATGCAGGCGTGCCGCAGGGCGTGGTACAGCTGCTGCCAGGGCGCGGCGAAACCGTGGGCGCGCAGTTGACGGGCGATCCGCGCGTACGCGGCGTGATGTTCACCGGTTCAACGGAAGTGGCGACGCTTTTGCAGCGCAACATTGCAGACCGTCTCGATCCGCAGGGCCGCCCGACGCCGCTTATCGCGGAAACCGGCGGGCTGAACGCCATGATTGTCGACTCCTCCGCGCTCACTGAGCAGGTGGTCGTGGACGTCGTCGCCTCGGCGTTCGACAGCGCCGGTCAGCGCTGCTCGGCGCTGCGCGTGCTCTGCCTTCAGGAAGAGATCGCCGACCACACCCTGACCATGCTGAAAGGCGCGATGGCCGAGTGCCGGATGGGCAACCCTGGCCGTCTGACGACGGACATCGGGCCGGTTATCGACGCCGACGCCAAAGCCGGTATCGAGCGCCACATCCAGACAATGCGCGCCAAAGGCCGCAAAGTCTTCCAGGCCGCGCGCGACAACAGCCTTGATGCGCGTGAATGGCAGACCGGCACGTTTGTCACGCCGACGCTGATTGAGCTCGAAAGCTTTGATGAGATGAAAAAAGAGGTCTTCGGCCCGGTGTTGCACGTGGTGCGCTACAACCGCAACAACCTGGCGGGGCTGATTGAGCAGATCAACAAAGCGGGCTACGGCCTGACGCTCGGCGTACACACGCGTATTGATGAAACTATCGCGCAGGTGACCGGCAGCGCGCACGTCGGCAACCTGTATGTGAACCGCAATATGGTCGGCGCCGTGGTCGGCGTGCAGCCGTTCGGCGGCGAAGGGCTGTCCGGCACCGGGCCGAAAGCGGGCGGGCCGCTCTATCTCTACCGCCTGCTGGCGAGCCGTCCGGAAGCGGCGGTGCAGACGACGCTTGAGCGTCACGACGCCCGCTACGCCCAGGACGCGCAGGTCAAAGCGCTGATTACGCGCCCGCATCAGGCGCTGACCGAATGGGCCGCAGGCCGTCCGGAGCTTAAAGCGTTATGCGAGCGCTACCTTGCTCTGTCGCAAAGTGGCGTGCAGCGCACCCTGCCGGGCCCGACCGGCGAGCGCAACACGTATACCCTGCTGCCGCGCGAGCGCGTGCTGTGCCTGGCGGATAACGAGCAGGACTTGCTGGTGCAGCTCGCCGCGGCCACCAGCGCGGGCAGCCGCGTACTGTGGGTTGACGAGCCGCTGCAACGCACGCTGGCCAAACAGCTTCCGGCCGCCGTGAACGCGATTATCGACTTTGCCAAACCGGACGTGCTGTTCAGCCAGTTCTTCGATGCGGTGATTTATCACGGCGATTCCGACCAGCTGCGCGCGCTGTGTGAGAAAGTAGCCGCGCGCGAGGGCGCGATTGTTTCGGTTCAGGGCTTCGCACGCGGAGAAACCAACCTGCTGCTGGAGCGCCTGTGGCTTGAGCGTTCGCTTAGCGTCAACACCGCCGCCGCAGGCGGCAACGCCAGCCTGATGACCATCGGCTGACGGTTAATAAACACGAAAGGCGCCCGCGGGCGCCTTTTTCTTTGGGAGAGGAAGTATTAACGTATATCTCCGGGTTTGATAAGCGGCTGCTTTTGCAGCTCGCCATCACGCATCACTTGATATCGATATTGATCAATCAAAAATATCTGCTCACCCGCACGGTTTTGCGTCACAACCATCAGCAGGTTTTTATCGATACAGCGAGAAGGGCTTTTTATTTCTTCAAAGCACAACCGATCGGCGTCACCTTCCGGTTGATAACCCTCCCCGAAGGCATAGACGAAGTAATCTAACGCGCCGCGAGGGTTATCGATTTTGAGGGAATAGTGCTTAATCAGACGTTTTTCATTATCACGCCACCAGGCTATTTTATCGCAATCGCGCCAGGGCAGACGCTCCACAATCACCGCCGCTGTATAGGGGTTTTGATGCACCGCGATAATGTTTACAGAGCGGCCTGGAATAAAGCTCAACGCCACCGTGGCCGCGATAATCCCCGTTGCTAGTCCTAATCCTTTGCTCAGGCTAAAAGCGGCATTACCCATCTGTATAACTCCCTGTTAATGACAGATCTTATTTCCGCTTAATATTACGCCTCACCTGGGCTCACTTCTCAGAGGCATTTTCCGTAAAACAGGCGCCGCAAGCCGACGCCCGTTTTACTTCACCGCACCCGAACACCTTCAATAATCATTCGCTGAACATTCTCGACGGTGCGGTTAAAAAACGCCTCGTCGGCGAGCGTCGCGCCGGTGACGGCTTCTACCTGGGTCGCGAAATCAGCGTAGTGCTGGGTGGTGGCCCAGATCATAAAAATCAAATGGTGCGGATCGACGGGGGCCAGCTTGCCGCTTGCCACCCAGCCGCTGATGATGGCCGATTTGGTCTCCACCAGCGCTTTTAAATCGCCCTGCAGTTCGGCCATTAAAAGCGGCGCGCCCTGGAGCATCTCCAGACAGAACAGGCGCGAGGCTTCCGGGAAATCGCGCGAGACCTCAAGCTTTAAGCGAATGTATTCGCTGATGGCCGCGAGCGGTTGCAGATCCGCCCGAAAGGCCCGCAACGGCGCCAGCCAGATATCCAGAATGTGCTTCAGCACGGCGACATACAGCGCCTCTTTGGAAGGAAAATAGTAGAGCAGATTAGTTTTGGAAACGCCTGAGCGCTCCGCGACCTGTTCCAGACTGGTGCCATGCAGGCCAAACTGGGAAAACAGCGTCAGCCCGGCGTCCAGAATAGCCTGTTTCTTCGCCGCTACCGCCTTTGAACGCTTGCCCGTCTCTTTTTGCGCGCCTTGTGCCATGCGCCCTCTCCTTCTGTTTTGCTCAAGCATAGCAAAAGCGCGACGGCGGCTCGACCTCGCTGCACTTTGATTGCGCAACGCTGCCTGTTTTCTGTGCAACGTTTTTGACCGTTTAGTCCGTTTTTTCAGGCGCAAAAACAACACACTTAAGCAACACAATGATAACAAAAGCATTTTCAAAACTGGCATTCACTTTGCAAAACCCTCTCTGAGCGCGGCACGGGACGTGCAGGATGCAACGCCACGCGACGGTTCTTTTACCCGCAAAAGAGAGGTTCGTGATGAAAATTGGTGTCTTTGTGCCTATCGGAAATAACGGCTGGCTGATCTCCACCCATGCCCCGCAATACATGCCGACGTTCGAGCTAAATAAAGCCATCGTGCAGAAAGCCGAACAGCAGCAGTTCGATTTTGCGCTCTCGATGATCAAACTGCGCGGCTTCGGCGGGAAGACCGAATTCTGGGATCACAATCTGGAGTCGTTCACCTTAATGGCGGGCCTCGCCGCCGTGACATCGCGCATCCAGATTTATGCCACCGCCGCCACGCTCACCCTGCCGCCCGCGATTGTGGCGCGTATGGCGTCAACCATCGACTCCATCTCCGGCGGACGGTTTGGCGTGAATCTCGTGACCGGCTGGCAGAAACCGGAATATGAACAGATGGGCCTGTGGCCGGGCGATGAGTACTTCTCGCGCCGCTACGACTACCTCACCGAATATGTCCACGTGCTGCGCGACCTCTGGGACACCGGTCAGAGCGATTTCAAAGGCGACTACTTTACGATGAACGACTGCCGCGTCAGCCCACGCCCGCAGCAGCCGATGAAAGTGATCTGCGCGGGCCAGAGCGACGCGGGCATGGCGTTTTCCGCACAGCACGCCGACTACAACTTCTGCTTCGGCAAAGGCGTGAATACGCCTGCCGCTTTCGCGCCGACCGCCGCGCGGATGAAAGCCGCTGCCGATAAAGCCGGGCGGGACGTCGGCTCCTATGTGCTGTTTATGGTGATCGCCGACGAAACCGACGACGCGGCGCGCGCCAAATGGGAGCACTACAAAGCCGGCGCCGATGAAGAGGCGCTGTCGTGGCTCACCGAACAGAGCCAGAAAGATACCCGCTCCGGCGCGGATACCAACGTGCGCCAGATGGCGGACCCGACCTCGGCGGTCAATATCAATATGGGCACGCTGGTCGGCTCCTATGCGAGCGTCGCGCGGATGCTGGATGAAGTCGCCGCGGTGCCGGGCACCGAAGGCGTGCTGCTGACGTTCGACGATTTCCTGACCGGCATCGACGCCTTTGGCGAACATATCCAGCCGCTGATGCGCTGTCGCGATCATCTGCGCGTGACGCAGGAGGTGGCCTGATGAACACGGTGAATCTGATGGCGCGCCCGGAGGCGCTCAGCTTCGCGCCGGAACAGAGCGCGCTGATTGTGGTGGATATGCAAAACGCCTACGCAAGCCAGGGCGGTTATCTGGATCTGGCGGGGTTTGACGTCTCGGCCACCGCGCCGGTGATTGAGAACATTAAAACCGCCGTGGCGGCCGCGCGCGAGGCGGGCATGACCATCGTCTGGTTCCAGAACGGCTGGGACAGCGACTATCTCGAAGCGGGCGGCCCCGGATCGCCAAACTTCCATAAATCGAACGCGCTGAAAACCATGCGCCGCCGTCCGGAGCTGCACGGCACGTTGCTGGCGAAAGGCGGCTGGGATTATCAGCTGGTGGATGAACTCACGCCGCTTCCCGGCGATATCGTACTGCCGAAACCACGCTACAGCGGCTTTTTCAATACGCCGCTCGATAGCATGCTGCGCGCGCGCAATATCCGCCACCTGGTCTTTACCGGCATCGCCACCAATGTCTGCGTGGAATCGACGCTGCGCGACGGCTTTTTCCTGGAGTATTTCGGCGTGGTGCTGGAAGACGCCACGCACCAGGCCGGGCCGCCGTTCGCCCAGCAGGCCGCGCTGTTTAATATCGAAACCTTTTTCGGCTGGGTGAGCGACGTACAGCGCTTCTGCGACGCGCTTTCTCCCTCCGCCCTCGCCCGCATCGCGTAAGGAGCCGTTATGCCAAAACAGATCATTATTCCGCCCGGCACCAGCACGCCCATCGCGCCGTTTGTGCCCGGCACGCTCGCCGATGGCGTGGTCTATGTCTCCGGCACGCTGCCATTTGATAGCGCCAACAATGTGGTGTATCCCGGCGACCCAAAGGCGCAAACCCGTCATGTGCTGGAGACGATCCGGCGCGTTATCGAAACGGCGGGTGGAACGATGGAGGACGTGACGTTCAACTCGATTTTTATTACCGACTGGAAAAACTACGCCGCGATTAACGAAATTTACGCGGAGTTTTTCCCCGGCGACAAACCGGCGCGCTTTTGTATTCAGTGCGGGCTGGTGAAGCCGGAGGCGCTGGTGGAGATAGCGACGGTCGCCCATATCGGGCCGTCAGGAGGCGCATGATGAAACTGCGTATAAGCGACGCTCCCTTCCCCGGCGCGCCAGTGATGGTGATGATTTCAGGCCTCGGCGGCCTTGGCGGCTACTGGCTGGCGCAACAGAACGCGCTCAGTGAGGCGTATCAGGTGGTGGTGTATGACCAGCGCGGCACCGGCGACAACGCCGATACGCTGCCGGAGGGCTATACGCTCGCCGACATGGCGCAGGAGCTGCACCGCGCGCTGGCGCTCCACGGCGTGGGCCGTTATGCGGTGCTCGGCCATGCGCTTGGCGGGCTGGTCGGCCTTGAACTGGCGCTGGCGTATCCCGGGGCGGTCAGCGCGCTGGTTATCATTAACGGCTGGCTGTCGCTCGGCGCCTGGACGCGCCGCTGCTTCGACGCCCGCGAGCGGCTGCTGCTCGACAGCGGCCCGGCGGCGTATATCTCCGCGCAACCGCTGTTCCTCTACCCGCCGCAGTGGGCACAGGAAAACCAGCCGCGCCTCGAGGCCGAAGAGGCGCTGCATAACGCCCATTTTCAGGGCACCGAAAACCTGCTGCGCAGGCTGTGGGCGCTGAAAACCGCCGATTATCGCGAGCGCGCCGCGCGCGTCACCACGCCGGTCCAGCTGATTTGCGCGCGCGATGACGTGCTGGTGCCGTGGACCTGTTCGCAGGCGCTGCACGAGGCGCTGCCCCACAGCCGTCTCGATGTCATGGCGTCCGGCGGCCACGCCTGCAACGTCACCGCGCCGCAACCCTTTCATTCTCTGCTTTATGCCGGGCTTGCGGCACTTACATCCGCGCCTCACAAGGAGACCGTATGAGCGAAGCTCTGAGCGCCAGCGCGCTCGCCACCTTATTTACCGACGCCCGCACCCACAGCGCCTGGCGGGAAACGCCGGTCAGCGACGCGCAGCTGCGCGATCTCTATGAGATGGTGCGCCTCGGCCCTACCTCGGCCAACTGCTCGCCGGGGCGGCTGCTATTTGTCAGAACGCCGGAGGCCAAAGCCCGCCTGAAGCCCGCGCTCTCCAGCGGCAACGTTGAGAAAACCATGCAGGCCCCGGTGACCGCCATCGTCGCCTGGGACAGCGAATTCTACGAGGCGCTGCCGACGCTATTCCCGTACGCCGACGCCCGCGCCTGGTTCACCTCAAGCCCGGCGGTCGCTGAGGAGACCGCGTTTCGCAACAGCTCGCTACAGGCCGGGTATCTGATTATGGCCTGCCGCGCGCTGGGGCTCGATACCGGCCCGATGTCCGGCTTTGACCGTGCGGCGGTGGATGTCGAATTCTTCAGCGGCACTCCCTGGAAGAGCAATCTGCTTATCAATATTGGCTATGGCGATGCGGATAAACTGCACCCGCGCCTGCCGCGTCTTTCCTTTGAAGACGCGTGCGCGATCGTTTAAGGAGGCGTTATGAGTGAACAACAGGCTTTTCGCGATGCGATGTCCCGGCTCGGGGCGGCAGTGAATATTGTGACTACCGACGGCCCGGCGGGCATGGCGGGCTTTACCGCCTCGGCGGTGTGCAGCGTGACGGACAGCCCGCCGACGCTGCTGGTGTGCCTGAACCGCAACGCCTCTGTCTGGCCGGTGTTTCAGGCCAACGGTCAGCTGTGCGTCAACACGCTCGCCGCCGGGCACGAGGCGCTCTCTGGTCTCTTCGGCGGTAAAACGCCGATGGAAGAACGCTTCGCCGCCGCCCACTGGCGTCGCGGCGTCACCGGCTCTCCGCAGCTTGACGGCGCGGTCGTCTCCTTCGACTGTCGGGTGGAACAGGTTGTGCCGGTCTCCACCCACGACGTACTGCTGTGCCGGGTGCTTGAGATCTCACGCAACGACGATACGCACGGGCTGGTCTGGTTTGACCGGCATTATCACGCCCTCTCGCGCCCCGTCTGCGGGCTCGCCTCTTAGCTCCACAGGAGATACACATGGCCAATTCCTGGTTTCCTCGCTGGCGTAAACCTGCCGGCCCCGCGGGCGGCGTGGTGGCCCCGGATGAAACGCTCTCCGCCGGCCAGACGCTGGTCATGGGCGTGCAACACGCGGTGGCGATGTTTGGCGCGACGGTGCTGATGCCGCTTTTAATGGGGCTCGACCCGAATTTGTCGATCCTGATGTCCGGCATCGGCACGCTGCTGTTTTTTGTGATTACCGGCGGGCGGGTGCCCAGCTATCTCGGCTCCAGCGCCGCCTTCGTGGGGGTGGTGATCGCCGCGACCGGCTTTAACGGCCAGGGGCTGAACCCGAATATGAGCGTGGCGCTCGGCGGTATTATCGCCTGCGGCCTGCTGTATACGCTTATCGGCGTGGTGGTCATGAAATCGGGTACGCGCTGGATAGAACGGCTGATGCCGCCGGTCGTGACCGGCGCCGTGGTGATGGCCATCGGGCTTAACCTCGCGCCGATTGCGGTCAAAAGCGTCTCCGCCAGCGGCTTTGACGGCTGGATGGCGGTAATGACCGTGCTCTGTATCGGCCTCGTGGCGGTGTTTACGCGCGGCATGGTGCAGCGGCTGCTGATCCTGATGGGGCTTATCGCCGCCTGGGCGCTGTACGCGCTTTTCACCAATGTGCTGGGCTTCGGCAAGCCGGTGGATTTTACGCCGGTGGCGCAGGCCGCGTGGTTCGGGCTGCCGCATTTCGCCGCGCCAACCTTCAACGTGCAGGCCATCATGCTGATTGCGCCAGTGGCGGTGATTCTGATCGCCGAAAACCTCGGGCATCTGAAAGCGGTGGCGGGCATGACCGGGCGCACTATGGACCCGTACATGGGGCGCGCGTTTGTCGGCGACGGGCTGGCGACGATGCTCTCCGGCGCGGTGGGCGGCAGCGGTGTGACGACCTATGCGGAGAATATCGGCGTGATGGCGGTGACGAAAGTCTACTCAACGCTGGTCTTTGTGGCGGCGGCGGTCATCGCCCTGCTGCTGGGCTTCTCGCCGAAATTCGGCGCGCTGATCCACACTATTCCGGCACCGGTTATCGGCGGCGCGTCGATTGTGGTGTTCGGGCTGATTGCGGTCGCGGGCGCGCGTATCTGGGTGCAGAACCATGTCGATCTCAGCCAGAACGGCAATCTAATTATGGTGGCGGTGACGCTGGTGCTGGGGGCGGGCGACTTCGCGCTCACGGTGGGCGGCTTTACGCTCGGCGGTATCGGCACCGCCACATTCGGGGCGATTGCGCTCAATGCGCTGTTAAGCCGCAAACAGGCGCACACGGCTGAGCCAGTGCTTACGCCGCAGGACCCACCCTCGCAGGCATAAAAAAACCGCCGGGAGTGCCCGGCGGTGAGGGGGTTGCTATTAACCTTTACGCTTTCAGATAAGGCGGTTAATAACGGTCATGCGTGGCGCTAACTACGGCCGCCGCCATGACTGTTTTTGCCCCCTTTTTTCCCAGCTTCGGAAGCGCGTTGCGGGTCATTTTTGAAGTTCCCGCCGCTCTGCTGGCCACCTTTACGACCTGCTTCTGATGCTCTGTCACGATCTTCTGCGAAATTACCTGAACCACCACGATGGTTTGCCATTTCTGACCTCCAGATTGTGTGAATCATTAGACATCATACTGCATTCAGTAAAAGAGGATTCTTTCACCTCACGGCGCTGGCCGGAGCCGTTATCGTTGCCGCGTGATTAAAAGCTTAGCCAGGGCCTATAACTTCGCCACTTTTCGGAAACATTTAGCAACATCAATCTGGCGTTTCGGTGAAGAATCTGACGAAACGATTAATAAACTATTCTTATGATTAAAAAATTTCAGGGATGGGAAAATGTGACCTGATGCTACAAATACCCTGTTTATAGATAAGATCTTATTTTTAAAGCTTTTTTTCGCGCCAGTTTGCACTCTGCCGCCGGAAGCATATGCTTTATAGATGAGCGCAGCGATACAGGCTGTGGCAAACACTGATACAGGAGCAAGGCTGATGGCGAAAGTTCTGGTGCTTTATTATTCCATGTACGGGCATGTCGAAACGCTGGCGCACGCGGTCGCGGAAGGCGTTGAAAAGGTTGAGGGCGCGGAAGTGACCATTAAGCGCGTGCCGGAAACCATGCAGGCGGAAGCGTTCGCGAAAGCGGGCGGCAAAACGCAAAACGCCCCGGTGGCCACGCCGCAAGAGCTGGCGGATTACGATGCGATTATCGTCGGTACCCCGACCCGTTTTGGCAATATGTCCGGCCAGATGCGTACCTTCTTTGACCAGACGGGCGGCCTGTGGGCCTCGGGCGCGCTGTACGGGAAACTGGGGAGCGTCTTTAGCTCTACCGGCACCGGCGGCGGGCAGGAACACACAATCTCCTCCACATGGACTACCCTTGCTCATCATGGAATGATCATTGTGCCTATCGGTTATGGGGCGCAGGAACTCTTTGATATTTCCACGGTTCGCGGCGGAACGCCTTACGGCGCGACTACCATCGCAGGCGGCGACGGTTCACGCCAGCCAAGTCAGGAAGAACTGGCGATCGCCCGTTATCAGGGTGAATACGTGGCGGGCCTCGCCGTCAAAATGAAAGGCTAACTCACTCACTTCACTGGAGGAAAGCATGCCAACACAAGAATCGAAAACCCATCACGTGGGGGAATGGGCCAGCCTGCGTAATACGTCCCCTGAAATCGCTGAAGCGATTTTTGAAGTGGCCGATTACGATGAGGTTATGGCCGAGAAAATCTGGGAAGAAGGTAGCGATGAAGTGCTGATCCGCGCCTTTAAGAAAACCGACAAAGATTCCCTCTTCTGGGGCGAACAGACGATCGAACGTAAGAACGTCTGACTTATTAGCCCTCTGCGCACGCAGAGGGCTTCGTTTCAGGGCTGCGCGCGCTGCGCCGCCAGCTGTTTCTCAAAAGCATTCCTCGATTGCGTCACATAGCGCGCTACTCCTTCAGGGTCGATAAACGCGTTATTCTCCCCCTGCGCCTTACGCGCCATTTTGTCCATCAGGCCAAAACGCTCCCCTTTGTTGGCAAGAAAGATATCCACCTGTTGCGCCTCAAGCCGCGCAAAGCTTTGGCGGATATCCTCCACCAGCGCCGGATAGTTGCGGTTGTTAATGAGCGGGTACCCTGGCGTCGCCAGGCTGTCGGCATAGACAAGCGTTTTGCCATCGGCGAGCGTCGCTTTCCAGGAGGTCGCCCCCGGCAGGTGGCCGGGTGTGAAAATCGCCGTCAGCGTGACGCCGCCCAGATGCCACTGCTGCCCGTCCTGTGCTTCAACATCCACCGTCACGGGCGGGAACGGCAGCGCGTCGCCCAGCGCGAAATCCTCTTTGCCGCCGCGCGCCATCTGCGCTGCATTAGCATGGCTTGCGATGACGTGCGCGCCGCTCCAGGCTTTCAGGCGTGCGATACCGCCCGCCTGGTCGAGCCGCGCATGGCTGTTCACGATATAGCGAATATCGGTGAGACGGAAACCGAGCGCCTCAATATTGCGCCTGATCTGTGGCGCGCTGGCATCAAGACCCGCATCAATCAGAATATGGCCCTGCGGCGTGGTGAGGAGCACCGACGAGAGATTTTCGGTGCCGACATACCAGACGCCGGGCCAGATGGCGAAGGGCCTGACCGGTTTAGCCCAGGCCTCGAAAAGTGAATACGGCGGTGCCTCGGCCAGCGGCTGGGCGGGATCGAGCGCGGCATGCGCAGAGACAGAGATCAGTGACATTAAACAAGAAAAAAGCGCAGTACGGGGTTTCATTAGCATCTCCTGAGTAAGGAGAGGCAGTATAATCAGCACCTTTTTAATCCTGTTCAATTGGAATGGCATTTGATGAATATCCTGCAACTGGATATGAACCTGCTGAAAGTGCTCTACGTGATGCTACAGACGGGCGCGACCGGGGAAACCGCGCAGCGGCTGAATATTACGCCCTCTGCGGTGAGTCATGCGCTCGCACGGCTTCGCGAGGCGCTGGGCGATCCACTGTTTCGCCGCGAAGGAAACCGTCAGCATCCGACACCTTTCGCGCTGGGGTTGCGCGACAAACTGGTGCCGCTGTTTGTGTCGCTGAATGAAGAGATGTTCGGCGAGCCGCAGCCGCACGATCGGCGCTTTCGGGTGGTCATGCCGCCTGCGCTCAATACGCTGCTGACGCCGGTGCTGGCGCAGAAAGCGCATCAGGCTCAGGCCAGTATTGAGTGCATGGCATTCGAGCGACGCGCCTGGCGAGACGATCTGGTGGAGGGTTCGATTGATCTGCTGCTGGCGGTGGGCGATCACCAGAAGCAACTCAGCGCGCTGCACTATGAGCGCATCGGGCAAACGCGGCTGGTTATCCTTTATGGCCCGCCGCTTCGCCATGCCTTTGCCGGACAGACCAGCCTGACGCTGGCGGGACTGTGCGACTATCCACATGCCTATTGTCATCCGTGGCCGCAGCAGGACAACGAGCTGGATCGCCAGCTTGCGCGCGGCGGACTGGCGCGACGGCTGGCGTTTATCTGCACCGATTACGCCCAGCTCCCCGGCGCGCTGCGCGAAGCGCCGCTGCTGGCGGTGGTGCCCTGGCCATGGTTCGCCACGCTCAAAGATAACGCCCAACTCTCTGTGCTGGAGCTGGACGATGAAAAAGCGCTCGGTAGCCTCTTTTTACAGTACCGCACCTCGACGGTGGCATGGAAAAAGCGCCTTATCGGCGCGGTACGTCAGGCGCTAACGCCCTGGTATCGTTGAGAATCTGCTCAAGTGCAGAGATGCCAGCTACCGGCTGACCACACTGCAAACGTGTACTCACTCCTCCTGAGGTGCAGGTTCGATGTGAATCCCCTGATACTGTTAATTTCCTGCCCATCGGGCAGGATTTTTTTGCCTGTTGCAGGACGAGCCAGCTCACGCCAGGCTACGGCGTGATGTTATCCGCCGCGGGTGGCGTCAGGAGAACGTAGCGATAGAGCAACTGATTGAGCCGGGTTTCGGTCTCCTGGCGCAGCGCGGTCGGCACAACCCCCTGCTGGCGCTGTTCGGCCATCTGGCGCAGCAGTTCTTCGGCGGGCGGCATGGCGGCAAAGGCCTGGCGAATGTTAAACACCATCGTTTTAAGCTCGCTGCCAGTCAGGTATTTCCCCCGCCGCTCATCGAGCGCGTTAAGCCTGGCGGTAAGCTCATCAAGCTGCGTCATACCGTGGCGCCAGCCCTCCAGATTTTGCAGCGGCATCGCGCTGGCGCTCATCTGCTGACGCCACTGGCGGGTCAACGCCTGCGCTTGTGGATGCTGCGGCAAGAGCGCGCCTGCCTGCCGCGCCAGCGCGCAGGCAAAGCGAATATTGCGATCCGGCGCTTGAGCCGCCATCCAGTCGAGGCGCTGGCGCGTCTGTGTCAGTAAGGTTGCGGCGTCGAGCTGGCGCGCCAGTTCCGGCGTGAGCGCTGAACTGGCGGTCACCTGCGGCCAGGCGTGAAGCGACGCCGCTATTCGCACCTGCGCCGGATTGGGGCGGTGATACGCCTGCCAGCCCATCAGCACCGCACTGCCCGCCACCAGCATCGTGACCATACCGGCGATAAAGGGTTTCAGGCCATGTCGCACTGGCGGTTGAGGTGGTGTCACGTCTGGCGCTGGCGCGCTGGCGGCGACATATACCCGGCGCACGTCGTCGACGCGCGCTTCGCTACCGTCTGCCGCATTCTGTACGACAGGCGGCGCATCACCCTGCTCCGCGTCATTTTCCAGCCGCGCCGCCGCGTTATGCAGATGCAGACGCAGCGCGTCCATCTGACTCAGATGCTTAAGCTCAAGGCGCTCCAGCACCGCGATAATGTTCGTCACGTGCTGCTCCGCCTGATAGAGCGCGCCGAGATCCGCATAGCGCAGCGGCATGGTGCGCAGCGTCTGCTGCACGCGCTGGCTGAGGCTGCTTAAAATCTCCATGCGCGCATGCACCGGCTGCGGCCACAGGTTGCCCCACTGGCGCGCAATGAGTGCGTCGATAATCGCCAGCCCTTCGTTCAGGCCAGGCAACCCCAGCAAGCGCAAACGGGCCTGCGTATACGCTGCAGCGGTTTGCAGCTCGACGCCGTTGCGCTCAAAGAGCAGCAGCGATAACTGCTCGACACGGCGCCAGTTCACATCCGGGCGCGCCGGGTGCGTGAGTTTGCCGAGTTCTTCGCGAAGCGCGGCGTAGTCCGGCAGCAGGCGTGGATCGCCGCCGGTTTTCAGATGACGTTCAGTGAGGATTTCCATGATATCCCTGTCGTAAAGCCGCTCAGCGCGCGGCGCGGTTATCCATAAACTGTTGTTGTTTGAGGTGGCGGATCAACACACGCCCTTCCGGCATAAATTCCGTACCGTAGCGCACCAGCCCCACGCCTTTTAACTCGGCGTCGATGGCGTAGCGCAGCTCGCCGGGCATCGTTTGCGGGAGCATCACGACGTTCAGACGCTTCAGCCGCGGCTCGTACTTCAGCAACACGGCGGAGAGCGCGCCGATCAGTTGATGCGCCGTACCCGGCATGCCCTGAAGAATTTTGGTCATGTCCGGCATGCCGTAATCGGGCAGATGCTTGAGACTGCCGGCGCGGGTATTCAGAATGCGCTGCATGTTATCAAGCACCGACAAGACCACCTGATTCTCTTCGCTGACAACATCCAGCGGCAGGCCGCCTGCGAAATTGCCGTACAGGATCTCGTAAAGCGACGGCGCGCGAGGGTTTTCGGGCATCGGTGTCTCCTTCCCTGAGTGATGTGATGTACCGGTTTAACTGCACAAAACGGCGGCGCGCGCCGGATCGATAGCGATAAGCCCCGCCAATAGCTGCTCCATATCGGTTTGCAGACGCGCCTTATCCGCCTCGCTGCGCCCGGCCTTCATGCGCAGCAGCCGTAACCGCCTGGCCCCCACTTCAAAAAGCCGCGCGGGTTCCCATTGTGAGAGCGTCATCTGCGCTGCGCTCGCATCCAGCCCGGCCAGCAGATGCAGCGCCAGATCGTTTTTGCCGTACTGCTCGGCAAGACGCGCCATTAGCAGACGCAGTAACCAGCGCTGGCGCGGTGTGGTGAGCGCGGGCCGGGTCTGTAGCCAGCCGAGCGCCGCGTCGATACCGTCGCTGTCGGCGAGCGCGACGGCTTCCGGCTCCAGCTGCAGCACCTCGTCATCTCCGGCGCTGCACGTCTCCGTTGCATGCGTGACATCGGGATCCTGCGACCGCTCCCGCACCTGTTGCGCTATCCAGTGCTGCGTCACGTCGTCGGCAAACGGCGTACCGTCGCTGAAGGCGAGCGTCTCAAGGCCCGGCAACCGGTTTAACAGCCCGTTCAGATCGGCGCGAATGATAGCCGCGAGCGTCTCCTGCCCCGATTTCACAAGCCCTTCATGAAGATACCATTGCACATCGAGCCACAAATGACTGCCGCCGCGCGCGAAGAGGCTGTCGGCCTGCTCCAGCAGCTCCAGCCAGCACTGCTGAAGCCACAGCCGTTTTAACAAGGCGCGCTGATCGGCCTTCGGCGGTTCAATGCGGGTACGTCCGTCGCCTGAGAGCGGCGGCAACTGGTGAAGGGTGTCGTGGCGCAGGGATTTCATCAGCCGGTGGGCGGCAAGCCAGCCGTCGGGCTGATTACGCAGATAGTCAGCAAGCAGGCGGGCCTGATCCAGCAGATCGCGCCCGGAGGTAATGGCGCCGATAACGGGCGCCGTTGCCGCCTGCGACGCGCCGCTATCGCTGGTGGTTTGCGGGACCACCGCATCCACGCCGCCCGCTTTCATCAGTCGCGCTTCCAGCGCGCCGTAAAGCGCGGTGAGCGGCGCGCGCGCGGTGGGATCTTCCTGCGCCAGCGCCTGCTCAATCAACAACAGCGCGCCCGCGGTGCGCCGGGCGTCATCCCGGGTGACTTCCGGGTAAAGCGACAGGCTGTCGAGCACGCGTGAGCACGCCAGCCACTCCAGCGCCGCCTGACGGCTGCGCGCCCGTTGCGGGTGCAGCGCGGCGCCAAAACGTGTAAGCAGCGCGGCGAGCAGCTCCAGCCCTTCGGCAAAGCCCGCTTCGCCGTCGCGGTGCAGCCGCGCCCAGGCGTAATACGTCGCGACGCGAATATCCTTGGCTGACGTGGTCAGCACTTTTTCCGCCAGCTCGCCGATAAGCGTGATATCCGCGCCGGAAAGCTTATTCACCTCTTCGCGGATCTGCTGGAAATCGTCGTCATAGCCCGGATCGTCGCCGGTAGGGAAATCCGCCGAAAGGGGTTGCAGCCATTTTTCCCAGAGGGCGAGACGGGCCTGCGCCTGTGCGGCGAGCTCCTCTGCCCCTGCCCGACAACTCGCTAAAATCGTCTGCAGCGATGCCATTGTTTCTCTCCCTGAAACCGCCTGCCCGCTTGACTTCAGCGAGAAGCGTTTATTTAACAGCGTGTTAAAGGGCAGATGCTACGCACGGAAGAGACAGACACAAGCAGAGGGTAATGGGCAGATGTAAGCAGACTTGACGGTTCAGGAGAGAAGTAATGCGGTTTTACGGCGCTGCACGCGGCGGGCGCGTTGTCTTCAGTAACAAGTTTACCGAAAATCGTTAAGAAAACCCTGATGGCGCGTGCGAGGCAAAACGTTCAAATGAAAAAGGGGACGCCTTTCGGCATCCCCTTAAATTGGTTGGCGGAAGCGCAGAGATTCGAACTCTGGAACCCTTTCGGGTCGCCGGTTTTCAAGACCGAAGAAAAACAAATCAAAATCAATAATTTACAGCAATAGCACAAAAGATGACCTTTTATGCCTTGCATTATTTTCAATAACTTAAGCGGCATCAAAAAGATAATATTCCAACACTTCCTTCCTGCTCTGATTCTTTATTAGTGACAGCGATATCATTTTATTACAGCCGTCGGTCAGTATATATCTCCACATCCTGGAAAAATAAAATTCAACGTCTATATTTGATACAGGAAATGTCTACTTCACCCACGGAGACGACACAATGAAACGTAAGTTATTATTAGTTGGTTTAACCACTCTGCTTACCTTCTCATCCTTCAGCCAGGCTTCGGACAATAAAGAGCAGGCCCATAAGAAACCGGTAAGCACATGGACATGTGAGGATTTCCTGGCTCTGGACGCCAGCTTTCAGCCCACAGCTGTTAGTTTCATCGAGGATATCTACAAAGAGGATAAAGCAGAATCTGCTGTACTTGATGTAGATGGCATTACTAAAGTTACCCCCATGGTGATTGAAGCCTGCAAGCAAGCCCCTAAAGAATCTTTTCGGGATAAGGTCAAATCAGAATGGGGAAAAGTTAAAAAGGATGTTTAATTTCAGGTTCCATTAAAGCCCCGGCCCGGGGCTTTAATGGCGAATAATCGCGTTGCAGATATGTCGCATCGGCTACCAAAAAGCAGCTTCTCAGTCTCACCGGCAACCGCATACTGGTTTTCCGTTTTGCGCGTGTCGCTGGTAGCGGGTGGGAAGCCCATGTTGAGCGTCACCATGCGGCCGCAGTTGTTGGCCATGATGCCACGGCGTCCCTTTCGGCTTGCCTCACTCTGCTGGCGCAGGTATAGTCCCTCTCCACCACGTTCGCGCTGGTTTCGACGTAATCCACATCGCTCAGTATGTGTCATCCTCCCCAGAGCAACACCATAACTGGCAACGTCTCAGGCTGGCTCTCCCTTCTTTATTTTAGTAACATCTTCATCAATACCGGAAATTGCTTTCTTTTGGTGTAAATGGTATATGTCTGAAAAAACACTCTGCAATAAATCGTAAAAACATTATCACAACAGCAAAAGGAGACATAATGAGGACATTTATAAAAGATTTGCGATGGGGGAAATTCATATTATTAAGAGGTGACATGATTTCGAATTATGCTTCAAATTATGGTGAGTGGAGTGAAACTGAAGTTGACCTATACAAGCTACTATTAAGGAGCGATAGCAATGTTTTAGAAATTGGTGCAAATATGGGATTACACACCATTCCGTTATCAAAAATATGTCATGCTGGCACAATAATCTGTTTTGAGCCCCAACCGCCCATTTACCACATCTTGTGCGGTAATATTGCATTAAACAACAGACTAAATATTTTGGCTTATAACAAAGCAGTTGGTGAACATAATGAGTTTATAAACATTCCAGTTTCATCATACGATAAACCCTGGAATTATGGTTCATTTTCTGTTGAAAGCGGATATAACAAGGAGGGGGATTATTTCAGTCAGTCAGTCAGTCAGTCAGTCAGTCAGTCAGTCAGTCAGTCAGTCAGTCAGTCAGTCAGTCAGTCAGTCAGTCAGTC
>NZ_CAWPHW010000072.1:0-22972 GCF_963888145.1 Cronobacter sp. EKM101R | reverse complement strand
CACGATATCAATCCATTGAAATGGTATCCATCGATTCAGTTCTAAAAAATAGCCCTCTGCATATAGACCTAATAAAAATCGATGTCGAAGGCCATGAAATGAAATGCCTTCAGGGAGCCTGTAACACTATCACTAAAAACCGTCCGGCTATATTTTGTGAGGCCGTGGAAAAAGATGTTACGGAAAAAGTGGCCGTTTTCCTTGGCCATTTAGGGTATGAAGGATTCTGGTTCCTGAATAACCGTTACAGAAATGATAATTTCCTGGCCTGCCCCGTTCAGATGCACAACAAACTAAGTTATGATATAAATATTATTTTTTTGCATTCAGCGGATAGTAGCCCTTCCGCTGAGTTTTGCCGAAGGCAGCTTGTTAAATATCATTCTTTTGACCAACTGACTGAAGGCCTCCCCGTACTTTCCTCTTTTATATAATATACTCTTCGCCCCGGGATACACAAACGATCAATCTGATTTATCCCGGGCTTCATCCCCCTCATTTTTTAGATACGATGGGAGAGTTGTCCATGGATAAAAAATGTATCTGTATTCCCCAAAATGTTATTAGCGGCCGTTTTTAACATTCAGCCGCTATGAAGCAAAACTTAAACCAGCTCAATAGGCCACCCAACTCTGTAGTTACGTATTTCCTCCAGCGTTTGCAGCGCGCAGACTTCAGCCTTCATCTGCAACTGACGCGTATTGATTTCAACCCCTTTGTTGAACATCGCCAGCTCGATGGCATCCCCCAGAGCTAACAACTCAGCCGCAGTGACGGGCACGATATTGTTGTCGCCGTCGGTCCACGCAAAACCATCAGGCAGTTGCCCGCTTCTGGCAACAGTCAGCGAGGTTGAAATTCGTTCCTTTGTACGCTTACCGAAATCCCAGCGACGGCCGTTAAACTCCATGAGATATTCGATATTCTCCTGCTGGTCACGCCAGAGGTTAATCTCTTCACGCCTGGCTGCTCTTGCTCTTTCCAGCATCTCTGGTGTGGCGACGAATGGCGGGATTTCGCCATACTCGCCATTTACCAGAGCGTGGTAAAGCTGTCGTCCATAGTCCGTTACATCCAGGGAGGTGGCCGTAAAGGGAGACCATACAGGCTCCCCCCTGGCATCCACGGTCCCCTCAAACTGAACCTCGCAGGTGATAGCACCATATTCGTTGTACGCGGCATTCCTGACCGCAGTAATAAAGTTCACTGCTTCCATTACCTTACCCTCTGAAATAATGTTGAGCCATTTGCTGCTGCATCCCCAAGTGCAAACCAGGTACCCGCCCGCGGTGGTGTCAGCGTGCTGCCGGAAACTTCCCGCATATAACTGACAGCAGCCGTCGTCACACTAAACAGATACGTCCCCGGATACTCACTGAGTGGTTTGCCGGCGAACTGCCACCAGGCCGACCAGCCATAGTTTGCGCAGATGCGGGACATCATCTGGCCTTCATAATTCATGAAAATCTGAGCGGGGTAGCGGACTCGGGGGGCAGCCCACACAATCCCCCAGGCTGCGTTACCTGTTGAACCGGGAATGGGGTGATTACTTACTGCGGCGGCGTTACTGTTTTCCTGTCCTAATAATGGATAGGCATATGTCCCCTTACCAACATCGTTGAAATCAGTGCCCATCGGTGTAGTCCGCAATACGCCGTCTGGTGCAATCCCCTCCCCCTTGTCTCCTTTGTCACCCTTGTCTCCTTTGTCACCCTTGTCTCCTTTGTCACCCTTGTCTCCCTTATCACCAGGAGGCCCGGGTGTTTTGGCTATTTCCTGTGCCTCAGCAAGGGCCTGCCAGGCGCCCTCGTTTGCTGCTTCGGCCCTTTCTGCCAGCCCCGAGGCCCTGTCTATCTCCTCACGAACTTCGTTGCGCAATTGTGTTGCTGTTGCAGCTGCGGCATCAACAGCCGCATTTTGAGCAGCAGAAGTAGCCCTCTCAGCTGCGAACTCTGCAGCAGTTTTACTTTCTTTAGCAGACGCCGCATGCTTTTCAGCCTCAATCTCCTTTTCAGCAGCAACGGATGCAGATGTGGCTGCCAATTGTTGTGACGCAACAGCATTCGTCTCTGACGTTTTAGCGGCTGAGGCACCCTCTGACGCTTCTGCTGCCTTTGTTGATGCTGTTGCTGCGCTGGAGGACGCGGACTGTGCCGACGACTCGGCCTGTCCGGCCGATGTACTGGCTGCGCCTGCTGAATCTAAGGCCTCACTCGCATGGGTTGCAGCCAGCCCGGCAGATGTGCTGGCATCGGTAGCTGATGTCTTTGCATCAGCTGCATACTGTGACGCAGATGCTGCATTACGCGCTGCCTCTTTCAGCATTTCTTCAAACTGTTTCATTACCTCAGGACGAAGATCTGCCTCTGTCGGTGCATCCAGGAATGCATTTAGCGTGTCTGGCTTATCCGTTTCGGTTACACAAATATCACCAGCACGTATCGGCGGGTATCCATCCCGCCATAATGTAACGTCGTAGTAACCAGGCTCTACATCTATGCTGTATTGCCCATTTTTCGCAGTCAGTGTTGAAGAGGCGACATGCACCACTACCGTGGGACTGGTTTTCCTGGCCCGCAATTCAATACGACAGCCAGCAACAGGAAGGCCTGCGCCATCCAGAAGAACACCGGAAATTTTAATGGCCATAATATCTCCAAAAAAAACCGCCAGGATGCGGATTCTTAAACCCTATAGTTGCTGCCATAAATCGCCGATTTTTATCACCCATTCCCCTCTGTCATCATTAATCTGTATAAGCTGGTTGTTCATCCGTAGTCCTGATTTCCGCCGCGGATCTGCCAGAATAGTGACATCGCCTGCAGGCGTTACAATAAATCGCCCATTGACATTCATCGACTTAACAAAGGTTTCATTCATAAAGATCTGTCCACCCTGTGCCACAAACATCGGCGATGTATTGCCATTTGCAGGATCAATAAAGGCGATCCGGTTTGCAGCAACCAGAAACTGGCTTAACTTACCTTCGGGAGTATCCTCCATACCAAGGCCCAGTCCGGCAACGTAATGCCTGCCATCCTCCGTCTGCTCAATTTTAACGCCCCACATGGCGTTCCATTTGTCGTTAGCGTCTTTCCACTCTTTTGAGAACTGCTCCAGTCTGCTGGCGTTATCCTCCGTCAGTTCAACTTTATCCAGTAACTCCTGACCTAAATGGGATTCCGTTATCTGGCCTTTAAAAAAATTCAGATAACCGGATGCATCGTTACTCGGCTGGCCAACAGCTTCCACAAACGCTGATTTCCCGACGGTATTCACGCTCCGGATATAAAAATAATAATCCCGGCCAGGCTTAATATTTATACTGCCGGCTATCCAGTACAACGCCATTCCCAGATAGCGGGCAGTTGTTTCAATCTGCCTGGTATCAGCAATCTGCTTTTCTGAGAACCAGAATTCAAACTGTACAGTCGGGTCATAAACCGCAAGATGTGGCGTTGCTGTTATCTGAAAATATCCCGGCGTCAGTTCAATATGCGACGGTGCAGCAGGAGCCGCAATTCTGAAAGAAACCGATGCCGGATTTCCCTGCTGACCCCAGGCATTGACCGCCCGAACCGTCAGCGTGTAGCTACCCAGCGTCAGCTGTGTGAACCGGTAAGTGGTTTCCGTCGTTCTGGCCGTTGTGACCAGCCGTTCACTGCCGTCATCGGCAGTCACCGTCAGACGAAGCATGAAGCTCACGCCCTTCACCACTTTTGGCGTGTCCCAGCGCACCAGTACCAGATATTGTCCGCTGTCTGCGGAGACTTCTGCTGTCAGATGCTGCACCACTGGCGGTGTGACACCGTTTACCGTACCGCTCAGGTCGCCGTCAAAATGCGCCCCGTTATCCACGATGGCCTCTTTTCCCGGTACATGCTGCACGGCGGTAATGGCATACGTACCGTCATCGTTTTCCCGGATACTCACGCAGCGGAACAGACGCTGGCGCAGCGTCGGCAGCTTCAACCCCCACGCGCTGTATTCGGCAACTCCGTCAGGAACCCGGCTCACTTTCACCTTCACACCGTCAGTGACGGAATGAACCTCCACGCTGACCGGGCTCCCCTGCCCGTCAACCAGACTTATCAGCGTGGTGCCGGAAGATGGCAGGGTGATTTCACGGTCGAGCGTCAGCGTCCGGGTCTGGCTGTTCACCGCCAGCACGCGCCCGCCCATGCTTATCCCGGCATAGTCATCGTCACAGATTTCAATGACGTCCCCCGGCACATGGCGGAGCCCTTCGGCTCCAACGCTGAAGTCCACGGTCTGCGTTTCCAGCAGCTCCGTTTTTATCAGCCACAGCCCGGCACGGTGCGCCTGTCCCCTGCTGGTACAGCCAAAGGCGTCCATCTTCGTGACATTACGACCGTAACGGAGAATGGCCTGCGTGTCCTCCACGAGTTCTGTCGCCGTTTCCCAGCCGTTATTCGGGTCAATCCAGTTCACCTCAACGGCATTATGGCGGTCCTTCAGGGCGCTGAAGCTGTAGCGAAACGGCGCACCATCATCCGGCATCACTACATTACTGCGGTTATAGGTCCACGCCTTATCCGCCGGCCGGTCCTGCACGAACGTCAGCGTCTGTCCGTTCCATACCGGCATACACCGCATCGCCGAGCAGAAATCACTCAGCACATCCCACGCCTTACGCTGCGTGGTCAGGTAAGCATTACAGGTGATGCGCGGCTCCGTGCCACCAAAGCCGTCCGGCACCGACTGGTCACAATACTGGCCGATGACATACAGCGCCCATTTGTCCACATCCGCTGCACCAAGACGTTTACCCATGCCGTAGCGCGGGTGGGTCAGCATATCCCACAGACACCAGGCCATATTGTTGCTGTATGCCGGTTTAAACGTCCCGTCCCAGATGCCGCTGTACTTCCGCGTTTGCGGGTTATAGTTCGACGGTACCTGCAGAATGCGCCCGCGCAGATGATAATTACGGCTCACCTGCTGGTTGCCGAACTGTTCCGAATCCACCTGCACACCAAACAGCGCTGTGTTCGGGTAGCGCTGTTTAACATCGATGATTTCGGTAAATGACGACCAGATGGTTTTGTTCTGCTGCTGGTCTGTAGTGCTGTCAGGCGTCATCCTGCGCATACGGATATTGAACGGGCGCGGCGGGAGATTATCCACCACCACCGAAGCCAGATACTGCGAGGTGGTCTTGCCCTTAATGGTAATGTCTTTTTCCGTTACCCATGCCCCGTTGCGCTGGAGCTGGATCAGCAGCCGAACTTCCGAGGGATTCCTGTCACCCTTTGAGTTTGTACTGACCAGTGACTGAACGCCAAACGTAAAACGCAGGCGGTCAATGTTGGAAGACGCGATAGTCCGGGTGACGGGATTATCGTATTTTATCTCTGTTCCGAGTACGGTTTCTGAGCCAGATGACTCGAATCCTTCCGGAGGTGTCTGCTCCTGCTCTCCGGCTCTGTATACTACGGTTACCCCGTGTATATTCGTGCCACCGCTATTGTCCAGAACGGGGGTATTGTTGATCAGAACACTCTGCAGGCCGTTGACAGGCCCTTCAATTGGCCCCTCACTGATGGCATCGATCACACTCAGCAACTGCGTGGACTTCAGGTTGTCCTTCGCTTCGCGCGGGGTATGCCCCTTACTGCTGCCTTTACCCATTCCTCACGCTCCATAAACGACAAAACCGCCCGGAGGCGGTTTCACATAAAACGTTTTTCATCAGCGACCAATCACCACAACCTGACCACCGTCCCCTTCGTCTGCCGTGCTGATTTCCTGAGATACCACGCGCGACCCCACACGCATTTCACCGTACAGAACAGGCAAAACATTGCCCTGGGCAACCATGTTATCCAGCGAGGAGAAATAGGTGTTCTGTTTGCCGTTATCTGTACTGGCTGCCGTGGGCGCCCGGGCTTTCGGTGCCAGCATCTGCGCCACACCGCCCAGAACCATACTGGCGCCAGCTGCATACATGCCCGAAACAGCTGCTGCGCCCAGCCAGCCCGCGGGGTTCCACCACGCTACCGCAATCAGCGCTGCGCCGAGCACCGTCTGAAAAACACCACCTCTTTTTGCGCCAGCCAGACGTGGAACAATGTGAATTATGGCTCCACTGGCCAGAGGTTCATTCAGACGAGCAGATAATTCTGCTTCGCCTGCATCACGACCGGCAATCCTTACCTGATACCAGCCGTCGCTCAGTTTCTGACGAAACGCCGGGATCTGTATGCCCAGCGCCCGGATAGCTTCCGCCCCCGTTTTCACGCGCAGATCGATGCGGTGGCCAAATCGTTGCAAATCCCCGTAAAGGCAGATGCGTGCCATGCCCGGTGCCGCCAGAGGGAATGTGTGCGACGTTCCCATTTTTCGGTATACCTCTCTCGTTTGCTCAGTTGTTCAGGGATGTGATGCAAAAGCTCACCATCGCCGCAATAGATGGCAGCATGATTTGGCACCGATGCGCCAAAGCAGCACACCAGTACATCTCCCGGCTGCGCTTCTGACTGAGTGACACGGTAAAACCCTGTCGCCTCCAGATTATCCAGATAGAGGTTCTGACCTGTACGCCACCAGTCTTCCTCACGCTCAAAATCCGGCAACTCTATTCCTGCCAGATGATAGGCATCACGGAACAGCGTGTAACAGTCCATCACACCGTGCTCAAATCGCCGCCCGGTGAGATGCGGCACGCATCGAAATTTATGAATCGCGCCCTGGCAGACCAGCCACCACGGTAAATCACTCTGCACCTGCAGCCGCCGGTCGGCCTCACTCAGCCAGGGCAGCCCACCGGGGTGGCTGTGGACCAGTGCCACAATCTCACCCTGTCTTTCTGCCCTAACCCACTCTTCCGGAGACATGCGAAAATACATCCCTGGTTCTGCCGACAGGTTTTCGCAGGGGAGATACTTCTCACCCTCCGGCTTTCTCACCACGAAGCCACAAGACTCTGCAGGCTCGCACCTTTCGGCATGAGCCAAAATATCCTTAATCATAAAATTGAAATGCCTTTCGTCAGAACCGGAAAAAATCCTCGCCATCAATGACCAGCACAGGAAGCGTACTGGTTATAACCTCATTGTGGTTCCATGCCGCAATACCAAACGCATAATCACCAAACATATCCGACTCACGCCCACCAAAGGCATGACAGAGTCCGTTGCCATTACTGGAAACATATGTGCTGAAGGTGGGCTTGAACTTGTCCGCGCCGCTTATACTACCGTTGTAATGGGTGACATTCCCTACGCCACTACCAATACAGGCAGGGGCAAACATAGGGCGACGAAATGGAGTGGATACCGGCGTTCGAACAAAACGACCTTCGCTGAAATGAAGGCCATGACTCATATCGACAATTGCGGGGCGAATAAGAGGATCCTGAGTTGAGTTCCACAATAACCGCCCATTTTTCCTGATGCTTACTCCATACCGCTCCGGCGGTCTTGGATCGAGGTTGGCAAAAATACAGAGTTTCACCCGGGCAGAACTGAGGCTAACACCATACTTATCTCCGCTCCGCCCCCATACACTGTAACTGTCTCCGCCGACCCGAACACCAATAGCCAGATCCGGATCGTTCACATAAAAAAAACAGATACAGTTATTCATCGTCAGGCGTGGATCTATCATTGATGGTGTCCAACCCTGGTAAATCGTCACATCTCCCTTGAAATGAAGATGGCTGATCTGTGACTGCTCCGGAATAACAAACAGTTTATTCAGTCCGCCCAACTGGATCCCGTAGCGCGAATTATTCCCTCTGGTATTGACAGGCCATGAAATAACCTGGCTGCGCAATTTCCCAAAAATATGATCGCGTGCTAAGACACTCCCTTCAATCCTGTAGTTTTCACGCCACGTATAGTGATAGTCGATCAGGACTTCCCTGTTTGCATCCAGCCTTGCTGTGACACGCGTATAACCACCGGGTCCTGTAGTTAACGGGAACATAACCACCCTTGCCCAGTCAAACCAGACACTCTGGCTTAGTGATATAAGCCAATCATAGTCTGGCAATACTGTGATACCCGTACGACAGGTTGCCTGACTAATATTATTATTATTCATCATATTCTTAAAAGTGACTTCCTGACCCACAAGGGAAGTACCATTCATTTTGCATAACGTGCTATCGTCGGTAATGGTCATAACAAGACCATCGCTATGTTTTACCGAAAACCCATAACGGGGCATACATCTCTCACGAAAGTTTGTTAATGGAAAGGAATCCGCCGAAGTAGCCAACGTTATTGCGGAACTTACAGCCACTCAGGCATTTGCTGCATTTATCCTTCGTGATATCGGACGTCGGCTGGTCATATTCATCAGCGACCGCCGGACCGTGATAACCGCACTCATCGCCGCGATAGGTCCAGGTGCAGGTGTTGGCCAGCATGATGCGCCCCGGAAAAACAGCACCATCCGTTTCAGTCGGCGTGGACAGCACAAAGCTCGCGTTGACCGCACTCAGTTCGCTGCACTGCTCAATGCGCCAGCGGCTGATCACCTCCTGCTCCGGATCGGCGTCGCTGTTTCCGTTGGCAAAGTTCACCGCATCCAGAAAACGTGCGTAAACTTTACGCCGGACCACCGTTCCGCCAACCAGACTCTGCAGATCTTCCGCCATCCCGGTGACCATGCCGTGCAGATTAGAGACTTTCAGCGTTGGCCTGGCACTGGCTCCTTTGCCGTTCATCTCAAATCCGCTTCCATGAATGGGATAGGCCTGATACTGCCGCCCCTGCCAGGTGACCGGCTCACCTTTTTCGTTCTGCTCATTACAGAAAAAATAACGTTCACCACCGACCTCTGTCAGATCGATTTCCCAGAGCACCACGCTGGCCGACTGCTCCGCGCGGGTGCATTCATTCAGTGTTTCCTGCCGAATATCCTGCATCAGTTCACCACCTGTTTAAACTCCGCACTGAACTCAACACGCAACATATTGACCCGCGATGTCCACTTTGCGCAGGTCACTTTTATCTGCCGGTAGCCATAAGGCGGTGTCCAGAGAAAGGCTTTCCAGCCACCGTGTTCTGCCAGAAATGACTCCAGCGCAGTGGCTTCGTCACGGGAAACTGAAAGCGTCACGCTGTACGTTTTCAAATCTGCATTCAGTCCGGCAGGCGCACGCTGAGAATAACCATCGCCCAAACGCACCTCCCTGAGCGACGGTTCCGAAGCCACATCCATACCTGGCTTCACTTTCCACCTGAAAATTTTCATCGAGCGCCTCCCGATAAGATGCCACCATCACGCATTTGCCCGGTCACAACATCTATCGCAGCCTTGCGGGCTACGTCATAAACAGCCTTCAGCGCCTGTGGCCCTATCTGGCCGTTCGTGCCGTCGTTATTAATCACCACATGGTTATTCTGCTCAAACTTCCCGGACGCCTGTGACCGACTGTCCGCCATGCTGCCCGATGTACCGACATAACCTCCAGTGGCATATCCGCGCATCAGACGGTAGAGATTACCCACACCAATCCGGCTGGTTGCCTCCTTTGTGAAGACAAACTCACCACGATGAACTATCCCGGCTGGCTCAAATTTTCCGCCGCTGCCGGTAAATCCACCTGTAGCAAAACTGAAGCTACCGACGGCGCCACCAAGAGTGCTGATGGCACTTTCGGCCAGCCCGGTCATTGCCTGTTTTACCAGGATTTCCGTCAGCATCGACAGCACCGAACGTGTAAAGCTGCGCCAGTTCTGTTCTCCCCCGGTCAACATCGCCGTCATATTCTGCGCAATACCATCAAAGGTCTGCGTTGCCACACCTTTTACCTGCGACATACTGTCCGTGGCACTCTCTTTCCACTCGCTCCAGCCGGACTTCAGGCCAGCCATCCAGCTCCCACGAAGCTGGTCTTCAGCCGTCCAGGTCTTTTTCTGCTCTGACATGACGTTATTCAGCGCCAGCGGATTATAGCCATACTGTTCCTTCAGGCGCTGTTCTGTGGCTTCCCGCTCTGCCTGCCGGTCAGTCAGACCACGGGATTTTGCATCAATAGCCGCGCGTTTCGCCCGCTGCTGCTGTGCGAATTTCTCTGCCTGCTGCGCCAGCGCATTCAGGCGCTCCTGATACGTGACCTTATCGCCAAGTGCAGCCAGCTGGCGTTTGTACTCCAGCGTCTCGTCTTTATGCGCCAGCAGGGATTTCTCCTGTGCAGACAGCTGGCGACGTTGCGCAGCCTCCTCCAGTACCGCATACTGACTTTCCGCCTTCCACAAATCCCGGCGCTGCTGGCTGATTTTCTCACTCGCTCCGGCATGCATCTCCAGTGTCCGGAGTTCTGCCTGAAGCGCCAGCAGGGCAGCATGAGCAATGTCTTCCTGACGATCACCCGCAGACACCTTCACGCCGGACTGCTTCGGTTTTTTCAGCGTCTCTTCATAGTCCTTTTTCGCTGCCGCCATCAGCGTGTTGTAATCTGCCTGCAGGATTTTCCCGTGTTTCAGCGCCTTATTCAGCTCCTCCAGACGGGCAGTATATTTCTCCAGCGGCGTCTGCAGGCGTTCGTAAGCCTTCTGCGCCTCTTCGGTATATTTCAGCCGTGACGCTTCGGTCTCGCTCTGCTGCTGCGCGTTTTTGTCCTGTTGGGCCTGCTGCTCGGCCTTCTTTCTGGCGGCTTCAAGCGCAAGACGGGCTTTTTCACGATCATCCCAGTAACGCGCCCGCGCTTCATCGTTAACAAAATAATCATCCTTGCGCAGATTCCAGATGTCGTCCGCTTTCTTAAACGCTGCCTCTGCCTTAATCAGCATCTCCTGAGCAGTATCAGGACGGCCAATATCCAGCACCGAATCCCACATGGATTTGAATGCCCGTGCAGTCCTGTCAGCCCAAGTCTCCAGAGTGCCCATGTTCTCTTTCAGGCGTCGGGTCTGGTCATCAAACCCTCTCGTTGCAGCCTCGTTTGCGGCCTTTAGTGCCTCAACCTCGTCGCCGGAACGCTGTAACTGAGCAACATACGCAATCTGCTCCGCCGTTACGTTATGGAACTGGCTGGCCATTGCAATAAGACCAGAAGTCGGGTCTGTGGTCAGCTTTCCGAAGGCTTCTGCGACTTTATCCACCTCTGCGCCCGATGCAGAAGAAAAACGCGCTACACTCTGACTGATGGATGCAATCTGAGCCTCACTTCGTACCCCAGCATTAACCAGCGCACTGAGTGACTCGCTGGTCTGGTTAAACGTCAGCCCTGCCTCCTGCCCCGCTCTGGACAGAACCAGCATACGATCGGCTGTCAGACCCGACTGATTACCGGAAAGGACCAGCGTTTTGTTGAAATCGGACAGGGTTGAGTCGCCCTGGTACCAGGCATACGTCAGCGCACCGGTTGCCACCACCAGCGAGGTGACACCGACCATCGGCAGGGTGATCGCACGGGCAAGCCCCCTGAACATGGGGATCAGCCCGCCGAACGAGTCCTTCACCTGCCCCCCCTGTTGCAGCAGGATGAGCCACGGATTCTGCCCCCCTGCAAGCTGCGTGGCCACGTCGGTGAGCTGCGCAGGCAGCATTCGCATGGCGGCTTTATACTGCCCGACGGAGATCCCCGCTTTCTGTGCAGCCATCGCCTGCCGGTTCATTGACTGTTCAACAACCGCAGCTGTTTTTTTCGCATCAGTTTCCGTACTGGAAAAATGACGCCTGACTCTGGCCATCTGCTCTTCAAATCTGGCGGCATCCAGACTTAAATCAACGACCAGATCGCCTGCCGGTTCAGCCATACCGGACTCCTCCTGCTATCCCCTCAGATTCCATCATCAACATTGCGTCCTCCTCCGTTATATCCTCCACATCAGGAGCAGCACGGCTGATTTCGTTCCCGTCCGGACCAAAACGAACGCCGCCTGCAAGCCCTGCCGCTTTCTGCATCAGCACATCATCTTCAGTCTCTTTTCCAGCCTCACATCGGTTCAGCAGACTGAAATCGAGCGGGTGCATGTCCGGATCGCTGAAAAACAGGCTGAGTATGGTGTACGTAAGCCCGGAAAAATGCATATCCAACAGAGCATCCTGAAAATAATGTGTACTGTAAAAACGGTGCCAGTCGGCATATTCAGTGGATGACATCCCGGCAAGCATGGCGCGCCAGTCGGGCCGCCCCATCTCACGCGCCAGTTTCAGGGCAAAACTCAGCTCACCGTCGAACGCTTTCCCGCAGTAAGAGGCTCACCAGAATCGCCTCCCTCAGCCTGCTCTGTCATATCGTTTATGGCTGGCTCTGACATACCGGACAGACGCATCACCACGTTTTCTGCCAGCGCAATTGCCTCAGCAGGCCAGGTGGTCAGCACTTCCTGCTCAATCTGCATAACCGCCTCATTCATGGAGGCGATCTGCGTCTTCTGCGGGTGGTTATGCCACAGGGACATCGCAACCAGTAACGCCCCAACCCTGATGAGATCCTCCACAGTAACCTCCGGGATGACACCGGATTCAGCCGATTTTTCCCGCTGTTTCAGCCAGGCAAGATGCTCAATGCGTTGTAGCGCTGACAGTTCAGAAAGCGTCACGGCTACGCCGTTATATTCAAATTGTTCTGTTTTCAGGAACATATCTTACTCTCCGACTCATCCCACCGCTTCGGTAACGGTGATTTGTGTAACTACAGCAAACTCACCATTACCGGAAACGACGGGAATATTTACCTTACCTGCTGCGACACCTTTAACAGTGATGATCATGCCGCTGACCGACACGATGGCCTTAGTTTTATCCGCAGATACCGCCCGGAAGCTCTTGTCGGTTGCACCTTCAGGCTGGAATGCCACGGTCAGCGTGGTGCTCAGCCCTTTCACTACCGTGGCGCTGGCCGGCGTCACCGTCATTCCGGTTGCCGCTGTCACCGTGCTGCGATCTTCTGCCATCGATGGACGTCCCACATTGGTCACTTTCACCGTGCGGGTGATCACTTCCTTCGCCGTCACCGCCTTACCGATGCTGCTGACCCAGCCACGGAACACATCGACCGTACCGTTCGGGAAGCAAATTTTATAGCCACGGACTTCGCCACTACCGAACCAGGCAAGCAGCTCCTGTTGTCCCTGCTCCCCCGGTTTCCATGCCAGCGTGAAACTGGTATCCCCAGCAGACTTCTGCCCCTGACCACTTACTGTCCAGTCAGCATCTTCATCATCGAGATAGCTGTCGTCATAGGACTCAGCTGTCAGTTCGCCGGGAGTCAGATCTTTTACTTTTGCCAGACGCGACCAGTCAGCGTCTGAAAGCGGGTTCGCATAAGGATCGCCGCTCCCGTTATAAACCCACAGGGTGGTCCCGGCACCTTTCACCGGCATTGTTGGATTTGGTAAAGGCATATCGTCCTCACATTTCGTAGGTAATGACATAAGTCAGGTCGGCCGAACTCCACAGCCCCGCATCATCGCGCCGGTAGTCATAGCCGCAGGCCACCATACTGGTGATCAAATTTGATAACGCCGGGATATCGCTCATCACCGGGTAAATTCGGGACTCCATCCACGAATCCAACGCTGAATCCGGCACCTGAGCAGGCAGGAAAACTTCAATATGCAGCTCCGCCTGCCAGGTATCGCTGTCCAGCTCTTCACCTGTATATTCAGGACCGCTGAGATAAACGGCAATCGCCGGAAAATCCGCCTCATCAAAAACAGCGGGGCGACCATCAAAAAGCGTCGCCCCAGTATCATGATTCTCCAGTGCATCCAGTACGGCTGCACGGATATCAGTATGTTTCATCGCTTTATCACCATTCTCAGCTGATGCTGCAGCGCATAGCCCAGTTCTTTCGGAAGACGTTCACGCCGAATCCGTTCAATATTCTGTTTAAATGCTGTGGTCAGCGGCCCCGCCATCGGGATTTTCACCACATCAATGGGGTAACGTTTTTTTCCGTCCATACGCTGCATGACATGCCACCGGCTATTTTTCAGTAGCTGAATAAACGCGCCGGGAATACGACGGTTACCCACCACAAGAACGCTGCCGCCACCTTTCAGGGATGAACGCTGCCCCTTTTTACGACGCCTGTGTCGGGACAATGCAACCCGTGCATTGCCCAGCTTTATTACGGGTAAATTCCCCCGGTTAACCTTAATTCTGGCCTGTGGATTTTTGACCGTGGCCTTTTTCAGGCTGACCCTTTCCTTTACCAGTTTCCGGCGTACCTTTGTCTCACGGGCAACCTGTGATGCCGACTGCGATATCGCGGAAGAAGCAACGCGGTTAATGGCCATTACAGCGGCACCGGGCACCGCCGTTTTGCTGATACGGCTGAGGTTTTCAACGGCCTGCTCAAGACCTTTTATGACCATACGTCCTCCTTTCAGCGGCGACGGTTAACGGCAGGCGGCACACCCCGCCCCAGCCAGAGATGACAGCTTCCGCCATCATCCGGCGAAACCCGGTCTATCCAGAAGTTTTCCTCACCGATGGTCAGCGTGTCTCCGCGCCGCAGCTGCCGCACATCATCAGTCCGGACAAACAGGGACGGGCTGGAGCCTTCAACGCGCACGCCCGGTCCGGCATAGCTGATATTTTCAGGGTCATCAAAAACACCACGAATCACAGCACCAAACAGATAACCGGATGTCATGGTGGCTGACATTCCCATGTGCTCGCGTATCGTTTCGTCTGCGCGGGCAAGGGCAGCATCGAACAGATTGTCAGACATCGCCACTCCCGAATTTTTCCGCAAGTCCGTCAGCCAGCAATGCTGGCACCACCGATGCATTGACCAGAACAACGCGTCCGGCAGGCGCAAACGTCAGCATTTTCCCTGTCGTGGCATCACAGGCTGGCATATGTGCCGTTTTCAGCATCCGTAAACGAACAGGAGTCCGCTCAGAATACGCCTCCTCACGGTGCTCCTCCACGGATTCATCATGCGTATCATCCTGTCCAGTCCCTTCCTCATCGTAGCCCGCGGCTTCCTCTTCCCATTCCGCCAGGCGCTGCTCAAGATCGGCTTTTGAACCTGAAATTTCGGCCTCACGCCCCAGTATTACCGCCAGCGCTTTCAGGCGTTCAGTCATCTGCTCTTTTGTCATCTCGCATATCCCGTATACATAAAGAAAAAGGCGGGGTTATCCCGCCTTTACCTCATTTAACCTGAACCACCACAAACGCATCCGGGTCCGGCAACACCATCAAAGGCGCAGACTGCGTCATGGTATATTCGCAGCCAGGATCACCCACTTCCTCCCAGTGTTTCGGATAACGAGTTGCAGAAGTAATCCCTTCGCTCAGCGCCTGGTTATCCTGGATCGCGCCATAGCAACGAGCCCCTTCGGCCTGCGTGTTGCCCAGAATCAGGGTGCCTTCCGGCAGATAACGCTGCTCATTCCCTTCTTCATCGACATAAGTCGTTTTGGCCACCACGATGGCCAAATCGCCGTAATAACCCTTAAATGAAACCACAGAACCCAGGTCTTTCAGTGCAGTTTCCAGCTCAGATTTAGAACCACGACGGGTGTCCAGTTTTTCACGGAACAGTTTAAAGCCGTTCAGCATACGCCAGACCGTGCCATCCATAATGGCGATATTGATCGTCCCGGATGCAAAATCGCAGTACGTGTCCAGATCATGTGTCGGATCAAAGGTGTCAGCGTTCTGCTGTGACCATTCACGCCCCCCCGCCTGCGTGATGTTATTGTCAACTGAGCGCCCAAAATCCACTTCCACTGTTTCAAACTGCTCACCGCTCATGGTGTACTTACCATGCAGAACAGCACTAACAGCCTGCATTTCTTCCACCTGTACAATGGCCTGCTCTTCCTGTTTCAGGTTATCGGTCAGGATACGCAGACGGCGGTAGGCAGGATCATTAAGACGGGCCGGATCTTCTCCCGGCAGACGTTCCACCGCCTGCTGATAATCAAAGCGGTGTTTCGGCTTCACATAGCCAGGACGTAACACTCGGGTTTCACCACCACGACTGCGCAGCGCTTTACCTGACACAATGGGTGATACGTACGCCGCCACCGGCGTTTTTCCGGTGATTTTATCCAGCATCACTTCCTGAGTATGGAAAGTGATGGTGCGACGAAAGAACAACTCCAGAAATAGCGCACGGAATTTCACTTTCTGCTCGGTGTAGCCGAGCAGCTGACGCGTGGTAAATAACCCCATAATTTTTCTTTCCTTTAAAACACAAACAGGTCGCATCGCGACCCTTTTTTTTCAGTTAAGCTCTTCACTGTCAGACGTGGCTGACAGCACTGCCCACAAACGCGTTTGCTTTTTTCACTGCATCGACCGAATCAGGCCAGAGCAGCGATTCAGTAGCAAACGTACCGCTTTTGTAATACGTCAGCGTGGACTCAGTCCCGGCAAGTGCCAGCGTCAGCACCCCCACTGCCGTTCCGGCTTTCTGACCGTCCCAGACAACCAGTTTACCGTTGGTATCATCAAGCATCAGCGGAGTCAGGGCGGGCGTGGCCTCACTGATGCCACTGCTGGCTGTTGCGGTATACGCGGGATCGCTTCCGGCAAAAATACGCGCATCCGCGCGCTTTTCTGTTATGGTTTCAATCATTTTTCACAAACCCCTGATTTATCTGAATCGCTGTTGCCGTTTAAGGCATGCTTAACAGCATATTTTCCTCCCCGCTTCCGGCAGCACCTCCACCAGAGACCGCACAGGGAGAATGTTGCGCCATAAAACGATCAAACAGATTTTCCTGGGTCAGCTGCGATGCCTGGGGTGCTGCCGCCAGCAGCGTTTTGGCCTGCTCTACCGTCATTCCGGGCTGTCCGGCCAGCACCTGCGCCAGCTGTTCGCGTCCTTTCGCTTCAGGCAACGCCATAATTTGTTCGCCAGCGCCGGCGCAACCTGCCGCAGGGGCCGCCGCCAGCAGCGTTTTCGCTTGCTCAACCGTCATTCCAGGCAGTCCGGCCAGCTCCTGCGCCAGTTGTTCGCGTCCTTTCGCTTCAGGCAACGCCATAATTTGTTCGCCAGCGCCGGCGCAACCTGCCGCAGGGGCCGCCGCCAGCAGCGTTTTCGCTTGCTCAACCGTCATTCCAGGCAGTCCGGCCAGCTCCTGCGCCAGTTGTTCGCGTCCTTTGGCTTCCTGACAATTCAGTATCCCCATCACCCGCTGATTTTCCTGGGCTACCGCTTCAGCAACGGTGAGATTTTTAACTGTCATCCTGTCCTCCTGTGTAACTGATTTATTCAGCGCAGAAACCATCACATCGACAGCGTCTGCTGCATTAATTAACTGGTCAGCCAGCCCGATATCAATTCCGGCCAGACCGTCATAAACGGCGGCTTCCGTTTTCATGACATCCTCAGCGCTCAGCCCCGTATAAAGTGCCACCTTGTCGACAAACATCTGACGCGCTTCATCAATACGGCGCTGAAAATCATCACGCACACCTGCTGGTAACGCATGAATGCTGTTGCCATCAACCTTGTGATGCCCGGAATAAATGAGCGTAATGTCCACCCCTTCCTGCGCTAGTTGTTTCTCGTAACTGGTATGCGCCATCATCACGCCAATCGAACCAATTTTTGCCGTCTGCGTAATCAGGCGACGGGTACACGCTGACGCCAGCAACATGGCTGCTGAACAGGCCATGTCATTACATAATGCCCACACAGGCTTCTGTTCCCGCAAACGGTAAATCATGTCAGCGCAGTCAAAAGCCCCAGCGGCCTGCCCGCCGGGGCTGTCTATATCCAGCAAGATGCCACGCACCTCCGGATCATTTACCGCCTGCTGAAGACGAGCCGTCAGGCCGTCATAGCCAGTCATACCGGAAAAAGGACGAAGCGTTACCAGTTTATGTACCAGCGTTCCGCTGACAGGCAGAATGGCGACACCATTTTTCACCTGGTAGCTCTTTACCGGACGCTGACCGCAAGCCATGTAGTCGGTTACCGCCAGTTGCATACCGTCTGTATCCAGCTGGACGTCCTGCTGCGGAACAGCAAGACTGCCCGCCCCAATTTCCTTACCCAGCGCGCAAAAGAAAACCCGCGCATAGGCGGGTTCCAGTAATAGCGGCTCATTAAATGCCATTGCGGCAATATGCGATAAATTACGACGCATCGCCTTTTTCTCCCGTGGCCTGTCGGATCTGCTGTTGAAATGTGTCCTTTATCCAGATAGGCCGCGGAAGACCGGCAGCCTGTCGCTCCTGGCTTTCCCGCAACTGCTGGCTGAAAATTTCCTGATAGTCATCCCCCATCAGTGCCAGTTCCTTCTCGTACGTGCTCAGGCCGCCTTCAATGCGCATCACCGCCTCCTGCACTTCCTTGAGGCCATCAATCGCCATGCGACCGGCGCCTATCCACTCAGCACGACACCATCCGGAACGAGCCTCCCAGAATGAAAAACGGGATTTCGGCGGGCGAATCACTCCCCGAATCAATGCTTCCTCAAGCCAGCAGGCAAACATTTGTGATGCCAGGCGGCTGGCCACAAATTTTCGTTTCCCCATAAAATACCGCCACGACTCATTGGCTGAGGCCCTGGCACTGGAATAACTGACCTGAGAATAGTCACGTGAAAGCTGCTCATACGACACGCCAAGACCGGCTGCAATGTAACGTAACAGCGCTTTTTCAAGTTCAGAGAAACCATTATCTGCATTCTGCGCGGTCTGCAGATTCAGTGAATCCCCCGGATAAAGGTGCGGTATACGCACACCGCCAATCTTAATTTTGTTGACAGCGTAATAACGCGCATAACCTTTCATGATAGTGGTCAGAGGGTTTTTACCGCCTTCACCTGCTCCGGCGATATATTCAAACGCTTTTTCCGAATCCAACGTGGACTCAATAGTGGCAGCATACATGGCCCGCACCACAGCCGACTGCAGCTGCGTTGCCTGCAGCGTATCCAGCATCTTGAGGCGTTCCATTACGGAATAAAACTGATTGGCGCCGCGTGTCTGACCGTCCTCCATGGGCTGAAACACATGAATCATTCCCGGCCGCCCAGAGGGAAGTGTGGCCGCAATCCGCGTCCATTTGCTGACGCTGTAGCCGGGCCAGTCATCATCCTGAACATGGTAGGCCAGCGCCTTTCCGTGTCGGTTGATTTCCACCCCAGCACGCATAAAACGATCGCCGATGCCATAACCAGGCGAACTGATACGTTTCGGACTGATGGTTTTGAATTTTGTCCTGAATAACGTGGTTGACTCAGCGTCCCATACCGGCTGAACAAAAATCTCTCCATTGAAAGTGTGGACCCCCACGCCTTCACGAATAAACTCGGTGAAAGAGCGCCGCCCCTCCACATCCATCGTGCCAAATGTCGGGTCACAATACTCCATCCAGGCATCCTCAACATCCTCGATAAAGGCGTTGGAATCCGATTCCGACATACCCAGCCAGCGCCAGTTTGGCCGGTAACTCAGACGAAACATGTTTCCGACGATATGATCTTTATGAATTTCCACAGCATTGGCGGCTATACCGTTATTGCGAACCAGATCATCGGCGCGAGCGTTACCCAGTTGGATGGAGGGTAGCAGCGCTACATCAGCACTTTCCGGCACAGGCAACCATTCTGCAAGCTGCCCGCCAAATCCGGTGCCACTACCGGAATACCCCATGCTCTGCCGCAGGGGGTGCCCATGAATATCCACCAGTTCCGCGTTCATAGTCCCACTCCCACGGGGCCACGGCGGCGTCCAGCCACGCCAAGCGCGCTTTCCAGTTCTTCAATATATTGTCGCAGCTCACCAATTGTTGCCCGCGAATACTGAACCTGCCTGCCATCCTTGCTGACAGAAACCACAGTCCGACCGATCATCAGTTCATGTAACGCGCGGCGGGCATCGCAAAGCATTTCATGCGTATAAATCATCGTTTATCCTCCACTCAGTGCAGCCGCGATTTCTTCCAGACTCATATCATCTTCGGCCTGCTCATCTCTTCTGGCACGGGCCAGCGCGTCAAGGTCCAGTTGCCACCGCTGCACTGAAATTCGTAACGCTGCATAGGCATATACCAGACAATCCAGAGCTTCATTGCGCCGCCCTTTTTTATCCCACAGCAGTTTCACCCGCCCGTTAACCACCTTTTCGACCAGTTCTTCTGCCACCAGCTGCTTCGCCTCAACAGCTGAAAAAACATCCGGGTTATCCGGAAAATGAAAGGTATATGGCGCAGCCTCGCTGACAGAGACCACCGGAAGGGCAAAACGGGCATACAGCATGTCTTTGACAGTGTCAGAGCCCACCTCACACAAAAACACTCCGCGGTGATTTCGCTTTTTGGGCATGGTGATCACCGGCTTGCCGTACACTGACGCCCCTTTAATAGGGAGCACAAAAAAAGTGCCGTGCTTTCTGGAGCGCTGATACACGATGTCCTGATCAATACCGCCGGTATCCCAACAGACACGAGAAACGAACATTTCTGTGCCGTCAGCATGACGGTATTTTTTTCTGATCACCGCATCAACGCGCTGGAGAGTATCTTCATCCTCCGGTCGCCCCATGATGATCTGCTTATCAACCAGAAAGGCTTCTTCACCTGGCGCCCAGCCCCAGACATAAATTTCATAGCGATTTTTCTGGGAGTCGATCCCGGCGGTCAGATAAACCACACGCATGGGAACCTGCGCACCGTAATGACTGACTTTTTCCAGCAACAGTTCAAAACTCAGTTTTTCCGCCACAGCCTCTTCATACGGCTCGCCCAGCGTGGTGTTAATAAAAGTTTTAACGCCGTTCGGATCCTTTAGCGCATCCAACCAGTCATAAACAATCTGCCCCCAGGTGGTGAACGGGCTGTAGGCCGTCCAGATGTGGTACGAGATTGTGCGCGGTGGCGGTATCTCTTCATCACCCGCGCTGTAAAAGGTCAGGCCATCCCGTGTCCACATACCGGTGTTCTCGCAGATCCAGCGACAGTTGCTCTGGTCAAGTTCAGACTGATGGATGACACAGCCGTTATGCTCGCACAGGTAATACACCGTTTCCGGTCTCCCCTTTTCCCATTTCAGGCCAAACGGCGTGGCATCATCGCCAAACTTCAGATACTGGGGCTCACCACAATGCGGACACGGCACATGAAACCGCATGAAATGCGAAGATTCATTCGCGGCCCTTTCAATCTGGCAAGAGCCTTTTATTTTTGGCGTGGATCCGCGTATAGATTTAGGCCATACCGAACCTTCAATACGTTTATCGCCAAGCAGCGTCGGTGAACCTTCTTTTTCCACATCCGGTTCAAACGAGGAGAGTTCGTCATAACAGACCACATCCACAGATTTTTCACGGTAGTTTTTGGCGGCAGCACCGCCCAAGCACCAGAATCCCACTCCCGATGAAAAACGTTTCAGGGTAAGCGTATTGTCGCGATGCTTTCTCCCGAACCATGGAGCCAGCTCCAGCAATACAGGAACATCCCTTATCGTCGGCTCAACATGGGATTTCATAAAATCTTCGGCTGCAGAATCCGTCGGCTGGAAAAGCAGGCTGTTACGGGATTTGTGCTCAATAAAATAAGCTTCCACCCCCAGCAGCATTTTGGTGTAGCCCACACGTGCCGATTTAATCAGATTAACGGTGCGAATCTGGTCATTGCCCATACTGTTCATGATGGCAATCTGAAATGGTAGTGTTTCCCACTTTCCGGGTGTGTATGAAGACTCTTTCGGCAAATAATAATGCCGATCTGCCCACTGAACGACCGTAAGGGGAACCGGAATGTTGAGGGATAAAAGACCTGTAGCTATCGCACCGACTGCGTTAGCCGCCTTCTGTGCGTCTGAAATCATCGATCCACCTGCCTACGTTCTCACCGGCTTTAGCTGCAACATTGGAGGCTTTCGCGATTTCAGTTTTCACCACATCAAGATGTGCCGGCGAGATGTCCGGATATTTCCGTTGTAATGTCAGCGGCACACGCACAAGGATCCCCGATATCTCCTGTGCCACACGTTGCAGAATGTAGGTAAATAGTTCAGTTTCCAGTACCAGGCTTTCCTCTCGGGCATTCTTCAGTTCCTGTGCGTCAGCCTGCGCTTTAGTAAGTCGATAGCGCTCATAATCGATGGTACCGGGTTGTAAATCAGATTCAGCCGCCGCTCGGAGATCTGCATTTTCCTGACGAAGCTTTGCATTCTCGATGTCTTTTTCCCGCTGCGCGTACCACTCAATTGCTTCAGCAGAATTGAACATAGCCTCAACGCCTTTACCTCCCCCTGACAAAACCTTCAGCCCCTGACTTTGCCAGCCGGTGATTGTTCTGACATCGCACTCAAAAATCTCAGCAAGTTTCTTTTTGTTAACCTTCACAATACAAATCCCTCATAAAAACAAGAAAGGATCTTAAAACGCTTTTTTTAGCAAAAAATCGCCACGGCCTGATCCTTTCTTTTTCCAAATAAAAAATTGTGAAACAACAGGTTAGCCAGAAGAAGAACGGATCTGCTTTTTCCCTGAAAATTTTCATAAATAGTGAAAACGCGCGAGGTCGCCGCCCCTCGGCGCTCAAGGTTCTGGAAAGGACCCGTGCCCTTTCGATGACAGAACTACCGGACTATCCATGCCAGGATGTGACGACAACATTAGTTTCTCCCTCCGCAACACGACACCAGAGTACAAGCGGTGGACTAACAGCAATCGTTGTCGAAAGCGTATGCCAGGCTGAATCCACTTCAGGACGCATTGCCGAAGCACGAAATTGCAGCGGAGATGCCATGCTCCCAGCCATGGGCTGTACAAATGCATGCATAGTTCCGTCAGTTATCTGAACGGGTTCCTGACCTATTTTCACACGGCAGGTTTCGCCGGGAGTAACAGTCGCAGTAATCGCCATCGAATAATCCTCAGCAACATTTTTAGGTTGTTCGCATTTCAGTTACGTTCTGCGCTCTCAGAGCGCCATATCCACCACTGGCCGCCACCCACGTCCTGCCTTCAACACCTGACTGAACCAACTGACCACTGCCGGTAAGCATGAACGCAGATGGCAGAGCATCGCTGTTACCGGGCACCTTCAACAACACGTTGTTAT
>NZ_CAWPHW010000071.1:0-186303 GCF_963888145.1 Cronobacter sp. EKM101R | reverse complement strand
CGGGTCGTTAGCTCAGTTGGTAGAGCAGTTGACTTTTAATCAATTGGTCGCAGGTTCGAATCCTGCACGACCCACCAATGTAAAAAGGCGCCCTAAAGGCGCCTTTTTGCTTATCTGAACGTAAGAAAGATTCGAACCTGCAGCAGGTTCGTGTCGAGCCATTTATGGCGAGACAACGGAGCCGCTTGCGGCGACGGCCCGAAGGGCGAGCGAAGCGAGTCATCCTGCACGACCCACCAATGTAAAAAGGCGCCCTAAAGGCGCCTTTTTGCTATGCGCGCAATCCTCATCCTCACGCCTTTTACCGTATCCACCACCCTGCTTCACTTATATCCACGATTTTTTCTTCAAAACACTCAGTTTTCCCGTTCCTGTGCCGATACCTTTTCCAGGCCTATAACAAAGGAGAACATGATGTCGACGACCATTACTGCATCAACCCCGTCAGTCCAGACAAGCAGCAGCAGCGCGTCCAGCGGCAACGATATTGCGTCGCAAATTGCCCGCCTGACACAGCAAATCACCAAGCTTACGACCAAGCTTAAAGACCTTGCCAGCAGCGAAGGCAGCGCGGAAGAGAAGCAGAAACAGCAGCAGATTATTCAGAACCAGATCAAAATGTTGCAGGCGCAGCTCGCTCAGTTACAGCGTGAGCAGGCTGAACAGGCGCAGAAAAAACAGGAAAGCAAGCAGGTGGAAGCCGTGAAACAGGCCTCCAGCGATCATCAGATTGACATCTACGTATAAGAATAACGTTCTCACGGGCCGGTAACAGGGCCACGGTGAAATGGCAGGAAAAATCACGGCGCGAATTTTCGCGCCGTTTTTTCATCGCTTTTTCAGCGGCTGAACCAGATGGCCCAGCCCTTCTGATTTAATCAGCAGCGTCACCGCCATCAGCTCGCCAAGTTTTCCGGGGGGAAACTCATCCTTGCGGGCAAACCACAGCAGATACTCTTCCGGCAGATCGATAAGCCGGCGGCCTTTGTATTTACCAAACGGCATTTCCGTATTGGCGATAGCGATGAGTTGCTCTTTTTCCATATTACTCACCCAACAGGCGCAACATTTCCGCCTCGTCGATGACCTCAATGCCCAGCTCCTGCGCTTTCGCGAGTTTGGAGCCCGCCGCTTCACCGGCGATAAGCAGATCGGTTTTTTTCGACACGCTGCCGCTGACTTTCGCGCCCAGCGCCGCGAGGCGCGCTTTGGCGTCGTCGCGCGACATCTGGCTTAACGAGCCGGTCAGTACCACGGTTTTCCCGGCGAACGGGCTGTCTATCTCTTCAGCTTTCACCACCTGCGGCGCGGGCCAGTGAATGCCCACCTCTTCAGTGAGATCGCGGATCACCGCGCGGTTGCTCTCTTCTTCAAAGAAGTTGAACACGTGAGTCGCGACCACAATCCCGACATCCGGGACTTTTTGCAGATCGTCAATCGAGGCGTTAATCAGCGCCTCCAGCGTGCCGAAATGAGCCGCGAGCCCGGCGGCGGTCGCTTCGCCCACTTCCCGGATGCCGAGCGCATAGAGAAAACGCGCAAACGTGGTTTCTTTGGCTTTTTCCAGCGCAGTGACCAGATTTTGCGCCGATTTCGGCCCCATACGATCGAGCCCGGTCAGTTTACCCGCCGTCAGACGGAACAGATCGGCAGGCGTATGGACATATTCTTTCTCAACCAGCTGGTCGATGATTTTATCGCCCATGCCGTCCACATCCATGGCGCGACGCGAGACGAAATGCTTAAGCGCCTCTTTACGCTGGGCGCCGCAGATAAGCCCGCCGGTGCAGCGCGTCACCGCCTCGCCCTCTACGCGCTCGACATCCGAGCCGCAGACCGGGCATTGCGTCGGGAACACCACCGGACGCGTCTCTTCCGGGCGCTCAGAGAGCACCACGTTGACTACTTGCGGAATAACATCGCCCGCGCGGCGGATCACCACTTTATCGCCGATACGCAGCCCAAGGCGCGCGATCTCATCAGCGTTATGCAGCGTCGCGTTGCTCACCAGCACCCCCGCCACCTGCACCGGTTCAAGGCGCGCGACCGGCGTGATTGCCCCGGTGCGTCCGACCTGGAACTCGACGTCACGCACGGTCGTCAGTTGCTCCTGAGCCGGGAATTTAAACGCCACGGCCCAGCGTGGCGCGCGCGCCACAAAGCCCAGCTGTTCCTGAAGCGCCAGTGAATCCACTTTGATAACCACACCGTCGATATCAAACCCGAGCGTCGGCCTGTCGGCCTCAACCTGGTGGTAAAACGCCAGCACGTCTTCCGGGGTTTTGACCAGGCGAATACGATCGCTCACCGGCAGGCCCCAGGCTTTAAACTGTTGCAGACGATCCATATGACTGCGCGGCAGCTCGCCGCCTTCCAGCAGCCCGACGCCGTAACAGAAGAAGGTCAGCGGGCGTTTGGCCGTGACGCGCGGATCGAGCTGGCGCAGCGAACCCGCCGCTGCGTTACGCGGGTTGGCGAAAACTTTTCCGCCTGTGCGCCGGGCTTCTTCATTAATTTTTTCAAAGCCCGCCTGCGGCAGGAACACTTCGCCACGCACTTCGAGGCGCGCCGGAATGCTATCGCCATGCAGCTTCAGCGGAATGGCGCGAATGGTGCGCACATTAAGCGTGATATCTTCGCCGGTGGTGCCGTCACCGCGGGTGGCGGCGCGCACCAGCAGTCCATTTTCATAGAGCAGGCTGACCGCCAGGCCATCGAGTTTCAGCTCGCAGCAGTACTCCAGCGCATCGGTGTTTTTCAGACGATCCTGCACACGCTTGTTGAACGCCAGGAAACTCGCCTCGTCAAACACGTTATCCAGCGAAAGCATCGGCACTTCATGACGCACCTGGCTGAACGCGGTCAGCGGGGCTGCGCCAACGCGCTGGGTAGGCGAATCGGGCGTCACCAGCTCCGGATGCGCCTCTTCCAGCGCGCGCAGTTCGCGCATCAGGCGATCGTATTCGGCATCCGGCACTTCCGGCGCGTCCATGACATGGTAGAGAAATTCATGATGGCGAAGCGTGGTTCGCAGTTGAGTCAGTTTTTCTTCGATTGATTCCATAACGCACCATCAATGATAAAAAACCCCCGACAGGCGGGGGTTATGGGAGAAAGCTTAACGGCGGGCGGTTAGCCATTCGCCTCTTTCACATCGCGAATTCTGTCCTGATATTCACGCAGCTTCTGCGGCGTCATCATACGGCGCTGATCGTCCAGCACCACGCCGCCAACTTCATCGGCAATATGCTGCGCCGACTGCAACATCAGTTTGAAGTTTTGCAGCTCATCGCCAAACCCAGGCACCTGCATAAAGATGGTGATACCCGGCGTGGTGAAATCGGTCATGGTTTCCGGATCAAACGAACCCGGTTTAACCATATTCGCCAGGCTGAACAGCACAGGGCCGCTGCCATCCGGGCTCAGATGACGATGGAAAATGTTCATGTCGCCAAATTTAAAACCGGCCTGCTGAATGCTGTTGAACAGCACATCGCCATTAAGCTGGCTGCCCGCGTGGGCCGCCACGTTCATAATAATAACGGTTTCTTTCGGCTGCGGTTTTTCCGGCGCGCTTACGGGCGCGGGTTCGGAAACCGGCTCTGGCTGCGGCGCATGCTCGGCGACCGGCTGCGGCGCGGGTTGACGCATGGCAGGCTGTGCTGGCGCGGGCTGTTGCGGTTGCGGCGCAGTCTGGCGAACCGGCTGCGGCTGTTGCGGCTGATGCAGTGGCGCTTCAGGCGCTTCTCCGTACGTAGCCTCATGCTCCGGCTCGACCGGCTCGCGAACAGGCTGACGCGGCTGAGAAGGCGCGTAAGGCGGCTGATAGTTATGCTGAGGCTGGCGAGCCGGCGCGTTTTCCGGCACCGGCGCGCTGCGGCGCACGCGAACTTCGCCAACGCCGTCGTCATCCGGCTCATCGACGTCGTCTTCGTCTTCATCCTCATCGCGCTTCGATTTCATGCGCTTCATCGGACGATCGCGGAACATAGAAGAACGCTCCTTACGGCTGGTCCACAGACCGTGCACCAGTAAGGCGATTATGGCGATCGCGCCAACAATGATTAATATCAGACGCAAATCCTGCATCATTATATTCTCTGTTGTTCTAACACCTTGCCATGACGGCAAACATTTACTCACTAAGAGTATTTGCCCATTACGGCAAGTGCAAGTGCGCGCTCGGTTTTCCGGACAGAAAGATGAAAGAAATCGTGCTTTTTGCTGTTTTTTCGACCATTTCTCGGGTGGCGCAAATTTCCCTCTCGGTTAAGATAACCGGGCCCCGGTTCGGGGAGGCTAATAAGGAGCTTTGTGGAACTATGGTTTCAAACACAGGCGCGGGTTCGCGCAGCGGTCTGTACTACCTTTCAGAGGGATTCAGGCTGATAAGCCAGCCGGGTATCCGGCGCTTCGTGATCCTTCCCCTGCTGGTCAATTTCTTGCTGATGGGCGGCGCGTTCTGGTGGCTGTTCACTCGTCTCGATAACTGGATCCCGCGACTGATGTCTCATGTCCCGGAATGGCTGCAGTGGCTTAACTATCTGCTCTGGCCGCTGGCGGTAATCTCTGTCGTCCTGATTTTCGGCTATTTCTTTTCTACCGTAGCCAACTGGATAGCCGCGCCGTTTAATGGCCTGCTGGCGGAACAGCTGGAGGCCCGGCTTACCGGCGCCATGCCGCCGGATACCGGTATTTTCGGCATCATGAAAGATTTGCCGCGTATCATGAAGCGCGAATGGCAAAAACTCGCCTGGTATCTGCCCCGCGCGTTATTGCTGCTGCTGCTCTACTTTATTCCCGGAATCGGCCAGACCATCGCGCCGGTGCTCTGGTTCCTCTTTAGCGCCTGGATGCTCTCTATCCAGTATTGCGACTACCCGTTCGACAACCATAAAGTGCCATTTAAAACCATGCGTACTGCGCTGCGCGAGCGGAAAGGTTTAAATATGCAGTTCGGCGCGCTGGTCAGCCTCTTTACGCTGGTGCCGGTGCTGAATCTCGCGATTATGCCCGTAGCGGTCTGCGGCGCAACGGCGATGTGGGTGGATTGCTATCGCGGCAAACACGCCAGCTGGCGCTAGTCCGGCTGGCATATAGCCGGGCTTATTCCATACTCTTAAGCATTATTTCGCACGAGCATAACGATATACGAAATCCTTACTTCCTCAGGAGCGTTGAGCGGGTATGCTGGTGCAGTTCCCAAAATTCATACAGTTAAGGACGGGCTATGAGCAAGATTTTTGAAGACAATTCGTTGACTATTGGCCATACGCCGCTGGTTCGACTGAACCGCATCGGTAACGGACGCATTCTGGCGAAGGTGGAGTCACGTAACCCGAGCTTCAGCGTTAAATGCCGTATCGGTGCCAATATGATTTGGGATGCAGAGAAGCGCGGCGTACTGAAGCCTGGCGTGGAGCTGGTCGAGCCGACCAGCGGCAATACCGGTATTGCGCTGGCGTATGTCGCCGCCGCGCGTGGTTATAAGCTAACGCTGACCATGCCGGAAACCATGAGCGTTGAGCGCCGTAAACTGCTGAAAGCGCTGGGCGCGAACCTGGTGCTGACCGAAGGCGCTAAAGGCATGAAAGGCGCCATCCAGAAAGCTGAAGAGATTGTCGCAAGCGATCCGTCGAAATATCTGCTGTTGCAGCAGTTCAGCAACCCGGCTAACCCGGAAATTCATGAAAAAACCACCGGTCCGGAAATCTGGGAAGATACCGACGGCCAGGTTGACGTGTTTATCTCAGGCGTTGGTACTGGCGGGACGCTGACCGGCGTGAGCCGTTATATCAAAAACACCAAAGGCAAAACTGACCTGATTACCGTCGCGGTTGAGCCGACGGATTCGCCGGTTATCGCGCAGGCGATCGCAGGCCAGGAACTGAAACCGGGCCCGCACAAGATTCAGGGTATCGGCGCAGGCTTTATCCCGGGCAACCTGGATCTCAAGCTGGTCGATAAAGTCATGGGCATTACCAATGAAGAGGCTATCTCGACCGCGCGCCGCCTGATGGAAGAAGAAGGCATTCTGGCCGGTATCTCTTCTGGCGCCGCCGTTGCCGCCGCGCTCAAACTTCAGGAAGACGAAACCTTTACCAATAAGAATATTGTGGTTATCCTGCCGTCTTCGGGTGAACGTTATTTAAGCACCGCGCTGTTTGCCGATCTCTTCACTGAGAAAGAATTGCAACAGTGATGCCAGATTGTTAAATATGCGCAAAAAAGCACCCAAAGGGGTGCTTTTTTGTGGCATGCATCAAACTTTTGCCTTGTATGGCATTGCCTGGATCGACCGGGTCTGGTATTTAACCAGCAATTATTTCGATGCGTGAAATTAATCCCGAGGCGAATTGATGTGTGCTGAATCGATTTAACGATTTGGTCATGCTACTTCGTTCGCGTCATAATGATTAATGACGAGCGAAACGCGAGCCGCATGGAACACGATGCCATGCGTTTTTCGTGATTCAGGCATCCATGCTGCGTTCCGTTACGCCGGCGCTAACTATACAGGCTAAAGTCCCGCCGCCAGGCTAGACTTTAGTTCCACAACACTAAACCTATAAGTTGGGGAAATACAATGTTCCAGCAAGAAGTGACTATTACCGCTCCGAACGGTCTGCATACCCGCCCTGCTGCTCAGTTTGTAAAAGAAGCGAAAGGCTTCACCTCCGAGATCACTGTGACTTCCAACGGCAAAAGCGCCAGCGCAAAAAGCCTGTTTAAACTGCAGACTCTGGGCCTGACTCAGGGCACCGTTGTGACCATCTCCGCGGAAGGCGAAGATGAGCAGAAAGCAGTAGAGCATCTGGTAAAACTGATGGCTGAACTCGAGTAAGTTCCGGGTTCTTATTAAAATCAGTCACAAGTAAGGTAGGGTTATGATTTCAGGCATTTTAGCGTCTCCGGGTATCGCTTTCGGCAAAGCATTGCTGCTGAAAGAAGATGAAATTGTCATCGACCGGAAAAAAATTTCTGCCGATAAGGTTGATCAGGAAGTTGAACGTTTCCTGAGTGGTCGCGCCAAAGCCTCCGCTCAGCTGGAAGCGATTAAGATCAAGGCCGGCGAAACTTTCGGTGAAGAAAAGGAAGCTATCTTCGAAGGCCACATCATGTTGCTGGAAGATGAAGAGCTGGAGCAGGAAATCATAGCCCTGATTAAGGATAAGCACATCACTGCCGACGCGGCAGCGCATGAGGTTATCGAAGGTCAGGCGACCGCCCTGGAAGAGCTGGACGATGAATACCTGAAAGAACGCGCCGCTGATGTGCGCGACATCGGTAAACGTCTGCTGCGCAACATTCTGGGCCTGGCCATTATTGATTTAAGCTCCATTCAGGATGAAGTTATTCTGGTGGCAGCGGATTTGACCCCGTCGGAAACCGCACAGCTGAACCTGAAAAAGGTGCTGGGCTTTATTACCGATCTGGGCGGCCGAACCTCCCACACCTCTATCATGGCGCGCTCTCTTGAGCTGCCAGCGATTGTGGGCACCGGCAGCGTCACCGCTCAGGTGAAAAACGACGACTACCTGATCCTCGATGCGGTTAACAATAAAGTCTACGTTAACCCGACGAACGAAGAGATCGAATCGCTGCGCGCGATTCAGACTCAGGTCGCCGAAGAAAAAGCAGAGCTTGCGAAGCTCAAAGATCTGCCGGCCATCACCCTTGACGGCCATCAGGTTGAAGTCTGCGCGAACATCGGCACCGTGCGCGATGTGGCAGGCGCCGAGCGTAACGGCGCTGAAGGCGTAGGCCTCTACCGTACCGAATTCCTGTTCATGGATCGCGACTCCCTGCCGACGGAAGAAGAGCAGTTCCAGGCGTATAAAGCCGTGGCTGAAGCGTGTGGCTCGCAGGCGGTTATCGTGCGTACCATGGACATCGGCGGCGACAAAGAGCTGCCGTACATGAACTTCCCGAAAGAAGAAAACCCGTTCCTTGGCTGGCGTGCGATTCGTATCGCAATGGATCGTAAAGAGATCCTGCGCGATCAGGTACGTGCGATCCTGCGCGCCTCCGCGTTCGGCAAACTGCGCATCATGTTCCCGATGATTATTTCGGTTGAAGAAGTGCGCGCGCTGAAAAAAGAGATCGACGTTTTCAAACAAGAACTGCGTGACGAAGGCAAAGCTTTCGACGAAACGATTGAAATCGGCGTAATGGTGGAAACGCCGGCGGCCGCGACTATCGCGCGTCACCTCGCCAAAGAAGTCGATTTCTTCAGTATTGGTACCAACGATCTGACGCAGTACACCCTGGCGGTTGACCGCGGTAATGATATGATATCGCATCTTTACCAGCCGATGTCGCCGTCTGTCCTGAACCTCATCAAGCAAGTTATTGATGCATCTCATGCTGAAGGTAAGTGGACCGGCATGTGTGGTGAGCTTGCTGGCGACGAACGTGCTACACTTCTGTTGCTGGGGATGGGTCTGGATGAATTCAGTATGAGTGCCATTTCTATCCCGCGCATTAAGAAGATTATCCGTAACACGAACTTCGAAGATGCGAAGGTTTTAGCAGAGCAGGCTCTTGCTCAACCGACAACGGACGAGTTAATGACGCTGGTTAACAAGTTCATTGAAGAAAAAACAATCTGCTAATCCACGAGATGCGGCCCAAATTACTGCTTAGGAGAGAAGGCTAATGGGGTTATTTAGTAAACTGTTCGGTGATAAAGGCAATAGCGACACCGGAACCATTGAGATCGTTGCTCCACTGTCTGGTGAAATCGTTAACATCGAAGATGTGCCGGATGTAGTGTTCGCAGAGAAAATCGTTGGTGATGGCATCGCTATCAAACCGACCGGTAACAAAATGGTTGCGCCGGTTGATGGCACCATCGGTAAGATTTTCGAAACTAACCACGCTTTCTCTATCGAATCGGACAGCGGCATCGAACTGTTCGTTCACTTCGGTATTGATACCGTTGAGCTGAAAGGCGAAGGCTTCAAACGCATCGCTGAAGAAGGCCAGCGCGTGAAGAAAGGCGATCCGGTTATCGAATTCGATCTGCCGCTGCTGGAAGAGAAAGCAAAATCCACGCTGACGCCGGTTGTCATTTCTAATATGGACGAAATCAAAGAGCTGACCAAGCTTTCTGGTAGCGTAACCGTCGGTGAAACGCCGGTCATCCGTATCAAGAAATAAGACTGACTCGTGTACAAAAATGGCGCCGCAAGGCGCCATTTTTTTATCTGAACCTGACCACGGACTCCGGACCATGCGCCACTGGCGTTTCCTCTGCCTGTTTTTCGCCCTGCGGCTACCGGGCTGGATGCGTTACTGGAAGACGCGGCAGCTGAAATCCCGCGTGAAATCTGAACCGGCGGGCGTACGCCCGCCGTGATTGCGTTAAATGCCCGCGCCCTGGCTGTAGATCTCTTCGCTAAAGACGCCCGTGGAAAGATAACGGTCGCCCCTGTCGCAGATAATCGCCACCACGACAGCGCCCGGATTCTCGCGCGCCACGCGCAGCGCGCCGCATACCGCGCCGCCGGAGCTGACCCCGCAGAAAATGCCTTCTTTACGCGCCAGATCGCGCATCGTGTTTTCCGCATCGCGATGATGAATATCCAGCACGTCGTCCACCAACGAGGCGTCAAAAATCCCCGGCAGATATTCTGCAGGCCAGCGGCGGATACCCGGAATACTGCTGCCCTCTTCCGGCTGTAAACCGACTACGGTCACCGGTTTTGCCTGTTCGCGCAAAAAGCGGCTGACACCGGTGATCGTGCCGGTCGTGCCCATGCTGGAGACAAAATGGGTGAGGCGCCCTTCAGTCTGACGCCAAATCTCAGGGCCGGTCGTCGTGTAGTGCGCCCAGGGGTTATCAGGGTTATTGAACTGATCGAGAATAATGCCTTCGCCGCGCGTTGCCATCTCTGCGGCCAGATCGCGCGCGCCTTCCATTCCCTGCTCCCGGCTCACCAGCACCAGCTTCGCGCCATACGCCTGCATGGCCGCCTTGCGCTCCATGCTCATGTTATCGGGCATCAGCAACGTCATGCGATACCCTTTAACGGCGGCAATCATCGCCAGCGCAATGCCGGTATTGCCGCTGGTGGCTTCAATCAGCGTGTCGCCAGGCTTGATGTCGCCCCGCGCCTCGGCGCGGGTAATCATCGCCAGCGCCGCCCTGTCCTTGACGGAGCCTGCCGGGTTATTGCCTTCGAGTTTGACCCAGATTTCGCTGCCGTTGTCCGGCCCCAGGCGCTGGAGTTTTACCAGCGGTGTGTTGCCGATAGTATTTTCGAGTGTATTCACGATGTTTACTCAATAAAAAAGCCGGGCGTCGCTTTGCTTACCCGGCCTGGAAAATGCAGTGATGACTGTCGGCACGGCAAGCATAGCGCCACCGGGCGATAAACTACTCCATAAGCTATCAGGCAGACTTCGCCAGAGCAATATTCTCGCGCGTCTCGATGCGCTCGTTGCCGTGGTAAATACGCGCGTGTTGCAGACCGACAAACAACCGCTCGCCGCGCTGCGGTACGTAATCTTCACGCAGCACCACCGTCAGCGGTTCGTCATACCAGCCCTGCGGCTGCACCACGAGCTGCATATAGTGGCCTTTCGGGCTCACTTCCAGCACATGCACCGGCAGCGGCGAATCAAGGTTCGTACGGCGGCTGACGTCCACTTCCCACGGGCGTAAGAAGAGATCCACCGGCCCCTGATAGGCAGGCGTAAAGCCGAGCGGCCAGCGATGCGCGCCGACATGGAACTGCCCGCCGCGCACGGTGCCCTTCAGGCGATTCACTTCGCCTAAAAACTCCAGTACGAAGCGGGTTGCCGGCTCACGCCACACCTGCTCCGGCGCATCGGCCTGTTCAATATCGCCCTGGCTCATCACCACCACGCGGTCGGCCACTTCCATCGCCTCTTCCTGATCGTGCGTCACGAACACGCTGGTGAACTTCAGTTCTTCATGCAGCTGGCGCAGCCAGCGCCGAAGCTCTTTACGCACCTGGGCGTCGAGCGCGCCGAAGGGTTCGTCCAGCAGCAGAATTTGCGGCTCTACGGCCAGCGCGCGCGCCAGCGCCACGCGCTGTTTCTGGCCGCCAGAAAGCTGCGCCGGGTAGCGGTCGGCCAGATGCGCCAGTTGCACCATTTCCAGAAGCTGCGTCACTTTTTGTTTAATCGCCGCCGCGTTCGGGCGTTCGCGACGCGGCAGGACGGTGAGGCCAAACGCGATGTTGTCAAAGACCGTCATATGGCGAAACAGCGCGTAATGCTGGAACACAAAACCGACTTTACGCTCACGCGCGTGCAGGCGGCTCACGTCTGTACCGTGAAAGCGGATCTGCCCGCTTGTCTGGTGTTCAAGCCCGGCGATAATGCGCAGCAGCGTGGTTTTCCCGGAGCCGGACGGCCCCAGCAGCGCCACCATCTGGCCGGAAGGGATATCCAGAGAGATATCATTCAGCACCTGGGTGCGACCAAAAGATTTCTTAATATTGGCAATCTCAATGCTCATGATTTCCCTCCTGTTGCACGCGTTTTTCCTGATTATGCAGGCGCCATTGCAACGCACTCTTTAAAAACAGGGTCAGAATCGCCATCAGGGTCAGCAGCGCGGCGGCGGTAAACGCGCCGACGGTATTGTAGTCCTGCTCCAGCAGTTCAATCTGCAGCGGCAGCGACAGCGTCTCGCCGCGGATAGAGCCGGACACCACCGACACCGCGCCGAACTCGCCGATGGCGCGGGCGTTGGTCAGCACCACGCCGTAGAGCAGCGCCCAGCGAATATTGGGCAGCGTTACGCGGCGGAACATCTGCCAGCCTGAAGCGCCCAGCAAAATCGCCGCCTCATCTTCATGGCTGCCCTGGCTTAACATCACCGGCACCAGTTCGCGTACCACGAACGGACAGGTCACAAATATCGTCACCAGCGCCATGCCGGGCCAGGCGAACATAATCTGCATGTCGTGCGCGTCCAGCCAGCCGCCAAGCGGGCCGTTGGAGCCGTAAAACAGCAGGTAGACCAGCCCCGCCACCACGGGCGAGACGGCAAAAGGAATATCCAGCAGCGTCAGTAGCAGCTGACGACCCGGGAAGTTAAAGCGCGTCACAAGCCAGGCCAGCAGCGTGCCGAACACCAGATTCACCGGCACGGTAATCAGCGCGATCAGCACGGTCAGCCAGATGGCGTGCAGCATATCGGGGTTAGCGATATTCTCCAGCACCGGCATCAGGCCATCGGAAAAGGCTTTGGCGAAGATATAAATCATCGGCACCACGAGAATAAATGCCGACAGCAGCATCCCGATGCCGATAAGCAGCCATTTCCCCCAGTTTATGCGCGCGCCTGCGCGCGCCTGCGTCATCGTTGTCATCAGTGTCCCACCACCCTGCGTCCAAACCGGCTTTGCAGCGTGTTAATCGCAAACAATAGCAGCAGCGACGCGGCAAGGATAACCGAGGCGATAGCGCTCGCGGCCGGGTAGTCAAACTCCTGCAAACGCACAAAAATCATCAGCGAGGTCACTTCGGTTTTCCAGGCGATATTGCCCGCGATAAAAATCACCGCGCCAAACTCGCCAAGGCTGCGGGTGAAAGAGAGCGCCACGCCCGCCATCAGCGCCGGAGAAAGCTCCGGCAGCACTACCTTGCGAAAGCTTTGCAGGCGCGTGGCGCCCAGGGTTTCCGCCGCCTCTTCATACTCCGGGCCCAGCTCTTCGAGCACTGGCTGAACGGTACGCACCACAAAAGGAATACTGGTAAACGCCATCGCCACCGCGATGCCAAGCCAGGTATAGGTCACTTTGATATCAAACTTCGCCAGCCACTCGCCGTAGAAGCCATTCACCGAAAACAGCGAGGCGAGCGTCAGGCCAGCCACGGCGGTCGGCAGCGCGAACGGCAGATCCATCAGCGCGTCGAGCAGCGTGCGGCCCGGAAAGCGATAGCGGGTTAAAATCCAGGCCATCAGCAGGCCGAACGCGCCGTTAAACAGCGAGGCGACCGCCGCCGAGAGCAGCGTCACTTTGTACGCCGCCACGACCTGCGGGTTGGAAATCACGTCCCAGTACTGCGCCCAGCTCATCTGGGACACCTGCATCACCAGCGCGCTCAGCGGCAGCAGCAGGACAAGGCAGACAAACAGCAAACTGGTGCCGAGGCTTAACGTAAACCCCGGCAGCACGCGTTTAGACACAGCAAACATTACTTACGCCCCGCCGCCACCAGCTTGTCGAACTCACCGCCGCTGGCGAAATGGGTTTTCATTACGTCCGGCCATTTGCCGAACGCGTCTTCCACGCGAAACAGCTCGGTTTGCGGGAATTTGTCTTTCAGCGATTCCATCACCTGCGGGTTATTCACGCGGTAGTAATAGCTGGTGATAATCTGCTGCGCCTGCGGGCTGTAGAGCCAGTTGAGGTAGGCTTTGGCCGCTTTCTCTGTGCCGTTGGCCTTCACGTTTTTATCGACCCACGCCACCGGGAATTCCGCCAGGATATTCACCTTCGGCACGACTACTTCATAGCCTTCTTTGGCATACTGATTACGGATGTTATTCACTTCCGATTCAAAGCTAATCAGCACGTCGCCGAGGCCGCGCTCCACAAACGTAGTAGTCGCGCCGCGACCGCCGGTGTCGAACACCTCAACGTTTTTCAGGAACTGAGTCATGAACTGCTGGGTTTTGGCTTTATCGCCGCCGTCGGCTTTATCCGCCGCGCCCCAGGCCGCCAGATAGGTATAACGCGCGTTGCCGGAAGTTTTCGGGTTCGGGAAAATCAGTTTCACGTCCGGGCGCACCAGGTCATTCCAGTCGTGAATGTTTTTCGGGTTCCCTTTACGCACCAGGAACGCCATGGTGGAGTAAAACGGCGAGCTATTGTTCGGCAGACGCGCTTGCCAGTCGGCCGGGATCAGATTGCCTTTGTCATGCAGGATCTGAACGTCGGTCACCTGGTTATAAGTTACAACGTCTGCTTTTAAGCCCTGTAGGATCGCGAGCGCCTGCTTGGAGGAGCCCGCATGAGACTGTTTGATCGTCAGCTTATCGCCGTTGTTATCCTTCGCCCATTGCTGTTCAAACGACGGGTTCAGGGCAGCGAACAGCTCGCGCGAAACATCATAAGAGCTGTTAAGCAGTTCAGTCGCCTGCGCGGAACCTGCCATCAGCAGAGAAATCGCCAGCGAGCCCCATGCTTTTTTCACTGATTTCACGGCCATTTTGCACCTTATAAATGTGATAACGATCGAGCCATCAGTGTATTTATACGGGTGGGAAAGCTATACCGCTTTTATATACCGTTTAGTGATTTGCAAGTGCAAAAGGATATAAGACGAAGGGCGTGACGGCGCGGCCCGTAAGGCCGCGCGCGAAGGGGATCAGAGGTTAAGCAGGCGGGTCAGCGACGGGGCGAAATAGTAGCCGCCGGTCACCGGCCGCGTGAAGCGCAGCATGGCGTCGCGCTTGCCGTCCGTGTCGCCAAACATGCTCAGCAGTTGCTGCTCAATGTTATAAAGACGCGCGCAGTAGGCGCAGAAGTAGAGGCCATGCACGCCGCTGGCAGTACCATAAGGCAGGCTCTGGCGCACAATCTTCAGGCCTTTGCCATCTTCTTTCAGATCGACGCGAGAAAGATGTGACGTGACCGGACGCGCGTCGCCGTCAATCTCTTCGTTAGCGGCTTTGGTGCGCCCAATCATCATCTCCTGATCCGGCACGCTCATACGGTTGAGCTGTTTCAGGTTATGCTCCCAGCGCTGCACAAAGACGTAGCTGCCGCCCGCGTCAACGCCGTCCTGAATCACCGCCACCTCACGGCGCGTCTCTTCGCCCGCCGGGTTTTCGGTGCCGTCGACAAAGCCGCTCAGATCGCGATCTTCCACCCAGCGAAAACCGTGGGTTTCTTCTTCGATGTTCAGCGCGTCGCCGAACGCCTCCAGCGCCGCCTGGGCGACTGAGAAATTCACATCATGGCGCAGCGAGAGAATGTGGATCAGCACATCGTGCTGGGTAGCAGGCGCAAGCCCTTTGCCGAGCGGCGCAAAGTCTTTCAGCTCTGCCGCGCTGTCATCATTGGTAAGCGAACGCCACAACGTATGGCCGAACGCCACGACGACGCCGAGATTCGCCTCGGGAAACTGCGCCTGAAAGGTCGCTACTTTATCGGCGAAAATTTTGCTCGCCGCGCGCAGCGTCTCGCGCTGGCTTTCATCAACGCTCGCTTCAAGCCAGATAGCCGCGCGACAATGCTCCGGCAAAATGCCGCTTTGAACCACAGACATCACTCCTCCTGATAAACCGCTGCCACCGGGGTGGCAAAACCGGGCATATTGTACCCGATTTAACGGCTCAGGCGTTGCGTTTACGCAAGACTCAGCGGCGCCAGATAATCTTTTTCAGCGTCCAGCCTTTAAGCGCGTCATCCGGCGGCATCAGCTCCTGCGGGCCGCGCCATTCGCCGCTAAAGACATAGCTAATATGCTCGCTGCCAGGCGCTTTACACTCCACGCCCGCGTCATCCGGCGCGCTGGCTTTCTGACAGGCGCCCTGGGCTTTTTTATAGAGATCGCCAAACGGCGTCCCGATCTCCACGCCGCTGTCGGTGGGTATCGCTTTATCCAGCACGTCGATGCGGCTCACCGTGCCGTTTTCACCGTCAATGACCAGCGCCAGCTGATTCTCTTTCATCGCTTCGAAATAGCGCACAATGGTGCCGCCGTTGGCGCGCATGCCGCTGCGCAGGCGATAGTCGTCGCCCAGCGCCTCGCTCACCGCCGCTTCCTGAAGCGGCGTATCGGCAGTGATATCGCCGACGCCTTTTTCCGTCACTTCCAGCGACGATCCCCACCAGTCAAACCAGTGCCATGGCGCAGCCGCCGACCAGTTAACGTCAGAGAGCGTCGAGCACCCGCCCAGTAACAGCGATGTCCCACAAAGCAGCAGAGGCAATTTCTTCATTACGGTTCCTTATTCAGTCGACAATGTCTCGTTGGAGCGCAAAGACGGCAAAAAGTGCCGTTCAGGGCTGCGGCGTTTCAAAACAGGCGCGCAGACGGCGATGCGAGACCAGCAGCCACAGCGCCCAGGCATCCAGCGCCAGCAGAGCCAGGGCGATGCCGCCCGGCGTCTCGCGCCAAAGCAGCAAGGCCTGCGCTATCAGCATCACGGCCTGCGTCAGCATCAATACATAACGCGCGCCGCGCCACAGGCGCGGATAGTCATGCCGCCGCCCGCTTAATAAAAACGTCAGCATCGCGGGCAGCCCCGCGGCAAGACCCAGCCAGAAGCTTTGACGGTCGGGGTAAAAGAGCCCCAGCAGCGCTTCGCCCTGCCCGCGAGACGCGCCCGCCAGCACAAATAACCCCCAGGTACGCGCCTGTAATAACAGCACCGCCCAGAACAGCACCGGGGGTTTCAGCCAGCCGCGACTATCGTAATCGGAAGGTAAATACACGTATAAACCCTGGACTCTTTCGGTATTCGGTCCAGAATTATGTATTGTCTCATCCGACGAAGAAAGGTCTTCGTCGTACGTAACCCAAGGAGATGGAAATGAAAAAACAGCTTATTGCTCTGTGTATCGCCGCTTCAGCGCTGTCCGTAACGCCTGTTATGGCGCAGAAAGGCGGCTTCTCAGGCCCGGATAACAGCGCCAGCGCTAACGCCACCAACAAAGGCGGTTTCCAGGGGCCGGACGCCGCGAGCACCACCGTCAGCGAAGCGAAGAACCTGCGCGATGACGCGTGGGTGGTGCTCGAAGGCAACATCGTGCGCAAGATGGGCAAAGAGCTCTATGAGTTCCGCGACGCCAGCGGCAGCATCAACGTAGACATTGACGACCACGTCTGGAACGGCGCGACCATCACGCCGAAAGACAAAGTGCGTCTCGAAGGTGAAGTTGATAAAGACTGGAATTCCGTCGAAATCGACGTGAAGAAAATCACCAAAGGCTAAACGCCTGACTCACCCGGCCCTGGCCGGGTGAACCGTTATCAGTACTCCTGATCCTCAATGAGCCGTTTGCCAAGGCTAATCACATCCTGATGTTCATAGCCAAGCCGCTCGTACATACCAAGCACGACGTCATTTTCTTCGCGGATCTGGATATTGATTTTCGGGCAGCCGCGCGCGATGAGCTTCTTCTCAAGGCGGTTTAAGAGCGCGTTCGCAATGCCGCGCCCGCGAAATTCCGGGTGTACGCCCAGGTAATACGCCGATCCGCGATGGCCGTCATAGCCGCCCATGATGGAGCCGACGATTTCGCCGCTCACTTCCGCCACCAGAAAAAGATCCGGGTCATGGTTAAGTTTACGTTCGATATCCATTTCAGGATCGTTCCACGAACGCAGCAGATCGCAACGCTCCCACAGGGTGATGACTTCTTCAAAGTCGGCCTGGCGAAAAACGCGTATCTCCATGGTATTCCCCGTCTTTTATGGCATAAAAACCGAGATTATGGCGCTACCGGCGCCAATAGCCAATATCTTCGGCAAAAGTTCGTTGAAAATGGCATACTGGCGACTCATCACGCCCTGAAATGAATAGTAAAACTTTTGTTGCAACAGGGTGTCGTTTCACCCCGTTACGCCAGGTTATAACACTCCAGGACAGTAAAATCAGAAGTCAGGACGCATGAGCACTTTCAAACCCTTAAAAAAACTCACCTCGCGACGTCAGCTATTGCGCGCAGGCCTTGCCGCGCTCGCACTGACCGGTATTAACCAGGCGCTGGCGAAAGAAGAGAGCCCGGCGCTCAGCACGCGTAACAGTCACAGCAAACCGAAGGCGAAAAAAGCGGGCGCGCGCCGTCTCGTGATGCTCGATCCAGGTCACGGCGGCATCGATACCGGCGCTATCGGCCATAACGGCTCGAAAGAAAAGCATGTGGTGCTCGCCATCGCGAAAAACGTGCGCGCCATTTTGCGCGCCCACGGCATCGACGCCAAACTGACGCGCAGCAACGACACTTTCATCCCGCTCTACGATCGCGTTGAAATCGCACACAAACACGGCGCGGACCTGTTCATGTCGATTCACGCCGACGGCTTTACCAGCCCCAGCGCCGCGGGCGCGTCGGTCTTCGCGCTCTCCAACCGCGGCGCCAGTAGCGCCATGGCAAAATACCTCTCCGAGCGTGAAAACGCCGCCGACGACGTGGCTGGCAGCAAGGTCAAAAATAAAGATCACTATCTGCAACAGGTGCTGTTCGATCTGGTGCAGACCGACACCATTAAAAATAGCCTGACGCTCGGCTCGCATATTCTGCGCCAGATAAAACCGGTTCACCGTCTGCACAGCCGTAACACGGAACAGGCGGCGTTCGTGGTGCTGAAGTCGCCGTCGATCCCGTCTGTGCTGGTGGAAACCTCGTTTATCACCAACCCGCAGGAAGAAAAGCTGCTGGGCACGGCCGCTTTTCGCCAGAAGATAGCGACCGCCATCGCCAATGGGGTCATCAGCTATTTCAACTGGTTTGATAACCACAAAGCCCACTCGAAACGAGGCTAACGATGGCACCCGATATTCAGCGCGTAAAAGCTTTTCTGCTCGATTTACAGGACCGTATCTGCCAGCAACTGGCGGCGGTGGATGGCGACCATTTCGTCGAAGACGCCTGGCAGCGTGAAGGCGGCGGCGGCGGACGTAGCCGTGTGTTGCGCGACGGCGTGGTGTTCGAGCAGGCGGGCGTGAATTTCTCCCATGTGCATGGCGACGCCATGCCCGCGTCCGCCACCGCGCACCGCCCGGAACTGGCAGGCCGCAGCTTTGAGGCGATGGGCGTGTCGCTGGTCGTGCATCCGCGCAACCCGTATGTGCCGACAAGCCACGCCAACGTGCGCTTTTTCATTGCTGAGAAACCGGGCGCCGATCCGGTCTGGTGGTTTGGCGGCGGCTTTGATTTAACGCCGTTTTATGGCTTTGAAGAGGACGCGGTGCACTGGCACCGCACCGCGCGGGATCTCTGCGCGCCTTTTGGCGATGACGTCTACCCGCGTTATAAAAAATGGTGCGATGATTATTTCTATCTTAAGCATCGCCAGGAAGCGCGCGGCATCGGCGGGCTGTTCTTCGACGATCTCAACACGCCCGATTTCGATACCTGCTTTGCGTTTATGCAGGCGGTGGGCGACGGCTATCTCAAGGCTTATTTGCCCATTGTGGAGCGCCGTAAAGCATTGCCCTGGGGCGAGCGCGAGCGCGAATTCCAGCTCTACCGTCGCGGCCGCTATGTGGAGTTTAATCTGGTGTGGGACCGCGGCACGCTGTTTGGCCTGCAAACCGGCGGGCGCACCGAGTCGATACTGATGTCGATGCCGCCGCTGGTGCGCTGGGAATATGGCTATCAGCCGGAAGAAAACAGCCCGGAAGCGGCGCTGTACCGCGATTTCCTGCCGGTGCGCGACTGGGTGAAATAACGCGGCGTCCGCCTCGCGCGGACGCCGTTTTTACCCGGCGAAACGCCCGTTCGCCACATCCACTGGCGTCACCACGCCGCTGTCCAGCACCCAGCCGCTAATCAGCGCGGCCGGGGTCACGTCAAACGCCGGGTTATAGACGCGCGCGTCTTCCGGCGCCCACTGTACCGCGCCGAAGCTGCCCGCCACGCCGGTGACTTCCGCCGCTGAGCGCTGCTCAATCGGGATCGCCGCGCCGTTCGGGCACGCCGGATCGAGCGTGGTCTGCGGGGCCGCCACGTAAAACGGCACGCCATGGAACTTCGCCAGTACGGCAAGCGAATAGGTGCCGATTTTATTCGCCACGTCGCCATTGGCCGCGATGCGATCCGCGCCCACCCAGACGGCGTCTACCTGCCCCTGCGCCATCAGGCTCGCCGCCATCGAATCGGTGATCAGCTGATACGGCACGCCAAGCTCGCCAAGCTCCCAGGCGGTTAAGCGCCCGCCCTGCAAGAGCGGTCGGGTTTCATCCACCCAGACGTTCGCCACCTTGCCCGCTTCATGCGCGCGCGCAATCACGCCCAGCGCCGTGCCGACGCCCGCCGTCGCGAGCCCGCCGGTATTGCAGTGGGTGAGCAGACGGCTGCCGGGCGTCACGAGTTCACTCCCGGCGCGCGCGATGCGCTCGCACAGCTCGCGATCTTCCTGCACCAGGCGCAAGGCTTCCGCCCCCAGCGCCGCCACGAAATCCGGCTGCGCGAGCGCCTGTTTCATGCGGTCGAGATTGTTCATCAGGTTCACCGCCGTCGGGCGTGCCGCGCGCAGCACCTCGAGCGCCTGACCTAGCGCGTCGCGCGTCATGCCATGTTCGGCCAGCAGCGCCAGCAACAGGCTTGCCGAAAGCCCAATCAACGGCGCGCCGCGCACCCGCAGCGCGTGGATATGTCCCACCAGCGCTTCTGTGTTATCGGCGGGCAGCCAGTTTTTCTGCTGCGGCAGCGCCTGCTGGTCGAGGATCCAAAGCTGGTTATCCACCACCCGCAGGCTGGTCGTCTGAAGTGTCTGCATGCGTTAAATCCTTGTTGCGTTAATGTGTTCCATTGTGTCAGGATGAAATCCAGATGTATAGACGTCTGTACGGCTTTATAACCAGATTGAATGAGGATATCAGCAATGTCGCAATACCGAACCTTTACGGCCAGCGATGCGGTGGCTTATGCGCAACAATTTGGCGGACTCAGCGCGCCGGAAGAACTGGTCAGCGCGCAGGAGATCGGCGACGGCAATCTCAATCTGGTTTTTAAAATCTTTGATACGCAGGGCACGAGCCGCGTTATCGTTAAACAGGCGCTGCCCTACGTACGCTGCGTGGGGGAATCCTGGCCGCTGACGCTCGATCGCGCGCGCCTCGAAGCCCAGACGCTGGTGGCGCATTATCAGCACTGCCCGGCGCATACGGTCAAAATTCATCATTACGATCCGGCGCTTGCCGTCATGGTGATGGAAGATCTCTCCGATCACCGGATCTGGCGCGGCGAGCTGATCAAAGGCGCGCACTACCCGCAGGCGGCGCGACAGCTTGGCGAATATCTGGCGCAGACGCTGTTTCATACCAGCGATTTTTATCTGCACCCCCATGCGAAAAAGGCCGAGGTGGCGCGCTTTATTAACCCCGAAATGTGCGAGATCACCGAAGATCTGTTCTTTAACGATCCGTATCAGGTTCATGAGCGCAATAACTACCCGGCCGCTCTTGAAGCCGAGATCGCCGCGCTGCGCGACGACAACCCGCTGAAGTGCGCCGTGGCCGCGCTCAAACACCGCTTTTTCTCCCATGCCGAAGCGCTGCTGCACGGCGATATTCACAGCGGCTCGATTTTTGTCGCCGACGGCAGCCTGAAGGCGATCGACGCCGAGTTCGGGTATTTCGGCCCGGTGGGCTTTGATGTTGGTACGGCTATCGGCAACCTGCTGCTGAACTACTGCGGCGCGCCGGGCCAGCTCGGCATCCGCGAAGCCGCCGACGCGCGCGAGCAGCGCCTTATCGATATCGCCACGCTGTGGCACACCTTCGCCGAGCGTTTCCAGACGCTGGCGCGCGAGAAAACCCGCGATGCGGCGCTGGCCCAGCCGGGTTACGCCAGCGAGTTTTTGAAAAAGGTGTGGACGGATGCCGTTGGTTTTGCCGGTACGGAGCTTATCCGCCGAAGCGTCGGGCTGTCTCACGTGGCGGATATCGATACCATTCAGGATGAAGAGATGAAGCTGTCATGCCTGCGCCACGCCATCGGGCTTGGCAAGGCGCTGATCCTCCTTGCCCCGCGTATTGAGAGCGCCGACGAGTTTATCGCCCGCGTGCGGCAGTACGGTTAATCGGCCCCGGTGGGTGCGCTGCGCTTACCCACCCTACAAAACAATTTTTTCCCCCGTAGGGCGGGTAAGCAAAGCGCACCCGCCATCATCCTGTCCGCACCCGCCGTCGCGTTATCCCAGATACTCAATCACCGACAACCCGCCGTTATAATCCGTGCTGTAAATAATCCCCTGCGCATCCACAAACACATCGCACGACTGAATCACCGGCGGGCGTCCGGGCCGCGTATCCATCATTCGCTCTGGCGCGGCGGGCACCAGCGCGCCGGTCTCCACCGGGCGGTACGGGTTCGAGATATCGTAAGCACGCACGCCCGCATTCTGCCAGGTCGCGAAAATCAGCGTCGAACTCACAAAACTGCCGGGGCGGTTCTCGTGCAGATTATGCGGCCCGAAGTGCGCGCCTTTCGCCACATAATCCGTTTCATCCGGCTGCGGGAACGTCGAAATACTCACCGGGTTCGACGGCTCGCGGATATCAAACAGCCAGATATGCTTTTCGCCGTCCTGCTGGTTATCCAGCACGGCTTCATCCAGCACCACCAGCAGGGAGCGATCCGGCAGCGGCAGCGCGGTATGCGTGCCGCCGCCAAACGGCGGACTCCAGTTGCGGTGGCTGATAAGTTTCGGCTGGCTGCGGTCTTTCACATCCAGAAGCGTCAGCCCGCCGTCGCGCCAGCTCCCGTAGGCCGTATCGCCCGCGATAATCGCATGGTGCAGCGCGTAGCGTTTGCCTTCGGGCCAGTCGGGCGTTTCCCCCGCCGCCTGATGCATCCCCGGCAGCCACCAGCGTCCCGCCACTTCCGGTTTGCGCGGATCAGCCAGGTCGATAGTCAGGAAGATATAATCGGTAAAGCCGTCGAGAAGCGCCGAGACATACGCCCAGCGCCCGCCCACGTACCAGATACGGTGAATGCCGATGCCATCGAGCGGCAGAAAGCCGATTTCGCGCGGTTTATCGGGTGTGGCGATATCAAACACCCGCAGCCCCGCGCTCCAGCCTTTATCGTTGACATCGCGCACCGTCTCGCCGACCGAACGGGTGTAATAGACTTTTTCATCGGCGAAGCGCGCATCGGCAAAGAGATCGCGGGCGTTAATCACCAGCAGCAGGTCATCGTGCGCCTGTAAATGCACGTTCCAGGTGCCGGGCGGCGCAGGCACGTAGCCCGCCGCTTGCGGGTTTTTCGGGTCGCGCACGTCAACGATGGAAAAACCCTGCGACACCATATGGCCGATATACGCAAAGCCCCGGTGCACCATTACCTGCACCCCGTCCGGGCGGCCGCCCTGATCGGAGTGACCAATCAGCCGCATATTGCGGCTGTAGTCCGGGCGCGGTAACTCAGTCGCCATTATTTGTGCTTCGCTTCAAGCGTCGCAAACCACGGCGCGACGAAATCCTCCGTCTGGCCCCAGCCCGGAATGATTTTACCGAGCGCCGCCACGTTCACTGGCCCGCTCTGGCTTGCCAGCAACGCCTGCGGGATGGCCGCGGCTTTAAAATCATAGGTGGCCGGCGTCGGCTCGCCAGCGATTTTATTGGCGATAAGCCGCACGTTGGTCGCGCCAATCAGCTTCGGATCGACCGCCACGCTCACTTTCCACGGGCTGCCCGCTTCGCGCATTAGCTGCAAATCCTGGTTGGAGATATCGATGCTGTAGAGCTTGATCTCGGTGCGTCCGTTCTCTTTCAGCGCCTTGTAAGCGCCCTGGCTGAAGGCGTCCCAAGTGCCCCAGATAGCGTCAATCTGGCCTTTAGGGTATTTCGCCAGCACCGCGCCCACTTTGTTGGCGGTATCGCCCTGCACGTCCGAGGAGACCGCGCCTATCGATTCCAGCTCTTTAATGCCGGGGTTTTGCTTCAGGATCTCCTGATACGCCGCCTGGCGACGCTCCATCGGCGGGAAGCCCGCGACCCACAGCTTGATGATATTCGCCTTGCCGTTGAAATCTTTCACCAGCTGGCCTGCCGAGAGCTGCGTGAGCGACGCGTCATCCTGCTGGGTGACGGTAACCCCCGGGATTTCGCCCTTCACGGCGGTATCAAACACCGAGACTTTAATGCCCGCGTCCACGATGCGTTTCACCAGCTCGGTGGAGTACGGATCGCGCCCCTGCGAGAGAATAATGCCGTCATATTTCTGGCTGATGGCCTGATTAACGAAGTCCTGGAATTTCGCGTCGTCGCCGTTGCTTAAAAAGGTGCTGACCTTAAAGCCGAGTTTCTTGCCTTCCTGAATCGCGCCCGCCACAAACTGCGTGGTGTTGTCGTCCGAGCCCAGGTTGCGGATAACGGCGATGCGTACCGGCCCGTTGTGACTGGCGATGGCCTCCGGCACCGGCGCGGGCGTGGCGGCAAAACCGGGGAGCGAAGAGAGCAGGCCCAGCGCCAGTAAAGAGAGCGTCAGTTTTTTCATTCTGTTTATTTCCCTGTCTGTGATTAACGTCGCTGGATGTAAGTGATGGCAAGCGCCCCAGCGAGCACCAGCCCTTTGATAATGTCCATCGCGTAATACGGCACCGAGAGCATCACCAGGCCGTTAGAAAGCACGCCCAGAATCACCGCGCCCACTAATGTGCCGAGCGCGTTCGGCTTGCCGGAGCCCGCCAGCGAAAAGCCAATCCACGCCGCCGCGACGGCGTCCATCAGATAGCCGCTGCCCGCGTTCACCTGCGACGAGCCGATGCGCGAAGCGAGCAGAATGCCGCCGAGGCCCGCCAGCAGCGAAGCAATGATATACGCCGCCACTTTGTAGCGCGTAATGCGGATCCCGGAGAGGCGCGCCGCCTCCGGGTTGCCGCCGATGGCGTACATGCGCCGCCCGTGGGTGGTCAGCGACAGCCCAAGCTGCGCCACGACCGTTACCACCAGCATCACAATCACGATAACCGGCACCTGGCCAAGCAGGCTGAACGCGTCAGGAATCATGCCCTCCGCCATGTCGCCGCTCGGCAAGACCATGTTCTGGGTGATCGAGCCGCCGTAGCTGTAGGTCATCGCAACGCCCTGGATTACAAACAGGCTGGCAAGCGTGGCGAGCATGTCCGGGATTTTCAGCACCACGATGAGAAACGCGTTAAACAGCCCGACCAGCGTGCAAAGCGCAAGCGTGATGACAATCGCCTCCGTTGTGCCGAAGCCGTGCCAGACGAACAGCGAGATCACCAGCGCATTGGCAAGCGAGGCCGTTGAGCCTACCGAGAGCTCGAATCCGCCGATGGTCAGCGAGACGGAGACGCCAATGGCGATCACCGTGACGATGGCGATCGAGCGCAGAATGTTGATGATGTTGAAGGGATCGAGAAAGTTGTCCGAGGCGATGCCGAACAGCGCGACCAGCGCCACGACCGTCAGCAGCATCCCCCACTTATAGAAAAACTCAAACAGCTGGTGGCGCGCCGACGGCGTGCTCTTCAGGGTTGCGGCCTTGCTCACGCGGGGGTTCCTCCGGTGGAATAGAGTAATAAGGTTTCTTCGCTGGCTTCACGGCTATCCAGCTCCGCGACGATGCGACCGTCCCACAGCACGCAGATGCGGTCGCACAGGCCCACCAGCTCGGCGAATTCGCCGGAGGCGTAAATAATGCCCTTGCCCTGACGGGCGAGCCCGTCAATCAGGTTGAACAGATCGGTTTTGGCTTTGACGTCGACGCCTTTGGTCGGCTCATCGAAAATCAGCACATCGTTATTGCCGCGCAGCCATTTGCCGATAGCCACTTTCTGCTGATTGCCGCCGGAAAGCCTGCGAAGCCGCTGCTCTGGCCCACTCGCGCGAATACCGAGACGCGAAATCACCTCCTGCGCCCAGCGCCAGGCGTCGCGGCGACCAAACAGCCCCCAGCGGGTAAAGCTGCCGTCGGCGCTGACGGCGAGATTCATGGCGATCGGCTCGTCGATAAAAATGCCCTCTTTACGCCGCTCCTCCGGCACCAGCGCCAGCCCGCGCGCCACTGAATCGGCAGGATCGGTGGGCCGCCACGGACGCCCCGCCAGCTCTCCCTGGCGCAGCGTGCTTTTGCTCGCGCCAAAGAGCGCCTTGCACAGCTCCGTTTTTCCGGCGCCGGCCAGCCCGGCGATGCCCAGGATCTCTCCTTTGCGCAGACGCAGCGAAATGTCCTGTAGCAGCGTCTCGTCATGCAACCCGTCCACCGCCAGCAACACCGCATCGTCAGGCATCGGGCGGCGCGGCGGGTAGAGCGTGTCGAGCGCGTGGCCCAGCATTTTCTCGACAATCTGCGAGCCGGAGAGCGACGCCATCGGCCCGCTCTCAATCAGCCTGCCGTCGCGCAGCACCGTCAGGGTGTCGCAGATGGCCTTCAGCTCATGAATGCGGTGAGAGATAAACACCACGCCCATGCCCTGCGCCTGGAGGCGTCTGACCACCGCGAACAGGCGCTCGCTTTCGTGTTGATCGAGCGGCGCTGTGGGTTCATCGAGAATCAGATAACGGCAGTGATGCGAAAGCGCCCGCGCCAGCAGCACATGCTGTTTTTCGGCAAGCGAACAACTGTCGATACGGCGATTGACGTCCATATCGACATCAAGCTGTGCCAGCGCCGCACGGGCGCGGCGGCGGGTTTCACCCCAGCGGTAGCGCAGCCCGCCCTCACGCAGGCTGTCGAGCATAATGTTTTCCGCGACGCTCAGCCCCGGCACCAGCGCGGCGTCCACTTCCTGCTGCACCAGATGAATGCCGAGCGCTTTGGCGTCGCGCGGGGAGCGGATGTGCGCGGGTTCGCCATCCAGCAGGATCTGGCCCTGATAGTGATCCCAGGCCCCGGAGAGCACCGCCATCAGCGTCGATTTTCCGGCGCCGTTTGCCCCGGTAAGCGCATGCACGGACCCGGCGCGCAGGGTGAAATCCACCTGCGTCAGCGCCGGGAAGCCGCTGAAGGCCAGGGATATCGCGCGCATCTCAAGGCGCTGGTTCAGGGACATAGCGGGACGTCTCCACACGAATGATTAATCAGTTAAGCCAATCATTCACGCGGATATATTCGCTGGCAATGAATGAATCGGCATAAGATAAAGCAAAAAATTATTAGCCGTCCAGATGTCTGGACGTAATATTAGAATTTTTCAGGTTGCCGCTGCGTTTCGCCGCCAACGTGAAAAAATTGCATGCGCGCGGGCGACAATAATGGGACGTCCGGACGGCTTTTTGTGGCAGGATGGTAAAAAAGACAAGGACAACCTTCATGAGCGATACCGACATCCGCGTGGTTCCCGGCCCGGCAAATTACTACTCCCACCGAGGGGCACTGGCGCGTCTGCATGATTTCTACACCCCGGCGCAACTTTCCCGCGCCGTCTGGGTATATGGCGAGCGGGCGATGGCCGCCGCGCGCCCTTTTCTCACCGACGCCATTGACGCGCCTGGCGCCACGCAGATTTTGTTTCGCGGGCATTGCAGCGAAAGCGATGTGAATGCGCTTGCGGCCCGGGCGGGCGATGACCGCGCGGTTGTGATTGGCGTCGGCGGCGGCGCGCTGCTGGATACCGCCAAAGCGCTGGCCCGACGACTTGACCTGCCGGTCGTGGCCATTCCCACCATCGCCGCCACCTGCGCGGCCTGGACGCCGCTCTCCGTCTGGTATAACGACGCCGGTCAGGCGCTGCACTTTGAGATTTTCAACGACGCCAACCATCTGGTGCTGGTGGAGCCGGACATTATCCTGCGCGCGCCAGCGGAATATCTGCTCGCGGGCATCGGCGACACGCTCGCTAAATGGTACGAAGCCGTGGTGCTGGCGCCTGCGCCTCGCACCCTGCCGCTCACCGTGCGGCTCGGCCTTAATGCCGCGCTCGCCATTCGCGACGTGCTGCTGGCGCAGAGCGAAACGGCGCTCGCCGATCAGCATCGTGGCCTGCTCACGCAGGATTTCCGCGATGTGGTGGATGCCATCATCGCGGGCGGCGGCATGGTCGGCGGCCTTGGCGAGCGCTATACGCGCGTCGCGGCGGCCCATGCGGTGCATAACGGCCTGACCGTACTGCCGCAGACGGAAAAATTCCTGCACGGCACCAAAGTGGCCTACGGCATCCTGGTGCAGAGCGCCTTGCTCGGCCAGGACGACGTTCTCGCGCAGCTCATTGACGCCTGGCAACGCTTCAGGCTGCCCACCACGCTTGCAGAGCTGGATGTGGATATTCACAACGCCGCCGAGCTGGACCGCGTTATCGCCCATACGCTGCGCCCGGTGGAATCGATCCACGCTCTGCCGGTGACGCTGTCGCCCGCGGTACTGCGCGCCGCCTTCGAAAAGGTGGAACACTTCGCCCGCTAAGCAAATCGCACAGGGTGCGATGCCACTTTTTGCGAAATCCCTGTAGGCTTAAACCTCTCACGCGGCGATAACAATTCCTTCACGCCGCGTTTTAATACGTTCGGGATGGTTTATGGCTTCTGTACACTCTGATGGCGGCGCGTCGCTGCTGGCGCACCGTTCGTTTGTCGCCTTCTGACTGGCGCGGACCTGCTCCGGTTTTGGTTTCCAGATGTTGTCTATCGTGGTGGGCTGGCAGATTTACGCCCTCACCCACAGCGCGTTTTATCTTGGTCTGATAGGCCTGGTGCAGTTTCTTCCGTCCGTGACGCTGGCGCTCTGGGCGGGGCATATCGCCGATCAGCGCGATCGCCGCCGGGTGGTGTTGATTGGTCAGCTGGTGGAGTGGCTCGCCATCGTCGCGCTGGCCGCGGCCACCGTGGCGCACCTTGCCGACGTGAAGATTATCCTCGGGCTGATTTTTATTATTTCCGTCGCCAAAGTGATGGAAGCGCCGTCGTTGCAGTCGATGCTGCCAGCGCTGGTGCCGCCCGCCCTGCTGGCGCGCGCCACGGCGGCGAGCGCGGTATCAAGCCAGGCGGCGATGATCATGGGCCCGGCGCTGGGCGGGCTGCTGTATGTTTTCGGCGCGCAGGTGGTGTATGCGCTAACCGCTGTGCTGTATCTCATTTCTGTCGCGATGGTGAGCCGCCTGCGCTATGAACAGGCGCCGCCTGCGCGCCAGCCCGCGAGCCTCGCCACGCTGTTTGCGGGCGTGAAGTTTATCCGCGAGCGCCCGGACGTGCTGGGCGTGATTTCGCTCGATCTCTTTGCGGTGCTGCTGGGCGGCGCCACCGCGCTGCTGCCGATTTACGCCCACGATATTCTGCACACCGGTCCGTGGGGGCTGGGGCTGCTGCGCGCCGCGCCCGCCGTCGGCGCGCTGCTGGTGGGCTTCTGGCTGAGCCGCCGGTCGCTTGAGAAACATGTCGGGATGATTATGTTTTTATCCGTGGCGGGCTTTGGCGTGGCGACGCTGGTGTTCGCGCTCTCCAGCAACCTGTGGCTGTCGCTTATCGCGCTCTTTGCGACAGGCGGGTTTGATATGGTGAGCATGGTTATCCGCGGCGCGCTGGTGCAGCTCGATACCCCTAACGAGATGCTGGGCCGCGTTAACGCCGTTAATTCAATATTTATCAATACCTCGAACCAGCTGGGCGAATTTGAATCCGGCATGCTGGCGGCGCTGCTGGGCACCGTGCCCGCTGCGGCCATTGGCGGCATCGGCACGCTGGTGGTGGTCGGGCTCTGGATGCGCCTGTTTCCGTCGCTGCGCAAACGCCAGCGCCTCGAAGAGACAACAGCCTGATGCCACAACGCAACGCCTTCTTCGGAAGGCGTTTTTGCGAGACGTCACGAGAAACCTTACCCTGCCGCTTTCCTCCTTCCCTCACCCCGTTTAACGTTGCCGAATAAGAGAATGCCTTTCGGAATAAAGCTTATATTCTTATATTTTACTTATAACAAGAAAACCGTTAGAGTGAGGGAACGCAATGGAAATTAGATGGACGAAGCGGGCGTACAAGCAACTGGGCGCCGTACCTGAAAGCGACCGACTCACGCTCTATAAGAAGGTCTCCGCCCTCTCCACCGAAGAGACCAGGCTGGACATTGTAAAACTGGCGGGGCTGAAACCCCGTTATCGGCTGCGGGTGGGGAGTTATCGGGTTATTTACGAGCGTGTGGCGGGGGTTCCGGTTATTTGCCTCATTCTGGAAGTTAAACGCAGAACCACGACCACTTACCTAAATTAACGGGGGTTAGATATGCTCAACGCACAAATTATTCATGATAAACAGGGCAAACCCGAGTATGCGGTCATCCCTTACGAACTCTATCTGTCTGTGCTGGCGCAGCTGGAAGATGACGAGGCGCTGGCGTCATTGCCCTGGGAGCCAGACAGCGACGATGACGTAACGATACCGCATGAAGTGGTGGCGATTTCCGTCGAACAAGACGTCAGCTTACAAGCCGCCTGGCGCATCTGGCGCGGCCTCTCTCAGCAAGAGGTGGCGGAAAAACTCGGCATCAGTCAGTCGGCGGTTTCACAGCTCGAATCGCCGGATTCACGTCCACAAAAACGCACCCGCGAGAAACTGGCGGCGCTGTACGGTTGCCAGCCGGAACAGTTGATCCTTTACCGTTGAGGCTCGATGCTCAACAGCATTTCGCGCCGCCTTTCGCGCCATAACGGGCGTCCTGGCGTTCTCGGAAGAATTCCTCATAGGTCATCGGCGTCTGGTCAGGGTGGTTAACGCGCATGTGTTCGACGTAGTTGTCGTAATCAGGCACGCCGATCATCATTTTTGCGGCCTGGCCGAGGTATTTCCCGGCTTTAGCGAGGGTATCAAACATTTTTTGTCCTTAACGGTTGGCTTCGTTGATGACGTTTAGCCTGGTTCACCACGGCGGGTGCGCTGCGCTTACCCGCCCTACAACTAAGAACAGCGCGGTTGCCGCACCCACCTTGATGCACAGTCCTACAACAAACAGCGCGATTGCCGCACCCAGGGTGGGTAAGCGTCAGCGCACCCACCTTTCCGGCCTCCACCGCCTCACTCAATGCGCGCTTTTCGCCTGTGCGACCCTCTGCTCCGCACTGGCGGGCATCGGCTCATACGGCGTCTCGTTGGCCGTCGGCTTATCCTGCCTCAGCGCCGCCCGCGCGGTTTTAATGGAGAACAGCGCCAGCACCACGACGACCACCATAAAGAAAATGGTCAGGCCCGCGTCGAGACGGTTATTAAACACCAGCTGGCTCAGCTGCGCCTCGGTGTACTGCGGCGGAATGTTCCCGCTCTCCAGAATCGCCTGGAATTTACCGGCGATGGCGAGAAAGCCCACTTTATTATCCGGGCTGAACGCCTTCTGCCAGCCAGCAGTGAGCGTACAAACTAGCAGCCACGCGGTCGGCACCAGCGCCACCCATGCATAACGCTGGCGCTTCATCTTAAACAGCACCACGGCGCAGAGCATCAGCGCCATGCCCGCCAGCATCTGGTTGGCGATACCAAACAGCGGCCACAGCGTGTTAATACCGCCGAGCGGATCCACCACGCCCTGATGCAGGAAATAGCCCCAGGCCAGCACGCACAGCGCCGTCGCCAGCAGGTTGGCGGGCAGTGAATCGGTGCGTTTGAGGCCTGGCGAAATGACGCCGAGCAGATCCTGCAGCATAAAGCGCGCGGCGCGGGTGCCCGCATCCACCGCCGTCAGGATAAACAGCGCCTCAAACAGAATGGCGAAGTGATACCAGAACGACACATCCATCAGGCCGCCGAGCGCCCCGTGGAGAATATACGCCATGCCGACCGCAAGCGTCGGCGCGCCGCCCGCCCGCGAGATAATCGTCTGCTCGCCTACTTCGTTCGCAATCTGATTGAGCGTATCCGGCGTTATCTGGAAGCCCCAGCCGCTCACCACCTGGGCGGCCGACGCGACTACATCCGCCGTGCCTGCGGGAGCAAGCACCGCCATCGGGCTGTTCATCGCAAAGTAAACGCCGGGGTCGATAACGCAGGCCGAGACCAGCGCCATGATCGCGACAAATGACTCCATCAGCATGCCGCCGTAGCCGATAAAGCAGGCCTGGTTTTCATTGGCGAGCATTTTCGGCGTGGTGCCGGAGGCGATGAGCGCATGGAAGCCTGACACCGCGCCACAGGCAATGGTGATAAACAGGAACGGGAACAGATTGCCGGTCCAGACCGGGCCGGTGCCGTCGATGAATTTGGTCATCGCGGGCATCGTCAGCGTCGGGCGCATGATCAGAATGCCGATGGCGAGACCGACAATGGTGCCGATTTTGAGGAACGTCGAGAGGTAATCGCGCGGCGCCAGGAGCAGCCAGACCGGCAATACCGCCGCGACAAACCCGTAACCCACCAGCATCCAGGTTAACTGCACGCCGGTGAAATCAAACCACGGCGCCCAGGTCGGGCTCTGCGCCACCCAGCCGCCGGAGACAATGGCGAATACCAGCATCACCAGGCCGATAACTGACACTTCACCGATGCGTCCTGGCCGCAGGTAACGAATATAAATGCCCATAAAGAGCGCAAGCGGAATGGTAAAGGCGACGGTGTAGGTGCCCCACGGGCTGTGGGTCAGCGCTTTCACGACGATCATCGCCAGCACCGCCAGGATGATAATCATAATCATGAAGCAGGCGACGAGCGCGATGACGCCCGCGGTGTTGCCCATCTCTTCTTTCACCAGTTCGCCGAGTGAACGTCCGTCGCGACGGGTGGAGACAAACAGCACCATGAAATCCTGTACCGCGCCTGCCAGTACAACGCCTGCGAGGATCCAGATCATGCCCGGCAGATACCCCATCTGCGCCGCCAGCACCGGCCCGACCAGCGGCCCGGCCCCGGCTATCGCCGCAAAATGGTGACCGAACAGCACTTTTTTATCGGTGGGGACATAGTCGAGCCCGTCGTTATGGCGCACCGCAGGCGTCATGCGCGTCGGGTCGACGGCCAGCACGCGTTTGGCGATGAAGAGACCATAAAAACGGTAAGCGATGAGATAGATACAGACGGCGGCGACCACGATCCATAGTGCGTTGATCTGCTCACCGCGGTTAAGGGCGATATAGCCCAGCGCAAACGCGCCCACGACGGAGAGCGCCGCCCAGATAAGGTATTTCCCTGAGTTCGTCATAATAGTTATCCATTCAGTGAAACAGTGAGTGAAACATAGGTGTTACATTTTGTTTCTATATCACCAAAATGGATTTAACAACTTAGCCACCAGAGAAACGCGTCCTGGCGGCAGGGATTTACGTCAGTCTGTTAACGGGATCACGGGGCTGGCGGGTTCCCGGTGGTTTAACGCGGCGGGTGCGCTGCGCTTACCCGCCCTACGAAAACAAGATTTCCGAAATAGCACGCTGATACGAGGGGTTTTCCCAGCGGCTGCCCTTTGGCCGCGAGCCGGGATTGTTAAGGGGGCGGCGGCGAGCCCCCTTAACACGTTCGCGTGAGGAAAGGCGGCAGAGAAAGACAGCGTGTCGGCGAACGGAACCGTTCACCGAGCGTATATATTCGCCGCTCATGCGATACAGACGATCGCCTTCTGCAATGGCTGGTCCGCTTCGCTTACCCACCCTATAAAAGCCCGTTTAACAAAGGACGTAGGGCGGGTAAGCGTAAGCGCACCCGCCGTGCTAACAATCCCCTACCCCATAATCGCCGTACTTAACCGGCTGGTGCAGCAGCGCCGCCCCTGTTCGTCATAAATCACGATCTCCCAGCACTGGCTCTGCCGCCCCAGATGCAACGGCTGACAAACGCCGCGCACCTGGCCCTGCGACACCGCGCGGTGATGAGACGCGCTGATTTCGGTGCCCACCACGCACTGCCCATCACGGGTGGTCAGGTAACCGGCCATCGAGCCGAGCGTTTCGGCAAGCGCCGCGGAAGCGCCGCCGTGCAGCAGGCCGAACGGCTGATGCGTGCGCGTATCGACCGGCATGGTAGCCTCCAGCAAATCATCGCCGAGACGGGTATATACGATCCCCAGATGCTCCACCAGCGTGCCGACGCTGGTCGCGTTCAGCGCCTCAAGCGTCATGTGTCGTTTCCAGATCATCTATGCTCCAAGCGTTGAGCCGCCGTCGATAACAACATCCTGTAGCGTAATGTGGCTTGCGAGATCCGAGGCGAGAAACAGGATGGTGTTCGCCACATCCTGCGGCTGCGCGATCTTGCCGAGCGGAATACCGAGCTTAAACTGTTCCGCGAAACCGCGAATGCGCTGCTGTTCAGCATCGTCGCTTTTCCACAGCGTGCGCTGCATATCGGTGTCGGTCGAGCCCGGTGACACCAGATTGGCGCGCACGCCAGAGGACGCCAGCTCCAGCCCCACGGTCAGCGCCAGGCTTTTGAGCGCCGCTTTCGATGCGCCATACGCCGACATCCCGATGCGCGGCGTATGGGCGGCGTCGGACGCGACGGTCACGATAGCCCCGCCCTTTTGCGCGCGAAACTGCGCCATCGTCTGCTGAAAGAAGTTAAACGCGCCGCCCACATTCACCGCGAACGTCTGCTGCCAGTCGTCGGGAGAGAGTTCATCCGTCGCGCCCATGCGCAGAATGCCCGCCGCGTTCACCAGCACATCAAGACGGGCGCTATTAGTGAGCAACCGCTGGCAAACATCCGCCACCGCCGCGGCGTCTGCCACATCGAGCGTTTCACACGCAAACGGATAATCGGCCAGTGGAAATGCCAGATCGAAACCGGTCACCTTCGCGCCCGCCGCGGCAAACGCCAGCGCGGTGGTATAGCCAATGCCCTTGCCCGCGCCCGTCACCCAGACGTTTTTCCCCTGGAAATCGAGCGTCATGCCCGCGGCTCCCGGCTTAGCAGCGCCCACCAGGCATCGATGGTCGGGTTTTTCGCGAGCATCACGAAATCGATATCGCCATGTACTTTGCGCCAGCGCGCCGCGAGCGCCATCATGCGCACGGAATCCAGACCGTAGTCGATCAGGTTTTCGTCATCTTCCGGCTCGTCGGATTCATCCAGCAGCGGCAGCACCAGCGCGCGCAGCGCCGCTTTGCTGCCCGGCGCGTCCGAATCATTAGCAGGCAGCAGATCGGCGGTCATCACCACGCGCCCGGCGCGGCCCGCAACGTAATTCAATGCCATCAGATGCTCATCACGGCTGAAATCCGCCAGCGCGTCGGCCACCATAAACGGTTGGATATCGCGCATAAACGCGTCGGTGGCGGTGATCATGCAGCCGATGTGGGCGTAAACGCCGCAGATGATGAGCTGATCGCGGCCCGTCTCTTTCAGCGTATGTTCAAGCGGCGAGCGATGAAACGCGCTGTAGCGCCATTTCACCAGCACGGTGTCGTCGGCATCCGGCGCCAGCGCCGCGACCACCTTTTGTTTCTCAGGATGGTTGTTCAGCCCCGGCCCCCACATGTCGTTCAGCAGCGCGCGGTCGGCGTCGCTCTGATTATTGGGCTGCGCGGTGTAGTAAACCGGGATGCCCTGCGCCTTACAGTACTTTCTCAGCGCGGCGATATTCGCCACCACCTGTTCGATCACCGGGCAGTTTTCGCCCCAGAAGTTAAGGAAATACTCCTGCATATCATGGATGAGCAGCGCCGCGCGCGGCGGCTCAAACGCCCAGCTCACTTTATTTTGCGGGAGATCGGCTGCCGTGGGCAGCGTATAGGCGTTCAGTTTTGGGATAGCCATAGTCTTTCCTTACTCAGAGACGGGCTGACGCGCGGCCAGCCACAGACGCAGTTGTTTTTTATCCACTTTGCCGACCGGCGTGAGCGGCAGTTCATCAACGCGCTCCACGCGATCCGGCAGTTTAAAATCGGCGACGCCCAGCTCGCGTAAAAAGCGGCGGATCTCCACCGCCTTGACCGGGCGGGTGGTGACGATATACGCGCAGCTTTTTTCGCCAAGCAGACTGTCTTCCATCGAGACCAGACCCGCGTGGACGATAGCCTCGTGGCCGAGCAACAGGTTCTCGATCTCTTCCGCGGCGATCTTCTCGCCCCCGCGGTTGATCTGATCTTTCTCGCGCCCCTGAACGGTGATGTAGCCCTGCTCATCGATGGCTACCAGATCGCCGGAGCAGTAAAAACCGTTTTCATCAAAGGCGCTGGCGTTGTGTTCAGGGCTGTTGTAGTAGCCGCGGAAGGTGTACGGGCCGCGCGTCATCAGCCGTCCTGTCTCACCGCGCGGCAGCGGATTGCCGTTTTCATCGGCCACCCAGACCTCATCGTCCGGGCTCATCGGGCGGCCCTGCGTGGTGAAAATGCGCTCGTCCGGATCGTCCAGGCGGGTGTAGTTGACCAGCCCTTCAGCCATACCGAACACCTGCTGGAGCTGACAGCCGATCTCCGCCGGAATACGCGCGGCGAGCGTGTCGGAAAGCCGCGCGCCGCCGACCTGCAACAGTTTCAGCGACGCCAGCTGGCGGTTATCGCCCCACTCCTGAATGGCCTGCAGCCAGAGGCTGACGGCGGGCGGCACCAGCGCGGTGACGTTAACCTGGTGCGCCTCAATCAGCGGGAAGCACAGCGTCGCGCTCGGGTCGCGCGCCAGCACCACGCAACCTTCGGCGAAGAACACGCCGAGCGCGCCGGGGGAGCTTAACGGGTAGTTGTGCGCCGCGGGTAACGCGCAGAGGTAGCGCGTTTCGCGGGTGAATTCACAAATCTCCACGCTGCGGCGGATGCTGTAGTAGTAGTCGTTATGCGTGCGCGGGATGAGCTTCGGCGTGCCGGTACTGCCGCCGGAGAGCTGGAAAAACGCCACTTCATCGGCGGCGGACGGCGTGAAAATAACATCTGCTTCAGGCTCTGAAATCAGCGCGTCCAGCCCGTCGCCGCGCAGAAGCGTCATGCGCAACGACGAGTGCTGCGCTTTCAGCGCGGTGATATACGCATCGTCGCTAAAGAGCGCGTGCTCGCGGTCGGCGATCAGCAGCGCCGGAGCAATCTGGCGCGCGTACGCGTCAAGCTCGGTGCGCTGATGACTAAACAGCGCGTTGACCGGTGCCACGCCGATTTTCAGCAGCGCGAAGAACACGATGTAAAACTCCGCCACGTTGCCAAGCTGAACCAGCGCGGTGTCGCCGCGAGACAGCCCACGGCGCGCCAGCGCGCCCGCAAGACGTGTGGCTGCCGCATCCAGCTCGCGGTAGCTGTAGCGGCGCTCGCCGTCGATAAGCGCCGTCGCGGCGCTCTGCGCGTGGCGGCTGACAATATCGGTAAGCGGCAGGTCTAGCCAGTAGCCGCGGTCGCGGTAGCGCGCGGCGAGATCGTCCGGCCAGCGGGTGTAAGGGATCGTCATGCGTAAAACCTCAGTGAAGACCTAAAACGTGGAGCATGGTGGAGAGCTTGACGCCGGTTTCGCGCCACTCCGAAGCCGGATCGGACGCCGGAACAATGCCCGCGCCTGCAAACAGCCGTACCTGGTTTTGCTGCAAACGCGCGCAGCGAATGGTCACCGCCCACTCGCCGTTGCCGTCGGCATCGCACCAGCCGACAATCCCGCCGAACAGCTCGCGATCGAACGGCTCCAGCTCGGCGATATACGCTTTCGCCGCTTCATGCGGGTAACCGCTCAGCGCGGGCGTCGGGTGCAGCAGGCAGGCGAGCGACAGCGCGTTGTCATCCGCAAAGCGCGTTTCGCCCTCGACGGGCGTCGCGAGATGCCAGAGCGTCGGCGTGGTAATCAGCTCCGGCGCGCCCGGCATCGCGAGGCGCTGGCTGCGCGGCGCGAGTACGTCGCGCATCGCCTGCGTCACCAGTTCATGCTCATGGCGATCTTTGGCCGAGCAGAGCAGCGCCTGACCTGCGCTTTTATCCTGCGCCGCGTCGGCATGGCGGCGCGCGGAGCCCGCCAGCGGCAGCGAGCTGAAGGTATTGCCGTCTTTACGCAGCAGTAGTTCCGGGCTCGCGCCAAGCAACGCGCCGCCCTCCGCCAGCGGCACGTGGAAGTTAAAACTCGCGGGGTTTTGCGCCACCAGACGCGCCAGCAGCGCCAGGCTGTCCGGTGCGTCTTCTGTGGTGATGTCGATAAGACGGGAGAGCACGATTTTGCTGACCGCAGGCGTGTCGGTCAGCGCGGCGGCGCGCGCCACCATCGCCCTGAACGTCGCCTCGTCCGGGAGCGCTTCACGGCGGATAACTCGCGGCGCGGCGCTATTTTCGATAAGCGAATACCCGCCGCGGGCGGTATCACTGTGGCTTTCAGGAATAAACAGCGCGGACGGTTTGCGGGTGTCGAATGGAATAGCGCCGACGACGACAGGGCGCGCGATGCCCTGCCTGCGGGCGCGGTCGAACGCGTCACGCAGCGCGGTCTGAAACACGCCGTGGCGCTCTGCGCCGTCGGCGGCTGGCGTCGCCAGGCGCATGAAACAGCCGCGGGTGGTAAAACTGCGATAAGGCGACATGAAGAAAAAACTGTCGGATGAAAGGGATGCGGCAGCGTCGCCGCGTTCTCCGGCCAGTGACGTGTCCATGCGCTCCTCCTGTACCAAAAAGTGAACTGATAATTGTTATCATTTGTATTTGGAGGCGTAACCTAAGGTGAAATGGCAGGGTTGTCAACCGTGAGCATGCCGTGAAGTCCGCAGAGCCGCTTGCAACCTGTCGGCAAATGATGAAAATGAGAAGCATTATTGACTCATCTTACAGGAATCGTTGCCGTGACGTTCACTTCCGCTCTACGCGCCATACTCGCCGCCAGCCTGCTGGTTTTAGGAATTTCCTCAGTTTCGCAGGCGGCTTCCTGGCCGCGCCAGATAACCGACAACCGCGGCGTGCATACGCTTGATAAGGCGCCGCAACGCATTGTCTCCACCAGCGTCACGCTGACCGGTTCGCTGCTGGCGATTGACGCGCCGGTGGTGGCGAGCGGTGCTACGTCGCCCGGCAACCGTGTTGCCGACGACCAGGGATTTTTACGTCAGTGGGGCGACGTGGCGAAAGCGCGTCATGTTGAGCGGCTCTATATCGGCGAGCCAAACGCCGAGGCCGTGGCCGCGCAGATGCCGGATCTGATTCTGGTGAGCGCCACCGGCGGCGATTCGGCGCAGGCGCTGTACGAGCAATTTTCCGCTATCGCGCCGACGTTAATCATCAATTACGACGATAAAAGCTGGCAGGCATTGTTAACGCAGCTTGGCGAGATCACCGGTCGTGAGAAGCAGGCCGCCGAGCGCATCGCGCAGTTTGACCAGCAGCTCGCGCAGGCGAAAGCGCAGATGAGGCTGCCGCCGCAGCCCGTGAGCGCGCTGGTTTATAACCCTGCGGCGCACGGCGCGAATCTCTGGACCACCGAATCGGCGCAAGGGAAACTGCTCGGCCAGCTCGGCTTTACGCTCGCGCCGCCGCCCGCCGCGCACAGCCTCACCAGCATGGGCAAACGCCACGATATTATTCAGCTCGGCGGGGAAAATCTGGCGGCGGGGCTGAACGGCGAGACGCTGTTTTTGTTCGCGGCTGATGATAAAGACGCCGCGGCGCTGATGCGCGATCCGCTGCTGGCCCACCTGCCGGCGGTGAAAAATAAACGGGTTTACGCCCTCGGCACCGAAACCTTCCGGCTCGATTACTACAGCGCCAGCCTGCTGCTCAAACGGCTTGAGACATTATTCAACGCATAAATGGGGGGCCGGTTGGCCCCTTTTTTAATGCGGCGCGGGTTCCGGCGGCGGCTGGCGCAACCGGCGCAGTTCAACAAAAAGCAGCGCCAGCGCAAGGGTGATAACGGCCAGCCCAAGCCCACCGACGCTGGCGGCGCTCACTGGCGAAAACCAGGCGCCCATACCGCCGAGCGCCGCCGCGCCGATGGCGTCGCCCGTGACATTTTGCGCGGTCCACAGTCCGTTGATACGCCCGAGCATGTGATCCGGCGTGCGGGTCTGGATAAGCTGGTACTGGATAAGCGAGCTCACGCCGCTCAGGTAGCCGAACAACGTCAGGCAGACGAACGCCAGCGGCCAGAATGGCATCAGGCTGAACACGCCGACGGCCGCCAGCGCCAGCACGGAGGAAATCAGCAGCGTGCGGCCAGGGCGCGGGGCATGCGCGAGCCCGCCGCTGGTGAGCGCGCCCAGCGCCGCGCCGAGCGGCACCGCGGCGTACAGCACGCCGATTTCACCGCTCGCCATCTGCCAGTGGTTCGCAAGCGACGGATACAGCACGCGCACCGCGCTCGCCATCGTCAGCAGCGCGCCGACCAGCGCCACGCCGCCCACGACCGGGCTTGCCGCAAGAAAGCGCAGCCCGTCGGCCAGCGCGCGCAGCGGATGCTGACGCTGCATCTGCGGCGCGGGCAGCGCCGGGAGGGTGAGCAGCGGCAGGAGCGTGAGAAACGTGCCAAGCGCCGCCAGCGCGTAGTTCCAGACCACGCCGCCCCAGGCCAGCAGCACGCCGCCGAGCAGCGGCGAAATCACCGAGCCCAGGCGCACCGTCAGCATGGTGATCGCACCCGCTTGCATCAGGTTTTCACGCCCGACGATAGCAGGCGTCGCCGCCAGCAGCGCCGTTACGCCGATCGCCCCGAAAAACCCATCCCACACCCCGAGCAGATAAATCGCGGTGACCGACGGCGCGGGCAACATAGCGTTGATCCAAAGCCCGATAAACCCAAGACCACAGGTAGAGCGGGCCAGCAGAATGAGCGTTTTGCGCTCGTAACGGTCTGCCAGCACGCCGCCGGTCATCAGGCCGATGAACATCGCCGCCCCGGTCAGCGTGACCGCCAGCCCCACCTGAAAAGGCGAGCCGGTGAGCGTCTGGATCTGCACCGGCACCGCCACGCCAAGCAGTCCAAGACCAAGAATGGAGATAAAACGCGCCAGAAAGACGGCGCGATAAGCGGGATGGGTTTTCAGCAACGAGAGGTTCAGTAACAGCGAATGTCGGTTCATTACAGGGCCTTAACGCGAATTTTCCTTGCCGGATAACGGGACGGCCATGCTAACATAGCCAGATAAGAGTGATAATAACTATCATTATCGATTCCAGGATGTGCGTTATGTCGGCCTCGCGCCTTTCCTCCAGGATGGTTGTCCTGGGGTGTCTCTTGTTGTTGCTGCTGTTGATAGTCGCCCTCAGCCTGCTGGTGGGCGCCAAATCCCTGCCCTTCTCTCTTGTGATGGACGCGCTCACCGGCGCTTGCCGCGAGGCGGACTGCACCATCGTGCTGGATGCGCGCCTGCCCCGCACCCTTGCCGGTATTGTCGCCGGGCTGTCGCTCGGGCTTGCCGGGGCGTTAATGCAAACGCTGACCCGCAACCCGCTCGCCGACCCCGGCCTGTTAGGCGTCAACTCCGGCGCCAGTTTCGCCATTGTGCTGGGCGCGGCGCTGTGGGGCGTGAGCGATCCGCTGCATATCCTCGCGCTGGCGCTGTGCGGCGCGCTGGCGGCGACGCTGGTCGTGGCGTTTACCGGCAGCGCGGGCGGCGGACAGCTTAGCCCTGTGCGCCTGACGCTCGCCGGTGTGGCGCTGGCGGCGGTGCTGGAAGGGCTTTCCGGCGGTATCGCGCTATTAAACCCGGTGGTGTATGACCAGCTGCGCTTCTGGCAGGCGGGCTCGCTTGATATCCGTACCCTGACGACGCTTAAAGCCATCGCGCCGGTCGTGTTCACAGGTGCCGTTATCGCGCTGCTGCTGGGGCGCGCCCTGAACAGCCTGAGCATGGGAAGCGACACGGCGACGGCGCTCGGCAGCCGCGTGGCGCGCACGCAAGTCCTCGGGCTTATCGCCATTACGCTTCTGTGCGCCAGCGCCACCGCCGTGGTGGGCCCCATCGCCTTTATCGGCCTGATGATGCCGCACCTGGCGCGCTGGCTGGTGGGGGCGGATCACCGCTGGTCGCTGCCGGTGACGCTGCTCGCAACGCCGTCGCTGCTGCTGCTCGCGGATATCATTGGCCGGCTGCTGGTGCCGGGCGAACTGCGGGTGTCGGTGATGAGCGCGTTTATCGGCGCGCCCGCGCTGATTTATCTGGTGCGCCAGCGGCGCGGCGGAGCGTCGCTATGAGATCCGTTTCCCCCCGTTTAGGGCTTTTTTGCCTGCTGACGTTGAGCCTGTGCATCGGGCTCGGCCTCTGGGCGCTGACGCAGGGCGCGGTAACGCTTGAAGCCCGTAAGGTGCTGGAGGCGCTGACCGGTCACGCGCCGCGTAATGTTGCGCTTATCGTTACCGAATGGCGCCTGCCGCGCGTGGCGATGGCGCTGCTGCTGGGCGCGGCGCTCGGCGTGAGCGGCGCGATTTTCCAGTCGCTGATGCGTAACCCCTTAGGCAGCCCGGATGTGATGGGCTTTAACACCGGCGCCTGGAGCGGCGTGCTGGTGGCGATGGTGCTGGCGGGCCAGCATCAGTCTGCTATCGCGTTCGCCGCTATAGCTGGCGGCACGCTGACGGCGTTTATCGTATGGATACTCGCCTGGCGCAACGGCATCGATACCTTCCGGCTGATTATTATCGGCATCGGCGTGCGCGCAATGCTGGTGGCGTTCAATACCTGGCTGCTGTTGCAGGCGTCGCTTGAGACGGCGCTGTCGGCGGGCCTGTGGAACGCCGGTTCGCTGAACGGCATTACGTGGGGGAAAACGCTGCCCGCCGCCCCGCTGCTCCTGCTGGCGCTGCTGGCGAGCGCGCTGCTGGTGCGCCGGATGCGGCTTCTGGAGATGGGCGACGACAGCGCCTGCGCGCTGGGCGTGGCGGTGGAACGCTCTCGCCTGCTGTTGATGCTGACCGGCGTGGTGCTGACCGCTGGCGCGACGGCGATGGCCGGACCGATTTCGTTTGTCGCGCTGGTGGCGCCGCATATCGCCCGTCGGTTAAGCGGCACCGCGCGCTTCGGGCTGACCCAGGCGGCGCTGTGCGGCGCGCTGTTGCTGCTGGCCGCCGATCTGTGCGCCCAGTATCTGTTTACGCCTTATCAGTTGCCGGTGGGCACCGTCACCGTCTGCCTCGGCGGCATTTATCTCATCGCCTTGTTGATACAGGAGTCACGCAAGAGATGACTATGACCTCACGCTTAACCGGTGAAGCGCTGACGCTGGGCTACGGCGATTTTCGCGTCGCAGACGGGCTGAACGTGGCGATTCCCGACGGGAAATTCACCGCCATTATCGGCCCGAACGGCTGTGGCAAATCGACGCTGCTGCGCACGTTGAGCCGCCTGATGAAACCGCTCGGCGGGCAGGTGCGCCTCGACGGCGAGGCAATTCAGCACTTCGCCACCAAAGAGGTGGCGCGGCGCATTGGATTGCTCGCGCAGAACGCCAGCGCGCCGGGGGATATCACCGTCCAGGAGCTGGTGGCGCGTGGGCGTTATCCGCATCAGCCGCTGTTTACCCGCTGGCGCGACGAGGACGAGCGCGCGGTGCAAAACGCGATGGACGCGACCGGCGTGACCGCGCTTGCCGACCAGAGCGTCGATACGCTGTCCGGCGGCCAGCGTCAGCGCGCCTGGATTGCGATGGTGTTAGCGCAGGAGACCTCGATTCTGCTGCTCGACGAGCCGACCACCTGGCTTGATATCAGCCATCAGATTGATTTGCTGGAACTGCTGAGCGCGCTTAACCGCGAGCAGGGGTATACGCTTGCCGCAGTGCTGCATGATTTGAACCAGGCGTGCCGCTACGCGAACCATCTGATTGCGTTGCGGGACGGGAAGATTATCGCCGAGGGCGCGCCGTCAGAGATTGTGGACGCGGCGCTTATCGAGGCGATTTACGGGCTGCGGTGCATGATTATTGAGGATCCGGTGGCGGGTACGCCGCTGGTGGTGCCGCTCGGTCGACGGTAGTGGGCGATGAGTGCGTTCAGGTAAACGGTGGATGCGCTCGGGTAAACGGTGGGTGCGCTACGCTTACCCACCCTACAACCACTTATTCTACGAACACCGGGTAAATGGTGGGTGCGGCTTCGCTTACCCACCCTACAACCACTTACTCTACGAACACCGGGTAAACGGTGGGGTGCGGCTTCGCTTACCCACCCTACAACCACTTACTCTACGAACACCGGGTAAACGGTGGGTGCGCTGCGCTTACCCACCCTACAACCACTTATTCTACGAACACCGGGTAAATGGTGGGTGCGCTGCGCTTACCCACCCTACAAAATCCACCTTTCCTGTAGGGCGGGTAAGCTTGCGCACCCGCCTTTAACGCCTTACAGCGGGTTGGTTTGCGCTTCGACCACGGCCAGCGCCACCATATTCACGATACGGCGAACCGAGGCGATCGGCGTCAATACGTGCACCGGTTTCGCGACGCCCATCAACACCGGCCCTACGGTCACGCCTTCGGAGCTCGACACGCGCAACAGGTTATAGCTGATACGCGCCGCTTCCACGTTCGGCATAATCAGGATGTTGGCCGAGCCTTTCAGCGGGCTGTCCGGCATACGATCGCTGCGGATGCTCTCCACCAGCGCCGCGTCGCCGTGCATCTCGCCGTCGATCATCAGATCCGGGGCGTGCTCACGCACCAGCTGCAACGTCTCGCGCATTTTGCTGGCGGCAGGCGAATCGGAAGATCCGAAGTTTGAATGCGACAGCAGCGCCACTTTCGGCTCGATCCCGAAACGACGCACCGTTTCCGCCGCCATGACGGTGATCTCCGCGAGCTGTTCCGGCGTCGGATCGTCGTTCACATACGTGTCGGCGATAAAGGTGTTGCCGCTCGGCAGCAGCAGCGCGTTCATCGCACCTGCGGCTTTTACGCCATCGCGATAGCCGAAAATCTGTTGAACCACGCTGAAATGCTCATGATAATCGCCGATCGTGCCGCAAATCATCGCATCCACTTCGCCGCGATGCACCATAATAGCCCCAATCACCGTGCTGTTGCCGATAACGGCGCGCTGGGCCTGCTCCTGCGTAATGCCACGGCGTTTCATGATGCTGTAGTACTCGTTCCAGTACTCTTTAAAGCGCGGGTCCGATTCGTTATTCACGATCTCGAAATCTTTGCCCGCCTCGATTTGCAGACCGAGTTTCTTCAGGCGCATCTCAATAACGCCCGGGCGGCCCACCAGCACCGGCTTCGCCAGCCCAAGCGTAATCAGCTCCTGGGTCGCATGCAGCACGCGCGGCTCTTCGCCTTCAGTCAGCACCACGCGCTTCGGATCTTTACGCGCCTGATTAAACACCGGCTTCATAAACAGGTTGGTTTTGTAGACAAATTCGGTGAGTTTGTCTTTATACGCGTCGAAATCCTCGATCGGGCGGGTCGCCACGCCGGAGTCCATCGCCGCTTTCGCTACCGCAGGCGCGATGGTCACGATAAGGCGCGGGTCGAACGGTTTCGGAATGATGTAATCCGGGCCGAACGACAGCTCCTGATCTTCATAGGCCGAAGCCACCACGTCGCTCTGCTCGGCATGCGCCAGCTCGGCAATCGCGTGCACCGCCGCGAGCTTCATCTCTTCGTTAATGGCGGTCGCGCCCACATCCAGCGCGCCGCGGAAGATGAACGGGAAGCAGAGGACGTTATTCACCTGGTTCGGGAAATCTGAACGGCCGGTGCAGATGATCGCATCCGGGCGCACTTCTTTGGCGAGCGGCGGCATGATTTCCGGCTCAGGGTTGGCGAGCGCCAGGATGAGCGGCGAAGCGGCCATCTTTTTGACCATCTCCTGGGTCATCACTTTCGGGCCGGAGCAACCGAGGAAAATATCCGCGCCTTCGATCACGTCGCCGAGCGTGCGCTTGCCGTTATCGTCAATCGCGTAGGCGGCTTTGGTTTCCGCCATGTTCTCTTCGCGGCCTTTGTAGATGACGCCTTTGGAGTCGCACACCACGATGTTGCGCTTCTGCATGCCAAGCGCCACCAGCAGGTTCATACAGGCGATGGCGGACGCGCCCGCGCCGGAGACCACCAGCCGCACGTCGGAGATATTTTTTTGCACCACGCGCAGGCCGTTTAACACCGCGGCGGTACAGATAATGGCGGTGCCGTGCTGATCGTCATGGAACACCGGAATGTTCATGCGCTCGCGCAGTTTCTTTTCGATATAAAAACATTCCGGCGCTTTGATATCTTCCAGGTTGATACCGCCGAAAGTCGGCTCCAGCGCCGCCACCACATCCACCACTTTATCGGGATCGTGCTCATCGATTTCGATATCAAACACATCAATACCGGCGAATTTCTTAAACAGGACGCCCTTGCCTTCCATCACCGGTTTACCGGCCAGCGCGCCGATATTGCCAAGCCCCAGCACGGCGGTGCCGTTGGAGATAACCGCCACCAGGTTGCCGCGCGCGGTGTATTTATACGCGGCCAGCGGGTCGGCGGCGATCTCCAGACACGGCGCCGCCACGCCTGGCGAATACGCCAGCGCCAGATCGCGCTGGGTCGCCAGCGGTTTGGTCGGGGAAACCTGAATTTTGCCTGGAACCGGGAATTCGTGAAAATCGAGGGCGCTTTGTTTTAGTTGTTCATCCATTTTACTGATCCTTTTTCTCTTGCAGGGTATGAAGCGGCGTGTCGCACGCTCGTTTAACCAGGCCGTCAGTATCGCCCGTTAGCGGCGGCTAAACTTTGAAGACCGCCAAACTCTGAGTCATGCAACCCTTTGGTGTTATCAATTTATAGCAGCGATGTTGCTGGTTCGGGAAAGCATTGCTATGTGCGTCTGCTATGCTTTTTTGTTATGTCCCTGATGAGATCCCGGCGGGCGACACTGACAGCGCCCAATAAAATCTTTGCTTTTCAAGGAGTAGCAAAATGAACCAACTCGATGGCATTAAACAATTCACCACCGTAGTCGCCGACAGCGGCGATATTGAATCGATTCGTAACTATCAACCCCAGGACGCCACCACCAACCCTTCCCTGCTGCTGAAGGCCGCCAGCCTTGAGCATTACCAGCATCTGTTCACCGATGCGCTGGAATACGGCAAAAAACGCGGCAGTACGCAAAAAGAGCAGGTGGCGGAAGCCAGCGACAAACTGGCGGTCAATGTGGGTGCGGAAATTCTGAAAAGCATTCCGGGACGCGTCTCAACGGAAGTCGACGCCCGTCTGTCGTTCGACAAAGAAAAAAGCATCGCCAAAGCGCGTCGCCTGGTGGAGCTTTATCAGGATCAGGGCATCGATAAGTCACGCATTCTGATCAAGCTCGCGTCCACCTGGGAAGGTATCCGCGCGGCGGAGGAGCTCGAAAAAGAGGGCATTCACTGCAACCTGACGCTGCTTTTCTCCTTTGCCCAGGCGCGGGCCTGTGCCGAAGCAGGGGTGTATCTGATCTCCCCGTTCGTCGGACGTATCTATGACTGGTACAACACCCGCAAGCCGATGGACCCGTATGTGGTCGATGAAGATCCCGGCGTGAAGTCGGTGCGTAACATCTATGACTACTACAAGCAGCATAACTACCAGACCATCGTGATGGGCGCGAGCTTCCGCCGTACCGAGCAGATCCTGGCGCTGGCGGGCTGCGACCGTCTGACCATCTCCCCTAACCTGCTCAAAGAGCTGCAGGATAGCGATGCGCCGGTCGCGCGTAAGCTGATCCCGGCATCCCAGGGCTTTAGCCGTCCGCAACCGATGACCGAAGCGGAATTCCGCTGGGAGCATAACCAGGACGCGATGGCGGTCGAAAAACTGGCCGAAGGCATTCGCCAGTTCGCAGTCGATCAGCGCTCGCTGGAAGATCTGCTTGCCGCCAAACTTTAACTTTTGCCATGGAGAGAAACATGTCTCATCAGCTTTTAGCCAACGCCATCCGCGCGCTCAGCATGGACGCAGTTCAGAAAGCCAAATCCGGTCACCCCGGCGCCCCGATGGGGATGGCGGATATCGCCGAAGTGCTGTGGAACGGCTTCCTCAAGCACAACCCGACTAACCCGACGTGGTATGACCGCGACCGCTTTATTCTTTCCAACGGTCACGCGTCGATGCTGCTTTACAGCCTGCTGCATCTCTCGGGCTACGACCTGCCGATGGAAGAGCTGAAAAACTTCCGCCAGCTGCACTCCAAAACGCCGGGCCACCCGGAAATCGGCTATACGCCGGGCGTGGAAACCACCACCGGGCCGCTCGGTCAAGGGCTGGCGAACGCGGTTGGTCTGGCTATTGCGGAGAAAACGCTCGCGGCGCAGTTCAACCGTCCTGGCCATGAGATCGTCGATCACAATACCTATGTGTTTATGGGCGACGGCTGCCTGATGGAAGGCATCTCCCATGAGGTCTGTTCGCTCGCGGGCACGCTGGGCCTTGGCAAGCTGATTGGCTTCTACGATCACAACGGTATTTCCATTGATGGCGAGACCGAGGGCTGGTTTACCGACGACACCGCCAAACGTTTTGAAGCCTACCACTGGCACGTGGTGCATGAGATTGACGGCCACGATCCCGAGGCCATCAAGCGCGCCATCGAAGAAGCGAAACAGGTCACCGACAAACCGTCGCTGATTATTTGCCGCACCGTGATTGGCTTCGGCTCGCCGAACAAAGCGGGCAAAGAGGAGTCCCACGGCGCGGCGCTCGGCGAAGAAGAAGTGGCGCTGACCCGCAAACAGCTCGGCTGGAACTACCCGCCGTTTGAAATTCCGGATGAAGTCTACAAAGGCTGGGATGCGAAAGAAAAAGGCCGTCAGGTTGAAGCGAGCTGGAACGAGAAATTCGCGGCCTATCAGCAGGCTTACCCGGAGCTGGCGGCGGAGTTTAATCGCCGCATGGGCGGCGAAATGCCGGAAAACTGGCAGCAGCTGACGCAGGAGTACATTGAAAAACTCCAGGCGGAACCGGCGAAAATCGCCTCCCGTAAGGCTTCCCAGAACGCGCTAAACGTCTATGGCCCGGCGCTGCCGGAATTGCTTGGCGGCTCGGCGGATCTGGCGCCCAGCAACCTGACTATCTGGTCAGGCTCGACATCGCTGAAAGAAGATCCCGCGGGCAACTATATTCACTACGGCGTGCGTGAATTCGGCATGACGGCTATCGCCAACGGCATCGCTCACCACGGCGGCTTCGTGCCTTACACCGCGACCTTCCTGATGTTCGTCGAATATGCCCGCAACGCGGCGCGTATGGCGGCGCTGATGAAAGCGCGGCAGATTATGGTCTATACCCATGACTCTATCGGCTTAGGGGAAGACGGCCCGACGCACCAGGCGGTGGAGCAGCTCGCCAGCCTGCGCCTGACGCCGAATTTCAGTACCTGGCGCCCGTGTGACCAGGTGGAAACCGCGGTGGCGTGGAAAGCCGCTATCGAGCGCCATAACGGCCCGACGGCGCTGATCCTCTCCCGCCAGAACCTGGCGCAGATCGAGCGCTCGCCGCAGCAATTGAAAGATGTGGCGCGCGGCGGGTATATCCTGAAAGACGCGGGCGGCAAGCCGGATCTGATCCTGATTGCCACCGGTTCGGAAGTGGAAATCGCCGTTCAGGCGGCCGAACAATTGCGCGGCGACGGCGTGGCGGTCCGCGTGGTGTCGCTGCCGTCGACCGATGTGTTTGACGCGCAGGATGAAGCCTACCGCGAATCGGTGCTGCCGTCCGACGTCAGCGCGCGCGTCGCGGTGGAAGCGGGCATCGCCGACTACTGGTACAAATATGTCGGCCTGAAAGGCGCTATCGTCGGCATGACCGGTTATGGCGAATCCGCGCCTGCGGAGAAACTTTTCCCGTACTTCGGCTTTACCGTCGAGAACGTGGTGGAAAAAGCCCGCAAAGTGCTCGGCAAATAAGCCTGTCTTAACGGGCTGAAGCCGATCGCTTAAGCGTACCGGAACGATCATGCCAGTATGAAATAAGCCAGAGTCAGTTTCCTGATTCTGGCTTTTTTATGTCTGAACACGATAGGGATTTCGTTAACCGTTCAGCTCTGGATCACGTAAGGCGTAAGTGAACGGCATTACGGCAGATGCCAGGGGTTATTCTTTACAGGCCGCTTTCAGCAGCAGACTTCGCGCGAGTAATGGCTCCGGCGTTAAATATGGGATGCTCATAGTTATCGGTGACATCACGGACTCGGTATATCTTCCAGATCTCTGACTCCCGACGAACAAAAACTTCCAGCTCTAATTTTTTCCCGCCCTCCCTGCCAATCCATACCGGCATTACCTCGCCCCCCATGAACGGTTTGGCGACACCGACAGTGAGCGCCGATACCCATGACGGATCATAGTCCTGTGCATAAGCGAAGTAATCCGATCCAATCAGGTCTTGTTCTGATATCGACTCGATATCATCCAGTCTCTTGAGCGTGTCGGCTGATACATATTCGCGCAAATCAGACGGCGAGTATTTATTATCGCTATTCGTAAGAGACATCAGATAAGTGGAATAAAAAGAATGTACTCGCGTCGGCGCGCTCTGATCCGGTTTAACTGAGCAAGCGGAGAGCAAGAAAGCGCATAACACTATTGCTGCTCGCATCAATTCATCCTGTATATTTTGAAAGCCGGTTGAGCGGCGCGATACCCTGGGCCCGGGTACATACTGCTCTGTCTGAAATCGGAGATCCATTGCGTGCCATCATACATCGTCATATGCCCGCTCGGGTTCCCTCCGGGATACGGCTGAATCACAGCAATATCACCGCCCAATAATGTTGAACCCGGCGGGACTTCACGAAATCCAGCGCGCAGTAATGCAGGCCCGTAATCTTTTGCATTTAGCGTTCTATCCAGCCGTATGCCGCCAGCAGCTACAGCCTCCCTTGTAAAGGTCGCACATTTGTTATGTGAACGACCAAGCGCGCGGGACCGGAGATGCGAAATAGCAACGTCTTTATTCCAGTTCATTCTTAGTTCCTTTAAGCATGTAAAAATGGAATTATTGCGTTAACCATAACTATTTTGTGGGTTAAAAATGCTGAAATTACCACCACGTAAAATTATTATTTCCAGATTCGGCCCGGCAAAAATCCCCAGCAAACCAATGGGATCGAACGGGTGCCACTCGTCCATCGGCGCAAGGGATTTAAGTTTCTGTGCGTCCATAATTTGTCTGTCTACGTTGCTGGATTGCACACATAAACAGACAATTACAGAATTTTAATTACAGTCTCGATACGAGCGTACGGTGCTTTATGTTCCGCCTGAGTACCCATTCAGCTTTACGTCACGTAAGTCGTAAGTGAACGGCATTAGCCTTAACAGGCTGGCTTTTTTATTTCCGGCGCCGTGTTATTTCAGTACTTTCAGCGTTTCGGCGTTTTTGTTTATTACAATATCTTCCGCTTTCTCATCCCACTGCGCCTGCGCGACAATCACCTGCCCCGGATGCTGCGGGTCGCGCGCCACCAGCGACTTGCCGTCCACATCTTCCTGCACGTTGAGATTCATGGAAAACGAAGGAACGGCCTCCACCCACTGCTGTTGCTGCACGTCATACAGATACGTCGCCCGCCAGGCGCTGCTCCACCAGTCAGGATAAATCAGCGCGCGGTCGCGTCCGCTATCGTCAAGACTGGAAAGCGCCTCCACGCCGCCGCCGATACAGGAGGCGATGGACGCCGGTTTAATGGCCGGATCGCTGTTCCAGAGCTGGCACTCGCAGTCGCCGCTCTCATCGCAAACGCCGTTGGTTTTCGGATTGTGCGCCGTCAGCCAGGCGTAGCTTTTGGTGGTGCCGTTAAAGCGCCCGCCCGCCAGCCGGGTATCGCGGGTTTTCTGCCGGTTCGCCTCGGTTATCCAGTCGGTTTCTTCGCTGACGCGCCAGCCTGCGGCCTGTTTCGTTAACGTGAGCTGCGCCGGATAGTTGCGCGGCGTTTGCGGCTCAAGCCCCGCCTGTTTCACAAACGTCGCCAGCACCGAAAGCGGCTGCCCGTCCTGTTCGGTCAGCGTGATATTGCTGACGATAGTCTGGGCGTAATGCGGATGTTTTTGCACGAAGGCGGCGTTCTCCTGGATAACGGCGTCGCGCGCGAGCGCTTTGCCGTACCAGCTTACCCGATCGCCGTAGAGCGCTTCGCCCGCCTGGGCCGTGGGGTGATTTTTAAACTCGTTCCAGCGCGCGACCAGTGCGTTTGCCTCGCGTTCGTCCTGCGCCGTCATCGCGGCGCTGGCGCTAAGCGTTAACCCTGCGAGCGCCAGTCCGAGTGCGGCGCGCAGCCCCTGTGTGAATGCCATAAATTCCCTGCCATTTTTATGTGGTTATGATAAGCCACAGGAATATACGCAAAAACAGGCGCTGCCAGAAGCGGGATTATTTGGTGACCCAGAGCGTCGGCCAGGCGTCGGGGCCGTGCCAGCCGTCACAGCTCGGCTCTTCGGCGTAGCGCACCAGACGAAACCGCTGGCCGTCGAAACGCCAGCGCGTCGCGACGCCGCAGTCGCCAAGGCCCCGGCCTTTGGAAAGCGTGGTCAGCTCTTTGGTTTTTTCATCGAAGCTCGCGTTCATCAGCTCCAGTTCCTGCTCTTTATCGGCAGGCACAAAAGGCAGACGCAGGCGCACCATCCGCGAGGCAAAAGGCTTCTGGCGCGACACCAGCCAGGCGAGATCCACCGTGTTGTAAGCACCGGCTTCACAGCTGATTATCATCAGCGCCGTGTCGTCAGTGAGCGCGGAAATACGCACTTCGCGGCGCATCGGATCAAGCGAGCACTGGCTGTTGGTCATCCGCCAGGTGCCGTAATCAAGCAGTTCATTCAGCTCGTCGTGAGAGAGCGGCGTTGGCGTCGGGTTGGTGATTTTGACGCCCTTCAGGGCAGGCGCAGGCGGCACGCTGAGCGGCGGGTTGTTGCCCTTTTTAATCCAGGCGGTTTCGCTGCCGACGCGTTTTTGCTGGGCGTCGATAAACAGCAGCGCGGCTTTCAGCCCGTCGAGCGACAAACGCCCCGGCCCGTCTTTCAGCGTGATGAATGACGACTCTTTAATTTGATCGAGAAAATCGATGATGGTGGCGGGATCGTCCGTCAGCAGGCGGCGCGGCGCATCGCGCCATTTGCTGCCCGCAGGCACCAGCGTTTTGCCATCCACCAGCAGGCGCGGCGCGAGCGGCGGCGCTTTGCTGACGGCCGCCTCTGGTTTGCCCGTCTCGATGCGCAGCGACGCGTCGGTTTTGGCGCCGGCGCTGCGCGACAGCGTCATCACGAGATCCTGATGGCTACCCACGTTTCGGGCAGTGCAGAAATTCTGGTTATTGCAGGTCACCTGCCAGTCACTGAAAACCTTCTGCGCGGGCGCGGCATAGAGCGGCGCGGCGAGCAGCAGAGAACAGCTAAGCAGTGACAGCAGACGAAAAAGCATGGACGGCGCGTATCCCGGGCGTTAACAGCGGTAGTAAGAAACGCGCCTATCTTCGTTGCCCTGCACGGGCGGCTCAATCGGATTTATCGGATAGCATTATCCGTAATACCGCCTCTCATTGTGAGGGAAATCAGTTCATTATTCCGCGCAGCTGAAGATGCTGCAGCAACAGCACGGTTTTCGCATCGCGGATCACGCCCAGTTTTACCTTCTCCAGCGCCTCGTCAAACGGCATTTCCAGCACCTCGATCTCTTCATCTTCCACGCCGCCGCCGGCGTTCGCGCGCGAGGCGTCATCATATTCGGCGATAAACAGATGGATAAGCTCAGTGACGCCGCCGGGCGAGGTATAAAGCTCAAAGACCTTTTCCGCCGCATTTACGCGATAGCCCGTCTCTTCGATGGCCTCTTTGCGAATGCAGACTTCCGGCTCGTCATCATCCAGCAGACCCGCGCAGGCCTCAATCAGCATGCCGTCCGGGTTACCGTTCACCCAGGTGGCGACGCGGAACTGGCGGATCAGCACGACGCTTTTTTTCTCGCGGTTATACAACAGCACGGCGGCGCCGTTGCCGCGATCGTAGACTTCGCGCTTGTGGCGAACGATTTCGCCATCTTTTCGCGTCAGATCGTAGGTAATATTGCGCAGGACGAAATAGTTTTCCGACAGAATTTTATCTTTTATCAGTTCGACATTTAACGACATAGCGACTCCATAAACGCCTGGTGTTGGGTGAATAGTACGACCCGAAACGCCATTTGTCGCCCCCGGCGCGCTGTCGGAATAGACGCGCTGACGCCGGTATTCCGCCCATTGGGCGCGGCGGCTCGCGGTTAAGCTTGCGCACAGGCTATGGTTTATCCAGGCGCAGAAAATAAAAAAACAACCACAGACCGGAGTAAGCATGTCGCAGATTATCCCCTGGCACGTCCTGATTGTTGACGACCACCCGCTGATGCGCCGTGGCCTGCGTCAGTTGCTGGAGACCGACGCGCGGTTTCGGGTAACGGGCGAGGCCAGCAGCGGCGCAGAGGCGATAACGCAGGCGCGCGCGCTGGCCCCGGACGTCATTTTGCTGGATCTCAATATGCGGGGCTTAAGCGGGCTGGATACGCTGACCCTGCTGCGCCGCGACGGCGTGAGCGCGCGGATTATCGTGCTGACGGTCTCTGACGCGCGCAGCGACGTTTACGCCATGATAGATGCGGGTGCCGACGGTTATCTGCTCAAAGACAGCGAACCGGAAGCGCTGCTGGAGGCCATCCGCGACGGCGCGGCGGGCGCTGGCGTGTTCAGCGAGCAGGTGCAGGCCTATCTGCTGACGCGCAAACCGGAAGAGCAGCGCGACGCGCCGTTTGCATTGCTGACCGGACGGGAGCTTGATGTGTTGCAACACGTGGCGCGCGGGCTGTCGAATAAACAGATTGCCGCGACATTACATATCTCCGAAGAAACGGTAAAAGTGCATATTCGCAATTTACTGCGCAAACTTAACGTGCGCTCGCGCGTCGCGGCGACCGTGCTGTTCCTGGAATCCCGTAGCGTGTAAGGCTCTGTGGGCGCGTCGCACGAGATTATTTACATTATCTCCTTATTTTCTCCACGTTTGCTCTGCCCCCTGAGGCTACAGTGATTGCGGCTACCAATAATAACGATGCTAAGCATTTAAGAGGTCCTGACTCGCATGGCGAATTTTTTTATCGATCGCCCGATTTTTGCGTGGGTGCTGGCAATTCTCATCTGCCTGACCGGCACGCTGGCGATATTTTCACTTCCCGTTGAGCAATATCCCGAACTGGCGCCGCCTAACGTGCGCATTACGGCCAACTACCCTGGCGCCTCTGCCCAGACGCTGGAAAACACCGTTACCCAGGTCATCGAACAGAATATGACCGGCCTCGATAACCTGATGTATATGTCGTCGCAAAGCAGCGCCACCGGCCAGGCGACCGTGACGCTGAATTTCAAAGCGGGCACCGACCCGGATGAAGCGGTCCAGCAGGTGCAAAACCAGCTGCAATCCGCGCTGCGCAAGCTCCCTCAGGCTGTACAGACGCAGGGCGTGACGGTGCGTAAAACCGGCGATACCAATATCCTGACCATCGCGTTTGTCTCCACCGACGGCAGCATGGATAAACAGGATATCGCCGACTACGTGGCGAGTAATATCCAGGAGCCGCTGAGCCGCATTAACGGCGTCGGGGATATCGACGCTTACGGATCGCAATATGCGATGCGCATCTGGCTTGACCCGGACAAACTCACCAGCTTTCAGCTCACCACGGCCGATGTGGTGGCGGCGATTAAATCCCAGAACAGCCAGATAGCGGTCGGCCAGCTCGGCGGCACGCCGTCTGTCGATAATCAGGCGCTGAACGCCACCATTAACGCGCAGTCGCTGTTACAGACGCCAGAACAGTTTCGCGCCATCACGCTTCGGGTAAATCAGGACGGTTCAACCGTCACGCTCGGCGACGTGGCGACGGTCGAGATGGGCGCCGAGAAATATGATTATCTGAGCCGCTATAACGGCAAAGCGGCGTCGGGGCTTGGCGTGAAGCTCGCCTCCGGCGCTAACGAAATGGAAACCGCGCAGCTGGTGCTGAACCGGCTCGACGAGCTATCGCACTATTTCCCGCACGGGCTGGAATATAAAGTTGCCTATGAAACCACTTCATTCGTGAAAGCTTCAATTACCGACGTGGTGAAGACGCTGCTTGAAGCCATCGCGCTGGTGTTTCTGGTGATGTATCTGTTTCTGCAGAATTTCCGCGCCACGCTGATTCCGACTATCGCCGTGCCCGTGGTGCTGCTTGGCACTTTTGCGGTGCTCTACAGCTTCGGCTACAGCATTAACACCCTGACGATGTTCGCAATGGTGCTGGCGATAGGCCTGCTGGTGGATGACGCCATCGTGGTGGTGGAAAACGTCGAACGCATCATGAGTGAAGAGGGGCTGTCGCCGCGCGCCGCCACGCGCAAATCGATGGGACAGATCCAGGGCGCGCTGGTGGGCATCGCGATGGTGCTCTCGGCGGTGTTTATCCCGATGGCGTTTTTCGGCGGCACCACCGGCGCGATTTACCGCCAGTTCTCCATCACGATTGTCTCGTCGATGGTGCTGTCGGTGCTGGTCGCCATGATCCTCACTCCTGCCCTGTGCGCCACGCTGCTTAAACCGCTGAAAAAAGGCGAACATCACGGCTCGCGCGGCTTTTTCGGCTGGTTTAACCGCACCTTTGAACGCAGCGCGCTGCGCTATGAATCTGCCGTCGGGAAGATTTTGCAGCGCAGCGTGCGCTGGATTTTGCTCTACGCCCTGCTGCTCGGCGGCATGGTGTTTCTCTTTTTGCGCCTGCCCACGTCGTTTCTGCCGCAGGAGGATCGCGGCATGTTTGTGACGTCGGTTCAGTTGCCCTCCGGCTCCACCCAGCAACAGACGCTGAAAGTGGTGCAGCAAGTAGAGCGCTACTTCTTTGAGAAAGAAAAGGCTAATGTGGCCTCGGTGTTCGCCACCGTCGGCTCCGGCCCCGGCGGCAACGGCCAGAACGTGGCGCGTATGTTTGTACGCCTGAATCCGTGGGAAGATCGCGACCCGGATACCGGCAGCGCGGACGCGATCATTGAGCGCGCCACCGCCGCCTTCCGCCACATTAAAGAAGCGCGCGTGTTCGCCAGCAGCCCGCCTGCCATCAGCGGCCTTGGCAGCTCCGCCGGGTTTGATATGGAGCTTCAGGATCACGCCGGGCTTGGTCATGACGCGCTGATGCAGGCGCGCGATCGCCTGCTCGATATGGCAAGCCAGGAGCCGACGCTGACCCGCGTGCGTCACAATGGTCTGGATGACAGCCCGCAGTTGCAAGTCGACATCGACCAGCGCAAAGCCCAGGCGCTTGGCGTTTCCATTGACGATATTAACGACACGCTGCAAACCGCGTGGGGCTCAAGCTATGTGAACGACTTTATGGATCGCGGGCGCGTGAAAAAGGTCTATGTGCAGTCTGCCGCGAAATACCGGATGCTGCCGGAAGATATTACGCGCTGGTATGTGCGCAATCAGGCGGGCGCGATGGTGCCGTTCTCGGCCTTTGCGACGTCGCGCTGGCAGACCGGCTCGCCGCGCCTTGAGCGTTACAACGGTTATTCGGCGCTGGAAATTGTCGGCGAGGCGGCGCCGGGCGTCAGTACCGGCACCGCGATGGACGTGATGGAAAAACTGGTGCGTCAGTTGCCAACCGGATTTGGCCTGGAGTGGACGGCGATGTCGTATCAGGAGCGGCTCTCAGGTTCGCAGGCGCCTGCCCTGTATGCGCTGTCGCTGCTGGTGGTGTTCCTGTGCCTGGCGGCGCTGTATGAGAGCTGGACAGTGCCGTTCTCGGTGATGCTGGTGGTGCCGCTCGGCGTCATTGGCGCGCTGCTCGCCACGTGGCTGCGCGGGCTGGAGAACGATGTCTATTTCCAGGTGGGGCTGCTGACGGTTATCGGGCTGTCCGCCAAAAACGCGATACTGATTGTGGAGTTCGCCAATGAGATGAACAGCAAAGGCCATGAGCTTATCGCCGCGACGCTCGACGCCTGCCGGCAGCGTCTGCGGCCGATTTTAATGACGTCGCTCGCGTTTATCTTCGGCGTCTTGCCGATGGCGACAAGCAGCGGCGCGGGTTCCGCCAGCCAGCACGCGGTGGGCACGGGCGTGATGGGCGGAATGATTTCCGCGACCCTGTTGGCGATTTTCTTTGTGCCGCTGTTCTTCGTGCTGATCCGCAGACGTTTTCCGCTGAGGCCTGCGCCGGAAGAATAACTCGGAAAAGAAAAAGGCGGCCTGTTCAGGTCGCCTTTTTTAGCGTTTTACGCTATCGCTGCTGTGTGTCTATTAAAGCGATGTGCTCTTGCTTATTGCTGGATTTATTTACGAAGCATCGCTTCAATAAAGTCTTTCCAGTTCCCCAGTTCATGTTCAATCATAATGACCTCTCTTATTATTGTTTGCATGATACAAAAATAACGGCCTGGCGTGAAGACAATTTAACCAATCGAATTGATAAGCCTCCTTCATGTATTTCTTATCGGCGCTGAATTCAATATGACGAGGATAAGTTGTCTATAATGTGACGGCTGGCAATATTCGCGAATTTTTTACCAACTAAGAGGTAAACTGGCATGCGCATCATCACACATCAGCACCTTGAAAACCCCGACTGGCAAGCGCTGGCGACGCTGATAGAGCGCGCAGGGCTCGGCGCGCGCGATCCGCAGGAAGTCGAACGCTGCTACCGCAACAGCACCTTCGGCTGGTATGGCTTTCATGAAGGAAAACTGGTGGCGACGGCGCATGCCATTAGCGATCTCACATGGTCGAGTTATGTCGCGGATATTGTTGTCGATCCCGATTTTCAGGGCCGAGGATTCGGGCATCAATTAATGGACGAGATCCTCGAAACGCTTTTGCCTTTTGGTAAAGTTTTTATCTATGCAGTTTTGGATAAAGTCGCTTTTTATAAAAAATATCAATTCCGCGAATTGACCAGCGGAATGGTGTGCGCCAGCGATGAAAACTTATTCAAAATGTATGAGAAGGGATTTATACGCTAACCATAATTGTGAGTGATGCGTTATATTAGCAGGCTATTGTTTACCCTATTATCTATTCGGATAATTTGTTTAAGTAAACGAGTTTTGGACAAAAGGATTCAATTATGGTCGTGATGTACGGCATAAAGAACTGCGACACCATCAAAAAAGCACGCCGCTGGCTTGAAAATAATCACATAGATTATCAATTCCACGACTACCGCACTGACGGCCTTGATGCACAAATGATGCATAAATTCATCGCTGAGCTGGGCTGGGAGGCGCTGCTGAACACCCGCGGCACCACCTGGCGTAAGCTTGATGAGGCGCAACGCGCGACGATTACCGACGCCGACCGCGCAGCCGCGCTGATGCTGGAAATGCCGGCAATCATTAAACGACCATTGCTCTGCGCGCCCGGTAAGCCTATGCTGCTTGGTTTTAGCGAATCCACTTACCAGCACTATTTTAACGAGGTCTAGTGTTATGTCTTGCCCGGTTATTGAGCTGACGCAGCAGCTTATTCGTCGCCCTTCTCTTAGCCCCGATGATGCGGGCTGCCAGGCGCTGCTGATCGAGCGGCTGCGTGCCGTAGGGTTTACGGTCGAGCCAATGCATATTGGCGACACGCAGAACTTCTGGGCATGGCGCGGCACCGGCGAAACGCTGGCCTTCGCAGGGCATACCGATGTGGTGCCCGCAGGCGATGTCGAGCGCTGGATCAATCCGCCGTTTGAGCCCACTATCCGCGACGGGATGCTGTTTGGCCGCGGCGCGGCGGACATGAAAGGTTCGCTGGCGGCGATGGTCGTGGCGGCGGAGCGCTTTGTCGCGCAGCATCCGCACCATCGCGGGCGCCTGGCGTTTCTTATCACCTCCGATGAGGAAGCGAGCGCCACCAACGGCACCGTTAAAGTGGTGGAAGCGCTGATGGCGCGCGGCGAACGTCTCGATTACTGCCTGGTGGGCGAACCGTCCAGCAGTGAAGTGGTCGGCGATGTGGTGAAAAATGGCCGTCGCGGCTCGCTCACCTGCAACCTGACCATTCACGGCGTGCAGGGCCACGTGGCGTATCCGCATCTGGCGGATAACCCGGTGCACCGCGCCGCGCCGATGCTCAACGAGCTGGTCGGTATCGAGTGGGATCGCGGCAATGAATTTTTCCCACCCACCAGCATGCAGATTGCCAATATTCAGGCGGGCACCGGCAGCAACAACGTCATTCCGGGCGATCTCCACGTGCAGTTTAATTTCCGCTTCAGCACGCAGCTGACCGACGAGATGATCAAACAGCGCGTCGTGGCGCTGCTGGAGCAGCACCAGTTGCGCTATACGCTGGACTGGTGGCTCTCCGGCCAGCCATTCTTAACCGCGCGCGGTAAACTGGTCGATGCGGTCGTCAACGCCGTTCACCACTATAATGAAATTAAACCGCAGCTGCTGACCACCGGCGGCACGTCCGACGGGCGCTTTATCGCCCGCATGGGCGCGCAGGTGGTGGAGCTTGGGCCGGTCAACGCGACGATTCACAAGATCAATGAATGCGTCAAAGCGTCTGACCTGCAGCTGCTGGCTCGTATGTATCAACGCATTATGGAGCAACTCGTCGCCTGACGAGCGCTCTCAAGACGAGGATAACGTCATGGAATGGCTTGGAAAATATTGGTGGGTGCTGGTGCTGGTGTTTCTGCTCGGCGTCCTGCTGAACGTGATTAAAGATTTAAAACGGGTGGATCATAAGAAGTTTATGGATAACCGTCCGGAACTTCCTCCCCACCGCGATTTTAACGATAAGTGGGACGACGAAGACGACTGGCCGAAGAAGAAGTAAGCGCCAGCTTCTCCTCTCCGGCTTCTCCGTCAGGCAACCCGCCTGACGGAGCGCCCCGCGTTACATCATCTGAATCACATCGTCATCGCCAGGCTTACCGCCGCTTAACGCCTCATCAAAATAGTGCTTCGGCACGGTATAGCGCAGATGATCGAGCGCCAGCTGCATGCTGCGGTTATCGATCGCATGCCCCAGATCCTCAACGATATCGAGCGTGACGTCGCCGCCGGCGCGCAGCAGCGCATCCGCCGCCGCCTGGGCGTAACGGGAATCGATCACTTCATCATCCTCACCGTGGATCAAATGCACCGTCGTGGCCGTGGTGGCTGCGGTCGGCAGTTCTGCGAAGCGGCCGTTAAACGCAATGACGCGAGAAGCCAGGCCTGGCGCGGCTTTTACGCCTTCCAGCACCATGATCGCGCCCTGCGAAAAACCGATAAGCGCCGTGGCGGCCGGGCTGACGCCGCTTTCGCGCTGCCAGTGACGCACGGTGTCGATAAACGTCGGCATAATTTCATCCACCCTCTGCTGGCGGTTGGATTCGGTAACGCCCTGGACGGAAAACCACTCTCTTCCCGGTGCCGGGCCGCTCGGCGCGGGCCCGCCGACGCTGACGACCAGCGCGTCCGGGAATAGCGGCGCGAAATAGCTGCCTATCTCGCCCATGGCCACCGGGTTATCCCCGACGCCGTGGAACAGCAGCAGCAGTTGTCTGGCGGGCAGTTCAGGGCTCTGAACCACAAAATGATCATGTCTCATGGCACTCTCCTTCATGGGTTACAGCCAGTTTACGCCGGCCTGAACAGATGACCATCGCAATTCATTGATGGACTTAGTGGAAAAATTGCCATTGCATAAGTTGCGCATTTAATGCCGCAGCGCGCGGCGCATCAAGCGCTTCCAGCGCCAGCGCGGTTTCCTGACGCAGCGCGGCGAGTAGCGCTTTACGCCCGGAAAGCCCCAGCTGGCGGCACAGCGCGTCCACCGGGGTTTGCAGCTCCAGCCGCCCGCGCAGCGCCTGCAATGCCTGCGGGCTCGCCTCAAGCAGCCGGTACAGCGGGCCGAGAGAGGTTTCCAGCGGGCGGTGCGCGAACGCGAATCCGGCGAGCGCTAACCAGTCATCTTCATTAAGGGTAGCCTGGGGGGCGGGCGTCAGCGGCAGCGTTTCATCCACCCAGCGCTGGAGCATCGCCGCGTCGCGCGCCAGCCGCTGGTGTTCGTCACGCACGAGCCTCGCGCCTGCCATGCTCAGCGGCAGCAGCGCCATCGCGTTATAACAGCCGCTGCTGGCCTCGCGATGGCTGCCAAAACGCACCAGCGTAAAACCGCAGCGCTGCCAGAAACGCCACAGCGCGGGCGTATAGCCGAAGCTCACCGAAAGATAGTCACAGCCGTCAGGCGCCTGCGCGCGCGCCTGCTCAATCAACTGACGGCCAATGCCTTCGCGCTGACGGCCCGGATGTACCGCGACACGGCTTATGCGCAGTCCCCTGAGCGTGGCGGCGAGTGGATCGCCACCGTGGGCCGCCAGCGACTGCGCCACCAGGTTGCCGCGCGGACGGCGATAACCGGCCCACACCGCCTGGCTCAGCGCCGCCTCCAGGCCGCCTTCCGCCACTAACCACAGCGCGCCGACGGTCTCGCCGCCCGCTTCGGCGGCGATAAACGACTGATTCGGGGCATCCATCATGCGGCGCAAATCGAGCGGCGAGGTGCGATAGTGCGCGCCCGCCAGCAACCGGTAAAGCGCGGCGGCGCGGTCGGGCATCGTTTGCCAGTCGCGCTGATAAACCGGATAAAAACGAACGTCGCCTGCGGGCGTGCACGCGAAATCGTCATCGTCAAAGAGCAGCGCCTGGCTTACCAGCCGCTCCAGCGGATCGTCCTGCGCCCAGCGCACCGGCGTACTCAGCGTGCGATAGCGCAGGCCGTCGATGCCCGCGCAGAATTTAAGTAAGAAACCGCGCCCGGTGCCTTCGTAGCCCTGCACGGTACTGGTCAGAAGCGCGGCGGGAAACGCCCGCACCAGCTTTTGCAGCACCGGGCCAGGCAGCGCAGCGGCTTCATCTATAATGAGCCAGTCGCAAGGCGCGAGCGTGCCTTCGTCAAGCGCGGCCAGCAGGGCGTCCGGCGCCATAAACTGAAATTTATCGCCCGCGTGCGCGGCGATAACCTCCGCCGAGGCGCGCGCAGGCGCAGTCACCAGCGCCCTGCCCGGCAGCGCGCGAATAAACATACCGGCGAGCGCCGATTTCCCGCGCCCGCGCGCGGCGGTGATCACCGTCACGCCATCGGGGGTGGTTAAGAGCTCATCCAACAGCAGCGCCTGCTCCCGCTGCGGCTCGCCGTGCGCCGGGCACCAGCGCGGGCGCGGCGCAGACGGGACTGCCTGCAATGGCTGCTCCTGACGCCAGCAGATAACGTCCGGATCCTGTGCGAAAAGGTGCTGGAGATGATGAATAAAATGCGGCGTGGGGATAGGCTCGCGGCTGTCGCTCCAGCGGCAGGCGTCGTTATCGACGCGAGTGGGCCAGGCCTGCCAGGGCGGCGTTAACAGGACCAGCCAGCTGCCTGCTTTGAGCGTGCCTGCGAGCGCGGCAAACGCCGCGGCGTCAAAGCCGCTGCGGGCGTCAAAGACGGCATGCAGGTATTCGCGCCCGAGCAGCGTATTGATAGCGCCCGGCGCGCCATTCAGCGCCATCTCCGGCGCGCTGCCCACCCACAGCCAGTCGCCGGGCAGCGTGTTCGCCAGCTGTTGCGCCTGCTGCGAGCTCCACGTTTCATCGCCGCTTAATACCAGCAGGCGGCGAATGCCTGCGGCTTCCATCTGCGTCGTCAGCGTGGCGAGGCTGTCACTCACGACCACTTTCCTGCACTACAGCGCATTGCCAAAGGTGTTGCACTGCGCCGGATCGCCGCTGTCAAAACCGCGCTTAAACCAGCTGTAGCGCTGATCGGACGTGCCGTGGGTAAAGCTGTCAGGCACAACGCGCCCCTGGCTTTGCTGCTGAAGGCGGTCGTCGCCAATCGCCTGCGCGGCGTTCAGCGCCTCCTGCAAATCGCCGGTTTCGAGCACGCCCTCTTTGTGCATGGCGTTGCCCCAGACGCCCGCAAAACAGTCCGCCTGTAACTCAAGGCGCACCGAGAGACGGTTCACTTCCGTCTGCGAGGCATTTTGCTGGAGCTGGCGCACTTTCGGCTCGATGCCAAGCAGCTTCTGCACATGGTGGCCGACTTCGTGAGCGATAACATAACCCTGCGCGAAATCACCGCCTGCGCCGAGCTTCTCTTTCATTTCGTCATAGAAGGAGAGATCGATATACACCGTGCTGTCCGCCGGGCAGTAGAACGGGCCCATTACTGACTGGCCGGTGCCGCAACCGGTACGGGTCGCGCCGCGGTACATCACCAGTTTCGGGTCCTGATAGGTACGGCCCATTTTCTGAAATTGCTGGCCCCAGCTCTCTTCAGTCGTGCCGAGAATAACCGAGGTGAATTTCGCCGCTTCGTCTTCGTTCGGGCTGATGGAGCGTGACGCCTGCTGGCTGACCGGCGCGCCGCCGGTAAGAAGCCCGGTGAGATCGACGCCGTAATAACTGGCGACCACCACCACCACCAAAAGCACCAGCCCGCCCTTTCCGGCAGGCAGGCGGAACCCGCGTCCGCCCATCATCGGCGAACTGCTGTTTCGTCTGTCTTCCACGTTGTCGCTTTCGCGACGTCCTTGCCAACGCATACTCTGACCTCATCACTACTTTCAATTATTATGATAATGATCGTAGGTGGTTCAGGCGCGCTTTACCATAAGAAAACGGGGGAAGGCGCAGGGTATGAGGGCCATACCCTGCGAAAAATCGAAGGGAAAAGCGGTTAGTCGAGATTGACGCCAAGACGGCGAGCGACTTCTTCATAGGCTTCAATAAGGCCGCCCAGGCTCTGACGGAAGCGGTCTTTATCCATTTTATCCATGGTTTCTTTATCCCACAGACGCGCGCCATCTGGCGAGAATTCATCGCCCAGCGTCACTTCGCCGTTGAACAGACCAAACTCCAGTTTGAAATCAACGAGGATCAGGCCCGCGTCGTCAAAGAGCTTTTTCAGCACGTCGTTGGCTTTGTAGGTCAGCTCTTTCATGCGCGCAAGGTTTTCCTGGCTCACCCAGCCGAAGGTTTCGCAGTAGGATTCGTTAACCATCGGATCGTGCATCGCGTCGTTTTTCAGGAACAGGTCGAACAGCGGCGGGTTAAGTTCGATGCCCTCTTCAATGCCGAGACGCTTCACCAGCGAGCCCGCCGCGCGGTTGCGAATAACGCACTCCACCGGGACCATATCGAGCTTTTTCACCAGCGCTTCGGTATCAGAAAGCAGCTGTTCCATTTGCGTCGGAATGCCCGCTTCGGCCAGTTTGCTCATGATGAAATAGTTAAACTTGTTGTTCACCATTCCCTTACGGTCAAACTGCTCAATGCGGGCGCCGTCGCCTGCTGACGTATCATTGCGGAACTCGAGCACCAACAGATCCGGGTTTTCCGTGCTGTATACGGTTTTCGCTTTGCCACGATACAACTCAGCTTGCTTTTGCATCTTTATTACTCCAGGTATGGTGACCGCTCGCGCGGCCTGATGATTTATCACAAAATTTGCCGGTTTCTGGCGACGCACACGTTTGCGTATGCCGCAGAAAAAAGGGCCGGAGTGATCCGGCCCTGCGTATTACTTGCTGAATGCAGCCTGGAAGGCGGCGACCAGCGCGTCGTTCTGCGACTGGGTCAGCGTATGGCCTTTCGGGTCGATGAACTGCAGGCTGGTGCGGTTATCGAGATCGCCGACCTGAAGTTTGTAATCGCCGTTAGAGAGGCCCGGATCGCGCGCGCCCAGTGCCTGCCAGTCGCTGTCAGACAGCGCTTTGTAGGTCACGGCGACGCTGCCCGTGGAACGGGTGGAGTCGGTCACTTTCATGCCCACTTTCGCGAGCGTATCCGGCAGGCGGTTCCACACGGCGTTAAACGGCGCGCGAACGACCAGTACCGGCAGGCCGACATCGTCGGAACCGCTGGTGACGTCAATTTGCGACGCGGTGCGGTTATCGGCGGCGTTCTGGCGCGCGGTGTCGTTTTTATCAAGCCCGGATGCGATTGCGTTCAGCATTTCAGCGCTGTAACGTTGCAACGAGGCGGTATCCGCCACCGGTTTGCCATCCTGCTCAAGATTGATGAGCTTCACCACCAGCGCCTGCTGGTAGCCCTGCGGCTTCACGCTGACCTGATAACGACCGCGATATTGCTGATCTTCATCGGCGCGGTTCCACTGCACCCAGTCGGTGTTAAGCGTCTGGGAGGCGTCGTCGCGTTTCTCGATCGTGTAATTGAGCGACTGCACTACGCTGACCACCTGCGGCCAGAGCGAACCGTTGCGACCGCTTTCCAGCAGCAGCGTGGCGGTGTCGCCAGTGAACTGGGTACGCGCGCCGCTGACCAGCGCCAGCGGCTGTGTTGGCGGGCGAATATCAAGCTGTTTGCCAACCGGGCCGTTGCTACGGGAGGCCGGGATGTTATAGTCGCCGTTTTGCACCGGCAGGATCATCCCGGCCGGGGCGTGCAGTTCTGCCAGCGGAGCCGCGTCCAGATAGGACTCGTCGCCGCTCACCTGACGCTTATAGCGCGAATCGGAACTACAGGCGGCGAGCAGCATCACCAGCGATACGGTTGCTACTTTCGCCACACGCGACTTCTGTACTGAGTAAGCCATCAAATCTCCCTAAACTTTACAGCAGACCGGCATGCTTAAGCGCGGAGCCAATAATGTCGCGACCGGCATCGGTAATCGGCGTCATCGGCAGGCGCAGCGTATCGGTCGCCACAAGTCCCAACTCCTTACAGGCCCATTTCACCGGGATCGGATTGGGTTCGACAAATAATTTATGGTGCAAAGGCATCAGGCGACGATTGATGATGCGCGCATCGTCAAACTTCCCTTCCGCCGCGAGCCGGCACATATCGGCCATATCGCGCGCCGCGACGTTGGTGGTAACGGAAATCACCCCGTGGCCGCCAAGCTGCATGAAGTCCATCGCCGTGGCATCGTCGCCGCTTAACAGCGCGAAATCATCAGCGACCAGCTCTTTGATCAGGTGAACGCGGCTTAAGTTCCCGGTCGCTTCTTTGATACCGACAATATTTTTAATTTTCGCCAGACGTCCCACGGTCTCCGGCAGCATATCGCAACCGGTACGGGACGGCACATTATAGAGGATCTGCGGCAGGTCGGTATGCTCCGCGATAGCTTTAAAATGCTGGAACAGGCCTTCCTGAGTCGGACGGTTGTAATACGGCGTAACGGTCAGGCAGCCTGCGATGCCGCTGTCATTGAAACGCTGGGTCAGGCCGATGGCCTCGGAAGTGGCGTTCGCGCCCGTGCCTGCGATAACCGGGATGCGGCCGTCGGCAAGCTCCAGCGTCATCATCACCACCTCAACATGTTCGTCATGGCTGAGCGTAGCGGATTCCCCGGTCGTCCCGACCGATACAATCGCCGACGTTCCGTTAGCGACATGGTAATCAATCAGTTTTTTCAGGCTCGCCCGGCAGACATTACCTTTTTCATCCATCGGCGTGATAAGCGCGACAATACTTCCCGTGAACATTGGCCATCCTCTGTGCAAACTGGAGCCTCAATGGTACGTTTGGTGCCGTAATAAAAGCAAGCGGCCAGGGGGCGCTATGCGGTTGTATGGCGGATTTTTTTATGGTTTCCTAAGGATTAATTCATCGTTTCAACAGGAAGCACAGGTTTGACATCCTCATCCCCCCATTATCTGGTGATTACCGCGCTGGGAGCCGACCGCTCAGGTATCGTTAACACTATCACCCGCCATGTCAGCAGTTGCGGCTGCAATATCGAAGATAGCCGTCTGGCGATGCTGGGAGAGGAGTTCACGTTCATCATGCTGCTGTCCGGCAGCTGGAACGCGATTACGCTGATTGAATCCACGCTGCCGCTTAAAGGCGCGGAGCTGGATTTGCTGATTGTGATGAAACGCACCACCGCCCGTCCGCGCCAGGCGATGCCGGCGTCCGTCTGGGTACAGGTAGAGGTAGAAGACTCGCCGCATCTGATTGAGCGCTTCACCGAACTGTTCCATTCTCATGACATGAATATCGCTGAACTTATCTCGCGCACGCAGCCTGCGCAGGAAAATAAGTCCGCACAGCTCTATATTCAGATAACGGCGCACAGTCCGGCTTCACAGGATGCGACGATTATCGAACGGCCTTTCCGCCAGCTCTGTACAGAGCTGGACGCGCAAGGCACTATTAGCGTGGTTAATTATCCACAGCAAGATGAACAGGATGGAGTGTAGTGATGAATCCACTGAAAGCCGGTGATATCGCACCGAAATTTAGCTTGCCCGATCAGGACGGTGAACAAGTAAATTTGACCGACTTCCAGGGACAGCGTGTTCTGGTTTATTTCTATCCCAAAGCCATGACGCCGGGCTGCACCGTCCAGGCATGCGGGCTGCGCGATAATATGGATGACCTGAAAAAAGCGGGTGTGGAAGTGCTGGGCATCAGCACTGATAAACCTGAAAAGCTCTCGCGTTTCGCTGAAAAAGAGCTGCTTAATTTCACGCTGCTCTCGGATGAAGATCATCAGGTGAGCGATCAGTTTGGCGTCTGGGGTGAAAAATCCTTTATGGGGAAAACCTATGACGGCATTCATCGCATCAGCTTTCTGATCGATGCCGAAGGCAAAATCGAGCATGTGTTCAATGATTTCAAAACCAGCAATCACCACGATGTGGTCATGGCCTGGCTGAAAGAGAACGCCTGAATACGCTCTGCCGGGAGGCGCAATGCCTGCCCGGCTTGTATAACGTTACTCTTGCGCCGTCGGCGTCGTTTCCGGCCAGGCGTGAGCCACCGCTTTAATCAGCGTCGCCAGCGGAATGGCGAAGAAAATCCCCCAGAACCCCCACAGCCCGCCGAAAATCACTACCGAGAGAATAATCACCAGCGGATGCAGATTCACCGCCTCTGAGAACAGCACCGGCACCAGCACGTTGCCGTCCAGCCCCTGAATAATCAGATATACCGCAAAGCAGCTCCAGAACTCCGTGCCCATGCCGAACTGAAACAGCGCCACGCACACCACCGGGATGGTCACCATAAACGCGCCGATATACGGGATGAGCACGGAAATGCCCACCAGCACCGCCAGTAATAGCGAATAGTTAAGCCCGAAAATCAGAAAGCCTATCCAGGTGGCGACACCCACCACAATCATCTCCAGCACTTTGCCGCGAATATAATTGGTGACCTGCTGGTTCATCTCCACCCAGACCTGGCCCGCCAGGCCGCGGTTGCGCGGCAGCACGCGCCGCACCGCATTGAGCAGCTGTTCCTTGTCTTTAACTAAAAAGAACACCATCAGCGGCACCAGGATCAGATAGATGGCGAGCGTCAGCAGGCCCACCAGTGAGGCGAGCGAATATTTCACGACGGAATCGCCAAGCGTAATGATGCGGGTGCGCATATTTTCAGCGATCGCATCGATAATGCCCGCGTCCATCAGCGCCGGGAAGCGCTTCGGCAGCGTCGCCGCAAAATCGGAGAGCTTATTGAGCATGCCGGGAATATCGCGGATCAGGTTAATCCCCTGCTGCCAGGCCACCGGCACTACGACGAACGCCATTACCAGCACAATGCCGATAAAGAGCACCAGCACCAGCGTCGCGGCAAGCCCGCGCGAACAGCCGATGCGTTGCAACCGTGAAGTCGGCCACTCCAGCAGATAAGCGAGGACGATAGCCACCAGCAGCGGGGCCAGCAAACCGTGGAGAAAGAAGAGGATACAAAAACCAGCGACCAGAATCGCCAGCAGCGCTATCGCCTCCGGATCGCTGAAGCGACGACGATACCACTGGGTTAACATTTCAAGCATAAAAGACCTTCCCTGACGGGTGACGGCACAGGTGCGAGGGCGAATTGTATCGAAATGTCACAAAAAAGACCGTGATTTTTGTGCCCCCTGGCAGACAACCCGCCGTCGGATGAATATGATTTCCCGACGCATTTGTAAAACGGACTTCCCAGCCAGGCGCGCGGACTGAACAAAGCGATGCCGGGCGGGTCAAAAGAGACTCTATACAGACGGGAAAGAGGCTATGTTCAGGCAGTTGAAAACGACACTGGTTGCAACGCTTATCGGCAGTATGCTGGCAGGCCCGCTTGCGCCCGCCTTTGCAGCGGACCCGGCCGACGGTTTGCCGGATATGGGCACGTCAGCGGGCAGCACGCTCTCTATCGGTCAGGAGCTTCAGATGGGCGATTATTATGTCCGTCAGCTGCGCGGCAGCGCGCCTCTGATTAACGACCCGCTGCTGGTGCAATATATCAACGGGCTGGGTATGCGTCTGGTCTCGCACGCCGATTCGGTAAAAACCCCTTTCCACTTCTATCTCATCAACAACGACGAAATTAACGCCTTCGCCTTTTTCGGCGGCAACGTGGTGCTGCACTCGGCGCTGTTCCGCTATGCCGATAACGAAAGCCAGCTCGCCTCGGTGATGGCGCACGAAATCTCCCACGTTACCCAGCGCCATCTGGCGCGCGCGATGGAAGATCAAAAGCGCAGCGCCCCGCTCACCTGGGTCGGCGCGCTCGGCTCTATACTGCTGGCGATGGCGAGCCCGCAGGCGGGCATGGCGGCGCTCACCGGCACGCTCGCCGGTACTCAGCAGGGCGTTATCAGCTTTACCCAGCAGAACGAACAGGAGGCCGACCGCATCGGCATCCAGGTGCTGCAACGCTCCGGCTTTGATCCGCAGGCGATGCCGACCTTCCTTGAAAAATTGCTCGACCAGGCGCGCTACTCCACACGCCCGCCGGAAATTCTGCTCACGCACCCGCTGCCGGAAAGCCGTCTGGCGGACGCCCGCAACCGCGCGAACCAGATGCGCCCGGTGGTATCGCAATCCTCCGAGGCGTTTTACATGGCCAAAGTGCGCACACTGGGCATGTATAACTCCGGGCGCAACCAGCTCACCAGCGATATTCTGGATTCGCTCGCCAAAGGCAATCAGCGCGAACAGCACGCCGCGCAGTATGGCCGCGCCCTGCAGGCGATGCAGGATAAACGCTTCGCCGAGGCGCGCCAGCAGCTGGAGCCGCTATTGCGCGCGCAGCCGGGCAACGCCTGGTATCTTGACCTCGCCACCGATATTTCGCTTGGCGAGCACAAAGCGCAGGAGGCGATCGATCGTCTGAAAAGCGCGCCGGATCTGAAAACCAATCCGGTGTTGCAGCTTAACCTCGCCAACGCGTATCTGGAGGGCAGCCAGCCGGCGCAGGCGGTGACTATTCTTAACCGCTACACCTTCACCTGGCCTGATGACACCAACGGCTGGGATCTGCTGGCCCAGGCGCAGGCGGCGCTGGGCAATCGCGATCAGGAGCTGGCCGCGCGCGCCGAAGTAATGGCGCTGCTGGGTAAACTCGATCAGGCGATTACGCTGCTCAGCAGCGCCAGTTCGCAGGTGAAACTCGGCAGCCTGCAACAGGCGCGCTATGACGCTCGTATCGATCAGATCCGCCAGTTGCAACAGCGCTTCCGCCCTTACGAAAAAATGTAACAGGAGAGACCATGTCCCGGGACGTGACGATTTACCATAACCCGCGCTGCTCGAAGAGCCGCGAAACCCTGAGCCTGCTGACCGAACGCGGCATTGAGCCTGATGTCGTGCTGTATCTGGAGACGCCGCCGGATGCGGCGACGATCAAAACGCTGCTGAAACAGCTCGGGTTCAGCCAGGCGCGCGAACTGATGCGCACGAAAGAAGAACTCTACAAAACGCTGAATCTGGCCGATGCGTCGCTCAGCGAAGAAGCGCTGATTCAGGCGATGGTAGATAACCCGAAACTGATTGAGCGCCCGATTGTGGTGAGCGATGGCAAAGCCCGGCTGGGGCGACCGCCGGAACAGGTGCTGGAAATTCTTTGATAAAAAACGCCGCGATCGCTTCTCGCGGCGTTCTTCTTTCTACGACGGCTTTTACAGCCCGAGCGTGTCTTTTACAAACGGGATCGTCAGCTTGCGCTGGGCGCTGATCGAGGCGCGATCGAGCTGATCGAGCGTCAGAAACAGCGTGCGCATTTCGCGATCGAGGCGTTTTAACAGAAAACGCCCCACATCCTCTGGCAGCTCGAAACCGCGCATCCGCGCGCGCAGTTGCAGCGCCTGGAGCTTATCGTCATCGGAAAGCGGCTGGAGCCGGTAGATTTGCCCCCAGTCGAGGCGCGAGGCGAGATCGGGCAGCTTCAGGTTCAGCTGGCGCGGCGGCCGGTCGCCGGTGATAAGCAGCCGGGTATTGCCTGATTCCAGAATGCGGTTATAGAGATTGAAGATAGCCATTTCCCAGAGCTCGTCGCCTGCGATGCACTCGATATTATCGATGCACACCAGCGAGAGTTGCTCCATGCCTTCCAGCACTTCCGGGACAAACCACGTGCGTTTATCCAGCGGCACATAGCCGACCGCGTCTCCGCGTTGCGAAAGCTCGGCGCAGGCGGCATGCAGCAGATGGCTGCGTCCGCCCCCCTCCCGGGACCAGAAATAGATGTAGCCGCTGCGGTCGTGACGCAGCATCGTCTGGAGTGCGGCTAATAAAGAGGGGTTGTCGCCCGGCCAGAAGCTGGCAAACGTTTCGTCATCGGGCAGCCAGAGCGGCAAGGAGAGCTGTGCCGGTGTGTTCAGAAGGACCTCTTCAAGGACATGCGAAAAAACGCATTGAGTCTATCACACAATCGCTTCGCTGTTGAACCGGGCGGACAGCGCCGCCCGGCAGGCGGATCACTGCGGCGATTTTTCCTGCTCGTCAGCGTCAAGCACCGTCTCTTCAGGGCGCAATACGTTGATAAGTTTGAAAATCAGGCTCAGCGCCACGCCAACGATCGTCGCCAGCGCCATGCCTTTCAGCTCGGCCGCGCCGACATGGACTTTCGCGCCGCTGACGCCGATGATCAGGATTACGGAGGTCAGGATCAGGTTCTGCGCCTTGCTGTAATCCACTTTAGATTCAATCAGTACGCGAATACCGGAAGCGCCGATCACGCCGTAAAGCAGCAGTGAAACACCGCCCATCACCGGCACCGGGATAATCTGGATCGCCGCTGCCAGTTTGCCGACGCAGGAGAGCAAAATCGCGATAATCGCGGCGCCGCCGATAACCCAGGTGCTGTAGACGCGGGTGATCGCCATAACGCCGATATTCTCGCCATACGTCGTGTTCGGCGTGGAGCCGAAGAAGCCCGAGATGATCGTCGAGAAACCGTTAGCAAACATCGAGCGGTGCAGGCCCGGATCGCGAATAAGATCTTTTTTCACGATATTCGCCGTCACCACCAGGTGCCCGACGTGTTCGGCGATCACCACCAGCGCCGCAGGCAGAATGGTGAAGATGGCAAACCATTCAAAGCGCGGCGTGTAGAACGTCGGCAGCGCGAACCAGTGAGCATTGGCAATCGGCGTGGTATCCACGACGCCCATTACGAAGGAGAGCGCATAGCCCGCCAGCACGCCGATGAGAATTGGGATGATCGCAAGGAAGCCGCGAAACAGCACTGAGCCGAATACCGTGACCGCCAGCGTGACCAGCGAAATAGTAATGGTAGTGGAATCCGCCGTCTGGCCTTCCGCTGGCAACAGCCCTGCCATATTGGCGGCGACACCCGCAAGCTCAAGACCGATAACCGCGACAATCGCGCCCATCGCGGCAGGCGGGAACATGACGTCCAGCCAGCCGGTGCCCGCTTTTTTCACAATCAGCGCCACGATACAGAACAACACGCCGCAGACGATAAACCCGCCAAGCGCCATCTCGTAGCCGAGCGGCAACAGCAGCAGCACCGGGGAGATAAAGGCGAAGCTTGAGCCCAGATACGCCGGGATTTTGCCTTTGCAGATAAAGAGATACAGCAGCGTACCGATGCCGTTAAACAGCAGCACGGTGGCCGGGTTGATATGAAACAGGATGGGCACCAGCACGGTTGCGCCAAACATGGCGAACAGGTGCTGCAAACTAAGCGGGATAGTCTGTAAGAGCGGCGGACGTTCACTTACCCCGATAGCACGGCGCGTCATAGCGTTTTCCTCAAGAGTGTTGATGTGTGATGTTTAAGGGTGGGACCAAAAAAAAGCCGACTAAAAAGTCGGCTTAATGTTTATTTCGTACCAAATATTTTATCGCCCGCATCGCCGAGGCCCGGAATGATGTACCCGTGCTCGTTAAGCCCCTTGTCGATGGACGCGGTATAGAGTTCGATATCCGGATGCGCATTCTCCAGCGCCTTGATGCCTTCCGGCGCGGCAACCAGAACCAGCACCTTAATGCTGGTGCAGCCCGCTTTTTTCAGCAAGTCGATGGTAGCGATCATCGAACCGCCTGTCGCCAGCATCGGGTCGACAACCAGCGCCATGCGCTCGTCGATGTTAGAGACCAGCTTCTGGAAATACGGCACCGGCTCCAGAGTTTCTTCATCACGGTAAACGCCGACCACGCTGATGCGCGCGCTCGGGACGTTCTCCAGCACCCCTTCCATCATGCCAAGACCGGCGCGCAGGATAGGCACAACGGTAATTTTCTTGCCTTTGATTTGCTCGATTTCCACCGGGCCGTTCCAACCTTCGATGGTCACTTTTTCGGTCAGCAGATCGGCCGTAGCTTCGTAGGTCAGCAGGCTGCCCACTTCAGAGGCGAGTTCACGAAAACGCTTGGTGCTGATGTCATGCTCGCGCATCAGGCCCAGCTTGTGTTTAACCAGCGGGTGTTTCACTTCAACGATCTTCATTCTCTTTCTCCCCAGCAAGATGGCAACCACAAAAAAAATCGCCGGATTATACCGCTTTTTGCAGGCTGCGCCATACGTAATGGGCTTGATCGGGCTCAACCGAACAGAAGTCAGTCATCTTATAAGTGTGTTTTATTCAGCGCAACAAGGGCTCGCAAACGTTTGCCTGGACTGTTAGAATTGCCGCGATTTCTCTACTACCACCAACCGCAACCGCGTGGGGACTTTAGCAGTGACCGACAAAACCTCTCTCAGCTATAAAGATGCCGGTGTTGATATTGATGCTGGTAACGCTCTGGTCGACCGTATCAAAGGCGTCGTGAAAAAAACCCGTCGTCCGGAAGTGATGGGCGGCCTGGGCGGCTTCGGCGCCCTTTGCGCGCTGCCGCAGAAATACCGCGAGCCGGTACTGGTCTCCGGGACGGATGGCGTCGGCACCAAGCTGCGTCTGGCGATGGATCTGAAGCGTCACGACACTATCGGCATCGACCTGGTGGCGATGTGCGTTAACGATCTGGTGGTACAGGGCGCCGAGCCGCTGTTCTTCCTCGATTACTACGCGACCGGCAAGCTGGATGTGGATACCGCGGCGAGCGTGATTAACGGCATCGCGGAAGGTTGCCTGCAATCAGGCTGCGCGCTGGTCGGCGGCGAAACGGCGGAAATGCCGGGCATGTATCACGGCGACGACTATGACGTGGCCGGTTTCTGCGTCGGCGTGGTGGAAAAATCAGAGATTATCGACGGCTCGAAAGTCGCCGACGGCGACGTGCTGGTGGCGCTGGCCTCCAGCGGCCCGCACTCCAACGGCTATTCGCTGGTGCGTAAAATTCTTGAAGTGAGCGGCGCGGACCCGCAAGCCACCGAGCTTGACGGCAAACCGCTCGCCGATCACCTGCTGGCGCCGACCCGCATCTATGTGAAGCCGGTGCTGGAGCTGATTGAGAAGCTTGAGGTTCACGCCATCGCCCACCTGACCGGCGGCGGCTTCTGGGAAAACATTCCGCGCGTGCTGCCGGACAACACCCAGGCGGTGATTGATGAAGCCTCCTGGCATTGGCCCGCCGTCTTCAACTGGCTGCAGCAGGCGGGCAACGTCAGCCGTCATGAGATGTACCGCACCTTTAACTGCGGCGTTGGTATGGTCATCGCCCTGCCAGCCGCTGAGGCAGATAAAGCCGTAGAACTGCTTAACAGCCTTGGCGAAACCGCGTGGAAAATCGGCGCGATTAACGCCTCCGATGCCCAGGAACGCGTGGTTATCGCGTAATGAAGCGCATCGTAGTGCTGATTTCCGGCAGCGGCAGTAATTTACAGGCCATTATCGACGCCTGCGCGCAGAAGAAAATCAACGGCGTGATTAGCGCCGTCTTCAGCAACAAGGCCGACGCGTTCGGCCTTGAACGCGCGCGCGAGGCCGATATTCCCGCCCATGCGTTAAGCGCAGCCGATTTTGCGAGCCGCGAGGCGTTTGACCGCGAACTGATGCAGGAGATAGACGCTTACGCGCCAGATCTGGTGGTGCTGGCGGGTTACATGCGCATTCTGAGCCCGGCCTTCGTGGCGCACTATGAAGGACGGCTGCTGAACGTTCACCCTTCCCTGCTGCCCAAATACCCGGGCCTGCATACGCATCGCCAGGCGCTTGCCAACGGCGATGAAGAGCACGGCACGTCGGTGCATTTTGTGACTGACGAGCTGGACGGCGGCCCGGTGATTTTACAGGCCCGCGTCCCGGTCTTCCCCGGCGACAGCGAAGAAGACGTCACCGCGCGCGTTCAGGCGCAAGAGCATGCCATCTACCCCCTGGTGGTGAGCTGGTTTATCGACGGTCGTCTCGCGATGCGCGAGGGCCGCGCCTGGCTGGACGGGCATCCGCTCCCGCCGCAGGGTTACGCTTCTGAAGAGTGATTAAAGGGCCGCGAGGCCCTTTATTTTTTCTGTCCTCTGCCGTTAATTCAGTCATCGGCACTGAAAACTTGCCCGGCAACGTCACGGTTTCACAGGCTTTTTTGTCGGTTTCTCGAAAGCCTGCGGATAACTGTCATACTTTTCTGGCACAGTTGGACAGAGCATGACAAAGCTCGCCATAATAACCCCGAGACGGATTTGCCACGTCCCGAGTTAATCAACCGGAGTGTGAGTAGTAATGGGTCAGGAAAAGCTTTATATCGAAAAAGAACTGAGCTGGTTATCGTTCAACGAACGCGTATTGCAGGAGGCGGCGGATAAAACCAACCCGCTTATCGAGCGCATGCGCTTTCTGGGCATCTACTCCAATAACCTTGATGAATTTTATAAGGTCCGGTTTGCCGAGCTTAAGCGGCGCATTATCATCAGCGAAGAGCAGGGATCTAACTCCCACTCTCGCCACCTGCTGGGCAAGATCCAGTCGCGGGTGCTGAAGGCGGATCAGGAGTTCGACGGCCTGTATAACGATCTGCTGCTGGAGATGGCGCGCAACCAGATCTTCCTGATTAACGAACGCCAGCTTTCTGAAAACCAGCAGGTGTGGCTGCGTCACTACTTCAAACACTACCTGCGCCAGCACGTCACCCCGACGCTGATAAATCGGGATACCGATCTGGTGCAGTTTCTGAAAGACGATTACACCTATCTGGCGGTCGAAATTATTCGCGGCGAATCCATTCGCTATGCGCTGCTGGAGATCCCGGCCGATAAAGTGCCGCGCTTTGTGAATCTCCCGCCGGAAACCCCGCGCCGCCGCAAGCCCATGATCCTGCTGGATAACATTCTGCGCTTCTGCCTGGATGACATTTTCAAAGGCTTTTTCGATTACGACGCGCTGAACGCCTATTCCATGAAGATGACGCGCGACGCGGAATACGATCTGGTGCATGAGATGGAATCGAGCCTGCTGGAGCTGATGTCCTCAAGCCTCAAGCAGCGCCTCACCGCCGAACCGGTGCGTTTCGTCTACCAGCGCGATATGCCGGACGCCATGGTCCAGATGCTGCGCGAAAAGCTCTCTATCTCGCGCTATGACTCCATCGTACCGGGCGGCCGTTACCATAATTTTAAAGATTTCATTAGCTTCCCGAATGTCGGCAAAGCCAATCTGATCAACAAGCCACTGCCGCGCCTGCGCCACATCTGGTTCGATCAATTCCGCAACGGCTTTGACGCCATCCGCGAGCGCGACGTGCTGCTCTACTACCCGTATCACACGTTCGAGCATGTGCTGGAGCTGCTGCGTCAGGCGTCGTTCGATCCGAGCGTGCTGGCGATAAAAATCAACATCTATCGCGTGGCGAAAGACTCGCGCATTATCGACTCGATGATCCACGCCGCGCACAACGGCAAAAAAGTGACCGTCGTGGTGGAGTTGCAGGCGCGCTTTGATGAAGAGGCGAACATCCACTGGGCGAAACGGCTCACCGAGGCGGGCGTGCATGTGATCTTCTCGGCGCCGGGCCTTAAGATCCACGCCAAGCTGTTTCTTATCTCGCGTAAAGAGGGTGACGACGTGGTGCGCTACGCGCATATCGGCACCGGCAACTTTAACGAGAAAACCGCGCGCCTCTATACCGACTACTCGCTGCTGACCGCCGATGCGCGCATCACCAATGAAGTGCGCCGGGTGTTTAACTTTATCGAAAATCCCTACCGGCCGGTGAGCTTCGACTACCTGCTGGTGTCGCCGCAAAACTCACGCCGCCTGATGTACGAGATGATCGATCAGGAGATCGCCAACGCGCAGCAGGGGCTGCCGTCGGGGATTACCCTGAAGCTGAATAACCTCGTCGATAAAGGCCTGGTGGACCGCCTCTATGCGGCCTCCGGCTCCGGCGTGCCGGTTAACCTGCTGATCCGCGGCATGTGTTCGCTTATCCCGCAGCTTGAAGGCCTGAGCGATAATATTCAGGTCATCAGCATCGTAGACCGCTATCTTGAGCATGACCGGGTCTATATTTTTGAAAATGGCGGCGATAAACGCGTTTATCTGTCGTCTGCCGACTGGATGACGCGTAATATCGACTACCGCATCGAGGTCGCTACGCCGCTGCTGGACCCGCGCCTTAAACAGCGCATTCTGGATATCATTGATATTCTGTTCAGTGATACGGTGAAAGCCCGTTATGTGGATAAAGAACTGAGTAATCGCTATGTGCCGCGTGGCAATCGCCGCAAAGTTCGCGCACAATTGGCGATTTACGATTACATAAAATCTCTGGAACAGCCTGAATAATCTATGCCGATAACTTCTGATGCTCCACGACCGGAGGAATTTGCTGCGGTCGATCTCGGCTCTAACAGCTTCCATATGGTGATTGCCCGTGTGGTGGATGGCGCCATGCAAATCATTGGTCGTCTGAAACAGCGCGTACATCTGGCCGATGGGCTGGATGAAAATAATATGCTGACCGAAGAGGCGATGGAACGCGGCCTCGCCTGCCTCTCTCTGTTCGCCGAGCGCCTGCAGGGCTTTTCCGCCGCTAACGTCTGCATCGTGGGTACCCACACGCTGCGCCAGGCGTCGAACGCCACGGATTTTCTGCGTCGCGCGGAAAAGGTCATCCCCTACCCGATTGAAATTATTTCCGGCAATGAAGAAGCGCGTCTGATTTTCATGGGTGTGGAACATACCCAGCCGGAGCGCGGACGCAAGCTGGTTATCGACATCGGCGGCGGCTCGACGGAGCTGGTCATCGGCGAAGATTTCGAACCGCAACTGGTGGAAAGCCGCCGTATGGGCTGCGTCAGCTTCGGGCAGCATTTCTTCCCGAACGGCGAAATCACGCCGGATAATTTCCGCCGCGCGCGGCTCGCCGCCGTGCAAAAGCTCGAAAGCCTCGCCTGGCAGTATCGTCTTAAAGGCTGGACCGTGGCGCTTGGCGCTTCCGGCACCATTAAAGCCGCACATGAAGTGCTGGTGGAGATGGGCGAAAAAGACGGTTTTATCACGCCGGATCGCCTCGATTTGCTGCGTGACGAGGTGCTGAAATTCGGCCACTTCTCCGCACTCACCCTGCCGGGTCTTTCGGAAGAGCGTAAAGTGGTCTTCGTGCCGGGCCTGGCCATCCTCTGCGGCGTGTTCGACGCGTTGGCCATTCGTGAGCTGCGCCTGTCAGACGGCGCGCTGCGCGAAGGCGTGCTCTATGAGATGGAAGGCCGTTTCCGCCATCAGGATATCCGCATTCGCACCGCCCAGAGCCTCGCCAACCAGTACCATATCGACAGGGAACAGGCGCACCGGGTGCTGGATACCACCATGCTGATGTATGAGCAGTGGGAACAGCAGAACGCGAAGCTTGCGAACCCGTCGCTGGCGGCGCTGCTGAAGTGGGCGGCGATGCTGCATGAAGTCGGGCTTGGCATCAATCACAGCGGGCTGCACCGCCATTCGGCCTATATTCTTCAGAACAGCGATCTGCCGGGCTTTAACCAGGAGCAGCAGATGATGATGGCGACGATGGTGCGCTATCACCGCAAGGCGATTAAGCTCGATGAGCTGCCGCGCTTTACGCTGTATAAGAAAAAGCAGTTCCTGCCGCTGATCCAGCTGCTGCGCCTCGGCGTGCTGCTGAATAATCAGCGCCAGGCGACCACGACGCCGCCGACGCTGGTGCTGAACACCGATGAGAATCACTGGACGCTGCGTTTCCCGCACGACTGGTTCAGCCAGAACGCGCTGGTGCTGCTGGATCTCGAACGCGAACAGCAGTACTGGGAAGGCGTCACCGGCTGGAAGCTGAATATCGAAGAAGAAGCGAGCCCGGAAGTGGCCGCCTGAAACGCAAAACGGTGAGCCTGGCTCACCGTTTTTTTAACTATCGCGTCGCCGTTTCCGGTTTCGCCACAATGAGCGACTCCAGCGGCTGCGGTTTGCCAATCACATACCCTTGCAGATAATCGATACCGAGCGAACAGGCGACGTTTTTAATCTCTTCGCTTTCAACATACTCCGCCACCACCTGCATGTTCTTCATCCGCGCCAGATGGCACATCGATTCGACAATTTGATAATCCAGACTGCTGGTGACGATATTGCGAATAAAGCTGCCGTCGATTTTTAAAATATCGGCGTTAATGCTTTTCAGCCGCGCATAGCTGGCGTAGCCGGTGCCGAAATCGTCAATCGCGATGCGACACCCCATTGCGCGCAGCCTTGAGAGCGTGACCTGCGTCTGTTCCACATTGGTGAACGACTGGCTTTCGGTGATTTCGAAAATCAGCTGCCAGGGCTCGACGTGATAACGCGCCAGCAGCCGCTGGACCTCGCCCGGAAACGGCACGCGGCAGACGGTGGCAGGCGTCAGGTTGATAGAGAAACGGCTGGCGGGCAGCTGTTCGCGCCACTCGTCCATGAATTTCAGCGTGCTTTCCAGCACCATCAGGTCGATGCGCGACGAGAGACCGAACTCATGCGCCACCGGCAGGAAAATCTCCGGCGCGATAAGCTCGCCGTCATCGCCGCGCATACGCAGCAGGATTTCGTAATAACTGTCGCCGCGCATCCCTTCTATCCGCTGCGCCATCAGCCGGAAGTGATGGTTATCCAGCGCCTGCTGCAAGCGGTTGAGCATATCCACTTTCAGCTTCACGGCTTTTTGCACGTGGTTGGCACCGCGACACTGCAAACTTTCAGGCTGATTGGTGGCAAGCGACAGATCCGCCATCGTGCTCATTTCGCCAAGCAGCAGATGCAGATGCGTGACCGGCGAGCGCACAAAGCTGTAGCTGATGCCGACCTGCGGCTGTAACGGCATTCCGTCCCACATAAAGCGGAACTGCCGCACGCGTTTATCCAGCGCGTCGATGCGTTCAAGATAGGATTCCGTATGAATACGCAAGACCAGATCGTGTCCGGAAAGCTGATACGCCAGCTCATCCGGCAGCAGGATCTGGCGCAACCACGCCGCCATTTGTTGTTTGTAGAGAATGCGCAGCATCACCCCGTAGTTACGCCCGAGCAGCTCAAGCTCAGGAATACGCATAAAGCACAGCACCGACCAGGGCGCTTTGCCGAGATCCCGGTTCAGCGCCCGCAGATTCGGCATGTGGCTTAACGGGTCGATCAGCGCCAGACGGCGGCCGCGCAAATGCATCGCGCGCTGGCGAGTGGCGGTCAGCGCCATGAATACGATGACCAGTGAAAACACGCCGTAGCTGGAAGTATTTATCACCATCTGGGTTTCGTAGCCGGGCACCGACGGGAAATAGAGATAGTAGTAGTGGCACAGCAGCGCCAGCACCGGCGTCCAGGCGGTGGTAATAAAGAAATAGCCGAAACGCATCGCGCCCCACAGCATGACGGGCAGCAGCAGCGAGAGCGTATACGTGGTGCTGAACAGCGAACTGTTATCGCTCGTCGGCTGCACCAGACAGCCGAGCAGGAACAGAATAATGCCAAGCCAGATAACCACTTCCGCTTTGCTGACTTTCTTATCGCGCTGCGCCCGCGCCTGGGAGAGAAAGCTTTTCAGATAGCGTGGATGGCGCAGCACGCGGATAAGCAGATAGAAAAATGGCATGCCCGTGAGACACCCGACCAGCACGGCCTGGTAGCTGATAAGCGTCAGCACGGTAAAAGGGTTATCGCCCGTCAGCGATGTCGGCCGCTCATACAGCCCGAGAAACGCGGCTATCTGATAAAAGAGCATAAACACCGAAGCATTGAAAAACACCAGCCAGAACATGCGCTGCGAACCGCTGCGAGCGTGCCACCAGGAAACGGCATGCTGACCCGGCGCGAAAATGCGGTAGCCTGCCCAGCTCAGCATGGTCGGCACGAAAAAATTCAGCAGCGTGACAGAGAGATCTAACAGCCCCACATTGCGGTGATAATAGACCACGACGCCAAGGGCGATGCCGGGCAGCGCGCGACGGCCATAAATCATAATGAAAGCGCTAAGCAGCGACAGCGGCAGGTAATAAAGCACCACCAGACCGCCTTCAATATGGACGTAGGTATTCCCGGCGCGGGCGAGCGGTAATAACAGCAGCGGTAATACCAGCGGCAGGGCCCACCATTTGTCTTTATTTTTCTTTAGTGTTTCAACCGATAACATAGATGCTCGATACCAGAATCCCGTTCCCGGGTAAGAATTTCAGGCAGGCATCCGACCTGGCTGTTGATAAGCGCGACAGACCGGAGCCGGACGCGGCGCGGTTAGCCAATCTTAGCCAGAGGAAACCGCTTTCCATTGATATACATCAACTAATGCAGCCGCACCAGACGGGAACCGGCATTTGCAGAAAAAGACCTTTATCACTTTATTCATCAACTATTTAAATCCATTAAGAAAAAACAGATTCGGCGGATCCGTACGGAATTTTACATGATGAATAATTGACCTCTTCGTCTCGCTGTGCCTTAATATTTACGTCGCCCGCAGTTGACGGGTAAACCTGAAGGGTAAAGGCGTGTCACAGGCCACCAGCATACGAAGACGGCATCGATTCAACGGTCGGATGACCCGTATTGTACTGCTTATCAGTTTTCTTTTCTTCTTTGGTCGCTTTATCTACTCCGCCGTCGGCGCGTGGTATCACCACCAGGATAAAGTCCAGGCCCAGCAAATCAGCATGTCTCTCGACGCCTCCTCGCAGCAACAGCAGCCGCGCTAGTGTCTTAAGCTCCCCTTGCGACGCCAGAAAACGCCCGCAATCGATTATGAGCGGGCGTTTTTGTTTCATTCCTTCCAGAATTGTAAGCCTGGATGCAAAGCAAAGCCGGGGCAGCATAAATAGGATATGTATTCAGCAAGGCACTGATTAGCGAATACGTTAATTTCGAACACTGATATGTGGCTATTACAAAAGCGTAAGGACAGTAACGCGCCTGCTGGCGATCTGGCACTCTGAGTTTGTCGGGGATGGAGCAGAGCGATTTATGACGCCATTCTTATCAGGCTGGAGGGCGTTGAAAAATATAGGTAAATGATAATTTTTACCTTTCTTAATGCCATTAGGCCATGATCAGACGCTTAAACAGCAACTGTTGGACGTCCTGCCGATGCGCCAGAATCGCATGCGCGGTCACTAAGGTTCCGTCTACGGAATACAAAACCCGGTAGCCTTCAGCGTGGTTAAACTCCCGGTATTTTGCGCAGCCGAGTTTCAGGAGTTCAGGGCAAATCTGGCAGGCCAGCGGGAACTGGCCAACGGTATTCTCAAACTGTGTGAGAATATCTGCGATAACCGGACGCGGCTCAACATCAACGCGCTTCAGGAAACCCGTAATTGTGTCGATGCAGTGCTTTACCGTAAGCGTGTACTCAAAGGTCACCGGCTGTTCCATGGAAATCTCTTAACGTTGAGCGCGCGGCGTTAAATCCGCAAGTCCATCCAGCAACTGGTCTTTCGAGAACACTCGCCCTTTCGCTTTATCTTTCTCTGACAGGGTAAGCAGCTTCAGCAAAGCAATGGCGTTCTCCCGTTCCTGCTGCTGGTCATAGGATTCTATAACATAAGCAGGCACACCATTTTGTGTGACCAGGATGGGTTCTGACAGATCAAGCGTTGCTGCGTTCTTTTTAACGTAGCTGATGGTCTCTACTTTCATTGTTCATTAGCCTGTTGGTCATGTCTCGGTTTTAATATAGACCATATTTAGACCATCAACAAGACCCCATGCAACCCTACTCTTCCTGGAAATCACCCCCGGCCTTGCGGCCTTCCACCATGCAAATGCCCTGCCGAATGAACATCAGGAGAATTACCGGATCCTGCATGACGCCATCAGCCCTTATCTAAGTTACTGACGGTAAGCTTTTCTGTACTGAAGAGGAGACTTCCCTATATGTTTACGGAAGCTGGTGATAAACCAGGCATAACCCAAATATCCCACTTTCCCCGCAATTTCTCTGATACTGAGTTGTGTATGAATCAGAAGTTCACAAGCCTGCCGTAAACGCCGCATTGTCAGGTATTCCTGAAGCGTTCCTCCCGTTTCATCATTGAAACGACGACACGTATGGCCCAGAGAGCATCCTGCTACTGCCGCAATTTCTTCCAGTGAACAGCTTTCATGATAATGCTCGTCAATCCAGCGAATAAGCCGTGTGGAAAATGTCTTCTGTCCGGATTCGGTTTCAGCCTGTGGCAACAGACTCAGTAGCTGCATGATCAGAAATACATTGTCGCTAACCGAAAAAGAATCATCTGTCATCTGTTTTTCAAAACGTGCCAACAACAATTCCACATAATCCTGTATATCACTGATATCAAATACCCGAGCAGGTACACTCCGTTCACTTATCTGACGCAGCACTGACTGTTGCCGTGGGAAATCCCGGAGATAATGGCTAACGGTCAAAGCGTTAAAATGAAGGGTTGTACGGTGATAATTATTCCGGGGACTCTGTTCAACAAACACCTTGTGTAATTTACCCGGAGGAAAAATAAATAGCCTTCCGGGCCGGATCGTATATTTTCGATGATCTACTAATACAATCCCTACTCCACGGGAGACAAAAAGGATCTCTATACACTGATGCCAGTGATAATAATTGGCAGGAACATCTTCTAGCATTCGATTAAAATAAATGGAGTTCTCCTTGAGAGAAATCCGTTCCAGGCAGCATGCTTCTTCCTTCAGTTTTTCTTTTTCCATGCCATCCTCCATTGTTAGTAAAATTAAACTTTCGTTAATATCGTGAAATTTTCCTGCTTTTCGCCAGAAAATTTCATTTTATCTTCCCTCTACCACTCTAAAATTCGACAGAAATCACAATTAAAATCCTGTTTTAGTTTTTTACTGTGCGCCATTCCAGCCCGGAAAGAGAGAGTGAATAGAATGCACGGCAAGCAAAATTACAATCAGATCGCATCGTGCTGGATAGCGAATGCGGCACGACAGTTTTCGCCTGGCCATCCGCGAATCAAAATGGGTGAAACCTCGACACCGTACCCGGCCGACATCGCTGGGCTGCTGGAACCGACCCAGGTTATTCCTGAAGCGAGTCAGTTCATCATTGATGACACTCATCAGGAGCATGCCTGGATGCTGATACTCAGTACCGATGACAGCTACTTTAGCGGTCGTCGTGAGTGCCGGAACGTGGTGATGGCCGATGCGTGGCTGCGCAGTGAAGGTTTCCCTGGCCGGATGCAGGAGTGATTACCTGGCTGCTGCCATTCCTCTGGGGACATATCCGCATTCACCGAGTATCTACCCCACGACGAATGAAAGCGGTGAAGACGGGTTTTCCGTTAATCTCCCCGCAGAAGCAGCTACCTGTACCGACAAATATCACATTCGATGACCTATACCCGAAAGTCACGCTTTCTGGCAGGGCCATTTCCATTACATAGCAACCCATCACCGTGATTTTTAAATGGAGTACATTATGTCTGAAGTCCTACAATCCACGCGCTCAGCGTATATAAAGCTCAGCTTGTTTGTCTTTTTATTTACTTTCACCTGGTCTGCCGGTTTCGGTATGTATGCTATCTGGCTTGGTGATAAAGCGGGACTGAGTGCAATTGATATCGGTACGGTTTTTGCCGTCAACGGTGTGTTTGCCGTCCTGGTTAAACCTGTATATGGCTTTATCATGGACAAAACCGGCATGAAAAAGCATTTGCTCTATTTCGTCTGCCTTATTTCCGCACTGATGGCCCCTTTTTATCTGTGGTGCTACTTGCCCTTACTAAAAAGCCACTTTCTGGCAGGCATGATCATTGGCGCATTATTTTTCAGCTTCGGCTGGTACGCGGGTGTGGCTGCTGAAGAGTCTTATGTGGATCGTTTTAGCCGCCTGTATAACATGGAGTTTGGTCGTATCAGAATGTGGGCCGCGCTGGGATGGGCGGTTGCTGCATCGTTTTCTGGCTACGTTTATAATATTTCCCCAATAATCAACTTTACCATCGGCAGCATATCTGCAGTGTGTATGTTACTGGTGCTAATTTCACTCAAAGTTGATCATTTCGGGCAGGAAGAAAACAGCGTTCTGTCCAAAGAGAAAATTGTTATCGCGGATGTTTTTCATCTGTTCAGGAATCGGAAATTCTGGATGTTCGCCCTGTATATTGCAGGGGTAGCCTGGATGATGTTTATTGCCGAACAGCAGTTCTCCCGCTATTTCGTCACTTTTTTTAACACCAAAGAACAGGGTAATGCCATGTTTGGCTATATGAGCACGACCCAGTCGTGTACCGAATTCTTTGGCATGATGCTGGTTCCTGCACTGGTCAACCGGATTGGTGCAAAGCAGGGAATGCTGCTCACCGGCCTGATTATCAGTTTGCGCCTAATCATCTCGGGTCTGACAACCGACCCTCTCATCATCTGTCTTGTAAAACCGCTTTACGGGATTGAAATCGCGCTGATTCTGGTCTCCGTCTTCAAGTACATTGCTGAGCACTTCGACAAAAGGATTAACGCGACCATGTATCTGCTTGGCTATCAGGCCATGATTTATGTGGGCTCCATCGTGGTTGCCCCTCCTGCTGGCTATGCCTATGACACCATAGGTTTTGAACATACCTATCTGATTATGGGCACCATTTCACTACTGTTTACGATTGTGTCAGCTTTCACACTTTCTGATTGTCAAAGGCATAAAAAAATCACCTCCGCCTCCCATACAGATCAAGCATTAAATTAAGAAACAATACGAGAAAACTATGTTGCAGAATATTAATAACGAAGCGATTTCCCAGGTAAAACTGGCACCAGGTGAGCGCGATGTTATCCTGGAGAAAGTTAAGCAGATCGTGCCCGATATTTTACAGGCCGTTGACCGTAATATGACCTGCTGGCAGGAACGATTCCCGGATGCCGCGTGTCAGAATGGTCTTTACCCGGTTATTGATAATGTTGAATGGACCACCAGCTTCTGGAGCGGGCAACTCTGGCTGGCATGGGAATGGAGCGGTGATCAAAAATACCGAACTCTGGCAGAAAAACACGTTCAGTCTTTCGGCGAGCGTATTATTCACCGAAACAACACTAATCATCATGACCTCGGTTTTCTTTACAGCCTGTCCTGCCTCAGTGCCGACACGATTACTAATAATGCACGGGCACGCTATATTGCCCTGCTGGCAGCAGATGCTTTGATGGAACGTTATCACCCTCGCTGCGGCATTATTCAGGCATGGGGCGAACTTGATAACCCGGAACAGCAGGGACGCATGATCATCGACTGTAATATGAATTTACCGCTGTTATACCAGGCCAGTCTTATTACAGGAGATCAACGTTATGCCCAAGCGGCCACCACGCACATCATCCAGGCCAGCCGCTATATAGTACGCCCGGACAGTTCGACCTGGCACACGTTCTTTATGGACGTGCATACCGGAGAGCCTCGTTACGGCAATACGCACCAGGGCTATGCGGATGATTCCTGCTGGTCTCGCGGCCAGGCGTGGGGCGTGTATGGATTTCTGCTGAATTACCGTTATACCCGTAATGAAGATTTACTGACTCTCAGCCAGAAGCTGGCAAATTATTTCATTAATCGGCTTCCGGATGATCTGGTGTGCTACTGGGATCTGGCGCTGACCGACCCAACAAGCTGTCGGGACAGTTCATCTACAGCAATTGTAGCCTGTGGTTTGCTGGAAATGATAAAACATTTGCCGATTTCTCATCCCAATCGCGCAAGCTATGAGAGCATTGCCTTGCGTATGGTCGGAAATATGATCGACCACTATTATAATCGGAAGCATATTCCCGGTGCAGGGTTGCTTAAACACTCAGTCTATCACTTTAATGGAAATATTGGTGTGGATGAGTGCTGTTCATGGGGCGATTATTTTTTTATGGAAAGCATCACCCGTATTATTAAAAACTGGAAGCTGTACTGGTAATTATATCTCAATATTGAAACTTAACGTTTATGCCTCCCTGCCATTTTTGGCAGTGAGCATGTTTCTCTGTGTCTTATGGAAGGAATATAAAATGAAAATCTGTAATAATGTTATTATTCTGTCTATTGTATTAGGTAGCGTATCAGCATATAGCTATGCGGATACAACAGTGACGGCACCGGGTCAATCAGTAAAATATACGCCTTTTACGACCGTCTATTTCGCGCCTCGCACACAATACCATACCGCCAGTGAAGGTTTTCTTCAGCGGCTGATGCTGACAGGCGTGGTACAGGATCCAGACAGCATACTGAAAAATATGTACTGGAGTTTTGAAACGGATTCCGATCTCGGAAAGCACGTGGATCAGTGGAAAGACAGCTATCAGGAAGTTGAGCTGAATAAACCTTTTCCACTGGGCCGTAGCCAATTTTTTCTTGAACCCGGCACCGTGTTTCACTGGGAGTCAGCAGGCTCACGTATCGATCCTTATCTAGGACTAGGTTATCATTTCGACCCAACGTTCACGGGTGTCCTGCGTTACCGTTATAACCATCAAAATCATGACTCCCAGACCCTGAATGGGGACTGGGACGACTCTTCAGAGCATCGCGTGGATTTATATATTACCAAATACTTTACACCTGATTTTTATGTGCAATATAACCCTACCTATTACAGCAAAGTGCATAGTGATGAATTTAGCTATGCGAATGGCAAAAATCATACCCTCCAGCATAATTTTATCTTTAATTTTCACACCACGCCTCGATTTTATCCTTTCTTCGAATTAGGTTATCTCGATAAATACCAGGACGGAGATGACACGAAAAACGAATACCAAATTCGTGTTGGATTCAAATACAATTTAAATTAAAAAAGCACATAAAAGAGCGTAGCCAATGAAAATAACACAATATATTCTATGTAGGTTATGTCTGAGTGCCATTGCGGTGATCTGCTCTGGCACGGTACAAGCTACTGATTATTATATTTCCTGTAATACATCAGGCGTTCCCTCAGGCAAAGGAACGCAAATTTCTCCCTGGACTTCTCTGGCTCAGGCCAACGCTGTCGCTCTGGTCCCCGGCGACAGTCTTCTGTTCCAGCGAGGGAAGACATGTTCAGGACAATTACATCCGTCAGGCCACGGTGATGACAATGCACGTGTAACAATAGGCATCTGGGGGGATGAATCACTTCCACAACCCGTGATTGATGGTAACGGCAGCCATGATACAGTACTGTTAACCAATTTTCCGGGTGTAACACTGGAAGGACTGGAAATAGTCAATGCCAGTCAACCAGGTAGTGAACGTAACGGGGTTCAAATTAATCTCAGTAACATCGGGGAAGCCGGAAATATCACCTTGCGCAACCTTACGATCCACAATGTACGGGGCGGTGATACCAAATCACTGACCGGTTCAGCCGGAATATTAATCTCAATCAGCGGTGAGCAACGACCTTCCTGGTATGACAACCTGCAAATCCTGAACAACACGATTTATGATGTGGACAGAGAGGGCATCTATTTTAAATCACTGTGGAACAAACGCCCGGAAGTCGGTACGCAGGATACATCAGGCATCGGCCCGTGGACTCCCAGTACAGCCGTACTGATAAAAGGAAATACGCTAAAATCAATTGCCGGGGATGGTATAAAAATCGACACTACCGAAGGCGCGCTAATAAGCCACAATCTTTTAGCCGGCTTTCAGCTTCGTTCGAAGGAAAATAATGCTGGTATCTGGACTTTCAACACCAACAACTCCCGTGTCGAATATAATGATGTCTCCGGCGGCGGTAGCGCTCACGATGGAATGTCATTTGATGCTGATGGCGGCTCAATAAATACGGTCTTCGAGTATAACTACAGTCATAACAATAATGGAGGATTTTTACTTATTTGTCCGTATTCAGGCGCGGTAACGAACGGTACAGTAATGCGCTATAACCTGAGTTATAATGACAAAGCACGCCTGTTTCAGATGTGTGCCGGCAGCATTAATGGTGCTCAGATTTACAATAACAGCATCTGGCATGACGGGTCTGATTCGGTCATTTTTTTCCAGAACGATGGCACAACTAATATCAGTATTACCTGGCGAAACAATATTGTGCAAAATAACGGGCCTGAAATGTCCATTGCTAAAGGTGGAAACCAGACGCTAAGTTTCTTCAATAATGACTTTCTCGGCGTAGCGCCGCTACCTCCAAATCCTGATGGTGTCATCCATCCCGGTGGAATGTCATCCGACCCGTTGTTCGCTGGAGTGGTTGAGTCCGATGTAAACGGCTTTAAACTCCGATCGGATTCCCCCGTTATCGCACAGGGCATTCTAATTCCAGATAATGGTGGTTACGATTATTACGGCGATCCTGTTGATCCAGATAAAGCCCCCAATATGGGCGCTTATGAAGGTAACGGTATCTGAACCTCAGCCCGTCGAATAGCAAAACAGATGTTGAAAATGTCATGAGAGTGTGAAAAATCCGGTTAATATCCGGTGGCTAAGATAACAGGGGCCTGCATAAAGCGGTTGTGGCCCCAATAAAATAACTGACACAAGCCCTCGATATCGAACCATGTTAGCGCATAACAAGTTGACCTGATGCCCCATTCAGTGACGAGGTATCCACAGTTACACTTAATGTTTGAGCACCTTCATCAAATACAATCTGAATTTCTGGCGATTTGCTGACGACGCTGCTGACAGGCAGAGCGTTTAGAATAAATTGTATTTCTGACAGGCTTCGCGTTGGGTCAGAAAAGGCCATAATACATTCTTCACCGACCTGCTGAATGAGTATGGATCCCGCTGTATTAGCCTGAACAAACTCAAGACTCCCAGGCTGATAAAAATTCCCTCCCCATACAGAATTATCTGTCAAAGCAATCGCCTGTTGGCGTTCATCATTATTAATAATGCGGACTGGTGAATTGGCCTGATAACTCCGCGTCTGTTCAGGCGAGTAATTGGGCAAAATAGCGTAAGCTATCCTCTGTCCCGTGGGATGCTCTCCATGAGGAACGCTGAGCGTGGCGTACTGTTGTGTGACAAGTGTCTCACTTCCTCCATTATTGACACATTGCCATGCTCCACTTCTGGACACATTTTCAGCTATGAGGGACACAGGCGCAAAAAAAACATATCCGAGGGGGGCCTGATTCGCCTCATCGGTCAAAGTAGCAAAGGTAACATTTTCAAATTGCTGCATTGTTGACGCAGGAACAGTTATGCCGTTTACCTGAAGAACCTGTGTTTCAGCAGCGTTGAGCTGCCTGTTTTCAATAATTGACTCAACCGGGGCAGCGTCTGAGCTGCTAATTCCGGCCACCAGAGCAATAATCTGATCGTCCAGCATGAACCATGATTTTACAGCTGACAGTGAGCTTCCTGTTACGCCCTCAAGGTTATAAATAAGACTGGCATGTCCTGTTATCCCATTACTGACACCCCCACACCAGTTACGTTCATCAGCATTGGGATAAAGTTGCCAGTCGGAGAGGACACCGTTCATCCCATCGGTTAACGTGCCCGGAAGCCGTAACATATTAACCGTCGGCCAGTAATTTTCATCGAACTGAGTACTGTCAGCGTTATAAATATATAACATTCCTGTACCCGTATACCAGCCCTGCTTATTCTCACCATTCCCATATTCAAATGCAGTAATTTTATGAGAGAACAAACTAAGTCCGCAGGCAAAAGTCCCTTTCTGATGAATCATCTGGCACATGGCAGCCAGCATTTTATTTTCATTTCGGTAGTCATTTTCAACAGGGATATCCGGGTTATTCATCAGTTCTCTCAACGTCTGGATTTGGGAGAGCGACAACCCGCGGTAATAATCTTCGTAAAATTTGTCAGAACTGATGGCACTTTTGACAAATGTTGCCCATGTGTACTGATAATCTGTTGAGGAATTCCTCCCGGAAATAAAATAAATATCATATAAAAGTACCCGAGCCACGCTATGTGCCGGTGATGTTTCGCGGCTGATCCCCCGGCCACGGGTCATATCAAAATCAATGTCGCTGTACAATGTAGGAGCATAAGTCTCAGGGATAAGCGTATAAATATTTTCAAGATTTACCAGAGAACCAATCCAGGATGTATTCGTTAAAAGAATGAAAATATCACAGGTTCTGCTCAGCAAGACCTCACCATAACCACCGGTATACGGCACGTTAGTATGCTGAATAAATGATCCATCATGATAATATCCATCCCCATCGGTGACGTACTCATATACGCTTCCAGCGTCGGTCAGGCCCTGTTGCACCCTGTTGTTATCCTGTGACAAAACACCACTCAACATCGCAATGAAGCATTTATCAAGCAGGTTTGCGCCAGTTTCCACCACACCACTGGCCTTACGCACAGTCGGATCGGGAACAAAATAATTAATTGCTGCAATACATGCCGCATTTAATGCAGATGGGAGGTATGCAGACGACAGGCACAGAACATCGTTCAACGCTTCAGGTGAACCTATTTCCCAGTCCCACCAGTTATCATATTCCTGCGCAATAGTAGTGTTGTAGCAATGCAGATTTACCCAGTCGATAGCATAAATGATAGCAGTCTGAAGCTGAGCTGAGAGATAAAAATCAGAGGCAGTGGTTTGCTCCTGTACTGCCATTTTTCGAATATTTTGCCACATCAGCGTAATTGCAGCTGAGCTTGAGGACCAGTTTTTAGCATCTTGCCATAGCCAGGGAACGGAAGGATCTGTATTCATCGTATCCCATATGCCCGTACCGGATGTGTTAGACACCGCAGCATCCATCTGACTTACCTGAGCCATCAGTTCAGCATCATCTGATGATACGGGTTCACCAGTCAGATTGGTACGCCAGTTCACCTGGCTTGTTTCAAAATCATTTTGCATATTTATATACTCCTTTAAGAGATAACAGAACGTACAACCATTAGCAAATGGGTATTATCTCCCGAAATATAAGAACCATAATGAGATCCAGGTTCTTTGGCTGTTATTTAATTTTTCAGACATGAAAAATATAAATGTCATAAATTTATATATTCCACATCTTTTTTCAGGCTGAAATAAAGCGCCACATTTACCCAATTTCATAGGAAAGTTGAGTAGATAAGGTGTTGAAGATGGGGATGGGGAGGCCGCGTAGAAAGTGGCTGCCTGTGCTGGGATGTAGCGAGCTGATTAAGATCTAAAACTCCCGCTTAATACCAGAAGCCGACCTGGCTAAATCCGCACTACATTAATCAGAAAGGAGCAGGCCAAGGCTTATAGCTTGATGAGTATGACTTTCAATGCATCATTTAAAATGCAAAATTCACTATCGTTATAATCCTGCACTATACCTGCATTCACATTTATACTTTGTTTTACAGCAGTAGAAATTAGATTTACCGTCAGGAACTGCATTACATATAAAACCTGTGAAACGCATAAAAAACCCTCTGTAAAAACAGAGGGTTTTTTCACGTTTAACCGCTTATAGAGATGTCCGGAAGCAGTTAATCATTCCCACTCAATCGTAGCCGGTGGCTTACCGCTGATGTCATACACCACGCGGGAGATGCCGTTGACTTCGTTGATGATGCGGTTTGAGACGCGGCCCAGGAAGTCATACGGCAGGTGCGCCCAGTGGGCGGTCATGAAGTCGATGGTTTCTACCGCACGCAGTGAGACCACCCAGTCATATTTACGACCGTCGCCCATTACGCCAACGGAGCGCACCGGCAGGAATACTGTGAATGCCTGGCTCACTTTGTCGTACAGATCCGCACGGCGCAGCTCTTCGATAAAGATAGCGTCGGCGCGGCGCAGCAGGTCGCAGAACTCTTTTTTGACTTCGCCCAGTACGCGAACACCCAAGCCCGGACCCGGGAACGGGTGGCGGTACAGCATGTCGTACGGCAGGCCCAGCTCCAGACCAATCTTGCGCACTTCGTCTTTAAACAGCTCTTTGAGCGGCTCGACAAGGCCCATTTTCATCTCTTTCGGCAGGCCGCCCACGTTGTGGTGAGATTTGATCACGTGTGCTTTACCGGTGGCAGACGCCGCGGATTCAATTACATCCGGGTAGATGGTGCCCTGAGCCAGCCATTTCACGTCTTCCAGCTTCAGCGCTTCTTCATCGAACACTTCCACGAATACGCGGCCGATGGTTTTACGCTTGGCTTCCGGCTCGTCGATACCCGCCAGCGCGTCAAGGAAACGCGCTTCCGCCGGAACGTGAACAATGTTCAGGCCAAAGTGGTCGCCAAACATGTCCATGACCTGCTCAGCTTCGTTCAGGCGCAGCAGGCCGTTATCGACGAAGACGCAGGTCAGGCGGTCGCCAATCGCGCGGTGCAGCAGCATCGCGGTCACAGAGGAATCCACGCCGCCGGACAAGCCCAGGATAACGCGATCGTTGCCCACCTGCTGACGAATGCGCTCAACCGCGTCGTCGATGATTTTCGCCGGCGTCCACAGCGCTTCGCACTCGCAGATGTCACGCACGAAGCGCTCCAGCATACGCAGGCCCTGACGGGTGTGGGTCACTTCCGGGTGGAACTGCACGCCGTAGAAACGCTTCTCTTCGTTCGCCATAATCGCGAACGGACAGGTTTCGGTGCTGGCGACGGTCACGAAATCAGACGGAATGGCCGTCACTTTATCGCCGTGGCTCATCCAGACATCCAGCAGCGGGTTGCCGTCGGCGCTCAGCGCGTCCTGAATGTCGCGCACCAGCGCGCTGTCGGTTTTGACTTCAACCTGCGCATAGCCGAATTCACGCTCGTTAGAGCCTTCCACGTGGCCGCCGAGCTGCATCGCCATGGTCTGCATGCCGTAGCAGACGCCCAGTACCGGCACACCGGCGTTAAAGACATATTCTGGCGCGCGCGGGCTGTTTTCTTCTGTAGTGCTCTCCGGGCCGCCGGACAGGATAATCCCGTTCGGATTAAAGCCGCGGATTTGCTCTTCCGTCACGTCCCAGGCCCACAGCTCGCAGTAAACGCCCAGCTCGCGCACGCGGCGAGCCACCAGTTGGGTGTACTGAGAACCGAAGTCGAGGATAAGGATACGATGCTTATGAATGTTGTCCGTCATTGACGCGTTTTCCAGAAAGTAGCTGATACAAAGTAAACGCCCGGCGCGAACGCCGGGCGGGGAAAATTAAGAACCCATACGGTAGTTCGGAGACTCTTTGGTGATGGTCACGTCGTGTACGTGGCTTTCCTGAATACCCGCGCCGCTGATGCGTACGAATTCGGCTTTAGTGCGCAGCTCATCGATCGTGGCGCAGCCGGTCAGGCCCATGCAGGAGCGAAGGCCGCCCATCTGCTGGTGGATTATCTCTTTCAGACGGCCTTTATACGCCACGCGGCCTTCGATGCCTTCCGGCACCAGCTTGTCAGCGGCGTTATCGGTCTGGAAGTAGCGGTCGGAAGAGCCTTTGGACATCGCGCCGAGCGAGCCCATGCCGCGATAGGATTTGTAAGCGCGGCCCTGGTAGAGTTCGATTTCGCCCGGGGATTCGTCCGTACCGGCCAGCATGGAGCCGACCATCACGACGCTTGCGCCAGCGGCGATCGCTTTGGCGATATCGCCGGAGAAACGAATGCCGCCATCGGCGATAACCGGAATGCCGGTGCCTTCCAGCGCTTCAACCGCGTCCGCCACCGCGGTGATCTGCGGTACGCCCACGCCGGTCACGATACGGGTGGTGCAGATGGAGCCCGGGCCGATGCCCACTTTCACCGCGCTGACGCCCGCGTCCGCCAGGGCTTTCGCACCAGCGGCCGTCGCCACGTTACCGCCGATGATTTGCAGATCCGGGTATTTCGCGCGGGTTTCGCGAATGCGTTGCAGCACGCCTTCAGAGTGGCCATGGGAGGAGTCAATCAGCAGAACGTCAACGCCTGCGGCAACCAGCGCGTCAACACGCTCTTCGTTACCGGCGCCTGCGCCTACCGCCGCCCCTACGCGCAGACGGCCCTGCTCGTCTTTACAGGCGTTCGGTTTACGTTCGGCTTTCTGGAAATCTTTCACGGTGATCATGCCGCGCAGGTGGAAACTATCGTCCACGACCAGCGCTTTCTCAACGCGTTTTTCGTGCATTTTCGTCAGTACGACGTCGCGAGACTCGCCTTCGCGAACGGTCACCAGGCGCGCTTTCGGCGTCATGTAAACGCTGACGGGCTGGTTCAGGTCGGTCACGAAGCGCACGTCGCGGCCGGTAATGATACCGACCAGTTCGTTCTCTTCGGTCACAACCGGGTAGCCGGCGAAACCATTGCGCTCAGTCAGTTCTTTCACTTCGCGCAGGGTCGTGGTCGGCAGTACGGTCTGCGGGTCGGTCACCACGCCGGATTCATGTTTTTTCACGCGACGGACTTCTTCAGCCTGACGCTCGATAGACATGTTTTTGTGGATAAAGCCGATGCCGCCTTCCTGCGCCAGGGCAATCGCCAGACGCGCTTCCGTTACGGTGTCCATCGCCGCTGAAAGCATCGGGATGTTCAGGCGGATGGTTTTGGTCAGCTGAGTGCTGAGATCCGCGGTATTCGGCAGAACGGTAGAATGGGCGGGAACGAGGAGAACGTCGTCAAACGTCAGTGCTTCTTTAGCGATACGTAGCATGGGCAATATCTCAACCTGGGGTGAATGAGAACAGATAAAATATTGCCGCGGCATTATACAGAGCGTAACCGATTGCTTCTACATTTTTTTGCGAAAAAAGGTTGCGATAGTTAGCGCGCAGGTTACTATCGATTGAATAACCCGCTGATTTAAAATTTGATCCAGCTCACATGCCGCTTACTCAGACACCCTCAATTTTTACCGTCAGCCGCCTTAACCAGAGCGTGCGTCTGCTGCTTGAACAGGAGATGGGCCAGGTCTGGATCAGCGGCGAAATCTCGAATTTCACCCAGCCCGCGTCCGGCCACTGGTACTTTACGCTCAAAGACGACACCGCCCAGGTACGCTGTGCGATGTTCCGCAACAGCAACCGCCGCGTTACCTTTCGTCCCCAACACGGCCAGCAGGTGCTGGTGCGCGCTAATATCACGCTCTACGAGCCGCGCGGCGACTATCAAATCATCGTCGAAAGCATGCAGCCCGCCGGTGAAGGCCTGCTGCAACAGCGTTATGAACAGCTCAAGCAGCAGCTCGCCGCCGAAGGGTTGTTCGATCCGGCGCTGAAAAAACCACTGCCCTCTCCGGCGCGCCAGGTCGGCGTGATTACGTCGAAAACCGGCGCGGCGCTGCATGATGTGCTGAATGTGTTACGCCGTCGCGATCCGTCGCTGCCGGTGGTTATCTACCCCACCGCGGTACAGGGCGACGACGCGCCCGCGCAAATCGTGCGCGCCATTGAGCTTGCCAACCTGCGCGACGAATGCGACGTGTTAATCGTCGGGCGCGGCGGCGGCTCGCTGGAAGATTTGTGGAGCTTCAACGACGAGCGCGTCGCGCGGGCGATTTTCGCAAGCCGCATTCCCGTCGTCAGCGCTGTCGGCCATGAGACCGACGTTACCATTGCCGATTTCGTCGCGGATTTACGCGCGCCGACGCCGTCCGCCGCGGCCGAAATCGTCAGCCGCAACCAGCTGGAGCTGCTGCGCCAGGTGCAGGGGTTACAGCAGCGTCTGGAAATGGCGATGGACTACTCGCTGGCTAACCGCCAGCAGCGTTTTACGCGCCTGCATCACCGTCTTGAGCAGCAACACCCGCAGTTGCGCCTTGCCCGCCAGCAGACGCTGCTGATGCGCCTGCGCCAGCGTATGGACAACGCGCTGGACAGCCGGATGCGCCAGGCCACGCAGCGTCAGGCTCGCCTGACGCAACGCCTGAACCAGCAGCAGCCGCTGCCGCGTCTGCACCGCGCCTCGGCGCGTATTCAGCAGCTGGAGTATCGCCTTGCACAGCTCGTCACCGCACGCCTGAGCCACACGCGTGAGCGCTTCGGCAACGCCATCACACATCTGGAAGCCGTCAGCCCGCTCGCGACGCTGGCGCGCGGCTACAGCGTCACCACGGCGCAGGATGGCAACGTGCTTAAAGCGACGAAGCAGGTGCAGCCCGGCGATACGCTGACCACGCGGCTCGCGGACGGCTGGGTGGAAAGCGAAGTGCGCCAGATTACGCCCGCTAAAAAGACGCGCAAAAAGAAAACAGGATAAACCTCAGGGGCACCTGTCTGGTCGCGAACTATACTGCAAGTGTTGGTTTTTTCAACGGCACTTGCCGTGTAAGGAGACCCTATGAACCAGTCACGTTATCCAACCGTCATTCCCCCGTACATTCTGCGCCGCATTATCGATCATGGCTCAGAGCCCCAGCAGCAGAAAGCGCGCCAGACCCTCACCCACGTCCAGACCCTGATGGCGCATCACCATGCGAAAGCCGCCGTCGCGCACGTTTCCGCGAAGGGCGAGCTGGAGCGCGATATCTATGACGCGCAGAACCGCGAAGAACTACCTGGCCAGATTGTGCGCCGCGAAGGCGAGCCTTCGAATGGCGACGTCGCCGTGGATGAAGCCTACGACTATCTCGGCGTCACGCACGAATTTTTCTGGAAAGCTTATAAGCGCGATTCGCTGGACAACAAAGGGCTGGTGCTGAGCGGCACTGTCCATTATGGACGCGAATACCAGAACGCCTTCTGGAACGGGCAGCAGATGGTCTTCGGCGACGGTGATGGCGAAATTTTCAACCGTTTTACTATCGCCATTGACGTGGTGGGCCATGAGCTCAGCCATGGCGTGACGGAAACCGAAGCCGGGCTGATTTATTTCGAGCAGGCGGGCGCGCTCAACGAATCGCTTTCTGACGTCTTCGGCTCGCTGGTGAAACAGTATCAACGCCAGCAGACGGCAGATCAGGCGGACTGGATCATCGGCGAAGGACTGCTGGCGGAAGGTATTAACGGCAAAGGGCTGCGCTCAATGTCAGAGCCCGGCACCGCGTACGACGACCCGCTGCTCGGCAAGGATCCGCAACCCGGCCACATGAAAGACTATGTGAAAACCCGTGAAGATAACGGCGGCGTGCATATCAACTCCGGCATTCCGAACCGCGCGTTTTATCTGGCGGCGACGGCCATTGGCGGTTACGCCTGGGAAAAAGCCGGTTATGCATGGTATGACACAGTTTGTGACCGCTCACTCTCGCAAAATGCGGATTTTGCAAGCTTCGCGAAGCTGACTATCGAGCATGGCCGTAAACGCTCCGGCGACAGCGTGGCGCAGGCCATTGAACAAGCGTGGAAAACCACAGGAGTGTTGTAATGGATTTGCCAGATCTGACGGATGACGCCGTCGTGGAGCTGGCGCGTGAAGGCGGCGTGGCGTATATGCCACGCCTGGCCGGACAGCGGCGCATCGCCGTCGCTGAGTTAAACGCCCAGCAGCGTCAGCGGCTTATCGATATTCTGCATCAGGCGCTGCCAGAGGCGTCCCCGCCAGGCCAGCCCGATTCGCCAGGGCGCGGCGATCAGCGCTACTTCCGCATCCAGATCCTCTGGACGCAGCATAATCAGGCGGGCTACGCCGACATCGTTCTGCTGGTGCCGGAAAACGCCGCGCCGGAAGGGCTGCGCGAGCTCTGGAAGCGCGGCGAAGACTGCATCTGCGACTAATGCGCCTGTAGCGTAAATTCCACGCGTTTGCTGGAAATCAGCCCGTGGCCGTTACGGCAGAAATAGTCCACCGCGCCGCATGCTTTGAGCACCTCCAGCGGCTGGTGGCATTCGGGACAACGCGCCTCAACCCGATAATCCTGATGACACACAGAGCAATGCGCGCCGCGCACGCTTTGTTCAAGCTCGTGCTGACAGTTCGGACAACGTAATTCCACGCGATACCTCCTTAAAAACACAGCGGGAGTCATAATGACTCCCGCTCCGGTTATTTACTTTTCTTGATGTGCTTAATCAGGCGCTTACGCTTACGCAGCTGGTTTGGCGTCAGGGTGTTGCGCTTGTTGGCGAACGGGTTCGCCCCTTCCTTGAACTGAATGCGGATAGGCGTGCCCATCACATCCAGCGATTTGCGGAAGTAGTTCATCAGATAACGCTTGTAGGAATCCGGCAGGTCTTTTACCTGGCTGCCGTGGATAACCACAATCGGCGGGTTATAACCGCCCGCATGCGCATATTTCAGCTTCACGCGACGACCGCGCACCATCGGCGGCTGATGGTCTTCTTCCGCCATTTTCATGATGCGGGTCAGCAGCGCTGTACTGACGCGGCGCGTGGAGCTGTCGTAGGCTTCGCGTACCGATTCAAACAGGTTGCCTACGCCGCTGCCGTGCAGCGCGGAGATAAAGTGTACGCGAGCGAAATCGATAAAGCCGAGACGGTAATCCAGCGTCTCTTTCACTTCATCTTTCACTTCCTGGCTCAGGCCGTCCCACTTGTTGACGACGATAACCAGCGAACGACCGCTGTTAAGGATAAAGCCCAGCAGCGAGAGATCCTGATCGGAGATGCCTTCACGGGCGTCAATGACCAGCAGCACGACGTTCGCGTCTTCAATTGCCTGCAGCGTTTTGATAACCGAGAACTTCTCAACCACATCGGTTATTTTGCCGCGTTTACGCACGCCCGCCGTATCGATAAGGACGAACTCGCGCCCGTCACGCTCCATCGGAATGTAGATGCTGTCGCGCGTGGTGCCCGGCATGTCAAAGACCACGACGCGGTCTTCGCCAAGAATACGGTTAGTAAGGGTTGACTTACCAACGTTCGGGCGGCCGACGATAGCCAGTTTGATCGGCAGATCCTGCGGGTTGAAGTCGTCTTCTTCTTCTTCGACGACTTCACCGTTCTGCTCGGCTTCAAACTGCGCCCAATATTCGGCTTCTTCATCCACTTCTTCCGGCGGATCGACATCGTCCATCCACGGCACCAGTACGTGCTCCAGCAGCGACGTCACGCCACGGCCATGAGAGGCCGCGATCGGGTGAATTTCACCGAGACCAAGCGAATAGAAATCCGCGACGGCCTGATCCGGATCGAGACCGTCGGTTTTGTTGGCGACCAGGAACGTCGGTTTCTGGCGGCTGCGCAGATGTTTAGCGATAGCCTCATCCGCAGGCATCAGGCCAGCGCGGGCGTCCACCATGAAAAGCACCACATCGGCTTCTTCAATCGCCAGCAGCGACTGTTCCGCCATGCGGGTTTCCACGCCCTCTTCCGCACCGTCGATACCACCGGTATCGATGCAGATAAATTCACGTCCTTCCACTTCGGCACGACCATATTTGCGGTCACGCGTCAGCCCCGGGAAATCCGCTACCAGCGCATCCCGGGTGCGGGTTAAACGGTTGAACAACGTGGATTTTCCGACGTTAGGGCGCCCGACCAGCGCGACCACAGGTATCATTCTTAAAGCCTCATTACTGATAAATCATTGTTAAACCCGCAGAAAATCCACGGGCTTCAGAAAACAGGAAACGGCCCCTGCAATAATCAGGAGCCGTTTTAGCTGTGCTACGCCTGTCTGTTAACGCGTAATCGCGTAGAGCGTACCGTCTTTGGCCTGGATAAGGATCTTGTTATCCGCCACGACCGGCTCGGTCTGGAAGCCAGAGCTATCCACTTTTTGCTGAGCCACGAAACGCCCGTTATCGGTATCCATCCAGTGCAGGTAACCTTCGCTGTCGCCTACCACCAGCGATCCATTATAGAGCACCGGCGCGGTCAGATTACGGTGCAGCAGCTGCGTCTGTGTCCAGAGCGTAACGCCGCCTTCCACATTCAGCGCCAGCACGTTATCGTTCTGGTCTACCAGGTAGATACGTCCACCGTCAACGATGAAATCATTCACCGAGCCCAGCTCGCGTTTCCACATAATCTGACCGGAGCGCAGATCCAGCGCGGTCAGGTTGCCGTTATACGCCAGCGCGTAAACCACGCCGTTGACGACAACCGGCGTCGTGTCGACGTCGCTCAGACGATCGATTTCGGTCGCGCCGGTCGCCTGCGAGATGCGCTGCTGCCAGATCAACTGGCCGCGCTGCATCAGCACCGCGCTGACGCGGCCGTTATCGCCGCCGACAATCGCCGCGCCAAACGCGGACGCCGGTGCGGATTCACCGCGCAGCGAGAGCGACGGCATATCCAGGTTAACGGTCCACTTAATCGCGCCATCGCTTTCGTTCAGCGCCTGCAGCATACCGTTGCTGGTATGAACCAGCACCAGACCATCGCTGACGACCGGACGGGAAAGCGCTTCACCCGCCACTTTAGTCTGCCAGGCAATAGAGCCGTCAGAGGTATTCAGCGCGTAAACCTGCGCCTTTTCGCTGCCCACGTAAACATGTGCGCCGACGGCGGTCAGGCCGCCAGAGAGCAGCGCCGGACGGTTACGAGAGAAGAAGCCGGTTTTCTCAGAGAGATCGATGCTCCAGATTTCTTTACCGTCCTGCGCGTTGACGGCTTTCACCGTACCGCGACGATCGGCCGCGTAGACGTTGCTATCAAGGAACGCCGGGTGCAGGTTAGAGTAAAAATCGCCAATCCCGCTACCTACAGAGGTGTCCCAGGCGACTTCCGGTGCGAACTGGTTTTCGACGGTCGGCAGCGGCGACATTTTCACCACGTCTTCTTCACCGCTAAACAGTGAGCAACCGCTTAACAGCGTGACGGAAAGCATCGCTGGCAGAACTAATTTACGCAATTGCATCGGGTCCCTCTCAGATGGACAAGTTATTGATTTTCATCTGCATCATATCGCCAAGCGCCGGAGAATTTTTATCATCCGCCCCTTTGCTCCAGGCATCGCGCGCGCCCTGCTTATCGCCTTTGCTCAGCAGCGCATCACCGCGCAGATCGGCAACCATCGCCGACCAGTTTTCGCCTTTTACGTTTTCCAGGGTTTTCAGCGCGGCGTCAGCCTGTTTCTGCTGGATCTGAATGCGCGCCAGGCGCAGATTAATCAGCGAGCGCAGATTCTCGTCCTTCGTATTCTCAATGCCCTGCTGTAACTGCTGCGCGGCTTGAGCGAGATCGTTTTTATCCACGTAACGCTGCGCGAGTTCCAGCGCGGCCAGCGCACCGTAGCTGTTTTGATTCTGAGCGACAAACTGCTGCGCCGCGCTCAGGGTTTTCGGATCGTCTGCGCGCACATCGGTCATCACATTCTGATAATGCAGCGACGATTCGCGAGCGGAATCCACCTGCGAACCGTTCCAGAAACGCCAGCCAACCAGCGCGCCAATCCCTAATACCACACCCACCGCCAGCGCTTTGCCGTTTTCAGCAAAGAAACGCTTTACCGCGTCGAGTTGCTCGTTTTCGTTCTCGTAAATTTCCACGCAGTCCTTCTCCTTAACGATATGTCGCCGGGAAATCAGCCCAGCAGCGTCTGCAGATGCGCGGCCAGTTCGCTTTGCGCAAGCGCCTGCTGCTCACCTGAGCGCAAATCTTTCACCACAACCTGACGGTTGGCGACTTCGTCCTCGCCCAGCACCAGCGCGATGCGTGCGCCCCATTTGTCTGCGCGGGCGAACTGCTTCTTGAAGTTGCCGCCGCCATAGTTGGTCATCAGCTTGCAGCCCGGCAGCGCGTCGCGAACCCGCTCGGCCAGTTGCATTGCCGCCGACTGCGTGCCGTTGCCGGACGCAATCAGGTATATATCGACAACAGGATCCGCCGTAAATTCCGGATTGACCGCCTGAACGAGTAAAACGAGGCGCTCAAGGCCCATCGCGAAGCCCACCGCCGGAGCCGCGCGGCCGCCTAATTGCTCAACCAGACCATCGTAACGGCCGCCCGCGCACACGGTGCCCTGCGAGCCGAGGCTCGTAGTGACCCACTCAAAGACGGTGCGGTTGTAGTAGTCGAGACCGCGCACCAGGCGCTGGTTGACGGTATAAGCGATACCGGCGTCATCCAGGAAAGCGCACAGACCGGCGAAATGTTCGCGGGATTCTTCATCCAGATAATCGCCCAGCATCGGCGCGTCGTTTAACAGCGCCTGTACGTCCGGGTTTTTAGAGTCGAGTACGCGCAGCGGGTTCGAATACATGCGGCGTTTGCAGTCTTCATCAAGCTTATCGACATGCTGCTCAAGGAACGCGACCAGCGCATCGCGGTAGTTCGCGCGCGCTTCCAGAGAACCGATAGAGTTCAACTCCAGCGAAACGTGCTCCGCGATGCCAAGCGCACGCCACCAGCGCGCAGTCAGCATGATAAGTTCGGCATCGATATCCGGGCCCTGCAGGCCAAACACTTCGACACCCAGCTGATGGAATTGGCGGTAGCGCCCTTTCTGCGGACGTTCGTGACGGAACATCGGGCCGATGTACCATAAGCGCTGTTCCTGATTGTACAGCAGACCATGTTCGATGCCGGCGCGCACGCAGCCCGCGGTGCCTTCAGGACGCAGCGTCAGGCTGTCGCCGTTGCGGTCCTCAAAGGTATACATCTCTTTTTCAACCACGTCGGTCACTTCACCGATAGCGCGTTTGAACAACGGGGTCTGCTCTACAATCGGCAAACGGATTTCGCTGTAACCGTAGCTGCCGAGCACCTGCTTGAGTGTGCCTTCAATGCGCTGCCAGATGGCGGTATCGCCCGGCAGGTAATCGTTCATGCCGCGGATGGCTTGAATGTTTTTTGCCACGTTTATTCTCTTTTTCTATACAAAAAATGAACCCGAAACAGACCGCTCCGGTGTGGCTGGGGCGGTTCGCGGGTTCAATCATACACGGGAAGCACGCCGCTTCCCACGTTTGCGTTATTTTTCCAGCTGCTGCACGCTGATACGACGGGTCTCGTCGAGCATCGAGGCCTTGGCGCGGATGCGCGCTTCCAGCTGCGTGATCATGTCGTCGTTATCGAGACGATCTTTGCGCACGCCTTCTTCATAGAAGCCGCTTTTCTTGTTGCCGCCGGTGACGCCGAGCGTCGAGACCAGCGCTTCGCCCGGACCATTCACCACGCAGCCGATAATCGAAACATCCATCGGCGTGATGATATCTTCCAGGCGCTGCTCCAGCGCGTTTACGGTGCCTATCACATCGAATTCCTGACGCGAACAGGTCGGGCAGGCGATAAAGTTAATGCCGCGCGAACGAATACGCAGTGATTTCAGGATATCGAAACCGACTTTGATCTCTTCCACCGGATCGGCCGCGAGCGAAATACGCAGCGTGTCGCCGATCCCTTCAGACAAGAGCAGCCCCAGCCCGATCGCAGATTTCACCGCGCCAGCACGGGCGCCGCCCGCTTCGGTGATCCCGAGATGCAGCGGCTGATCGATCTGCTTCGCCAGCAGGCGATAAGACTCGACCGCCAGGAAAACGTCGGAGGCTTTCACGCTTACTTTAAACTGATCGAAATTCAGCCTGTCGAGATGATCGACATGCCGCATGGCGGATTCCAGCAGCGCCTGCGGCGTCGGCTCGCCGTATTTTTCCTGAAGATCTTTCTCAAGCGATCCGGCGTTCACGCCGATGCGGATCGGAATGTTTTTATCGCGCGCGCAATCCACGACAGAGCGGATGCGCTCTTCGTTGCCGATATTGCCAGGGTTGATGCGCAGACAGTCGACGCCGTACTCCGCCACTTTGAGCGCAATGCGGTAGTCGAAGTGAATATCCGCAACCAGCGGAACATTGACCTGCTGCTTGATGAGACGAAACGCCTCGGCGGCATCCATCGTCGGCACCGAGACGCGAACGATATCCGCGCCCACGCGTTCCAGCGCTTTGATTTGGTTTACCGTCGCCTCGACATCCGTCGTGCGGGTATTGGTCATAGACTGCACGGCGATGGGTGCGCCATCGCCGATAGGGACGTTACCGACGTATATCCGTTTAGATTTTCTACGCTGAATGGGCGCTTCGTTATGCATGACAAATCTCCCTCATTGCCCGTCTGTTACTGCGTTACTGATTGTTCGGCATTGAGGGTCAGACGCGCAACCTGGTTAGTTCTGATAAAACGGCTCAAATCCACCGGTTTGCCCTGGTACTGAATCTGCACGGCCGACGGCGCGCCGATTTTAAGGCGGTACGGGGCCTCACCGGACAGATTCAGATTAGTATCTTTACGTTGCAGACCGCTGAACAATTTCTTACCGGTCGCGTCAGTCACTTCAAGCCAGCAATCGGCGGTAAAATTCATCACCAGCGCGTTGCCATCCGCCGCAGGCGCCGTAGAGGCCTGGCCTACCGGCAGCTGGCTTTGTGTCGGCTGTGTCGTATTTTGCTGCGCCGCGGTATCGGTGTTCGCCTGGCTTGGCGGCACCACCACAGGCTGCTGGCTCGCCGTATTCGGCGACGGCATCGGCGTCGGCTGCGGGCTGTTGGACGCGGTGTTCTGGGTATCGCCTGACGGCAGATCCGCAGGCGGCGTCGCCTGATCCTGCGGCGCGTCAGCGGTGGTATCGTTATTCAGGGGAACGGATTGTGGGCTGTTGGCCGCGTTCTGGCTCAGCTCGGCGCTGGACTGGTCAGCCATGGTGCTGATCTCTTCCTGCTGCGCTTTGTGGTTTTGCCACCACCAGGCGCCCGTCAGGCCGACAACGACAAAAAGCACAAGCCAGGTAAAGCTCATCAGCCAGCCGTCGCGTTTTTTACGGCTTTTGCCAAGCGCGTAGGTTTGCATCGGCGCGACCTGTGCGGTTCTCACCGGCGCCTGTTTGGCGAGCATCGGAAGCAGTTCGTCTTCCGGAACATGCACCAGACGCGCATAGGAACGGATATAACCGCGCAGGAACGTCGAAGCCAGATCGGCAGGCGCGTTGTCCTCTTCGATGGCGCGAACGGTGGATACCTTCAGGCATAAACGTTCCGCCACAACCTGTTGGCTGAGTCCCAGTTGTTCACGGGCCAGGCGCAGACGCTCACCCGTGGTATGTGATGCATTTTCTTCGTGAGTGGCTTCAGTATTCATTAGCTACAACTGCTGGTACTGTTTTCATTAGGAACTGGCACCGGCAGGAATAAGACAACGTTTCGCTGTCCTGTCTGCCCATACCGCGAAATCATTCTCATCGGACACACGCACTGCGCGTCATCCGTTACCCGTTTCCGTATTTTAACGCCGCAAACGGCATAACACCGCAGGCGATAATCAGAAACGTTAGTTAACCATAGCCAGCTTTTTATCCTGTGTCTGTTAAGTGACGCCAGATAAGCCAGAAAGCCCCAGCTAACATGTTGTTGCGACGCTACATACTGCCTCAAAGCACAGAGAAACGCACCGTAATTATTTACCGTGTGCGCTTCTTTACGCAGCAATCGCTGCGCCTGCGCTGAAAGTGGTCACGCGATAGCCTGCTCGCGTGACCTAACCGGCTTTTCGCTGCCTGTCAGACGGCTTTAACGGCGATCGGTTCACCCTGCATACGCTTGCGCATGGTGCGTTTAGTACGGTCGATAACGTCGCCCGCCAGCTGTCCGCAGGCCGCGTCGATATCGTCACCGCGCGTTTTACGCACAATCGTGGTGAAACCATAGCTCATCAGCACTTTAGAGAAGCGATCGATACGGCTGTTGGAGCTGCGGCCATACGGCGCGCCCGGGAAGGGGTTCCACGGAATCAGGTTAATCTTGCACGGCGTATCTTTCAGAAGCTCCGCCAGCTGATGCGCGTGTTCGGTGCCGTCATTCACATGATCCAGCATGACGTATTCGATAGTCACGCGGCCCTGGTTGGCGTTGGATTTGTCGAGATAACGACGCACGGCCGCCAGGAACGTTTCGATGTTGTACTTTTTGTTGATCGGTACAATTTCATCGCGAATTTCATCGTTCGGCGCATGCAGAGAGATAGCCAGCGCGACGTCAATCATATCGCCAAGCTTATCCAGCGCCGGCACAACGCCGGAGGTAGAGAGCGTGACGCGGCGTTTGGACAGCCCAAAGCCGAAATCGTCGAGCATGATTTCCATCGCCGGGACGACGTTGGTCAGGTTCAGCAGGGGCTCGCCCATGCCCATCATCACCACGTTGGTGATAGGACGCTGGCCGGTTACTTTCGCCGCGCCGATGATTTTCGCCGCGCGCCATACCTGGCCGATAATTTCCGACACGCGCAGGTTGCGGTTAAAGCCCTGCTGCGCAGTCGAACAGAATTTGCACTCCAGCGCGCAGCCCACCTGGGATGAAACGCACAGCGTGGCGCGATCGTCTTCCGGAATATAGACCGTCTCAACGCGCTGATCGCCGACCGCAATCGCCCACTTAATGGTGCCGTCGGAAGAACGCTGTTCTTCGACCACTTCCGGCGCCCGGATTTCCGCCACTTCCTTGAGCTTGCCGCGCAGCACTTTGTTAATGTCGGTCATCTCATCGAAATCATCGCTGCAGTAGTGATACATCCACTTCATCACCTGATCGGCGCGAAACGGCTTTTCACCCAGCGTTTTGAAGAACTCGCGCATCTCCTGGCGGTTCAGATCGAGGAGGTTAATTTTTTCAGATTTAATAGCAGGCGCCGCTGAGGCATCCTCAGGCGTGACAATGTGTTCAGACATATTCGATCCTGGCCTCGTTGTTACACGTTACGGCCTCTGGAGGGTTGATAAAAAAGAAGACGCCCCGGTAAGAGCAGGCTCATCCGGGGCGCAGCATTGTACAAATTCTATGGCAGTGACGCCATGGCTTAAAGCGACATCATGAAAATAAAATGTAAATGTCGCTTTGCCGTTTCGCTAATTAGCGAGTACGCGGGCAGATTTCGCCTTCGCCGAAGAAGTAAGCGATTTCGCGGTTAGCGGATTCAACGGAATCGGAACCGTGGGTGCCGTTTTCGGTGAAGCTGTCTGCGTAGTCAGCGCGCAGGGTGCCTGCCAGCGCGTTCGCCGGGTTGGTGGCGCCCAGCAGATCGCGGTGACGCTGTACCGCGTTTTCGCTTTCCAGTACGGAAACCACGATCGGGCCAGAGGTCATGAATTCCACCAGGCCGTCAAAGAACGGTTTGCCTTCGTGCTCAGCGTAGAAACCACGCGCCTGCTCAACAGACAGGTGCAGCATTTTGGTGCCGATGATTTTGAAGCCAGCGGATTCAAAACGCGCGAAAATGCTGCCGATAACGTTTTTAGCGACTGCGTTCGGCTTGATGATGGAAAAAGTACGCTCAATTGCCATGATAACCTCTGTAAGTTGTTCTGTTTGCCCGACAGGCAAGTTTAGAATTGGCGCCGATTATAATGAGCAACGCTATCCTTGCCTACGGTTTGGGGTAACATTTTTTTAAAATAATATTACCTTTGGCAACACTTAATGTCGAAAGCGCGCTTTTTGGGCTTTTTGTTTACTCTACCCTGAATTGCGCGGCCGCAATCTGCCCGGCTTCATCCATCAACAAGACCTGATAATCGCCGCTTTTATCAAAGGTCAGCGTCACGCTGTCGCCTTCTTTATCGAGCGGCTCGCCGTTTAAAAACCACCAGTGACGTCCGCCGCCGCCCTGACTGCGCAGCGGCAGCGACAACGCCGCCTGCCCCGGTAGCCGTTTCAGGACAGCGCCCTCGCGCACGCCGGTCAGCAGCAGCGGCACCAGATCCTGCTGATGCACCGGCGGACACTGCGGCGAGACCGGCGGCAGACGTGCCGCTCGCCGCTCGCCGGGCGGCAGCCACGGTTCAAGCGGCAGCGGCCAGAGCAACACGCGGCTTTCAGAAACGTGCGGACAATCCGCCGCCACCCGCTCGCCTTTCGCGTTAAGCCACAGCGGGAACTGAATGCCGCGGCTCCCCTCCTGCCCTTCGGCCAGCAGCGTCGGCGGTTCGCTGTTATCAAGAAGCCACGTCGACAACCGGCGGCGGCAGTTACTGTCGCCCGCCGGTAGGTGCTGCCCGCCTGGCCAGCAGATGGTTCCCGCCGACACCGACGCCGGACGCGGGTCGACCGGCTGTCTCGCCTGCTGAACCGCCGAGGCGGCGCCCGCCTGCAACAGATTATTGACCTGGTTGAGCACCGGCACGGCGCTTGCGAAACCAAACTGTCCGGCGACCGGCGTCGCATCCGGGCGGCCGGTCCAGACGCCAATCAGATAGCGCGACGTCACCCCCACGGCCCAGGCGTCGCGATAGCCGTAGCTGGTCCCGGTTTTCCAGGCGAGCGGCACCACCTGCGGCAGCGAGCCGTCCGGCAGCGGCTGCGCCTCGTTCGCAAGGATACGGCGGATAATCCATGCCGCACCCGGCGACATCAGCGGGCGCTCCACCAGCGGATCGCCTTTCACCACACGCAGACGCGCCGCCTGGCCGTGGCGGGCGAAGGCGCTGTAGGCCGCCACAATCTCATCAAGCCTGGCGCCCGCGCCGCCCAGGATCACCGCAAGGCTTGGCTGCGCCGTCGGCGGAAAGCGCAGCGCCAGCCCGACATTACGCAGCCGCGCCGTAAAGCGCTTCGGCCCGTAGGCTTCCAGCACCTGGACGGCGGGCAGGTTCAGCGACCGCACCAGCGCCTCGCTCATGCTCACCGGCCCGTTAAAACCGCTGTCGAAATTGCCAGGCCGGTAGTCGCCGAAGCGACGCGGCACATCCTGTAACAGCGAAGCCGGATGGATAAGCCCTTCATCCAACGCCAGTCCGTAGACAAAAGGCTTGAGCACCGAACCGGGTGAACGAATCGCCGTCACCATATCGACATGGCCAAAACGGGCGTCGTCCTTGATGTCTGCCGAACCGACCCAGCCGCGCACTTCCATGGTGGTGTGATCGACCACCAGGATCGCCAGCGAGGTACGCGCCGGGAGACGGCCTTTCCAGTTCAGCGCCAGATCTTCAAGCTGGCGCTGTAAAGCGGCATCCAGCGTGGTGGTGATTTTGGTGTCGCGACGCTGCGTCACCAGCCGCCGTGAGAGCAGCGGCGCGAGCTGCGGCATCTGACGAGGCGCCAGCCATACGGGCTCTTCCAGCGACTCCCGTACCTGTTTTTCACTCCAGACGCCCTGCGTCGCCATCCGGCGCAACACTTTGTCGCGCGCCGCCTGCGCGCGATCCGGCCAGCGGTCGGGCCTGAGCCTGCTTGGCGCCTGCGGGAGTACCGCCAGCAGCGCGGCGTCGGAATAGCTTAGTCTTGATGGCGGCTTGCCGAGATACACCCAGCTGGCGGCGCCAATTCCCTGCAACGTGCCGCCAAACGGCGCGCGGTTCAGGTAGAGCGTGAGGATTTCCGCTTTGGAGAGATGCCATTCGAGCTGCATCGCCCGCCATACCTGGCGCAGCTTGCCGCCGAACGTACGCGGATGAGGATCCAGCAGTCGCGCCACCTGCATGGTAAGCGTACTACCGCCGGAGACGACCGAGCCGGAGCGCAGATCCTGCCAGGCCGCGCGCGCGATAGCGAGCGGGTTAATGCCAGGATGACGCCAGAACCAGCGATCTTCATAGTTCAGCAACGCCTCAAGATAGCGCGGCGAGACATCGTTAAGGGTGACCGGGTAGCGCCAGATACCGTTTTTGTCGGCGAAGCGCCAGAGCGGCGTGCCGTCCTGGGCCACCACCACGCGCGCGGGCTGCACCTCATACAACGGCAGCGGCCAGCACTTATCGGCAAGCCACAGCGCAACGCACAATAAAAGCGGCGCCGCCGCCAGAGTTATCCAGCGGCGGCGCCTTTTAAACAGGCTTTTAATCACAGCTCACCTGTCAGGGGTTGATGGTCAACGCAGGAATAGTCGCACCCGTCGAACGCCATTGCGGCACATACATCGACTCGACCTGGGGCGCCGGCACTTTATAGGTGCCCGGCGTCACGGCGCGCGCCATGTAGACCAGCGTGGCGTTAACGCCTTCGTTCACCGGCAGCGCCGCGACGAAGCGATCGTCACGGAACTCCATATGCTGAATGTCCATCTGCTGCATGCGGTTGATAAGATCGCTTGCCTCACCCGCGCTGCTCAGGCTGGCGCTGGCGTTCGCCAGGTTCTGGTTTTCCAGCTCAAGCCCGGCCGGGAGAAGATCGACCACCAGCGCGTCAGGCACCGTTTTGCTGGCCGAAACTTCAAGCCATACCAGCACCAGCTCGCCGCTCTTCAGGTTGGAGAGCGAAATCGACTCGCCTTTGCTGTTGAGGTAGTGCCGCTCAATATGCAGCACGTTGCTTGACGGCTGCGGCGCGACATCCGGGTAACCCTGGCTGTCAAGACGCAGCCAGAGCGGGGTCTGTGCCGTGTTAGTGACCTGCAACGCGCCAAGCTGATCGGCGTTAAGCGCGACGCTCTGCGCTTTGTCGCCGCTCATGAACTGGCCTGCCAGCGTGGTCTGCGCCTGCCAGTTCCCCGGCTGGTTTACCAGATTGCGGCCCGCAAGGAACAGCGCATTGCTTTCCTGGGTGGAGAGCCAGCGCTGACCATATGCTTCATCAGAAAGCGCGTTAAGCAGCGTACTTTGTGTGTCAGCCTGCAGATTATATTCCTGCAACAGGCTCAGCTTCAGCGCATCGTCACGCAGATCGCTGCCGTAGTCCCCAAGCCAGACATCATTATGCGGCCGCTCGGTTTTGAGCCCGAGATCCAGCGCGGCTTTACTGCGCGGCGCATCGCCCATCAGTTTCAGCGCCACGCCAAGCTGCACCAGCGGCAGACCGCCGCCCGCTTGCGCGCGATGCTCCCAGAGGTCGCGCAGCGCGCCGAGCGGCGCTTTCTGCTGACGAGCCAGCACCAGTCCGGCATAGGACTGCACCGCAAAGCGCGAGGCCGCGTTGTTTTCGCTGTAACGCAGCGCGATGGTGGCCGGATCCTGGAGATAACGCAGCAGGCGCGCGTTGGCGTTATTCAGCGCCTCGGCCGGCACGCTGTAGCCCTGCTCGCCGGCGCGCACCAGGAAATCGGTCACATAGGCCGTCGCCCAGTACTCTTCCGGACTTTCTTTATCCCACAGACCAAATCCGCCCTCTTCGCGTTGCATCTCAAGCAGGCGCGCAATGCCGATATCCACCGCCGCGCGGCGCTGTTCATCGGTGTCGCCTTTGATGCCAAGCGCTTTGAGCTGCGCGGCGTTCGTGTACAGCGACGGGAACAGACCGCTGGTGGTCTGCTCAAGGCAGCCGTACGGATAAGCGCGCAGCTCTTCAATGTAGCGGGCGATATTGAGCGGCGGACGACCGCTCAACAACAACCGGCCTTCCAGCGTGGAAGCGTTAAGCCCCTGCAGATGCGAGGCTGGCACGGTCCAGATTTCACCCGCACGCAGCATCGCGCCGCTGTTGACGGTCTGCGCCGGATACGCCGGACGCACGCCGATTTTCCACTCACGCATAATCGGCGCGAAACGCTCGCCCGGCAGCGAAAGCCCCGTGATCTGCGCCTGTACCGCGCCGTCGCCAAACCCGTTGCTGGCGGCGACCGGCACGAACAGCGTCGTGCGCCCGCCCGCTTTCAGGTTCACCTGCTGGGTCGACTGCGCATCCAGGCGCACCAGGCCGCTGGCGCTAAAGGTGACGTTAAGCTGCTGCGGCTGTTCGGTCAGGTTTGTGACATCCAGCGCCAGGCGCGAGGTATCGCCGCCCGCAAGGAAGCGCGGCGTGCTCATCTCGGCAATCACGGGAGCCGCCACAATCACTTTGCTTTCGCCATTGCCGAAGCGGTCGTCGCTCCAGGCCTGCGCCATCACGCGCAGTTCGCCGTTAAAGTCGCCGACCGGCAGCGTAATCGTGCCTTCGCCCTGGTCGTTCAACTGCACCGGCACCGCCTGTTCAGCGATGATAGTGACGTGGTTGACCGGCGGTTTGCCGCCGCGGTTTAGTTCGTCGCCGTCGCCACCAAAGCGCAGCGCCGCCAGACGGCCCTGGCCTTCAATCACCTGGCCGTAGATATCATAGATATCCGCGCCATAGCGTTTCTTGCCAAAGAAGCCGCGCCACGGATCCGGCGTGACGTAGTCGGTGATGTTAAGCACCCCGCTGTCTACAGCCGAAACCAGAACGTTAATCTGCTTCGGCAGTTCGCCGTTTTTCACGCTGGCTTTCACTTTCACCGACAGCGTGCTGTCCGGGCGCATTTTCGCCGGCGTTTCCAGCGTCAGGTTCAGGCGACGGTTTTCATCGCCCATCGGCAGATGCAGCAGGCCGACCGCGCGTTTTTGGGTCGCGGAACGGGATTTATCGCCAGGGCGGACCACCAGCGTGCTGAGATAGAGATCGTGGCGTTTCCAGGCTTTGTCGACCGGAATGTCCAGATCGAGCCCTTTCTCCGGCACGTCGATTTCCTGCCACCACAGCGGGCCTTCAGAGGATTCCACCATCGCGTAGCCTTTGCCTGCGGCTGGCGCGGCGATGTGCAGCTTGATGGTGTCGCCAGGCTGATAGAACGGTTTGTCGATTTTCAGCGTGACGCGATCCGGGCGCGGCGCGCTGGCGCCGTCGCTGTTATCCTGCCAGCTGTAACCGGCCCAGAAGCGCATGCTGCTGACCAGATCGTCAGGCGAGACCACTTCAAGGCGATACGAACCCCACTCCACAGGGAAGCTCACTTTGCCGGTTTCGCCCGCAGCGAGATCGATAGTCTGCTCGGCTTCCACCAGATCTTTCTGGTCGAACTGCGACAGCCAGCCTTCAGAATCTGACCAGTTCCAGTAGTAGTCGCGACGTTCGCGCACCAGACGCACTTTCAGGCCTTTCACGGCGACTTTTTCGCCCTGCGCGTTGGCATAGACGATATCGAAACCGGCATTGCCGTTTTCATCGACCATCGGCTGATTGACGGTATCGTCGGTACGGTAGTCGTAGACCGCTTTCTCACCAAACTGCGGGCGAATGCCCACCAGCGCATCGGCAGGCCAGATGGCTTGTTCGACGCGACGGGTGACCGGGCGACCGCCCGATTCCAGCAGGCTCGCCTGCAAAATCAGGCGCAGCGGAGAGCGCACATCCTGCCACTGGCTTTCGGTAGCGACCTGCGCGACACCCGCGTCGTCAAGATTCAACTGCACTTCATCGAGGCTACGGGAGAGGTTTTCTTCCGCGATGTTACCGAACTGGAAGCCCGGCAGTTGCGGCACCGCGTCACGCAGCGGACGCAGATAGAGCTGGCCCTGCAGGCTATTGCCTGCCGCAGGCGCGCCGTAGAGGTAATGGCCTTCAATACCGAAATTGACTGTATCCGAAGGCGCCAGCGGCGTTTTCTGCACGTTGAGGTTGAGCGCCATACGCTCCGGCATAAAGTCTTCTACATGGAAGAGCCAGTTGCGGTTCTGGTTGTCGCCGGTATTAGCGCGGATCACCCACTGGCCGGTCGCGGCCTGAGCATCAAGCGTCCAGGTCAGTTGATAAAGCCCGTTATTCGGCTCCACCACCTGCGTACGCGCCACCTGGCCATCCGGGCGCACCACTTCGAATTTCACCGGTTGCGCCGCCAGCGGTTTGCCGTCGCTGTCGCGCAGCAGACCATTGACGATCACCGTTTCGCCAGGACGGTAAAGATCGCGCGGGCCAAACATAAAGAATTGCTTGCTGTAGCCGCGATCGCCGCCGGTATCAAACTCCGCCAGATCCAGCGCCGGGAGGTTGAGATCGAGCATCGTGGTCTGCTCGCCCATACGGGCCAGCACCAGCGCCGCCTCTTTCGGGTTATCCAGACGCACGTGACCAGTGCTGTCGCTGGTCGCTTCCGCCAGCGTCTGTCCTTTATCGTTCAGCAGACGCACTTCGACGCCGCTTTGCGCCGCGCCGTTCTCCAGGCTCTGGGTGAAAATATCCATGCGGTCATGATAGCGGTGCAGCGAAAGACCGACGTCGCTAAGCGTAAAGAGCGTCGCGGCGTTACTGTAGTTGTAATGCCCCGCCTGGTTCATCACCGCCAGATAGACGCCCGGCTGTTGCAGCGGCTTGATGTCGCTTAACGGCAGCAGCAGTTTTTCGCGCGTGTTGCGGGCCGGATTGAGATCAAAACGCCCGGTATAGACCAGATCCGCCATTTTCAGCAGTTGGTCAGATTCCCAGTTGCTGAGTGAATTCCGGTACTCCCACTGGCTGACCATCGCCGCCAGCGATTCCGGTTTCACGCGGTAGAAGTTAACGTCGACGCTTGAGATATTGAGCGCCATCACCGGCAGCCCCTGTACGACTTTGGTCGGCAGCAGCGAGCCGCGGCTCGCAAACCCGACGCTCGGCGCGATATCGCGCGTGGTCAGGGCTTTCTCATACGCCATGCCAAAGGTGGCTTTATTGAGCGCCAGCAGTTCGCGATCGACGCTCAGCACCAGTTCGCGGTTCGGCTCAAGGTGGCGCAGGCGCAGCTCTTTTAAGTTCGGCGCAAGCTCCCACGCGCCGTCCACCTTGCCCTCTTTCTTATCGACAAGATGCACCACGCGGCCGAAATCCTGGTTGGGATCAAGCGGCACCGAGAAGGTAAGCACCAGCGTACTGGCGCCATCAAGCTGAACCTCTGAGGCGTCCAGTAATTTGAGCGGCTTACCGGCGCTTTGCTGCGCCAGCTTTTGCAGATCGGCCGCCTGCGGCCTGGCCTGCGACGCCGGGGCGCTGCTTTGAGCCGCCGGCGCGGCGGAGTCGGCGGAAGCACTCTCCTTGTCGTCGCACCCGCCGAGAGTGAAAGACGCCAGTAATGCTGTCGCGATGACAGCCAGACGCAATGATTTCATAGTTTTCCCTGGCCGTAGTGGCCGTCGGTTTCCGGTAACGGCGGCTATTATGCTTAAAAGCGATGACAAAAAAAAACCACCAAAAATAAATAGCGGAGGATGCTTTGCAAATTCTCTGCAACGGCCTGCAAAACGCTGCCTTTCTCCTCACTTCCCCCCGGATGTTACCGCGATCACAGTGCGTAACGTTACATGTTACCTTCAGAGTTATTTGTTTTTAAAACAATCAGATAACTGGCTTCTTTATGCGGCGAGTTGCTACCTTTGAGCGGTGCCTCTGCACATCAGGTGGTTTAGCCAGACGATAAAAAAGAGAGAGCTAAATGAGATACGCCGTAAACGCCCTACAAAATTTTGGCAAGTCCCTTTACGGACCGGTATTGATTCTGCCGATTGTCGGCCTGTTTATCGCCTTCGGCAACGTACTGGGGAATGGCAGCCTTGCGGGTTATCTGCCGTTTCTCGGCCACCCGGCCCTTCAACACACCGGGCAGCTTATCGCCAAATCGGCGGTCTCGGTGCTGGCGAACCTGGCGCTGGTCTTCGCCGTCGGCATCCCTATTGGTCTTGCGGCGCGCGATAAAGGCTACGCGGCGCTGACAGGGCTGGTGACGTTTATCGTGTTTATTAACGCCATGAACGTGACGTTACAGTTGCAGGGCGCGCTGGCGCCCGCCGCTCAAATGCGCGCGGCCGGGCAAAGCATGGTGCTTGGTGTGCAGGTGCTGGAGATGGGCGTGTTCGCGGGCATTCTGACGGGCGCGCTCTCCGGCTGGCTCTATAACCGCTACTCCGGCGTGCAGTTCTCGGGCGCGATGGCGATTTACTCCGGCCACTGTTTTGTCGCCATCATTATGCTGCCGGTTTCGATGGTATTAGGCGTGGTGATGAGCGAACTGTGGCCCTTCGCCCAGCACGGCATCAGCGCGATGGCGCTGGCGATCAAAGGCGCAGGCGCGTTCGGCGTGGCGATATATGGCTTTCTGGAACGCATTCTGGTGCCGACCGGCCTGCATCATCTGGTCTATACGCCGTTTCTCTATACCGAACTTGGCGGCACCCAGGACGTCTGCGGCACGGTCTACCAGGGCGCGCGCAACATCTATTTCGCGGAAATGGCCTGCCCTTCCGTCACGCAGTTAAGTCCGACCGTGGTGTGGGACGCCCGCGGCATTAGCAAGATGTTTGGCCTGCCCGCAGCGGCGCTGGCGATGTATATGACGGCCAAACCAGAGCGCAGAGCCGCCGCCAAAGCGATTCTGATCCCGGCGGCGCTGACGTCCCTTTTGGTGGGCGTCACCGAGCCTATCGAATTTTCATTTCTGTTTATCGCCCCGCTGCTGTTCGTGGTGCACGCGGCGCTGACCGGCATCGGCATGATGCTGTTCTATCTGCTGGACGTTCACGCCATCGGCGCCAACGGCATTATCGATTTTATTCTCTACAACCTGCCGCTTGGCACGACGAAATCGAACTGGCCGATGTATCTGCTGGTCGGGCTGATTATGGCGACGCTCTATTTCACCGTGTTCCGCTTCCTGATCCTGCGCTTCAACATGAAAACGCCCGGGCGCGAGGATGACGACCAGGAGACGCGCCTCTACAGCAAACAGGAATACCAGGCGAAGGGCACGAACGACGGTCTCGGCGAAGCGATTATCGAAGGGCTGGGCGGCCGGGCCAATATCGAAGTGGTGGATAACTGTTACACCCGTCTGCGCGTTACGGTGCGCGACGTGGCCGTTATCGATGAACCGCGTCTGAAAGCGACGGGTGCGAAAGCGGTGATTAAACAAGGCAATAACGTTCAGGTGGTCTACGGACTGCATGTGAAAAAAATGCGTGAAGCAGTCGAAATGTTTCTCTGACAGGAGCTGATGATGTTGAAACCTCCCTTTATTCTTGCTATCGCCGGCGGCGGCAGCACCTATACGCCGGGTATTGTGAAAAGCCTGATGGTGCGCTTAAACGATTTCCCGCTCGCCGAAATTCGTCTCTATGACATCGACAGCGCGCGTCAGGAGACGATCGCGCCGGTGGTGGAGAAAGTGATCCGCGACCACAGCCAGTCCATCAAATTTACCACCACCAGCGACCCGGAAGTGGCGTTCAGCGGCGCGCATGTTGTGTTCGCCCAGATGCGCGTCGGCCAGTACAAAATGCGCGAGCAGGATGAAAAAATTCCGCTGCGCCACGGCGTGGTGGGCCAGGAAACCTGCGGCCCTGGCGGTCTCGCCTATGGCCTGCGCACCATTCTGCCGATGGTGGAGCTTATCGACATGGTGGAGCGGTACGCCGACAGCAAGGCCTGGATTGTGAACTACTCCAACCCGGCGGCGATTGTGGCGGAAGGCGTGCGTCGCCTGCGCCCGACCGCCCGCGTGCTAAATATCTGCGACATGCCGGTGGCGGCGATGCGCAATATGGGCGCTATCCTCGGCGTCGACCGCCACAAGCTTGAAGTGGATTATTTCGGCCTGAACCACTTCGGCTGGTTTACCCGCGTGCTGGTGGATGGCGAAGATCAACTGCCCGCGCTGCGCCGCCATATCGCGAAATTCGGCCTGCTGACCGAAGACGCGGCGCAGACGGATCCGCAGCACTCCGATCCGTCATGGGTGAAAACCTGGCGCAACATTAAGCCGATTATGGATAACTTCCCGGATTATCTGCCGAACCCGTACTTACAGTATTACCTGATGCCAAACGAGATAGTGGAGCACCAGAACCCGGATTACACCCGCGCCAATGAAGTGATGGACGGGCGTGAGAAAAAACTGTTCGCGGCGGCGGAAGAGTATAAGCGTACCGGCATTCTGCCGGATGCGTTCCATGTGGGCGTCCACGGCGCGTTTATTGTCGATGTCGCCTGCTCGCTGGCGTTTGATTTACGCCAGCGGCATCTGGTGATTGTCGAAAACAAAGGCGCTATCGCCAACCTGCCTTACGACGCGATGGTAGAAGTGCCGGCGTATATCACCGCCGCCGGGCCGGAGCCGGTGCGCATGGGCGCGGTGCCGCTGTTCCACCAGACGCTGCTGATGCAGCAGCTCGCCTCCGAGCAGTTGCTGGTCGAGGCGACGCTTGAAGGCAGCTACGAAAAAGCGCTGCAGGCGTTTACACTTAACCGTACTGTCCCCACGATGCAGCACGCCAAAGCGATCCTCGATGACATGATTGAGGCGAACCGCGACTACTGGCCGGCGCTGCAAAAAGCCTGGGTGAACGGCGAAGCAGCGTCATAACCGGAGCCCGCTCGCGACATCAGCAATGGTGGCTTGTGGTGAGATGAAAAAGCGCTGACAATCCGTTCCTCAGCGATGACACGGAGAACGCCATGTCCACATCCTATTTTGTCGCGAGCCACTGGCTTGCAGAGCATATCGACGACCCGGAAATTCAGATCCTCGACGCCCGTATGGCCCCTGCGGGCCAGGAACACCTGCGCAATATGGCGGAAGAATATCGCGCGGGCCATCTTCCCGGCGCGCGCTTTTTCGATATCGAAGCGCTGTCCGATCATTCAACCCCCCTGCCCCATATGATGCCGCGCCCGGAGGCGTTCGCGGTCGCGATGCGCGAGCTGGGCGTCAGCCACGACAAACACCTGATTGTTTATGACGAAGGCAACCTCTTCTCGGCGCCGCGCGCCTGGTGGATGCTGCGCGCCTTCGGCGTACAAAACGTGTCGATTCTGGCGGGCGGCCTTGCCGAATGGCAGCGCGACGGTTTGCCGCTGGAAGAGGGCGTGGTCGACGCGCCGGAAGGCGAGTTTGAAGCCAAATTTGACGACGGGCTGGTCAAACGCCTGACCGATGTCTTACTGGCAAGCCACGAGAAAACCGCACAGATCGTCGACGCCCGTCCGGCGGCGCGCTTTAACGCCGAAGCCGATGAGCCGCGGCCGGGCCTGAGGCGCGGCCATATTCCCGGCGCGCTGAACGTGCCGTGGACCGATCTGGTGGTCAAAGGCCAGCTCAAAACCACCGACGAACTGCGCGAAATATTCGCAGCCCAGGGCGTGGATCTGCAGCGCCCGATTATCGCCAGCTGTGGTTCTGGCGTGACGGCGGCGGTGGTAATGCTCGCTCTCGCCACCCTTGAGGCACATGACGTGAAGCTCTATGACGGCTCCTGGAGTGAATGGGGCGCGCGCGACGATCTGCCCATCGAACCGGCGCCATAATGGATAACCGCCTGACGCCGTTGCTGATGCGCGGCGAGTCGCTGACCCGCGCCGAGTATCGCGTACTTTCCCACCTGACGGCGCACCCGCTGCGGGTGGGAAATATCACGGTGCGCGAGCTGGCGCAGGAGACGTTTGTTTCCACCGCCACCATCATGCGGTTGTGTCATAAGCTTGGCTTCAGCGGTTACAGCGAACTGATCTGGCACTGTAAGCAACTGCTTACTGACACACCCCATCTCGCCATTGAACCCGATGCCGCGCCCGACGCCCTGCCCGCTCTGTTTAACCGCTTTGTCGACAATTATCAGCAGACCTTTCGCTGGGTGACGCCGGAGAAAATCACCGCTTTCAGCCAGTTGCTGCGCGAAAAGGAGCAGTTTTTTCTCTACGGGGCGGGGTTTTCGTATCTGTTTGCGGAATACCTCACTAAGAAATTACAGGTGCTCGGCAAGACGGCCTTTATCTCCGGCCCCGGCGACAGCCGTAATATTTTTCTCAGCAACGCGGCGCGCTATGAGGTGTTTATTGCGGTCTCGCGCAGCGGCGAAACGGAACAGGTGCTCGATAAAGCGCGCATCGCCCGCAATGTCGGCATGGAGGTCGTGGCGTTTACCCGCGCGTCGCCAAATCCACTGGCGGAGCTCTCCGGGCTGCATTTTCCACTGTATGACGAGGCTATCCATTTCGCCGCCGAAGCGGCGGGGATCACCTCGTTTGAATCCAATCTGGTGATGCTTATCGACCTGCTGCTGTTGCAGGCGCAGGCCTAACAGCGCGGCCCGCAGGCCGCGCCGCTTCCCTTACGAGAAACGCGACAGCGCGTCGCGCGCGTGGATGGCGTTAAGGTTACGCACCAGCAACTCTACCAGCATGTCGGCGGAGTACGCCTTACGGCTGTCCCCTTCGCGAAGCCCGCCAATAAACACAAACGCCAGCTTACGCTTGCCGCGCTTCACGCGGGTGTAGTTTTTCCAGCGGCCGCCAACGGCGCGCGGCGGCTCAAACCCTTCGCGATAAATCAGCGTCACGGTGGTGGTGTCGTTGGCGGTTTGCACCGAAAAATCTTCGATCGCGCTCAACGGAATGCCCGCCGTGAACTGACGGCAGTGCAGCGAATCGGGCGTCATCGTCAGGAACGGGATTTCACGCTTCTGCCACTGCTGCCAGAGCACGTAACAGGTCAGTAAGCCCAGCAACCCCGTGCCAATCGCGATGGCGACGATTTTACCGTCGTCAACGCCCTGAATAGTAAAAGGATTAACAATTTTCAGCATAGCGACCGTCGCGACAAACAGCACCGCCGCCAGAATCCCGCCGACGAAAAAGACTTTTTTGCCGGAGTAGAGCGTGACGGCCTCGCCGGACTGCTGCACAACCTCTTCCAGCTCGCGGCGGAACTCTTCGCGATGCTCGGCGGCTTTCCCGGCGAGCTCGCCGGTCATCGTGCCGGACAGCGCCTCAGGCTGCGCGAACCACAGACGCAGGTTTTCCCACGGATCCTGCGGCACCGCGCGGGTGGCGTGGTGAATCAGCGAGTCATCGATAGCGCAGCCGAGCGCCTCAATACGCGCGCGTGACGGCGGGTGACTGTCGGTCGGGTGCGCGGCTTTGTGCTCCAGATAACGCTGGATATCGCCAAAACCTTCTTCGCGCAAGCGGGTCACCAGCGCGGCCACCAGATCCTCAAAGCCCGGTTTACCGTTAAAGAAATCGTCGAGCGTGTTGTTCAGCGGCTCGCTGACGGCGGAAATACGCAGCAGCGACGACGCCAGCGCCTGCGGTGAGCTGGCGCGCGCGCCCATCTCATCGGCGGCGTGCTCGCGGATGCGGCTCCAGTGGCTCACCGTCTCATGCAGCTGTTCGATAAAGTAGACGCCCATATAGAGCGACGGATAGAGCACCACGTGATCGATAAACGGCGCGCTCTGCTGGTTTTGCGCCATCGTGTTGATGCTGTTGGTAATACCCGCATACAGCGGCGCGAAGCGCAGGCTGTACTGCGTATCCTGGCCTGCGAAGTGGCCTAGCTCGTGGCCGATGACCGCGCAGGTTTCGTCGTTATCCAGCAGCGCCGCCCACGTGAGCGGGAAATAGAGCGTCTGGCCGGTCAGCAGCGGCCCGTCTTCAAGCTGCACGCTGTTGGCGGTGACATAAAAGCCTTCCAGCATCCCGACCACAATGTTATCCGGCATCATCGCCCCGGTTTTCCGGGACAGCGCTTCCACCATGCTCCAGAGCGCGGGCGCCTGTTCGCGGGTCAGATTATGGCCCACCACATGATTCGGTTCCGGCTGGAACAGCGCGAAGCAGCGACGAATGCTGCCGAGGCTTTTATAAAGCACCCACAGAATACCGAACAGGATCACCAGCGCGAACAGCATCACTTTGAGGCCGCCAGCGTTCATTTTGTAATGCGTGGCGAACCAGAGCGTCTCATACCCGACGACCGCGAACAGCGCCAGCCCGCAGCAGACGATCTGCGCGACCATGAGCCACGGCAGCAGCTTGCGGCACTTATCAAACGCCTGCACCAGCGCGTCCTGCGACTGCTTCGCGAGGGTCACGCTGCGCCGACACAGCGCGATCGCCCCGGCGTTCAGCACAATGCACAGCAGCGCCAGCCCAACGGCGAAGGACGCCAGCCCGCTCTGGGTGCGCGCCAGCATGATCTGGCCGGCGTATTCGTTCTGAACACTCCGTTCGCTCTCAATCACTTCTGTCGCCGGAACGCGGTAGTTTTTCCCGTCGCTGGTAAATTCAATGATCGCTTTCGGATCGTGTTGCAGCGCGTCGCTCGCCGTCTGAATCAGGCTGTTGGAGCTGTCGACGCTCTCAAGAATGTCGCTAACACGCCAGTGCTGCCAGACGGCATAGCAGGCCACCAGCAGCGGCACCAGAAAAAGATAAGCGAGATGCTTCCTGTTCATCGTTACGTCGTTTCCTTGTTTATCCATAGACTGCGGGGCGCGCCCCGCGGTTAAAAGCGCCTGTCGACGGACAGGCGCCGCATCCCACAGCCCTCTGACGGGGCCGATGGTTTACTGCATCTTGTGGAGCTCCGCCTGGGCGGCGGCCGCATGGAGGTACACTTCCACCAGCTCCATCAGTCCTTCCTGTGAAACCGGTTTGTTGTCGGCGTCACGCAGTTTGCCGCTCACATCCAGCAGCATCTGACGCTCTTTTTTATCCACGTGGCGATATGCCCGAAAGCGCGCGCCAGCCAACGGCGGAGGCTGGTAGCCTTCTTTGTAATCAAGCCCTATCAGCATCCCGCTTTTCGACGGCAAGAACAGATAGCCGGTCAGCGCGGAAATCGGCACCGGCTCCGTCAGCTCGCGGAAAATCAGACTTTGCGGCGTTAAGACCATCAGCGGCTGCTGGCTTATGCGCCAGTAACGCAGCACGCTCCGGATCCCAAGCCAGCAGAAATACGCGAATATCAGCGTAATGATGAGGCCCACCAGCTCAGGCTTACCAGGCGGGAATTGCCACTCGCGATCGGCATGAAACGCCACAATCATCGACACAAACGTCACGATGGTCAGTACGCCGCCGCGCGAAATACGGCTACGGGAGTAGATCGCCTGTTCGCCCGAGGCCGCTTCCACCACGGTTTGCAATTCGTTGCGCCAGGCGCTGCGATGTTCAGCGACCTGCCCGGTAAGCGCTGCCGTGAGCGCGCGGGCCAGCCCGTCGACATCCGCGAACAGCGTTTGCAGATGCGCGTAGCTCTGTGGGCTTACCGGCCGCGAGGCCTGAATCGCCGAAAGCTCGACCGAGCAGCCGAGGGCCTCGATGCGTGAACGGCATGGCGGGTGGGAGTCGTAAGGGTGCGACGTTTCGTTCTCCAGATGTTCGCGCGGGTCCGGCAAGGGGTGGCCGCTCAGGTGCGCCAGCAGCGAGGCCACCACGTTGTCGGTCTGAACACGTGCCTCGTAAACGGCCTCCAGGTATTCATTCACCGGACCGCTCAGCGCCACGATACGCAGCAGCGCTGACGCGAGCGCCTGCGGTGAGCTGGCCTGCGCGCCCGCCTCATCGGCAGCGTGCTCACGACGCTTGCGCCACAGCATTACCATGCCGTGGAACTGTTCGAGAAAGTAATGCGCGCTATACAACGCAGTGCGTAATTCGAGCACGCTGAAATACGTCTTTTGACCTTCCTTCGGCTCCAGCGCGTCAAGGCTGCGGCTGAAACCATCATAGAGCGGCAGAAAGCGCTGGCTGAATTCGGTATCTTTACCGGAGAAGTGCCCCAGTTCATGGCCGATCACCGCCGTCATCTCCTCCGGGCTCAGCAGCGCCGCCCAGGTCAGCGGAAAGTAGAGCGTCTTGCCGACGACCGTTTCGCCATTATTCAGCAGCAACGGGTTTGCGGTGACGTAGAAGTTGTCGGTAAGCCCTACCACAATATTATCCGGGGCAACCGCCTTGCCTGCCAGCGCGTCTACCGCCTGCCAGAGCGCAGGCGCCTCGCCACGGCTGAGACGATGCCCCATCACCGGCTTCGGCACCGGGCGAAACAGCGCAAAGCATCTCACGACCGTCACCAGGATTTTCCAGAACATCCAGAGCACGACGCCCGCGACGATCAGGAGAAAGAGAACGACTTTGCCAGGCACCAGGTGGAGATTAAACGCGATGGCCGCCCAGACGACTTCATAAAACGCGATACTGAGCTGGTAAAACGGCCCCACCAATAGTTGCGCGGCCATAATAAAAGGCAGCAGCAGACGGCACAGCCAGAACGCCCTCAGTAACGCGCCCTGCGAACGCTGCCCCTGCGCCACGCAAAAGCGGCACAGCGCCACGGCGCCCGCGTTAATCAGCAGACTGATAAACGTGAAGAACATACCGCTGCGCGCCAGAAACAGCTCAACATCCGCCGCGCCAATCCACTCCCGGTTTTCTGCGAGATACTGCTGCGCCCGCTCCTGCGCGTCGATGGCGGGCATTTCTGTCTCCTGCCCATCGTGACGGTAAGTCAGCGTTGCGCGCGGCGACTCGCTCGCGGCCGCGACGATTTGCGTTTCATACTGCGCGCGTTCCAGCACGTGACTGACGCGCCAGTTCTGCCAGGCGGCATAGAAAAACAGGATCAGCGGAATTAAAAAGAGGTAGGTGACGCTCTTTTTATGCATGGTATGGCCCTTGTGCGATGTGAAACAGGAACGGCGCCCGCCCATGGATTCAGGCAGCGAAAGCGTGGATAAACGTAACGGGGGCGCAGAAGGCCGGAAGCTTAACAAAGCGAGCCCGCAGGTGGGCCTACCAGAATTTGGCTTGCTACTGAAAACAATGTGTTAACAGGGCAGAAAAACGCGGCGTCGGGCGCCGCGCGGGAAGATGCAGGGTTAAATAATGCGGTTTTGTTTGAAATCGCGCAGGAAGCTGCCCCAGCGACGTTCGTAGAACGGCGTCAGGTGCGCCATCATAAAGTGGCTGATGCCCTTCTCGCCTTCCACCACCTGGCAGATATCCACCGGCTCATCGCCCGGCAGGGTGTCGGTCGCCACACTGCCAGCGGCGTTAATCACCGCGTCGATGTCGCCGTCCGCCTCGATGCCGATAAGATAGTTCGCGGGCTCGTCGGCATGCTCTTTCAACAGGCACAGCCAGGCGCGCTTCACGGTTTTCATCTCTTTAAACAGCACGGTCAGCGATTCGATCATCTGCGCGGGCGGTTCGGCCACCTCAGAGAGCAGCAGCGAGGCGCCGCCTTCCAGCACTTCCTGCTGGCTGAGCGCCGAGACTTCCGGGCTTATCAGATGGCGAATTTCATTGGGCGTAAACTCTTTGCCGGTCGGCAGTTTGGCGTTGAGGAACAGCGTTTCGCCAAGGGTCATCTCAAACAGCGTGCGCACCGGCATCGCCACGAACGCCTGTTCGCCTTCCACCGCTTTTTCAAGGGCCGCCGGAGAGCTGAAGAAAGGGATCACCGAGGTACCGTCGTCTTTTTCCCAGTGCTGCAGATCCACGGCGCTTTCAGCGACCACCGCTTCGCCATCCGCCGCCTCGCCTGGCACCCACACGGTGGATTCCAGCAGCGTGCGGAAAAACGCCGGACGGAACGCAGGCTCCGCGGCCGCTTTCTCCAGCAGGGTTTCGAGTTCGTTGTTTTCTGCGTTGTTTTCGTTTTTCGTTTCGGACATAGCGTTTGTATTTTTCAGTGATGAGTAAGAGAAAAGCCTCTCACCCCGGCCCTCCCCTGTCGGAGAGGGGGAAACCCGCGGCATCGCGTTAATGGTGATGTAAGGCGGATAAAGGCAGCGCAATCATCGCGTCACATTATTATCGCGTTGATGGGTGCGCTTCGCTTACCCACCCTACAGGAATAAGACTTTGTTTCCAGGGCGGGTAAGCGAAGCGCACCCGCCCTGCCCGCCGTTACTCGTCGGTCAACAGATTCGCAAGGGTACGCACGCCGATACCGGTCGCGCCAGCCGCCCACTGCTCTACCGCCGCTTTGCGGTAAGTCGCGGAGCAGTCGATATGCAGCCAGCCCTGCTGGTAGTTCTCCACAAAGTGCGACAGGAAACCCGCCGCGGTGCTGGCGCCCGCCGGATAGGCGCCGCCCGCCGTGTTGTTCAGCTCGGCAAAGTTAGACGGCAGCTGGTTGCGGTGAAACTCCGCCAGCGGCAGACGCCAGAAGGCTTCGTTTTCCGCCTGCGCGCTTTGCAGCAGACGGTTCGCCAGCGCGTCGTCAAAGCTAAACAGCGCGTGGTAATCGTTGCCGAGCGCCGTCTTGGCGGCGCCGGTCAGCGTCGCGGCGTCAATAATCAGCTCCGGCTTCTGGGCGCTGGCGTCAATCAGCCCGTCCGCCAGCACCAGGCGCCCTTCGGCGTCGGTGTTCATCACTTCCACGGTTTTGCCGTTGCGATAGCGAATGATATCGCCCAGACGGAAGGCGTTGCCGCTGATCATATTATCCGCGCAGCAGAGGATCAGCTTCACGCGCTTGTTCAGGCCGCGCGTAATCGCGAACGCCAGCGAGCCGGTAACCAGCGCCGCGCCGCCCATGTCAGATTTCATCGAATCCATAAACGCGGTCTGTTTAATGCTGTAGCCGCCGGAGTCAAACGTAATGCCTTTGCCGACGAGGCAGGCATACACCGGCGCGTTCGCATCGCCCGTCGGGTTGAAATCGAGCGCCAGCAAGACCGGCGGGCGTTCAGAGCCGCGGCCTACGGTATGCAGCCCCATGTAGTTCTGCTCGCGCAGATCTTCGCCTTTGGTAATGCGATAGCTCACGCGCTCGCCGCCGACATCCGCCAGCAGATCCACCGCGCGCTGCGCCAGATGCTCCGGGCCCATCTCTTCCGCCGGGGCGTTAATAACATCGCGCACCCAGTCGATGACTTTCAGGCGGCTGTTGAGCTCTTTCTGCTGCGCGTCGTCAAGCGGCGCCCAGGTAACGGCGCGCTTGCCTTTCGGACCGCGATAGCCCATCCAGAACGCCCAGCTTTTTTCCACATCCCAGCCATCGCCGGCAAGCTCAACGTGTTTGAGCCCCTGGCCGTCGATTTTGCGCCCGGCGCGCTGGACAATGCCGAGATCGTCTTTGCCCGTCAGGTGCAGAGCGATACCGTCTTGCGTAAAACTGTACAGTGCTTTTTCACCCCAGCGAGCATCGGCAGGCTCGTGGGAAAGGGTAATCTTCATGGCTTCGGTCATTTTATTTTCCTTATATCGCCTGATGCGCAACGAAAACGGGCCGCCTTATGGCAGCCCGTTGCGTTATTCTGCTTCGTCTAACCAGACCAGCAGTATAGCCTCTAAAACCTTTTCGTTAGAGGCCTGTGGATCGTCATCGAACTCTTCGAGAGAGCAGATCCACTCGTGCATATCGGTAAAGCGCACGGTTTTCGGGTCCACGTCCGGGCGGCTGTCATACAGCGCCTCGCCGATTTCACGGCTGTCGGTCCATTTCAGTCCCATATTAATGCTCCCTGGCGTGGTTGATGGTGTAACGCGGCATCTCCACCACCAGATCTTCGTCAGTGACGCGCGCCTGGCAGCTCAGACGGCTTTCCGGCTCCAGCCCCCACGCTTTATCCAGCATGTCGTCTTCATCTTCGGTGCTTTCCGGCAGCGAATCGAAACCTTCACGCACGATGCAGTGGCAGGTGGTGCAGGCGCACGATTTTTCACAGGCGTGTTCGATTTCAATGCCGTTGCGCAGCGCAACGTCAAGAATGGTTTCACCGCTTTGCGCTTCCAGTACTGCGCCATCAGGGCAAAGGTCCTGATGAGGCAAAAAAACAATCTTAGGCATTATTAAACCTCGTCGACGGAGTGGCCTTTCAGCGCCTGACGGATGGATTCATCCATGCGGCGAGCGGCAAACTCCTGGGTCTGTTTATCTGTATTTTTTATCGCGTCTTCAATGGCGCTGGCGTCGTCGCCGTCGGCGGCGGCGCGCAGTTGCGCCATCGCGTCATCAATGGCGGCGCGTTCGGTCGCGCTAAGCAGCGCGCCGTCGCTTTTCAGCGCGCCGTCGAGGCTTTCCAGCACTCGCGCGGCTTCCACTTTCTGCTCGGCGAGCATTCGCGCTTTCACGTCCTGCTCGGCAAAGCTCATGGACTCCTGAATCATGTTGGCGATTTCGCCGTCGGTCAGTCCGTAAGACGGTTTCACCTGAATGGACGCCTCCACGCCGGTGGATTTCTCCATCGCGGTCACGCTCAGCAGGCCGTCGGCGTCCACCTGGAAGGTGACGCGGATATGGGCGCCGCCCGCTGGCATCGCCGGAATGCCGCGCAGCGTAAAGCGCGCAAGCGATCGGCAATCCTGCACCAGTTCACGCTCGCCCTGCATGACGTGAATCGCCATCGCGGTCTGGCCATCTTTGAAGGTGGTGAATTCCTGCGCGCGCGCCACGGGGATCGTGGTATTGCGCGGGATCACTTTCTCCACCAGGCCGCCCATGGTTTCAAGACCGAGCGACAGCGGGATAACGTCCAGCAGCAGCATTTCGCTGTCCGGCTTGTTGCCCACCAGAATATCAGCCTGGATAGCGGCGCCGATGGCGACCACGCGATCCGGGTCTATAGACGTCAGCGGCGTGCGGCCAAAAAATTCGCCGACGCGCTCGCGCACCAGCGGCACGCGGGTCGAACCGCCGACCATAACTACTTCCAGCACGTCGCCCGCTTCCACGCCCGCATCTTTCAGCGCGCGACGGCATGAGAGCAGCGTGCGCTTAACCAGCGGCGCGATGAGTTCATTGAACTGCTCGCGGGTGACAGCGCCCTGCCAGCCCGCCACGTTGACGTGCGCGACATCGGCGTCGCTGAGTTCGATTTTCGCCTGGGTGGCGGCATCGAGCAGCTGGCGCTGAAGGCGGTTGTCGCTGCGATCGGCGATGCCCGCCTGCTCGCGAATGTAATCCGCCAGCAGATGGTCGAAATCGTCGCCTCCAAGCGCGGAATCGCCGCCCGTCGCCAGCACTTCAAATACGCCGCGGCTTAAGCGCAGCACGGAGATATCAAACGTGCCGCCGCCTAAATCGTAAACGGCAATAACGCCTTCCTGACCGGAATCGAGGCCGTAGGCGATCGCCGCCGCGGTCGGTTCATTCAGCAGGCGCAGCACATGCAGCCCGGCAAGACGCGCGGCGTCTTTGGTGCCCTGGCGCTGCGCATCGTCAAAGTAGGCCGGAACGGTAATGACCACGCCGTCGAGCTCGCCCGCCAGCGCTTCGCGCGCGCGTTCAGCCAGCGTTTTAAGGATATCGGCGGAGATACGTACCGGATTCAGCAGCCCTGCCGGGGTGTCGATCATCGGCAGGCCGTTTTCGCTCGCGCGCAGCTGATACGGCAGATGCGGGTAGCGCGCCTGAATATCGGCGAGAGAGCGGCCCATCAGGCGCTTTACGGAACTGATGGTGTTAACCGGATCGTCCGCCGCCTGAGCGCGGGCGTCATACCCGACGTTGTAGCCCTGTGACTGGTAGTGCACCACGGACGGCAGCAGGTGGCGCCCCTGCTGGTCCGCCAGCGTTTCCGGCTGACCGCTGCGCACGGTCGCGACCAGCGAATGCGTGGTGCCAAGATCGATGCCCGCCGCCAGCTTGCGCTGGTGCGGCGCGCTACTCATGCCGGGCTCACTGATTTGTAATAAGGCCATGTTGAGCTTCCAGAATTAAAAATCGAGCCACTTTTCTTCGAGTTGTTCTGACTGGCTTAACAGCTTGTCGAGAAAACGCAGCTTGCGTACCGTATCGGCCGCCTGCGCCCACGCTTCGGCGTCCAGCTCCGTCACCATGTGCTGATGGCGTTCCTGATACATTGCTTTGACGTTACAGACAAAGGCTTCAAGGCGGTCGGCGTCTTTGGCCTGCTCAATCTCATCCAGCGCTTCGCGCAGCTCCAGTTGCTCCATCAGAAATGCAGTGTCGCGCACGGTGTGCTGTTCATTCGCCAGATCGAAGCCGTGCAGAGAGAGCAGATATTCCGCGCGCGTCAGCGGGTGGCGCAGCGTTTGCCATGCCTGATTGATGGTGGCGGATTGCGAGAGCGCCGCCAGTTGTTCGGCCTGGGAATGGCTTGCGTATTTATCGGGATGATACTGACGTTGCAGATCCTGGTAACGAGCCGCCAGTTGGGCACTGTCCAGCGCATAACGGGCCTGCAGCCCAAAGAGGGTGAAGTAATCCATAACAGTCTCGGGGTCAGTCAACGTGATAAAGCAAATACCCCGCCTGCGGCTGGCGCAGACGGGGAGAGGCGGGAAAGATTATCAGACGTTAAAGCTTTCGCCGCAGCCGCACTCATCTTTAACGTTCGGGTTGGTGAATTTAAACCCTTCGTTCAGGCCTTCTTTGACGAAGTCCAGCTGAGTGCCATTAAGGAATTGCAGGCTTTTACCATCGACCACCACCTTCACGCCCTTGTCTTCGAACACCGTGTCTTCTGGCAGCGGCGCGTCAACAAATTCCAGCACATAGGCCATGCCGGAACAGCCGGACGTACGCACGCCAAGACGCAGGCCAAAACCTTTACCGCGGTTGGCCAGGAAAGCGTTGACGCGCGCGGCGGCGGTGTCGCTAAGGGTAATCGACATACTACAACCTCAACTCATCAATGATTATTTTGCTTCACGTTTGCTTTTATAGTCCGCAATAGCGGCTTTGATAGCATCTTCCGCCAGGATAGAGCAGTGAATTTTTACCGGCGGCAGTTCGAGTTCGTCTGCGATATCGGTATTTTTAATTGCCTGCGCTTCGTCCAGGGATTTGCCTTTGACCCACTCGGTGACCAGCGAGCTGGACGCGATAGCGGAGCCGCAACCGTAGGTTTTGAAACGTGCGTCTTCAATGATACCTTCATTGTTGACTTTGATCTGCAACTTCATCACGTCGCCGCACGCCGGCGCGCCGACCATGCCGCTGCCGACGTTGTCGTCGTTGTTGTCAAAAGAGCCGACGTTGCGCGGGTTTTCGTAATGATCGATGACTTTTTCGCTGTATGCCATGTGTTATTTCTCCTGAATCCGATACCGATTAATGATGAGCCCATTCGATGGTGGTTAAATCCACGCCCTGCTTAAACATCTCCCACAGCGGAGAGAGGTCGCGCAGGCGGCCGATGGATTTGCGTACCAGTTCGATGGTGTAGTCGATCTCTTCTTCAGTCGTGAAACGGCCCAGAGAGAAACGGATAGAGCTGTGCGCCAGCTCGTCATTCATACCCAGCGCGCGCAGCACGTAAGACGGCTCAAGGCTTGCAGAGGTACAGGCGGACCCAGACGATACCGCCAGGTCTTTCAGCGCCATGATCAGCGACTCGCCTTCCACGTAGTTAAAGCTCACGTTCAGGATGGTCGGAACGCCCTGCTCCAGGTCGCCGTTCAGGTAAACTTCTTCGATATCTTTAATGCCGTTCCACAGACGGTTACGCAGACCGCGCAGGCGTTCCATTTCGCTCGCCATTTCTTCTTTAGCGATACGATAGGCTTCGCCCATGCCGACGATCTGGTGAACCGGCAGCGTACCGGAACGCATGCCGCGCTCGTGACCGCCGCCGTGCATCTGCGCTTCGATACGGATACGCGGTTTACGACGCACGTAGAGCGCGCCGATGCCTTTCGGGCCATAGATTTTGTGGCCGGTAAAGGACATCAGGTCCACTTTCAGCTGGGTCAGGTCGATAGGCAGCTTGCCCACGCTCTGGGTGGCGTCAACGTGATAGATGATGCCGCGCGCGCGGCACATTTCGCCGATGGTGGCGATATCCTGCACCACGCCGATTTCGTTATTCACGTGCATGATGGAAACCAGGATGGTGTCGTCACGCATCGCGGCTTCGAGTTCTTTAAGATCGATAATGCCGTTGCTCTGCGGGGCGAGGTAAGTGACCTCAAAGCCTTCGCGCTCCAGCTGACGGCAGGTGTCCAGCACTGCTTTATGCTCGGTTTTGCTGGTAATGATGTGCTTGCCTTTTTTCTGGTAGAAATTGGCCGCACCTTTGATAGCCAGGTTGTCGGATTCGGTCGCGCCAGAGGTAAAGACGATTTCACGCGGGTCCGCGCCGATGAGATCGGCCACCTGGTTACGGGCGATATCCACCGCCTCTTCCGCCTGCCAGCCAAAACGGTGGGAGCGGGAGGCCGGGTTACCGAAGGTTCCGTCCATCGTTAAAAACTGCATCATTTTCTCGGCGACGCGCGGGTCCACCGGCGTGGTCGCGGAGTAATCGAGGTAAATCGGTAATTTCATTGCTCTTAAGCTCCGTACATCTCAAAGCGGTGAATCAGGCAGCCGGCTGGATGTACGCCGCAGTCTACAGGATGCCGGAGCACCCTGGCCTGATTCGGGAAAAGCGTATTATTTTTTTAAGCGCGCAGTTTGACGTCGATAGCGTCCTGAGCGCGGGTCGGGCGATGGGCTTCATTATGCTGACGGTCAGAGACATCCAGCACTTCCTGGTTGTTCACCAGTTCACCTAAGGTAATGTTGTTCAGAAAACCGGTCAGACGGTCGCTCAGATCGCGCCACAGCGCGTGGGTCAGGCATTTATCGCCGCCCTGGCAGCCGCCTTTACCCTGACAACGGGTTGCATCGACAGATTCATCAACGGCGCTGATGACTTCACCAACCGCAATCTGGCCCGCGTCTTTACCCAGCAGATAGCCGCCGCCCGGACCACGTACGCTGGACACCAGGCCATTTTTACGCAGGCGAGAGAACAGCTGCTCCAGATAAGAAAGGGAGATACCCTGACGTTCAGAAATATCTGCCAACGGTACCGGACCGGATTCGGAGTTGAGCGCAACGTCCAGCATTGCGGTCACGGCATAGCGCCCTTTAGATGTCAGTCTCATGTCTTACTTAACCTCAAGCTCGCCCCTCGACGCGGGGGTTTTTATGAAAATGGGGGTATTGCATAGCAGGCGCAAGTCTGACATTCCCGAGTAAAATGGTCAACTATTTACCCGAGTATTTTACTCAAGTATTACGGCTTCTCATTACGGCTGCTTTCTATCGACGCCAGCATGCCGCGCAGGATGTTAAGTTCCTGACTTTCCGGGCGTGCGCGGGTAAAAAGACGGCGTAATTTGTTCATCACCTGGCCGGGATGATTAGCACGGATGAAGCCGGTCGTGAGCAAAACTTGCTCAAGATGGCCATAAAAACGCTCAAGATCGTCCACCAGCGGATAGGGGGCTTCTTCTTCGGCATGCGCAGGCGTCTGGGCATCCTGAGTGGCGAGCCACGCCATGCGAACTTCATAGGCTACCACCTGCACCGCCATCGCGAGGTTCAGCGAGCTGTACTCCGGGTTGGCCGCGATAGCGACGTGATAGTGGCACTTTTGCAGTTCGTCGTTGGTCAGCCCAACGCGCTCGCGGCCAAACACAATCGCGACCGGCGCATGCGCCGCTTCAGAGACGCTTTTCAGACCGCATTCGCGCGGGTCGAGCATCGGCCAGGGCAACGTGCGCGAACGCGCGCTGGTGCCGACCACCAGGCTGCACCCCGCCAGCGCTTCATCCAGCGTATCGACGATGCTCGCATTGCCGATCACATCGCTGGCGCCTGCGGCGAGCGCGATGGCCTGGGAGTCCGGTTTCACCAGCGGATTCACCAGCCACAGGTTGGTGAGGCCCATGGTTTTCATGGCGCGGGCAACAGAACCCATGTTGCCGGTGTGTGAGGTTTCAACCAGCACGATACGAATGTTTTGCAGCATAGCGACTCAGTATCCGAAAAGAATATCAGGACATCTTATCATAAACCTGAGACATATTCCGAACCCTCTGCTATAATCCGCGCCGTTTTCCCGTTCTTTAACATCCAGTGAGAGAAACCTGATGCATCCGATGCTCAACATCGCCGTGCGTGCTGCGCGCAAGGCCGGAAATTTTATCGCCAAAAACTACGAAACCCCGGACGCCGTAGAGACCAGCCAGAAAGGCAGCAACGACTTTGTAACGAACGTGGATAAAGGCGCAGAGCGCATTATTATCGACACCATTCGCCAGTCCTACCCGCAACACACTATCATCACCGAAGAAAGCGGTGAACACGCAGGCACCGAGCCGGATATTCAATGGGTTATCGATCCGCTGGATGGCACCACCAACTTCGTTAAACGTCTCCCGCATTTCGCCGTTTCTATCGCTGTACGTATCAAAGGCCGCGCAGAAGTCGCCGTGGTTTACGATCCGATGCGTAACGAACTCTTCACCGCCGTTCGCGGCCAGGGCGCGCAGCTTAACGGCTACCGTCTGCGCGGCAGCACCGCTCGCGATCTGGACGGCACCATTCTGGCGACCGGCTTCCCGTTCAAAGCCAAACAGCACGCTACGCCGTACATGAATATCGTGACCAAACTGTTTACCCAGTGCGCTGATTTCCGCCGCACCGGTTCCGCCGCGCTGGATCTGGCCTATGTGGCCGCAGGCCGCGTGGATGGTTACTTTGAAATCGGCCTGAAGCCGTGGGATTTCGCCGCAGGCGATCTGCTGGTGCGTGAAGCCGGCGGTCTGGTGTGCGATTTCATGGGCGGTCACAACTACATGATGACCGGTAACATCGTGGCAGGTAACCCGCGCGTCGTGAAAGCGATGCTGGGCAATATGCGCGATGAGCTGAGCGAAGCGCTGAAGCGTTAATCGCTTCCAGGCAAGAAAAAGGCAGGTACGCGAGAGCGGCCTGCCTTTTTTGTTGGTTTTTTATGGCGCGTGGGGTTTTAACGTGGCAGTTGGTGGGTGCGCTGCGCTTACCCACCCTACATGCAAAGCTCACAATTGGCCTGGTGGGTGCGCTGCGTTTACCCACCCTACATGCAAAGCTCACAATTGGCCTGGCGGGTGCGCTGCGCTTACCCACCCTACATGCACAGATCCCAATTGGCCTGGTGGGTGCGCTGCGCTTACCCACCCTACAAAAACACACAACCCTGGTAGGGCGGGTAAGCGAATGCGCACCCGCCATCATCCCCGCCGTTAAAACGGTCGCAACCCCTGCGCGACGGGGGCTGCGCCTGACCACATCACCAGCGCGGCGGCCACTAACACCACGCCGCCTGCGAGCGCGAGCGTCGCCCCGCCCGTTCGCCGCCACAGCGGCGGGGTTTTCTTCCCGCCGAGCCGCACCGCCAGATGCCGGAAACTGTGCACAAACAACGCGATGGCTGAAATGGTCAGCGACGTTCCCGCCGCCATCGCCAGCGCCGACGCAACCCCCCAGCCAAACACGCCGATCACTTTACTGAACAACAACACCATCAGCGCGCCGGAACACGGACGCATCCCCATCGAGAGCACCACCATCAGCCTGGCGCGCCAGTCCTCGCCGCGCTCAAGCTGCGCCTGCGACGGTAAATGCTGATGTCCGCAGCCGCAGGTATCGCTGTGCGTATGATGCGGGCTAAAGGCGGTGAAGACCGGGCGGCGCGCCAGCCCGCGCAGCGTTTTCACCGCGCGCCAGCAAAGCAGCAACCCCAGCGCCCCCACCAGCAGATAGCTGCCCTTTTCCAGCCAGTAGCCGCTCAGGTGCAATTGCCGCGCAGGCAGCGCCAGTACCGTCAGCACCACCGTCACCAGGGCAATCGCCACCAGCCCCTGTAACAAGGATGACGCGAACGTCAGTTGCAGGCTGGTTTTCAGGCGCGAGGGATGGGTGGCAAGCCAGGTCGCGATAACCACTTTGCCGTGGCCCGGCCCCAGCGCATGCAGCACGCCATAGATAAAGCTGAACAGCAGCAGCGAGCCGCCCGCCCGCGTCGGGTTTTCCGCCACCTGCTGAAGGAGCGCGCTCATCTCGCGGTTGATGCCGCGCTGCCAGACGGTGCTTTTCATCAGCACCTGCGGCCACTCAAGCCACAGCCAGACGCCTGCGCCCAACGCCAGGACAACAAACAGCGCCAGGGGCCAGAAATGCAGCCAGCGGCGCGGCGCGAACGGTGTTGAAATTACTGACATTGCAACGTCACCTGTTGAGCGAATTGTTTGCCTAAATCCATATCTTCCGGCGGCGCATCGGATTTATCGAGCGACAGCGCGAAATCCTGCACGGCCGCATCCGGCTGCGGCGTTTTCACCGCCACGTTGCAGCGCTCGCGCAGCGCCTCACCGAGCGTCACATCGCCCGGCGCGTCATAACTCATCGACACATAATAAGTGGGATCGAAGGTGGCGAAGGTATAACGCTCGCCCGAGACGGGTTGCGGATGCGCGAGCGGCAGCGTAAACGTCAGCACCGCCTGATGCCCTTCGCGCGCCAGACCATACGCCAGGGGCGTGGCGGCGAATTTCACCTTCTGCCCGTTATGCCAGAACTCGGTGAAATAGTGCTGCCCGATAACATTGGTCATCACTTCCGCCGCCAGCTTTTTCCAGACCGGCGAGCCGGGCGCGGCGTCGCCAGCGTCATACAGTAGATCCGCTGAAGTGATTTCATCCATTTTCCAGCGCATTTTAAGCGCAGTTATCTGCCCCGCTTCGCTGACGATTTCGGTTTTCAACGAGATAAAGCTGTGCGGATGCGCCAGCACGCCCTGCGCCGGAACCAGCGATACTAAAGCCGCACCACACATTAACCGGTAAAGATGAGCGCCCATTATCTTCCTCTGGCGAAAAATTCTGTGAGCCAAGCAGAATTCCGCGATCAAACTGCGCACCCTGAACGGCATTCAACGATCCTTTAGCTATTCTTAGCAATATTCTCACTCACTGGACAAAACGGATGATGACTCTGCTCTGCCCTCCACCATCTGTGCTTTCCAGTCCGCAGCGCCGCTGCCAGGCACTTTTAATGCTCTATCTGCCGGGGCAAACCATCACGCCGGAAATGTTAGGCCGGCTGAATGGCGTCGACGGCGCCATCGCCCGTCAGGATATTGCAGAAACCGGCGACGAAATTAAGCGGTATCACCGTTTGAGTATTATCACCCAGCAGGATGGCAGCTACCGGATTGAAGGCACGGCGTTAGACAGACGTCTCTGCCTGCTGCACTGGCTGCGCCGGGCGCTGCGCCTGTGCCCGCAGTTTATCCAGCAGCATTTCACACCCGCGCTGAAAAGCGAACTGCGTCAGCACGGCATCGCCACGGCGCTGTATGACGATACGAATTTACACGCGCTGGTCAACCTTTGCGCGCGCCGTCTGAACCGTCAGTTCGAGGCGCGCGACGTCCAGTTTTTGCGTCTGTACCTGCAATATTGCCTGGTGCAGCACCATTACGGCCAGACGCCGGAGTTCACCGAGCCGCAACAGCTCTGGATGCGCGCCCGCGCGGAGTTTCTCGCCGCGCAGGAGATCGTGCGCCACTGGCAGCGGCGCGTCGCGCAGTCGCCGCACGTTAATGAACACTGCTTCCTGGCGCTGCTCTTTATGATGCTGCGTACGCCCGATCCGCTGCGTGACGCGCACCCGGAAGATCACCGCCTGCGTCATGCCGTACTCTCACTCATTGCCCGCTTCCGGGAGCTATCCGGCATGGCGTTCAGCGATGAACAGGGGCTTGCAGATCAGCTCTATACGCATCTCTGCCAGGCGCTCGACCGCAGCCTGTTCGGCATCGGTATCGATAACGCCCTGCCTGAAGAGATTAACCGCCTCTATCCGCGTCTGATGCGCACCACCCGCAAAGCGTTTGACCGCTTTGAAGAGGAGTACCGGGTAACGTTTTCTGATGAAGAAGTGGGGCTGGTAGCGGTAATTTTCGGCGCGTGGTTAATGCAGGAGGCCGATCTGCATGAAAAACAGGTGCTGCTGCTGACGGGTAATGACGCGCAGCTCGAAGCGGAAATCGAGCAGCAGCTACGGGAACTCACCCTGTTGCCGCTGAATATCAAACACCTGACGCTGCACACCTTCCAGCAGGAAGGCGCGCCGAAAGAGGTGGCGCTGATTGTGACGCCCTACACCACCTCGCTGCCGCTCTTCTCGCCACCGCTTATCCACGCCACGCTGCCGCTGGGTGAACAGCAGCAGCAGCGGATACGCGAAATTCTGGAAGCTTAAGCGCGCGCCGCCACCCGGGGACGCAGAAAAAGCGCGGGCAGCGCGACCAGCGCCATCACCCAGAAGACGCCGCCTGCGAGGTGTTGGTAGAGGAATCCGGCGAAAACGGTCATCACCGCAATCCCGCCGCCCATCGCGACGGCGGAGTAGACCGACTGTAGCCGGATAACTTCCGAGCCTTCGCGCGCGGCGATATAGCGCATCGCCGCCAGGTGGCAGATAGAGAAGCTGCCGCAGTGGAGGATCTGCGCCACAATGAGCCACGGCAGCGCCGTCGTCCAGCCCATCAGCCCCCAACGGATAATCCCCAGCACGCCGGAGAGCAGCAGCAGATCGCGCGCGCCAAACCGGCTGAACAGCCGTTTACTGAGCGCGAAGATAATGATTTCCGCCACCACGCCGAGCGACCACAGATACCCCACCACCGAGGCGGAATAGCCTTTGCTCTGCCAGTAAATAGCGCTGAAGCCGTAATAGGCGGCGTGCGCGCCCTGGAGCAGACTCACGCAGGCGAGAAAACGCCAGTTTTCAGCAATCAGCCTGCGCCACACCGGCCAGCCCGCCGCCTCGTTATGACGCGCCTCGCCCTGCGGCATGATGGAGGGTTTGAGCAGCATACCGATAAGCATCGAGGCCACGCCGAGCGACAGCAGCGCCAGAATGGCGCGGTAGTCATAAACACTGACCAGCTTGCCAGTCAGCGCCGAGCCAATCACAAACGCCAGCGAGCCCCACAGGCGCACGCGCCCGTAGTCCATCGTTATCTGGCGCTGCCAGGTGGCGGCGAGCGCGTCGGTCAGCGGCACCAGCGGCGAGAAAAAGAGGTTAAAGCCCACCAACACGACGAACAGCCAGGCGGTCTGATGCCCGAACCAGAAGCCGAGCGCGAAAACGAGCGTCAGCACGGCAAGCAGGCGCAACGCAAACACTAAACGGGAAGGATCTTTGACGCGGGGCGCCAGCAGGAGGCTGCCAAGAAAGCGTGCGATCAGGCCGGAGCCGAGCAGCAGGCCGATCGTTTCCGGCGCGACGCCGACGCCTGCCAGCCAGACGCTCCAGAACGGCAAAAAAATACCGTAGCTGAAAAAATAGGTGAAATAGCTGAGCGCCAGCCAGCGCGTGGATTGCAACACCATGAGTCCCTCCCGTTTCGGCAGGCGTTAGTCTGGCGGGAAAGCGCAGGGGTTGCAAGCGGCGCATAACACGTTCATAACAATTCGCTTTTACTACGTAATGAGGCCGCCGCAGCGGCCTCTCCTGTTACACGCCCGCCTCGGCAAAAACCTTTTTGGCGGTGAACATTGCATTGAGCGCCGCCGGAAAACCGGCATAGAGCGCCATCTGAATAATGACTTCGATGATCTCTTCGCGCGTGCAGCCGACATTCAGCGCCGCATGCAGATGCACCGCCAGCTGCGGCTGCGCGTGGCCAAGCGCGGTAAGCGCCGCGACCGTCGCCAGCTCCCGGCTTTTCAGCGACAGCCCCGGCCTGCTGTAGACATCGCCAAAGCCGAATTCAATGACGTAGCGCCCCAGATCCGGCGCGATATCGGCCAGCGCTTTGATAACATTTTCACCCGCTGCGCCGTCGATTTCGGACAGGCGCGCAAGGCCCGTGTCATAACGTGATGAGGTCATACCGTTCTCCTTTTATGTGGTTCGGATAACGGTAAGGCTTCGAGTTAACTCCAGGTCAAGCGCTGTTTTTTAACAGCGTCTCGTCGTAGTACGCCATTTTGTCTTTAAGGCGCGCCAGATGCTCCGCCTGCTCCGCCAGCCGCGCTTCGAGCCGCCGGGCGTGCTGCGCCAGCAGTTCACGGCGCGCGCCCGCCGTTATCTCTCCTTGCGCGCGCAGCATGGCGTAGCGTTGGATCTCCTCAAGCGGCATATCGGTCGCTTTGAGGCGTTTAATAAATGCCGCCCAGTCGAGATCCGAGCGATGATAGTCGCGATGGCCGCTGGCGTTACGCGCCGGCACCAGCAGCCCCAGCTTTTCGTAATAGCGCAGCGTATGAACGCCAAGGCCGGTCAACGTGGCGAATTCCTGAATACGCATGGCGGTCTCCTGTATGGCATCGCCCATAAAAAAAGGCCGCGCAAGGCGGCCTTTATCGGTGTGTGAACGCTTACGCGTAAACCGGGAAGCGTGCGCAGATATCCAGCACTTTACCTTTGACGCGCTCGATAACCGCTTCGTCATGGATGTTGTCCAGAATGTCGCACATCCAACCTGCCAGCTCTTTCACTTCCGCTTCTTTAAAGCCGCGGCGAGTCACAGATGGAGAACCGATACGGATACCGGAGGTCACGAACGGGCTCTTCGGATCGTTCGGCACGCTGTTTTTGTTCACAGTGATGTTGGCGCGGCCAAGCGCAGCGTCAGCATCTTTACCAGTCAGGTTTTTATCCACCAGATCCAGCAGGAAAAGGTGGTTTTCCGTACCGCCGGAAACGACTTTGTAACCGCGCTCCAGGAACACTTCCACCATCGCTTTCGCGTTTTTGGCAACCTGCTGCTGGTAGGTTTTGAACTCTGGCTCCATCGCTTCTTTCAGCGCGACCGCTTTCGCCGCGATAACGTGCATCAGCGGGCCGCCCTGCGCGCTCGGGAACACGGCAGAGTTCAGTTTTTTGTACAGCTCTTCGCTGCCGCCTTTGGCGAGGATCAGACCGCCGCGCGGGCCTGCCAGCGTTTTGTGCGTCGTGGTGGTCACCACATGCGCGTGCGGAACCGGGTTCGGGTAGACGCCAGCGGCAATCAGGCCCGCCACGTGCGCCATGTCGACGAACAGGTAAGCGCCGATGCTGTCAGCGATTTCGCGCATTTTTGCCCAGTCAACGATGCCGGAGTAAGCGGAGAAACCACCGATGATCATCTTCGGTTTATGGGTCTGCGCCTGCTTCGCCATGTCTTCGTAATCGATTTTGCCTGACTCATCGATACCGTAAGGGATGATGTTGTAGAGCTTACCGGAGAAGTTAACCGGGGAGCCGTGCGTCAGGTGGCCGCCCTGCGCCAGGTTCATACCCAGCACGGTGTCACCTGGTTGCAGCAGCGCGGTGTAGACCGCGAAGTTGGCCTGCGAGCCGGAGTGCGGCTGCACGTTAGCGTAATCAGCGCCGAACAGTTCTTTGGCGCGGTCGATCGCCAGTTGCTCAACGATATCGACATATTCACAGCCGCCGTAGTAGCGTTTGCCCGGGTAACCTTCGGCATATTTGTTGGTCAGCTGAGAGCCCTGCGCCTGCATCACGCGCGGGCTGGTGTAGTTTTCGGAGGCGATCAGTTCGATGTGCTCTTCCTGACGTACTTTTTCCTGCTCCATAGCCTGCCACAGTTCGGCATCATAATCGGCAATGTTCATTTCACGCTTTAACATCCGCATCTCCTGACTCAGCTGACAATAAAATGTACTGCAATTAGGGGCCCTTTTGGGGCGACGGCCAACAGTGTAAACCGATTGGCAGGATGAAGATAGGTCTTGACAGAGGTTTTTACGCAAACGATTGGCATGGCGTGGCGCAAGGGTTTGAACGATTAAGCAAACGCACGGTTTACGCGACTTATTTTCACGTTGAACCGGTCTTTTTTTCATCTGTGATGCGCGTCATTCATAAGCCTGATAAAACCATTTACAACGTGCAGGTATTTTTTATAAGATGCATTTAAAATACATTTTATAAAAACCGGAAGGAAGTAATCATGCTGGATAGTCAAACCATCGCCGTCGTGAAGTCCACCATCCCGCTGCTGGCGCAGACCGGCCCGAAACTCACCGCTCACTTTTATGACCGGATGTTTACGCATAACCCGGAACTGAAAGAGATTTTCAACATGAGCAACCAGCGCAATGGCGATCAGCGTGAAGCGCTGTTCAACGCCATTTGCGCCTACGCCGCCAACATTGAAAACCTCGCGGCTCTGTTGCCTGCGGTGGAGAAAATCGCGCAAAAACACACTAGCTTTAATATCAAACCGGCGCAGTACAACATCGTGGGCGAGCACCTGCTGGCGACGCTCGACGAGATGTTCAGCCCAGGCCAGGAAGTGCTGGATGCCTGGGGTAAAGCCTACGGCGTGTTAGCGGGCGTGTTTATCAATCGCGAAGCCGAGATTTACCAGAGCAACGCCCGGAAAACCGGCGGCTGGGAAGGCACACGCGAGTTCCGCATCGTGAGTAAAACGCCGCAGAGCGCGATTGTCACAAGCTTTGAGCTGGAGCCGGTGGACGGCGGCCCGGTCGCTGATTACCTGCCCGGCCAGTACACCGCCGTCTGGATCAAGCCGCAGGAGTTCGCGCATCAGGAGATTCGCCAGTATTCGCTTACCCGCAAGCCGAATGGCAAAAGCTATCGCATCGCGGTGAAACGCGAAGGCGAAGGCCAGGTGTCGAACTGGCTGCATCAGCATGCGCAGCCGGGCGATGTGATTCATCTGGCCGCCCCGGCGGGTGATTTCTTTATGGATGTCGAGCCGCAGACGCCGGTGACGCTTATCTCCGCGGGCGTGGGTCAGACGCCGATGCTGGCGATGCTCGATACGCTGGCAAGCGCGCAGCATCCAGCGCAGGTGAACTGGTATCACGCGGCGGAAAGCGGCGACGTGCATGCTTTTACCGATGAAGTGGCGCAGCTTGGCGCGAAACTGCCCCGCTTTACCCGCCACGTCTGGTATCGCGTGCCGAGCGACGCCGATCGCAGCGCGGGTCGTTACAACAGCGAAGGGTTGATGGCGCTTCGCGATCACGAGGCGCACGTGACCACGCCCGGCATGCAGTTTTATGTCTGCGGCCCGGTGAAATTTATGCAGTTCGCCGCGGAGCAGTTAGTGAGCCTGGGCGTGAATAAAGAGAGCATTCATTACGAGTGTTTCGGCCCGCATAAGGTGTTGTAAGGGGTCGGCGTTTTGTGCGCGGTTCGGCGGGTGCGCTTCGCTTACCCGCCCTACGACAGAGATTTACGGTTTTATGTAGGGTGGGTAAGCGCAGCGCATCCACCACCCTCGCCAACATTCTGTAGGGTGGGTAAGCGCAGCGCACCCACCACCCTCGCCAACATTCTGTAGGGTGGGTAAGCGCAGCGCACCCACCCACCCTCGCCAACATTCTGTAGGGTGGGTAAGCGAAGCGCACCCACCACCCTCGCCAACGTCCTGTAGGGTGGGTAAGCGCAGCGCACCCACCATTTACTTGCGTGGCCCATGAACGCCGGACATAAAAAAAGCAGGTCCACGGACCTGCTTTTTTTGTTTGTCGCTCACGCTTAAATCGCGGCGTCGTCTTCCTCGCCGGTACGGATACGCACCACGCGCGCGACGTCGAAAACGAAAATCTTGCCGTCGCCGATTTTACCGGTCTGGGCGGTACGGATAATCGTATCCACGCAGGTATCGACGATATCGTCGGTCACCACGATCTCGATTTTCACCTTCGGCAGGAAATCCACCATATACTCTGCGCCGCGATAGAGCTCGGTATGCCCTTTCTGGCGACCAAACCCTTTCACTTCGGTCACCGTCATCCCGGTGATCCCGACTTCCGCCAGCGCTTCACGTACGTCATCGAGTTTGAAGGGTTTAATAATCGCATCAATCTTTTTCATGGTGGATCCTTAATTCCTGCCAGCGCCTGCACGGCGATTCAATTCGCGTAATCGGTTGCTCAAATTACCATACCTTGCGGCGGTTTGGGCACCAAAAACTACTCTTTAAAATCATTCGCCTCAAGCTCGTGGCGGGCCAGTAATTTATAGAATTCCGTGCGGTTGCGCCCCGCCATCCGCGCGGCGTGCGTCACGTTGCCTTTGGTGATTTGCAGCAGCTTGCGCAGGTAGTTAAGCTCAAACTGATTGCGCGCCTCGACAAACGTCGGCAGCACCGTGTTTTCGCCCTCCAGCGCCTGCTCCACCAGCGCTTCGCTAATGACGGGCGCGGAAGTTAGCGCCACGCACTGCTCAATCACGTTCACCAGCTGGCGCACGTTGCCCGGCCAGCTTGCCGCCATCAGACGCTTCATCGCATCGGTAGAGAAGCTACGCACGAACGGCTTATGCCGGTCCGCCGCCTGACGCAGCAGATGGTTCGCGAGCAGCGGAATATCTTCCGCGCGCTCCTGCAATGCCGGGATCTTTAAATTCACTACGTTGAGGCGATAAAAGAGATCTTCACGAAACTCGCCGCGCGCCATCGCCTTCGGCAGATCGCGGTGGGTGGCGGAGATAATCCGCACGTTGATATCGATATCGCGGTTACTGCCGAGCGGACGCACTTTGCGCTCCTGCAATACGCGCAGCAGTTTGACCTGCAACGGCACCGGCATATCGCCAATCTCATCCAGAAACAGCGTGCCGCCTTCCGCCGCCTGAAACAGCCCTTCACGGCTGCTGACCGCGCCGGTAAACGCGCCGCGCGCGTGGCCGAACAGCTCGGACTCCAGCAATTGCTCCGGCAACGCGCCGCAGTTAATAGCGATAAACGCGTTTTTGGCGCGTGGGCTGGCGTTATGGATAGCCTGCGCCAGAATCTCTTTCCCGGTGCCGCTCTGGCCGTTAATCAGCACGCTGACGTCCGACTGCGCCACCATATGCGCCTGCTCCAGGAGGCGCAGCATCGCCGGGCTGCGGGTGACAATCGTCTCCCGCCACTGCTCGTCGCCCGCAGGCGCGGCATGGGCCAGGGCGTCGTCGATGGCTTTATACAGCGCGTCTTTATCCACCGGCTTGGTGAGAAAGCTGAAAACGCCCTGCTGGGTCGCGGCGACCGCATCGGGGATCGAGCCGTGCGCGGTCAGAATGATCACCGGCATGCCCGGCTGGAGCTTCTGGATCTCGGCGAAAAGCTGCATGCCGTCCATTTCATCCATCCGCAAATCGCTAATCACCAGATCGATTTTCTCGCGCCCTAAAATGCGCAGCCCTTCGTGGCCGCTTTCGGCGGTCTCGACCGTAAACCCTTCGCTGGTCAGGCGCAGGCCCAGCAGTTTCAACAGGCCCGGATCGTCATCCACCAGCAACAGGCGCGCGGGTTTATGCTGCGTCATGGTTTGGTCTCCTCCTGCGTGGGCGCGGCGCCCTTATCAGCTGGCGCGGCGTTGTCTTTCTCCGCGTCCTCCGGGCTGTGGCTGCTGTCCTGAATATAGCCGCCCGCGCTTTTGCGCGTGGAGAGCTGCCGTTCGATATCGGTCAGGTTTTCCAGCTTGCGGGTGGTGAGCTCAAGCTGGCTGCGCAGGTGGCGCTGCTGCTCGCGCAGGGCGTCAAGCTCGCTGTCGGTGCTTTCCTGAAGCTTGCTGTAGCGGCCGCGCTCTTCCGAGAGGGCGAGCTGCGCTGCCTGGCCGTCGCGCCAGGCCTCATACAGCGGGCGCACGTGCGCGGGGATCTCGCCGGCGGTGGCGCTGAGCGTCGTGAGATAGCCGCGGCGCTCGGCAGGCGTGATACGGGCGTTGGCGAGCAAAATGCCGCGCCGGAAGGCGTGCTGCCAGGTGTCGTCCGGGAAACGACGCGCCTGCGCGCGCGCCTCTGCAGGCGCAAGACGTTCCGCGCAGTCCATGCCGCGCAGCCAGAACAGCGGGTTATTCTCGACGTTTGTGCCAGAGAGCTGCCAGATGCCTGAACACTCGGTAAAGAGGAAATCCGCCAGCTGTTGTTCCGGCATTTTAGGATCGTGCGTTTGTTTGATGTGGCTCGAAACCGGGCTTTGCACGCAGCCTGCCAGAAGGCATGGCAACAGCACGGAACACGCCCGCGTGCGAAGAGAGAAAAACGGTGTGCCGCGCGAGCGCAGGCTGCGCCATGCGCTTACCAGACGTGAATTCATTTTTTTAATCGTTCCGGGTCAAAGAGCGGTAATTCGATACGAAAACAGACGTCGGCGGTGTCATCCTCCACCAGACGCAGTTCGCCGTGCATACGTCGGATGCAATCCTGTGCGATGCTCAGGCCCAGGCCGCTGCCTTTCACCGCCCCTTTACGTTGATGGCTTCCCTGATAAAAGGGCTCAAAAATCATTTGCCGTTCCGCCTCAGGAATGGGCGTGCCGGTATTCGCCACCTCAATACATACCGTATTGTTAAGGCGGCGGCTACGCAGATAAATGGTACCGGATTCGCGTCCGTAGTGCACCGCATTGGAGTAGAGATTATCCAGCACGCTCATCAGCAGCATCGGCTCCGCCAGGCAAGGCGCGTCAGCCAGCGACACGTCGGTATGCATCATTTTAGCCCGCGCCGGCAGACTGTGTGAGGTGATAACCATCTCCACCAGCGGCGCCAGATCCACTTTTTCAAGCTCCACCGCGCCGCCAGCCAGTTTGCGGTTGTAATCAAGCAGTTGCTCTATCAGCGTTTGCAGGTTGCGGCTGCTGGTATCGAGAATTTCCACCACTTCGCGCTGCTCCGCAGTGAGCGGCCCGACGACCTGATCGGCAAGCAGTTCGGTGCCCTCGCGCATGCTGGCGAGCGGCGTTTTTAATTCATGGGAGATATGACGCAGAAACTGGTGGCGCTGGGATTCGAGCCAGGCGAGACGCTCGCTTAACCAGATAATCCGCTGCCCCACCGATCGCAGTTCGCGCGGGCCTTTAAACATTATCGTGGTGCCGGGCGATTTCCCCTCGCCCAGCCGGTTGATCATCCGCTCAATGCCTTTGACCGGGCCGATAATCATTCGCGTAAAAAGCAGCACCAGCGCGAGGCTTGCGAGAAACAGCGCCAGCGCCTGCCAGCCAAACAGCCGACCGCGCGCGGCAATCTCTTGCTGAAGCTGCTGGCCGCGGGCGTAAATGACGGCGCGGGTGGCCTGCACCAGACGGGTATTCGTATCGGCGAACGCTTCCAGACGCGCGGCGGCGTCCGGCTTCGGGCCGCTGTTATGACACTCCAGCGACGCCAGATCCACCAAACTCTGGCGCAGGGCTTTGTAGAGTTTCGCATCGGGCAGCACGCCCGCCTGCGCCTCCAGCATTCGGGAATAGCGCTGGCGCTGGCTTTCGTAGACTTTCGCCAGGGTCACGTCATCCAGCACGCAGTACTGGCGGTAGCTACGTTCCATTTCGAGCGCGATATTGGTCATCGCCTCGCTGCGCCGGGCGTCCATCTGGGTCAGCGTGTTGGTCTGCGCCGCCTGGGCGCTTAACGTGTTGAGGCTCTGCCAGGCCTGCCAGGCGAGAAACAGCAGCGGCACCATCACCAGTAAGAAAGCCATCATGACCAGTTGGCGAAGCGAGCGGGGAAAAGCAGGCCAGCGTTTCACAGCGTTATCCCGAAGTGGTTGCAAAAGCCCGATGCTAACCGAGAGGCGCGCCGGTGCAAAGCCAAACGCAAAAAACAACAAAGGCAGGGGATTAACCCTGCCTTTGTGATGGAATCAGGCGGTGCCTTACTCAACGTGTCGCCCGGGGTTCTGAAATAGCAGCGCTATGATCAGCAGTTGGACGGCAGGCACCTTTTAGTGCGTCATTCGAAGTTTATGTAGCGCTCGCTATGGGGCTGACATAAGAAGGTGAATGAGCCACTGACTGTTATTATGCAGTAACCGTGCCAGGTTTACTACATAAATCATAAACCTCTGTTATATAATGCATTTAATTATATGAGCCGCTTCAAAGTTTCGCGTTATTTTTGACCAGAGTGTCGCTAAATCCCAACACTTCCCTCGCTGCTTTTTATGGCCTATATAAATCAATGAGTTAAATGTCGCAAATTAGAGACACCATGCTCCTGCCGTTGTCGCAATTTACCGACACATACCGAAATCGCACAGGATTGAGAAAGACGCGCAAAGAAAAAAGGCCTCTTGCGAGGCCTTTTCAGGATTAAAACCAACGGGATTAACCGAGCTGCTTGCGCGCGTTGCGGAAAATGCGCATCCACGGGCTGTCCTCGCCCCAGTTCGCCGGGTGCCAGGAGTTCGCCACGGTGCGGAACACGCGTTCCGGGTGCGGCATCATAATAGTGACGCGCCCGCTTTCGCTGGTCACCGCCGTGATCCCGTTCGGAGAGCCGTTCGGGTTCGCCGGGTAGGTTTCCGTCACTGCGCCGAAGTTATCGATATAGCGCAGCGCCACCAGGCCTTTGCTTTCAAGCGCCGCCAGATGCGCGTCGTCGCGCACTTCCACGCGGCCTTCGCCGTGGGAAACCGCAATCGGCATATGGGAGCCGGTCATGCCGTCCAGCAGCAGCGACGGGCTGGCGGTCACTTCCACCAGGCTGAAGCGCGCTTCAAAGCGGTCGGACTGGTTACGTACAAAGCGCGGCCACAGTTCGCTGCCGGGGATCAGCTCACGCAGATTGGACATCATCTGGCAACCGTTACAGACGCCAAGCGCCAGCGTCTGAGGGCGGTGGAAGAATTCAGTGAACTCGTCACGCACGCGGTCGTTGAACAGGATGGATTTCGCCCAACCTTCGCCTGCGCCCAGCACGTCGCCGTAAGAGAAGCCGCCGCAGGCCACGAGCGTATGGAAATCGCCGAGGCCGCGACGACCGGCAAGCAGATCGCTCATATGCACGTCGATAGCCTCAAAGCCCGCGCGGTGGAACGCTGCCGCCATCTCGACATGAGAGTTAACGCCCTGCTCGCGCAGTACCGCGACTTTCGGACGCGCGCCGGTGGCGATAAACGGCGCGGCGATATCCTCTTTGATATCGAACGTCAGTTTCACGTTGAGGCCCGGATCGCTGTCATTGGCTTTCGCCTGATGTTCCTGATCCGCGCACGCCGGGTTATCACGCAGGCGCTGCATCTGCCAGGTGGTTTCCGCCCACCACATGCGAAGCTGGGTGCGGCTTTCGCTGTACACCACGTTATCGCCCGCCGTCAGGGTGAAGCGATCGCCTGCGACTGCCTTGCCAAGATAATGCGTGCATTCGCCAAGACCGTGATCTTTCAGCACGCGCTCCACCTGCTCGCGCTCGGCGGCGGCAATCTGAATCACCGCGCCCAGCTCTTCGTTAAACAGCGCCGCCAGCGCGTCGTCGCCGAGGGCGGCGATATCCGCCTCGATGCCGCAGTGACCGGCAAAGGCCATCTCCGCCAGCGTCACCAGCAGGCCGCCGTCGGAACGGTCATGGTAGGCCAGCAGTTTACGCTGCGCCACCAGCGCCTGGATGGCGTCGTAGAAGCATTTCAGCTGACCGGCGTCGCGCACGTCGGCAGGCTTGTCGCCAAGCTGACGATAAACCTGCGCCAGCGCCGTCGCGCCCAGCGCGTTATGGCCATTACCGAGATCGATAAACAGCAGCGCGTTATCTTCGGTGGTGAGTTCCGGCGTCACGGTGCGGCGCACATCTTCCACACGGGCGAAAGCGGAGATCACCAGCGACAACGGCGAGGTCATCTCGCGCTGTTCGCCATCCTGCTGCCAGCGGGTTTTCATCGACATCGAATCTTTGCCGACCGGAATGGTCAGGCCAAGCTGCGGGCAAAGCTCCTCGCCCACCGCCTTCACGGCGGCATAGAGACCGGCGTCTTCGCCAGGGTGCCCCGCCGCCGCCATCCAGTTGGCGGAAAGTTTCAGGCGTTTGATATCGCCGATTTGGGTCGCCGCGATGTTAGTGAGCGCTTCGCCCACCGCCAGGCGGGCGGAAGCGGCGAAGTCCAGCAGCGCCACCGGCGCGCGTTCGCCCATCGCCATCGCTTCGCCGTAGTAGCTGTCGAGACTGGCGGTGGTCACCGCGCAGTTCGCGACCGGCACCTGCCACGGGCCGACCATCTGATCGCGCGCCACCATGCCGGTTACGGTGCGATCGCCAATGGTCACCAGGAACGTCTTCTCCGCCACCGTCGGCAGATGCAGCACGCGCTTCACCGCGTCGGCAAGCGTGATGCCCGCACGATCGAACGGCTGGCCTTCGGCCTGTAAGCGCGTGACGTCGCGGGTCATTTTCGGGGTTTTGCCGAGCAGAACGTCAAGCGGCATATCCACCGGCTGGTTGTCGAAGTGACTGTCGTTAAGCGTCAGGTGCTGCGCTTCGGTCGCCTCGCCAATGACGGCGTACGGCGCGCGCTCGCGGCGGCACAGCTCGTCAAAGAGCGCCAGCTGTTCGGGCGCCACGGCCAGCACGTAACGCTCCTGGGATTCGTTACACCAGACTTCCAGCGGGCTCATGCCCGGCTCGTCGCTTAAAATATCGCGCAGTTCAAAACGCCCGCCGCGCCCGCCGTCGCTCACCAGCTCCGGCATGGCGTTGGACAGACCGCCCGCGCCGACGTCATGGATAAATACGATAGGGTTGGCCTCGCCAAGCTGCCAGCAGCGGTCGATCACTTCCTGACAACGGCGCTCCATCTCCGGGTTATCGCGCTGTACCGAGGCGAAATCGAGATCGGCGTCAGACTGGCCGGACGCCATCGAGGACGCCGCGCCGCCGCCGAGGCCGATATTCATCGCCGGGCCGCCGAGCACAATCAGCTTCGCGCCTGGCGGAATGTCGCCTTTCTGCACATGATCGGCGCGGATGTTGCCGATGCCGCCTGCCAGCATGATGGGCTTGTGGTAGCCGCGCAGCTCTTCGCCATTGTGGCTGGCTACTTTCTCTTCATAGGTACGGAAATAGCCGTTCAGCGCCGGACGACCGAATTCGTTGTTGAACGCCGCGCCGCCGAGCGGGCCGTCGGTCATGATGTCGAGCGCGGTGACGATGCGATCCGGCTTGCCGAAATCTTCTTCCCACGGCTGCTCAAAGCCCGGAATGCGCAGGTTCGAAACAGAAAAGCCCACCAGGCCCGCTTTCGGCTTCGCGCCGCGGCCCGTCGCGCCTTCATCGCGGATTTCGCCGCCGGAGCCTGTCGCCGCCCCTGGCCACGGTGAAATGGCGGTCGGGTGGTTATGGGTTTCGACTTTCATCAGGATATGCGCGGGTTCCTGATGGAAGGCGTAGCGGCCTGCATCGTGGTCGGCATAGAAGCGGCCCACGGACGAACCTTCCATGACCGCCGCGTTGTCTTTATACGCGGAGAGCACGAAATTCGGCGTCTTCTCAAAGGTGTTTTTGATCATCTTAAACAGCGACTTCGGCTGTTTTTCGCCGTCGATAACCCAGTCGGCGTTGAAAATTTTGTGGCGGCAGTGCTCAGAGTTAGCCTGCGCGAACATATAGAGTTCGATGTCGTTCGGGTTGCGCCCCAGGCGGGTGAACGCCTCCTGCAGGTAGTCGATTTCATCATCGGCCAGCGCCAGCCCCAGACGCACGTTGGCGTCCGCCAGCGCCTGACGGCCCTGCCCCAGCAGATCCACGCTCTGTACCGGCGTGGGTTCGTGATGCGAGAAAAGCTGTGCGGCGTCTTCCAGCGCGCCGAAGACGCTCTCCATCATGCGGTCATGCAGCACGGCTGATATCTGACGCCAGGCGTCGTCGCCCGCGGTTGGATCGACATCGAGATAGTACGCCACGCCGCGCTCCAGGCGTTTTACCTGGCCGAGCCCGCAGTTATGGGCAATATCTGTCGCTTTAGAAGACCAGGGAGAGATGGTGCCGGGACGCGGCGTCACCAGCAGCAGGCGGCCTGACAGCGCGTGGCCCGCAAGGCTCGGCCCATATTGCAGCAGGCGCTCAAGGCGCGCGTGCTCTTCGGCATTCAGCGGTGCGGCGAGGTCAGCGAAATGGACATACTCGGCATAAATGGTCTTCACCGGGAGGTGAGCGTCTTTGAAACGAGCCAGCAGTTTATTAATACGAAATGCCGACAGAGCGGGCGAACCACGCAGAATTTCCATCATCTAATCTCTCGTCTTCGAAGCGCCGGAGGGCACCTCAGTGGGCGCAAGGGGGAAAACGGGCGTCATTATAGTGAATCCGGCGCGCTGACGAAACCGTTTGCGTAGAAATAAAATCCCGCCGTCGCGTTAACGTTTGGTGTGGCCGATTCCTCTAATTAGTTGCCAAGTGGCGCTTTGTTACGCAAAATGCCGCTCCATGCCATTCAAACGAAACGGTTTACTAACGATTGTTCGCTGAGCCCCGAGGCAACGCAGAGAATTAACTAATTGAAAAAATTAAAGCTTAATTATCTGCTCATCGGCGTCGTTACCCTGCTGCTGGCAGTGGCCTTATGGCCGGCCATCCCCTGGTCCGGCAAAGCCGATAACCGTATCGCCGCGATTCAGGCGCGGGGGGTTTTGCGCGTCAGTACCATCGCCACGCCGCTGACCATGTACCGCGCCAATGAAACCATCTCCGGGCTCGATTACGAGCTAAGCCAAGCGTTTGCCGACTATCTGGGCGTGAAGCTTGAAGTCACCGTGCGCCAGAACATCAATCAGCTCTTTGACGATCTCGACAATAACGAGGCCGATCTGCTTGCCGCAGGCCTGGTCTATAACGAAGCGCGCAGCCAGCACTACCAGGCGGGCCCGATTTACTACTCGGTCTCGCAGCAGATGGTTTACCGCGTCGGCAGCCTTCGACCGCGCAGCCTCGCCAGTATAAAAGAGGGGCAACTGACCATTGCGCCCGGCCATGTGGCGCAGAGCGAGCTTGAACAGCTCAAAGCGACCAAATACCCGGACTTACGCTGGCATGTCGACCCGAAACTCAGCAGTAACGAGCTGATGTTGCAGGTGGCGCAGGGAACGCTGGACTACACCATCGCCGATTCGGTCGCCATCGGCCTGCTCCAGCGCGTCCATCCTCAGCTCGCGGTCGCGCTCGACCTCAGCGACGAACAGCCGGTAACCTGGTTCAGCCGCCGTAGCAGCGATAACTCACTCTCCGCCGCCCTGCTTGATTTCTTTAATCAGATCAATGAAGACGGCACGCTGGCGCGTCTGGAGGAGAAGTATCTCGGCCACGGCAACGATTTCGATTATGTAGATACCCGCAGCTTCCTGCGCGCCGTGGACAGCGTACTGCCGGAACTACAGCCGCTCTTTGAGAAGTATGCGACCGATATCGACTGGCGGCTGCTGGCGGCCATCTCGTATCAGGAATCCCACTGGGATAGCCAGGCCACCTCCCCGACCGGCGTGCGCGGGCTAATGATGCTCACCCGCAATACCGCCCAGAGCCTGGGCCTGACCGACCGCCTTGACGCCGAACAGAGCATCAGCGGCGGCGCGCGCTATCTGAAAGATATGATGAGTAAAGTGCCGGAAGGCGTGCCGGAGGAAGAACGGATTTGGTTTGCGCTGGCGGCGTATAACATGGGGTACGCGCATATGCTGGACGCCCGAGCGCTGACGGCGAAGCAAAAAGGCAATCCGGATAGCTGGTCGGACGTAAAACAGCGGCTGCCGCTGCTAAGCCAGCGCCCCTATTACAGCAAGCTCACTTACGGCTACGCGCGCGGTCATGAGGCCTATGCGTATGTGGAGAATATCCGCAAATACCAGATAAGCCTGGTCGGTTATCTGCTGGAGAAGGAAAAACAGGCCGCCGCGGCGGCGCAGCCTAAGCTTGTGCAAAGTTACCCTGCGAATATCACGCCGCAGGGTCTGTTCCCGTCGCCCTTTTCGCCGCTTCCTTTAGGGCCTTTTTCTCAAGCCGGCGCTGTCGGAAAAACGCACTCAACATTGCCGAACACTCTGTCGCCAGTATCCCCTCGATAACCTGCACCTGATGATTCATGCCGGGGTGCCCGGTGATGTCCATCAGCGAGCCCACCGCGCCGGTTTTGGCGTCGCGCGCCCCGAACACCAGCGTGCCGATACGCCCGTGCACCATCGCGCCTGCGCACATGACGCAGGGCTCAAGCGTGACATACAGCGTGGTATCCAGCAGACGGTAGTTTTGCAGCACCAGCCCGCCCTGGCGCAGCGCCATGATCTCCGCGTGCGCGGTCGGATCGTGGCGGCCAATCGGGCGATTCCAGCCTTCGCCAATGACCTGATTATTGTGCACCAGCACCGCGCCTACCGGCACTTCACCCTCGTCCCAGGCGCGCTGCGCCAGCGTCAGCGCGTGGCGCATCCAGTATTCATGGGTGAGTTCAGTCTGTGACACAAGCTTCTCCGGGAGTATAAGGCGGGCGGCATTATACACACCGTTTATGGGTTGCGAAACGCGCCTTATTCGAGCTGCTGCAGCTGTCCTTGTGGCGTAACGCGCCAGCGATGCTGGCAGAAGTAAAGTAGCGGGTTATCTTGCTTGCTGTCGCTGTAGCCGCTGTAGAGACGCAGCGGTGTGCCAATCTGGCGCTCCAGTTGCGCCACTTTTTCATGGCCGAGACAACGCAGCGTCAATACCCAGCCGCCGAAGCGGCGTTCCATCTGACTGGCGATGACATTCACGCGCGGCAGCCACGGGGTATCGTAATAGACCTGTTCCACCAGCGTCTGCGGCGAGCCGGTGATGAGCCAGACGTCGGCGTCGGTGCTGGTGAGGTAGCCGGTCAGGTGCTCATGCACCACCGGAAAGGTGACGACATGCGTGCGAAACCACGCGGCAAAGGCTTTTTCAAGCGCTTTAAGACGCGCCTCGCTGTGGCCGAAGGTACAGCCCCAGAGCAGCAGGCTCATCGGCCAGCGGGCGGCGCGCCCTTTGATGAGCAGCCCGCCCAGGATAACGGGCAGCAGAGGAATAACCAGCAGCAGGTTGAGCGGCTGACGCCGCAGCAGATAGCGCATAAAGGTGCCGAACATATCCTGTTGATGCAATGTGCCATCCAGATCGAAAAACACTACCCGACGCTCGTTATTGGCCAAACCTTACTCCTCTGGATCGTTAAAGCCCAGGAACCACGTAAACAGAAAACCGGCGATCACCGCTACCAGATAGCCTAACAGATAGAGCATCACTTTTCCGGTCACGATGGTGAGCGCCAGCGGTAGCCCGGAGATGCCGAAAGTGATAACCGTCGCCACTTTAAAGTAGCTGATAATCGCGCCGCCTGCCGCCCCGCCAAGGCATGCGCCGATAAACGGTTTCCCGAGCGGCAGCGTCACGCCGAAAATGAGCGGCTCGCCGATGCCGAGCAAACCGACCGGCAGCGCGCCTTTGATCACCTTTTTCAGCCGCGCGTTGCGGGTTTTCAGCAGCACTGCCAGCGACGCGCCAATCTGCCCGACGCCCGCCATCGCCAGAATCGGGAACAGCGCGTTATAGCCGTGCGCCTGCACCAGCTCGACGTGAATGGGCACCAGCCCCTGATGCAGGCCGGTGAGCACCAGCGGTAAAAACGTGCCCGCCAGCACCGCGCCCACCAGCAGCCCGCCTTTATCGATAGCGAGCGACGCGCCGTGCGCGATGGTTTCCGAAATCCAGCCGCCAAGCGGTTGCAGCGCCACGATGGCGACCGCGCCGGTGATAAGCGTCGTCAGCAGCGGGTTGAGGATAAGTTCGACCGAGACCGGCAGCAGGTTGCGCAGTTTTTTCTCAAGCCAGCACATCAGCATCACCACCAGCAGCACGGCGATGACGCCGCCGCGCCCCGGCTGTAACGGCTCGCCGAAGAGCGTAATCTGCGCCAGCTGCGGACTGGAGAGAATACCCGCCATCACCCCGCCCATCGCCACCGAGCCGCCAAAGACCCGCGCGGCGTTAACGCCGACCAGAATATTCATGATAGCGAACACGGCGCTGCCGAAAATGCCCAGCAGTCCCAGCAGGTTCGGATAGCTGGTGGCGAAGCCGCCGACGATATCCGGGCGTTTGAGGATATTGATAATTCCGGTAATCAGCCCCGAGGCGATGAACGCCGGGATCAGCGGAATAAACACGTTCGCGAGCTGGCGCAGCGCATCGCTCATCGGCGCTTTATAACGCGCTTTCGCCTGCGCTTTTGTACGTGCGGCGTCATCAATCGCCGGTTCGGTAGACGCCGCGCCCTGCATCTGCGCGCGCATCGCATCGACGACTTGCGCGGCGCGTCCTGGGCCGGCAATCAGTTGATGCTGCTCGCCCTGCTTCACATAGCCGCTGATGCCGGGCAGCGCCTTCAGCGCCGGGAGATCCATCAAGCTCTCGTCGCGCAGTTCAAGTCGCACCCGGGTCATGCAGTTTTCCAGCCGTAAAATATTGCCTTCACCGCCCACGCCCTTGAGGATCTGCGTGGCGAGCGTCGTCGATTTTTCCATACGTTACGTCCCCTTACGGCTGCAACGCCGCTCTTAAAAAGCCGTTATGCGCCGCAAGGCGCGCGTGGGCGGCCTGCGCGTCCAGCCCGGTCAGCACCATTAAAATCGCGGGTTTCACTTCATAATCGGTCTGGGCGAGCACCGCTGCGGCCTCGTCACGCGTGACGCCGGTCGCTTCCATCACCATCCGGCAGGCGCGATCCACCAGTTTGACGTTGGTGGCTTTCATATCCACCATCAGGTTCTCGTACACCTTGCCGCACTTCACCATCGCGCCGGTGGAGATCATGTTGAGTATGAGCTTCTGCGCGGTACCGGATTTCAGGCGCGTGGAGCCGGTGAGCGCCTCCGGGCCGACGACGGGCGACATGGCGATTTCCGCCGCTTCAGCTATCGGCGAGCCAGGGTTGCAGGAGATGGCCGCCGTCGCACAGCCCAGCGCGCGGGCGTACTTCAGGCCGCCAATGACATACGGCGTGCGCCCGGACGCCGCCAGCCCCACCACCATATCGCGCGCGGTAAGCCCGATGGCTTTGAGATCGTCCTCGCCGAGCTGCGCGTTATCTTCCGCGCCTTCGACAGCTTTCAGCAGCGCGCCGGGGCCGCCTGCGATAAGCCCGACCACCACGCCATGCGGCACGCCGAATGTCGGCGGGCACTCCGAGGCGTCCAGCACGCCGAGGCGTCCGCTGGTGCCAGCGCCCATGTAGATAAGCCGTCCGCCGCTTTTTAGCGCCGCCGCCGCCGCGTCCACCGCCTTCGCCACATCCGGCAATGTTTCACTGACGGCGTGCGCCACACGCTTGTCTTCTTCGTTAAAACGCATCAGCATCTCAAGCGTCGGGAGCGCGTCGAGATCGCGCGTGGCGGGGTTTCGGGTTTCTGAGACCAGCGAGCCAAGATTCATATTGCACCTCTGAATTTTTAATTCATAATGATGACGCTATAATGGAATATAAAATTCAAAGTGGCGAGTCAATTTCCCGGCAATGAAAAGCCGATCACACTTAATCCAGCCGGAGGCGTTGATGAATACCCTGATCCTTATCCGCCAGCGATACCCGACGCTGGCGCAAAGCGACCGAAAGCTTGCCGACTTTTTGCTTCAGTTTCCCGACTACGCCCGTCATTTAAGCTCGCAGCAGTTAGCGGCGGAAGCGGGCGTCAGTCAGTCGAGCGTGGTGAAGTTTTCCCAGAAGCTGGGCTATAAGGGGTTTCCGGCCCTGAAACTTGCCATCAGCGAAGCGCTCGCCAGCCAGAGCAACATCCACTCGGTCGCGGTACATAACGAGATCCTGGGCGACGACCCGCTGCGTCTGGTGGGCGAAAAGCTCATTAAAGAAAATGTCGCGGCGATGCACGCGTCGCTGGATATCAACCCGGAAGAGAAGCTGCTGGCGAGCGTCGGGCTGCTGCGCAATGCGCGGCGCATCGTGCTGACCGGCATCGGCGCCTCCGGGCTGGTGGCGAAAAACTTCTCCTGGAAGCTGATGAAAATTGGCCTCAATGCCGTCGCCGAACAGGATATGCACGCGCTGCTGGCGACCGTGCAGGCGATGGAGCCGGAAGATTTGCTGGTGGCGCTGTCTTACTCCGGCGAGCGGCGCGAGATTAACCTCGCCGCCGACGAAGCGCTGCGCGTGGGCGCGCGCATTCTCGCGATCACCGGCTTTACGCCGAACGCGCTGCAACAGCGCGCGACGCAGTGTCTCTATACCATTGCCGAAGAACAGGCGACGCGCAGCGCGGCTATCTCGTCCACTTCCGCCCAGATGATGCTCGCGGATTTACTGTTTATGGCGCTGGTGCAGCAGGATCTGGAGAAAGCGCCGGAGCGTATTCGCCACAGCGAAGCGCTGGTAAAAAAACTGGTCTGAGCAACAAATGGGCGTATAATGCCCGCCCTGTTTGTGTTGTTTCTGAGATTTTCCTGATGGCGCTGCTTATCACTAAAAAATGTATCAACTGTGACATGTGCGAGCCGGAGTGCCCGAACGAGGCTATCTCAATGGGAGACAACATTTATCAGATCGATACCAGCCGTTGCACGGAGTGCGTGGGCCATTACGAGACGCCCACCTGTCAGAAAGTGTGCCCGATCCCGAATACGATTATTAAGGATCCGGCCCATGCGGAAAATGAAGAGCAGCTGTGGGATAAGTTCGTGCTGCTCCATCATGCCGATAAGATCTAGCTTTCGATAATCACCGTCGCGCAGGCATAGTGCCGCTCATCAGCAAGCGTGACGTGTACTGATGTCACGCCCATACGCGCCGCCAGCCGTTCTGCTTCATCCCACAGCCGCAGCTTCGGTTTTCCCAGCTCATCGTTAAACACTTCAAACTGATTAAACGCCAGCCCGTTACGGATGCCGGTGCCAAAGGCTTTCGCCGCCGCCTCTTTCACCGCGAAGCGTTTCGCCAGAAAGCGTACCGGCTGCTGGTGCTCCTGATACTGCGCCCATTCGTTCGCGCTCAGCACCCGCTTCGCCAGCCGGTCGCCGGAGCGGGAGATGACCGCCTCGATGCGGTCAATCTCCACGATATCGGTCCCCAGACCCAGAATCGCCATTAGCGACGCGCTTCCAGCATCAGACGTTTCATCTCAGAAACCGCCTCTTTCAGGCCGCTCATCACGGCGCGTCCGATAATCGCGTGGCCGATATTCAGCTCATGCATTTCCGGGAGCGCGGCAATCGCCTGGACGTTGTGATAGGTAAGCCCGTGCCCGGCATTCACTTTCAGGCCTTTGCTCGCCGCATAGGTGGCGGCTTTGGCGATACGCTCAAGTTCGCGCGCGCGGGTGGCGTCGTCTTCGGCATCCGCATAGCAGCCGGTATGGATTTCAATATATGGCGCGCCGACCGCGACCGCGGCGTCAATCTGCGCGTTATCAGCGTCGATAAACAGCGACACCAGAATGCCCGCCGCCGCCAGACGCTGGCAGGCGTCGCGCATTTTATCGAGCTGACCCGCGACATCCAGGCCGCCTTCGGTGGTCACTTCCTGACGCTTTTCCGGCACCAGGCAGCAGAAATGCGGCTTTGTCTCGCAGGCGATAGCCAGCATCTCTTCGGTGACAGCCATCTCAAGATTCATACGGGTGTGGAGTGTCTGGCGCAGGATACGCACATCGCGATCGGTGATATGACGGCGATCTTCACGCAGGTGAACGGTGATGCCATCCGCGCCGGCCTGTTCGGCGATGAACGCCGCCTGTACCGGGTCCGGGTAAGCCGTGCCGCGAGCGTTACGCAGCGTGGCGATGTGGTCGATGTTGACCCCTAACAGCAATTCAGCCATGACAATCCTCGTAAATCGACAAAAAGTGCAGGCAGTTTACACCTGGTCGGGAAAGGCTGGCTATGGTTGCGCGGTCAGGCGGTTTCGCCTTCCGGCGGAAGCGGACGTTTTTTCGGCACAAACTGGCGAAACAGCTCGCGGCTCTTTAACGGTTTGCCGCCAAGATACGGTTTGAGCGCCATACGCGTGAAACGCTTGGCGGCGCGCAGCGTGTCGGCATCGGGGAAATCGCGGGTGGCGAGCGCTTTGAGCTGGCGGCCGGTAAAGGAGGTGTTGTCGATAACCAGGCTCGCGATAAAGCCCTTCTCTTCACGATAGCGGTAGGTCATGGCGTCATCGACTTCATCGCCGGTGCCTGCGCAGTGCAGAAAATCGACGCCGTAACCCAGATGCCCAAGCAGCGCGAGTTCAAAGCGGCGCAGCGCGGGCTCCGGCGTGCCGGTCGCGCCCGCCAGCGCCTGAATGCAGTGCAGGTAATCGAAGAAAAGCTCGGAAAAGCGGGTTTCCGGCTCCAGCACGCGCGCGACCAGCTCGTTAACGTACAGGCCGCTGTATAGCGTGATGCCGGAAAGCGGAAGCGCCAGGGAGACGGCTTCGGCGCTGGTGAGGTTTTTGACGTCGCCGCGCCCGCTCCAGCGCACCAGCAGCGGGGTAAATGGCTGTAGAGCGCCTTTGAGGTTAGAGCGTTTACGGCGCGCGCCTTTAGCGACAACGCGCACTCGACCGGATTCTTCGCTGAACAGATCGATAATCAGGCTGGTTTCGCTCCACGGACGCGCGTGGAGCACAAAGGCACGCTGCCAGCCTTCCATCACATGGCCTTAAAGATCGTCAACGTAACCGAGACTGCGCAGGGCGCGCTCGTCGTCAGCCCAGCCTGATTTCACTTTAACCCACAGCTCAAGGTGCACCGGCGCTTCAAACATGTCCTGCATGTCTTTACGCGCTTCGATGCCGATGGTTTTGATTTTGGCGCCTTTATTGCCAATCACCATTTTCTTCTGCCCTTCGCGCTCAACGAGGATCAGCCCGTTGATGTCGTAACCGCCGCGCTCGTTCGTCACGAAACGCTCGATTTCGACCGTCACCGAATACGGCAGCTCAGCGCCCAGGAAACGCATCAGTTTTTCACGGATGATTTCGGAGGCCATAAAGCGCTGCGAGCGGTCGGTGATGTAATCCTCCGGGAAGTGGTGAATCGCCTCTGGCAGGTGCTTACGCACGATCGACGCGATGGTATCCACATTCATGCCGGTTTCCGCAGAGAGAGGCACGATATCGAGGAAATTCATCTGGCTTCCCAGGAACTGCAGATGCGGCAACAGCTCCGCTTTATCCTGCACGTTATCCACTTTGTTGATCGCCAGAATGACCGGCGCTTTACCGTCGCGCAGTTTGTTCAGGACCATTTCGTCGTCCGGCGTCCAGCGGGTGCCTTCGACCACGAAAATCACCAGCTCAACGTCGCCGATAGAGCTGCTGGCCGCTTTGTTCATCAGACGGTTAATCGCGCGTTTTTCTTCCATATGCAGGCCGGGGGTATCAACATAGATAGCCTGATACTCGCCCTCGGTGTGAATGCCCACGATACGGTGGCGCGTGGTTTGCGCCTTACGGGAAGTAATAGAAATTTTCTGCCCAAGCAGTTTGTTCAGCAGCGTTGATTTCCCGACGTTCGGGCGGCCAACGATGGCGATAAATCCGCAGTATGTTTTGGTTTCGCTCATTCCAGCTCCAGTTTTTTCAGCGCCTGCTCAGCGGCTGCCTGCTCCGCTTTGCGGCGGCTGGAACCCGTGCCGACCACCGGTTCGCTCAGGCCACTTACCTGGCAGTGGATAGTAAATTCCTGATCGTGAGCTTCCCCACGCACCTGCACTACCAGGTAAGACGGTAGCGGCAGATGGCGCCCCTGCAGATATTCCTGCAGACGCGTTTTAGGATCTTTTTGTTTATCGCCCGGACTGATTTCATCCAGACGTGTTTGATACCAGGTGAGAATTAAGCGCTCGACGGTCTGAATATCGCTGTCGAGGAAAACGCCGCCGATTAAGGCTTCAACGGTATCGGCAAGAATCGATTCGCGACGAAAACCGCCGCTTTTCAGCTCGCCTGGCCCAAGACGCAGGCACTCGCCCAGCTCAAATTCACGCGCGATTTCAGCGAGCGTATTGCCGCGTACAAGCGTTGCGCGCATACGGCTCATGTCGCCTTCATCGACACGCGGGAAACGGTGATACAGCGCGTTCGCAATCACGAAACTTAAAATGGAGTCACCCAGAAACTCCAGACGCTCATTATGTTTGCTGCTGGCACTGCGATGCGTTAATGCCTGCTGCAACAGATCCTGATGATGAAAAGTGTAGCCCAGCTTTCGCTGAAGCCGATTAATTACGATGGGGTTCATGCGATACCAATTAATGAATGCGTCAAAAATTCAGCACACGGAACAGGGCTGAAGGGGTTCAAAGCTGTTTCGTGTGCCGTGGCTCCCTTGCGGGAGCCAGCCGGAAATCGTCGGGGGAATATTCTATACACAACGACAGGGGATGTCGTTAGTTCCAACAGATTTAATTCGTTAATGAATGCCGCCGATTCGATTCAGGCGCACGCCTGTCGGCCATTCACCTTCCTGTTTCTCGAAACTCATCCAGATAGCGGTCGCTTTACCCACCAGATTCGCCTCCGGGACGAAGCCCCAGTAACGGCTGTCGGCGCTGTTATCGCGGTTGTCGCCCATCATGAAGTAGTGGCCCGGCGGCACAATCCAGGTGCCGGTCTGCTGGCCCTGCTGGCGGTAGTAAATGCCCACCTGATCCTGCGCGATAGGCACCGTCAGAATGCGGTGCGTGACGTCGCCTAAGGTTTCCTTACGCTCGGTCAGGCGGATACCGCCGTCTTTGCTTTCGTTTTTCGGTACCTGGAAGAAACCGCTGCTCGCCTCGCCGCCGTTCTGACGGCCAAAGGTCTGCACGAAATCGCTCGGCTCGACGTTCGAATAGGTGATCGGCAGCGCGTTCGCGCACGCCTGGCCTGAACTGCAGTTCGGCTGGACGGTCACTTCTTTCGCCACCGGATCGTAGCTGACTTTATCGCCCGGCAGACCGACCACGCGCTTGATGTAGTCAAGGCGCGGATCGCCCGGATATTTAAACACGGCGATGTCGCCGCGCTTCGGATGGCCGGTTTCGATAAGCGTCTTCTGGTAAATCGGATCTTTGATGCCGTAGGCGAATTTCTCCACGAGGATAAAATCGCCGATAAGCAGCGTCGGCATCATGGAACCTGACGGGATCTGGAACGGCTCGTAGATAAACGAGCGCACCACCAGAACGACGGCCAGAACCGGGAAGACCGACGCGCCGGTTTCCAGCCAGCCCGGTTTCGGGCCCGCTTTCTTCGACACGCCTGCGTCCTGCGCATCCGTGGCGGCAAGCGCCGCGCGCTCGCGACGCTTCGGCGCGAAGATAAATTTATCCACGCACCACAAGATGCCCGTCACCAGCGTTGCGATGACCAGGATCAGGGCAAACATATTCGCCATGCCAACTCCTTAGGTTATTTACCGTCTTTCCCAACGTGCAGAATGGCGAGGAACGCTTCCTGCGGCAGCTCGACGTTACCGACCTGCTTCATGCGTTTTTTACCCTCTTTCTGTTTCTGCAACAGCTTTTTCTTACGGCTGACGTCGCCGCCGTAGCATTTTGCCAGCACGTTTTTACGCAGCTGTTTCACTGTGGAGCGGGCAATAATGTGGTTGCCGATAGCCGCCTGAATGGCGATATCGAACTGCTGGCGCGGGATCAGTTCTTTCATCTTTTCCACCAGCTCGCGGCCGCGGTACGGCGCGTTGTCGTTGTGGGTGATCAGCGCGAGCGCATCGACGCGCTCGCCGTTGATCAGGACGTCAACACGCACCATGTTCGATGCCTGGAAGCGCTTGAAGTTGTAATCCAGCGACGCGTAACCGCGCGAGGTTGACTTCAGGCGATCGAAGAAGTCGAGCACGACTTCCGCCATCGGGATTTCATAGGTCAGCGCAACCTGATTGCCGTGGTACACCATGTTAGTCTGCACGCCGCGTTTTTCGACGCACAGCGTGATGACGTTGCCGAGGTATTCCTGCGGCAGCAGCATGTGACACTCGGCGATAGGCTCGCGCAGTTCCTGAATATTATTCAGCGGCGGCAGCTTGGACGGGCTGTCGACATAGACCACCTCGTTGTTGGTCATCTGCACTTCATACACAACGGTCGGCGCCGTGGTGATGAGATCGAGATCGTATTCGCGCTCCAGACGCTCCTGGATTATCTCCATGTGCAGCAGGCCGAGGAAGCCGCAGCGGAAGCCGAAGCCCAGCGCCGTTGAGCTTTCCGGCTCGTAGAACAGGGAGGCGTCGTTGAGGCTCAGCTTGCCGAGCGCGTCGCGGAAGGACTCGTAATCATCAGAGCTTACCGGGAAGAGCCCCGCGTAAACCTGCGGCTTCACTTTCTTAAAGCCTGGCAGCGCTTTTTCCGCCGGGTTGCGCGCAAGCGTCAGGGTATCGCCTACCGGCGCGCCGAGAATGTCTTTAATCGCGCACACCAGCCAGCCTACCTCGCCGCATTTCAGCTCGGTACGGTCGATCTGTTTCGGCGTGAAAATCCCGAGACGGTCAGCGTTGTACGTCTGGCCAGTGCTCATGACTTTGACTTTATCGCCCTTGCGCAGGGTGCCGTTCTTCACGCGGATAAGCGACACCACGCCCAGATAGTTATCGAACCAGGAGTCGATGATCAGCGCCTGCAACGGGGAATCCGGATCGCCTTCCGGCGCAGGGATGTCGCGCACCAGACGCTCCAGTACATCCTGCACGCCAACGCCGGTTTTCGCCGAGCAGCGCACCGCATCGGTGGCGTCGATGCCGACGATATCTTCGATTTCTTCCGCCACGCGCTCAGGATCGGCCGCAGGCAGGTCAATTTTGTTCAGTACCGGCACCACTTCGAGATCCATTTCGATCGCGGTATAGCAGTTGGCGAGGGTCTGCGCTTCCACGCCCTGCCCTGCGTCCACCACCAGCAGCGCGCCTTCGCACGCGGCGAGAGAGCGGGAAACTTCATAGGAGAAGTCCACGTGGCCGGGGGTGTCGATAAAGTTAAGCTGGTAGGTTTCGCCGTCGGAGGCTTTGTAGTCAAGCGTCACGCTCTGGGCTTTAATAGTAATGCCGCGCTCGCGCTCCAGATCCATGGAATCCAGCACCTGCGCTTCCATTTCGCGATCGGAAAGGCCGCCGCAAATTTGAATAATACGGTCAGACAGCGTCGATTTACCGTGGTCGATGTGAGCGATGATCGAAAAGTTGCGTATGTTCTTCATATAGCGAGATTTTTATGCCTTATAAATCCTGAGAGGCTCGGCGCAACGCGCGGTACTGAGCATGATGTCTCTGGCTGTCTTATGCCTGAAACGCTGCATTCTACACTACAACCAGAAAGCGGGGAAACTGCGTCTCAGCTAAGCATAGACGGCGAATGAAAATCTCAGGGAAAGGATGCGTAAAACCACGCAGCCGGTGGTTACCGGCTGTCTGAGGAAGGAGAGGTTTCGACGCGCAGCGCATCCGGCGGGAGGCCGACGCTGAGAATAACCGGCTGCCAGCTTTCACGCGACGCGAACGTCGGCGACAGGCCGCGCGCCAGCAAAAAACCGCCCACGCCGCCAAGCGCCGCGCCGCACATTGCGGCGAGATCGGATCCAAATAACGCCTGGAAGATCCCGGCCATCATAAACAGGCCTACCAGCGGCGACAGGTACACCAGCATTGCGGAGCCAAGCAGGCTGCCTTCGGCGATGCCCAGCTCTACTTTCTGACCGGCCACCAGGGGTTGTTCGCTCGGCACGTTAATATAGTGCGTATTCTGCGGTCCCAGCTTGTTCAGCACGCGCGTGCCGCAACCGGCGCGGGACGCGCAACTGCTGCAGGAGGCTTTTACGTCGCAGCTAAGTACGGCTTCGCCGTTTTGCCACGAGACTACCGTGGCCCACTCTTTAATCATTGGGATACCTTGAATCGGATACTGCTCGCGATGCGCTTCGCCGTCGGCGGCGGCAACTCCCCCACTACCGTGATTTCGGCATTATTACGCACTTCGGTGCTGACGGTGCGTCTGCCAGTACGCAGCATCTGTTCGCTGCTGTTGGCGCTGGCGCGGTTCACGTTAATCGAAAAACTAAACAGCCCGTCAGAATAGAGCCGCGACTCCACCGGCGAATCAATGCCCGGCAACGGTCGGCGACTGCTGGATATTTCGGTAAAGCCCTGCGGCAGCCACGAGGCCGACCAGCCAAACTTCACCTCATCGCCCGCGGGTACGGAGAGCAGCGGCGGCAGCGAGGCTTTCGCCAGGTTCTGCATCATTGTGCCGGGCTTATCGTTCACGGTAAAGGAGACGACGCGGAACTGCTCCAGCGTTTCGCCGTCGCGATCCAGCAGATCGACGCGCATCGGCAGACGGGTCTCGCTGTCGAGCCAGGCGATGTAGCCATACCGGGTGCCGTCACGCGCGACAACGCGGATCACTTCGCAAAGCCGGTCGGCAATGCGGGTGCGCCCGACGGAGATAAAGTCGTAATATGGCGCGAGGCGGCGGAAATCGGTATAAACCAGCGACGGCAGCGAATCGACGATAAAATCGCCGTTCAGGGTAAACGGCTCAAGCCCTGGCTCGAAATAGCTGATTTCCGAACCACGCTGCACGACTTCGCGACGCGGGCCGTCCAGCTGCAATAATTGTGCGAGAGGCTTATTGTCGAGCCTGGCGTGGCGGTAGCGTAATGATTCCACACCCTGCTTGTTGATGCTGACAAATGAGAGCTCGTAGTTGAGTGACTGGCTCGCCAGGTTCATCTGCTGCAACAACGCCTCGGACGATGCATCCGCCGAGGCGTTGAAGGAAACGAACAGGCTGCCCGTCAAGAGAGAGACGGCGCACCAAAGTTGCTTCATTACTGCGATTGAGTTCCTAAAGTCTGGTTACCAGGCACTTGTAAGGCGGCCTGCTGCGTCTGCGACTGCTCCAGCTGGAGCTGTTCAGCATGCAGGCGGCGTTGCAGTTCGTAATCCTGCAACATCGCATTAATGCGACGACGTTGTTCCTGAACCTGCGGCTGACCGCCCGCGGCGTTAGTATCCGCCGTCGGCACGCCGAGGCTGACCGGGCTGGCTTTGCCCATCATCGGCAGCGTGTTGAAAACCGGCGCTTCCGGCTGTGCGGTCGCGTCAGGCTGGCCGTTATAGTGCTGAACGCCGACGATCACCGCCAGCGACACGCACGCGGCCATACCGACCTGAGTGAGCTGACTCGCCCAGGGACGCACTTTATGCCAGAACGGCATTTTGCTCCACTGATGCGGCGCGGGCTGTGATTCAGGGATGAGCGGCGCTGCCTGACGGGCGGGCTCGTTTTCGATAGCCGCCATGACGCGTGCGGAGATATCGAAATGAAGCGTTTCGCCGGTATCGCCGCGCAGGGTATCACGAATGAGGTGATAGCTTTCCCAGGTTTGCTGCAGCGCTTTGTCGTTTTCGACCGCGCTCAGCAATTCGCTGTCCAGTGCTTCCCCATCCATTAAAGCGGAAAGTTTTTCTTTCTGCATGCTTAATACCTTTTCCAGTATCCCGCTATCGTCAACGCCTGATAAGCGGTTGAACTTTATTATCAATGGCTTCCCGCGCACGGAAAATGCGGGAGCGTACCGTACCGACCGGGCAATCCATGATAGCCGCTATCTCTTCATAGCTCAGGCCATCCAGCTCCCGCAACGTAATTGCCATGCGTAAATCTTCCGGGAGTGACTCTATGGTACGGAATACGATCTGTCTCAGTTCCTCAGACAACATTAAGTTCTCTGGGTTCGAAATTTCTTTCAACGCGCCGCCGCTTTCGAAGTTTTCCGCCTCAATGGCGTCCACATCACTGGACGGCGGGCGACGGCCCTGAGCGACTAAGTAATTTTTTGCCGTATTGACGGCGATACGGTAGAGCCAGGTATAAAACGCGCTGTCGCCGCGAAAAGAATCAAACGCGCGCCAGGCTTTAACAAAAGATTCCTGAACAACATCAGAGACGTCGCCTGAGGGGACATAGCGGGATACCAGATTCGCCACTTTATGCTGGTAGCGAATGACCAGTAAGTTAAAGGCTTTCTGATCTCCCTTCTGGACCCGTTCGACAAGGACCTGATCCGTTAACTGCTCGCTCATCCGAGGTAATGTCTCCCCAAACCTTAATTTCCACGCGTAATCGAAATGCCACCCGAACTCTGCATTGTGAGCAAGCAGAAGCTTAGAGCGCCGGTTGCCCGGAAAGTTCCGTTACGCCTTTGTTTTTGTGCGGCAATAGCGAACGCCGGTTCTACTCATTATATGTTCACAATATGAATGACGGCCTGTAAGGACGGTATTTTGTTGCCCAGGCCGCTTGCAGGGTAACGCAACACCACCATTTTTTCACGTTTAAATCTCCGGGATGCGCGGCGTTACGCAGCGTTTTCATTATGCCATGTCGTATTAAGGCAGAATGTCGCTCGCGTGTTTAGTGGTTACAACGAAGTTTAAAAAAACCGTGTTTGATTTCGCATTCTGGTGCTATGCTGGCCCAACATTGTTTAGTAAATTAAACACGACGATGACTATGACACCTGAACTTCATTGTGATGTGCTGATTGTTGGCAGCGGCGCCGCCGGCCTTTCCCTGGCGCTGCGCCTGGCGGAACATAGCCAGGTTATGGTTTTGAGCAAAGGCCCGTTGAGCGAAGGCTCCACTTTTTATGCCCAGGGCGGCATTGCCGCGGTTTTCGACGAAACCGACAGCATTGCCTCACATGTGGAAGACACGCTGATTGCGGGCGCGGGTCTGTGCGATCGCGACGCGGTAGAGTTTGTCGCCAGCAACGCGCGCCACTGCGTGCAGTGGCTTATCGATCAGGGCGTGCTGTTTGACACCGAAGTGCAGTCTAACGGCGAAGAAAGTTATCACCTCACCCGCGAAGGCGGCCACAGCCATCGTCGTATTCTTCATGCGGCGGACGCCACCGGTAAAGCCGTCGCCACCACGCTGATGGATAAAGCGCTCAGCCACCCGAATATCCGCATCCTTGAGCGCCATAATGCCGTGGATTTGATTATCTCCGACAAAATTGGCCTGCCGGGCACGCGGCGCGTGGTGGGCGCCTGGATCTGGAACCGTAATAAAGAAGAAGTGGAAACCTGCCGCGCGAAAGCCGTGGTGCTCGCCACCGGCGGCGCGTCAAAAGTCTATCAGTACACCACTAACCCTGATATCGCCTCGGGCGATGGCATTGCGATGGCCTGGCGCGCCGGTTGTCGCGTTGCGAATCTCGAATTCAATCAGTTTCACCCGACCGCGCTGTTTCATCCGCAGGCGCGCAATTTCCTGCTGACCGAAGCGCTGCGCGGTGAAGGCGCGTATCTGAGACGCCCTGATGGCTCCCGCTTTATGCCGGAGTTTGACGCGCGCGCCGAACTGGCGCCGCGCGATATTGTGGCGCGCGCCATTGACCATGAAATGAAACGTCTCGGCGCCGACTGCATGTATCTCGACATCAGCCACAAGCCGGAGACGTTTGTCCGCCAGCATTTTCCGACGATCTATGAAAAGCTGCTGGGGCTTGGCATCGATATTACCCGTGAACCTGTGCCGGTCGTGCCCGCCGCACATTACACCTGCGGCGGCGTGATGGTCGATGAGCACGGGCGTACCGATGTGGACGGGCTTTACGCCATCGGCGAAGTGACCTATACCGGGCTGCATGGCGCCAATCGTATGGCCTCGAATTCGCTGCTGGAGTGTCTGGTCTACGGCTGGTCGGCGGCGGAAGATATCCGGCTGCGCCTGCCCTACGCGCGCGAGGTAAAAACCCTGCCCGCCTGGGACGAAAGCCGCGTGGAGCATCCGGACGAGCTGGTGGTGTTGCAGCATAACTGGCATGAGCTGCGGCTGTTTATGTGGGATTACGTGGGTATCGTGCGCACCACCAAACGGCTGGAGCGCGCGCTGCGGCGCATCACGATGCTACAGCAGGAGATAGAAGAGTATTACGCCAACTTCCGCGTCTCCAATAATCTCCTGGAGCTGCGCAATCTGGTTCAGGTGGCGGAGCTTATCGTGCGCTGCGCCATGATGCGTAAAGAGAGCCGCGGGCTGCACTACACGCTGGATTACCCTGAAATGCTGCCGGAATCCGGGCCATCGGTGCTCGCGCCACTGGTTCACATAAACAGATAGAAGGCTTCCGTCAGGGCGCAATAGGCCGGTGAATAGTGCTGATCCGGCCCACGGATCAGCACATCATCGCAAAAGCATTCGCCGGGCGATGGGGAGAACGCCAGCAACACCCGGTGCGGCAGTTTTCCTTCGTTTTCCGCCACATCGGTACGCAGCCGCAAATGCCACCCCTGCTCGCCAGCCAGACGGCTGAAGCCTTCGCCGCTGCTTTCCGGCAGCACCACGCAGAAAAACCCTTCTTCGGTAATTAACTGGGCCGCGCAGGCGAGCAGCGCGCCGTGATCGAGCGTGGTGGTATACCGCGCCTGCTCACGGGCGGGCGTGGCGCAGGCGACGCCTTTATCATAATAAGGTGGATTGCTGACGATAAGCTCGTAGCGTTGCGTCTGCTGCTGCGTCCAGGTCTGAATGTCAGCGTCATGTACCTGAATCCGCGCCGCCCACGGCGAGGCTTCGACGTTTTCGCGCGCCTGCTCTGCAGCCTGTGAATCGAGTTCAACGGCGTCCAGCGTCACGGTTTCGTCCGTGCGCTGCGCCAGCATCAGCGTCAGCAAGCCGCTGCCCGCGCCGATATCCAGCACCCGCTGCGCTTTCGCAACCGGCGCCCAGGCCCCCAGCAGAATGCCGTCGGTACCGACTTTCATTGCACAGCGGTCGTGCGCGACAAAAAATTGTTTGAAGGTAAAACCATTGCGGCGTAACGGGATTTTTGGCTGCGACATCTTAAGGACCTGGTAACAAAACCGCTGTAGCATAGGCGAAAGCGCCGCCGGGGAAAAGGAGAAGCCGGGAAAGGGATGAACATTGGGCGCTGAACGTCTATAATCTGCGCCCCACACTGAGGTAGAAAATGACTGTAACCACTTTTTCCGAACTTGAACTTGATGACAGCCTGCTGGACGCGCTCCAGGAAAAAGGCTTCACCCGCCCGACCGCTATCCAGGCGGCCGCCATTCCGCCTGCGCTTGACGGGCGTGATGTGCTCGGTTCTGCGCCGACAGGCACCGGTAAAACGGCAGCTTATCTGTTGCCGGCGTTGCAGCATCTGCTCGACTTCCCTCGCAAAAAATCGGGGCCGCCGCGCATTCTCATCCTGACCCCGACCCGCGAGCTGGCGATGCAGGTTGCCGAGCATGCGCGCGAACTGGCAAAGCATACGCATCTGGATATCGCCACGATCACCGGCGGTGTGGCTTATATGAACCACGCGGAAGTCTTCAGCGAAAACCAGGATATCGTGGTCGCCACGACCGGTCGCCTGCTGCAATACATTAAAGAAGAAAACTTCGACTGCCGCGCGGTGGAAACCCTGATCCTCGATGAAGCCGACCGTATGCTGGATATGGGCTTCGCGCAGGATATCGAAACCATCGCGGGCGAAACCCGCTGGCGTAAGCAGACCCTGTTGTTCTCCGCCACGCTTGAAGGCGACGCGATCAAAGATTTCGCCGAACGCCTGCTGGAAGAGCCGGTGGAAGTCTCCGCCACGCCATCCACCCGCGAGCGCAAAAAAATCCACCAGTGGTATTACCGCGCCGATAACATCGAACACAAAACCGCGCTGCTGGTGCATCTGCTGAAGCAGCCGGAAGCCACCCGCTCCATCGTGTTTGTGCGTAAACGCGAGCGTGTGCATGAACTGGCAAATCAGCTTCGTCAGGCTGGCATCAATAACTGCTATCTTGAAGGCGAAATGGTGCAGGTGAAGCGTAACGAGGCCATTAAACGTCTGACCGATGGTCGCGTTAATGTGCTTATCGCCACCGATGTGGCCGCGCGCGGTATTGATATTCCGGACGTAAGCCACGTCATTAACTTCGATATGCCGCGCACCGCCGACACCTATCTGCACCGCATTGGCCGTACCGCGCGCGCGGGTCGTAAAGGCACCGCGATTTCGCTGGTCGAAGCGCATGACCATCTGCTGCTGGGCAAAGTGGGCCGCTACCTTAACGAGCCGCTGAAAGCCCGCGTGATTGACGAGCTGCGCCCGTCCACGCGCGCGCCGAGTGAAAAGCTCACCGGCAAGCCGTCCAAGAAAGCGCTCGCCAAACGCGAAGAGAAGAAGAAAGAGAAAGAAAAAGAGAAGCCGCGCGTGAAGAAACGTCACCGCGACACCAAGAATATCGGCAAGCGCCGCAAGCCGAGCAGCACGGCGACACCATCATCCGACAACGCCGAATGATAAAAAAACCGCCAGCATATGCTGGCGGTTTTTGTTTTGACCGACGGCGCGCCGCCGGTTCCTCTTCGCCTGAACTTACAGGCTTTCGGTAAAGGTACGGGCAATCACGTCGCGCTGCTGTTCCGGGGTCAGCGAGTTAAAACGCACCGCGTAGCCAGAAACACGAATGGTCAGCTGCGGATATTTTTCCGGGTGCTTAACAGCATCTTCCAGCGTTTCGCGACGCAGCACGTTCACATTAAGGTGCTGACCGCCTTCTACACGCACTTCCGGTTTGATTTCCATCGGAATTTCACGGTATTCGAACTGGCCGAGCTGGCTTACCGGAACGATGTCATCTTCATTGAAACCGCCTTTGGCGCAGACGCAGCGCGCTTCGCCTTTTTCGTTATCGAGCAGCCAGAATGAATTCAGCAGATCGTCGTTTGCGGCTTTAGTAATCTGGATACCTGTGATCATAAGTTGCCTCCCTGTGGGCTTGTTTGATGCGTTCAGCCAGCGGGCTGCCGAACAGGCGGCTGGCTAATTGGTAAAACCATTGTTGTCTTATTGTTTTATATACCACCAAAGGGCGGTCATTCTTTGATTTAAATCAAAATAAACCCCTCTCGGTGTAGGGGTATGATACAAAGGAATTGCTTTACATCAACTTAGGCACGGCAAACCCTCTTAAAATTTTTGTAAACCTGCGTCTGAATGGCCCGGGTTTTGTTCTTCGGAAATAAGGCGTTAAGCTTAGGGAACAGAAAATCGCAGGAGAGCGAGATGACCGATAAACTGACCTGGCACGACGTGCTGGCTGATGAAAAAGAAAAGCCCTATTTCCAGAAGATACTGACGACGGTCGCCGCTGAGCGCGACACGGGCGTCACTATCTATCCGCCGCAGAAAGATGTGTTTAACGCCTTCCGGTTTACCGAGCTTGGCGACGTTAAGGTGGTGATCCTGGGCCAGGATCCCTACCACGGGCCAGGACAAGCGCATGGTCTCGCCTTTTCGGTGCGTCCGGGCGTGGCGCCGCCGCCGTCGCTGGTGAACATGTATAAAGAGCTGGAGCAGTCGGTGCCGGGTTTCACCCGCCCTTCTCACGGCTATTTAGAAAGCTGGGCGCGCCAGGGCGTCATGCTGCTTAATACCGTGCTGACCGTCCAGGCCGGGAAAGCGCACTCACATGCGAATCTGGGCTGGGAAACGTTTACCGATAAAGTGATCGCGCTGATTAACGAGCATCGCGAGGGCGTAGTGTTTCTGCTGTGGGGATCGCATGCGCAGAAAAAGGGCGCGATTATCGACCGCGATCGTCACCATGTGTTGCAGGCCCCGCATCCGTCGCCGCTCTCCGCGCATCGCGGTTTCTTTGGTTGCGGCCATTTCGTTAAAACTAATCAGTATCTGGAAAGTCGCGGCGAAGCGCCCATCGACTGGATGCCGGTTCTGCCTGAAAACGCCCAATAAAAAACCTCCCGCAGGAGGTTTTCTCGTTTATCGCGCCAGCGTTACGCTGGCGTTTTTTTACGCTTTATTCTGACGCCACCACTCGGCGAGCAGAACGCCGGTCGCCACAGAAACGTTCAGGCTTTCCACGTTGCCGGTGCCGTCGATAGACAGGCTTAAATCCGCATTCGCCTGCGTCGCTTCAGAAATACCTTCGCTTTCCTGACCCAGCACCAGCACCATTTTCTTCGGCAGCGTCGCTTTAAAGAGCGGCGTACCTTTATGGCTGGAAGTGGTTACGATGGCGTAACCTGCGGCGCGGAACTGCGCCAGCGCGTCGCTGAAGCTGTCGCCGGTAATCGGCTCGACATGCTCGGCGCCGCCTTCTGCGGTACGCACCGCCGCGCCGGATTCCAGCAGCGAAGCATCCTGCACGACCACGCCTTTCACGCCGAAGTGCGCACAGCTGCGCACGATAGCGCCGAGGTTATGCGGGTTGCCCACGTCTTCCAGCGCCAGCACGCAATCTTCATCGCCCGCTTTGCTCAGCCACTGATCGACGCTCGCGCCGCTGCGTTTTTTAATCAGGAAGCAGACGCCGCCGTGATGCTCGGTGCCGGAGGCTTTGGTGAGCTCCGCGTCGTCCACCACGTGGTACGCTTTGCGGTTTGCCGCCATCCAGCGCAACGCTTCTTTAAAGCGCGGCGTCACGCTCTGGATAAACCAGGCGCGAACGATAGACTCCGGACGGCTCTGGAACAGCGCCTGACAGGCGTTTTCGCCGTAGACGCGAGTTTCTTCGGCGCGCTGACGACGCAGCACTTCCGGGTCGATAAAACTTTTGCCGCTGATGCCGCCGTGATCCGGCTTCTCAGGGGCTTCCGCGCCCGGCGCGCGGGAAACGGTGCGCCATGGGGACGCGTCACGGTCGGCGTCGCGGCCACGGTCGCGATCGCGGCTGCGTTCACGGTCAGCTGGTCTGTCATTGCGCGCAGCACGACGACCGCCTTCCGGTTTACCGTTGCCAGCAGGACGACCGCCGCCTTTTCCGGTACGCGGGTTTGAGCTGCGTTTGTCCGTATTTTCATCACTGCGGACATACATCACTTTGACCTTGCCGCTCTTGCCTTTAAATTCGTCGTTCATGTCTTTCTCCACCTGCGCTGCGCGAAGCGCGCAGATTACCCGATGTGTCCACGCTTAGCCATTCTTTCGCGCAAAAGCTAATAACTATTGTACTCATTGGATAAAACGGTTTGAGCCTGGAAACAATGTTGCAGATAATAGATAACATTATCGAAACATAGCCGATGTTTCCGCATCGGTTTCTGTCACCTGCAACCCAGAGGTTAGCTATGAATACCGTTTGTGCCGCTTGCCAGACTGTCAATCGCGTGGATGAAGAGCGTATTGAAGACGGCGCGAAATGCGGCCGCTGTGGCCACGCGCTGTTTGACGGCGACGTGATTAACGCCACCAGCGAAACGCTGGATCAGCTGCTTAAAGATGACCTGCCGGTAGTGATTGATTTCTGGGCGCCGTGGTGCGGCCCGTGCCGTAGCTTTGCGCCGATCTTCGAAGATGTCGCTGACGAGCGTAACGGCAAAATGCGCTTTGTGAAAGTGAATACCGAAGCCGAGCCGGAGCTGAGCGCGCGTTTTCGCATCCGCAGCATTCCGACCATTATGATGTTCAAAAACGGGCAACTGGTGGATATGCTCAACGGCGCCGTACCGAAAGCGCCGTTCGATACCTGGCTCAACGAAGCGACAAACGAAGCCGTATAACGTCTGCCGCGGGGCGCATCTTGTGCCCCGCGATTCCCTCTGCGACAATGGCGTTTTTGCTGGCTTCCCATGACTGAAAACGCTGTCCTTCGCCTGCGCGCCGAGCGCCTGGCGCGCGCCACCCGCCCTTTTCTCGCCCGCGGCAATCGCATCACGCGCTGCCAGCGTTGCCTGCTGCCCTTACGCCACTGCTTATGCGACACGCTGCAACCGCAGCCGGCCCGCAGCCGTTTCTGTCTGGTGATGTTCGACACCGAGCCGATGAAGCCCAGCAATACCGGCAGGCTTATCGCCGATATTCTTCCCGCTACCGAGGCGTTTCAGTGGTCGCGCACCGAGCCGCCCGCCGCCCTTCTTGAACTCGTGGCCAGCCCTGACTACCAGCCGATGGTCGTGTTCCCGGCCTCATACGCCGATGCCGGGCGCGAAGTGTTAAGCGCCCCGCCGCGCACCGGTAAGCCGCCGCTCTTTATTATGCTCGACGGCACCTGGACCGAAGCGCGCAAAATGTTTCGCAAAAGCCCTTATCTCGACGCGCTGCCGGTTATCTCAGTGGATTTAACGCGGGTATCGGCGTATCAGTTACGCGAAGCGCACGCCGACGGCCAGTATTGCACGGCGGAAGTGGCGATAGCGCTGCTGGATGGCGCGGGCGATACCGCTGCGGCGCAGGGCTTAAGCGATCACTTTGCGCTGTTTAAAGCGCGTTATCTCGCCGGTAAACCTCATCATCAGGGCAGCGTCACAGCAGCGCAGACAGAAAACGTTTAAAATCATCAGCTCACTTCGACGCCGGAGGAAATGATGAGCCAACGTGGCCTGGAAGCGCTGTTACGTCCCAAATCCATCGCCGTCATCGGCGCGTCGATGAAACCCGACAGAGCCGGTTTTCTGATGATGCGCAATTTGCTGGCGGGCGGTTTCAGCGGGCCGGTTCTGCCAGTGACGCCCGCCTGGAAAGCGGTGTGCGGCGTGCTGGCCTGGCCGGATGTCGCAAGCCTGCCGTTTACGCCCGATCTCGCGGTGCTGTGCACCAACGCGAAGCGCAACCTGACGCTGCTGGAGGCGCTCGGCGAGAAAGGCTGTAAAACCTGCCTGGTGCTCTCATCGCCCCCCGAACAACATGCCGAACTGCTGGCCTGCGCGGCGCGCTTCCAGATGCGCCTGCTCGGTCCGAACAGTCTGGGCCTGCTGGCGCCGTGGCAGGGCCTGAACGCGAGCTTCTCTCCGGTACCTATCCGCAAAGGCAAACTCGCGTTTATTTCGCAGTCAGCTGCCGTCTCTAACACCATTCTCGACTGGGCGCAGCAGCGCCAGCTCGGCTTCTCCTGGTTTATCGCCTTAGGCGACAGCCTGGATATCGATGTCGACGAACTGCTCGATTATCTGGCTCGCGACAGTAAAACCAGCGCCATTCTGCTTTATCTGGAACACCTGAGCGACGCGCGACGCTTTGTCTCCGCCGCGCGGAGCGCCTCGCGCAATAAACCCATTCTGGTGATTAAAAGCGGACGCAGCCCCAGCGCGCGTCGCCTGCTGAATACGCATGCGGGGCTGGACGCCGCCTGGGATGCGGCTATCCAGCGCGCCGGTCTGCTGCGCGTGCAGGATACCCATGAACTGTTCTCGGCGGTGGAAACCTTAAGCCATATGCGCCCGCTGCGCGGCGAGCGGCTGATGATTGTCAGCAACGGCGCCGCGCCTGCCGCGCTGGCGCTCGACGAACTCTGGCGGCGGCAGGGGAAACTCGCCACGCTGGATGACGCGATGCTGACCCGGCTGCAACAGCAGTTGCCGGAAGGCATCCACGCCGACAATCCGCTCGATCTGCGCGACGACGCCACACCCGCCCGATATCTGAAAGCGATTGAAGCGCTGCTGGACAGCCACGATTTCGACGCGCTGATGGTTATCCACTCCCCGAGCGCCGCCGCGCCCGGCAGCGAGAGCGCCCGCGCGCTGATCGATCTCTTTAATCGTCATCCGCGCGGCAAGTATGTGACGCTGATAACCAACTGGGGCGGCGAGTTTTCTTCTCAGGAGGCGCGTCACCTGTTCAGCGAGGCGGGCATTCCCACCTACCGCACGCCGGAAGGCGCGGTTACCGCGTTTATGCATATGGTGGAGTATCGACGCAACCAGAAGCAGTTGCGCGAAACCCCGGCGCTGCCCGCCACGCTCCCGGCGGATACCGCCCAGGCGCATCAGCTGTTGCAGCAGGCCTGCGCTGAGGGCGTGACGCAACTTGATACCCATGAAGTGCGCCCGATACTCGAGGCCTATGGCCTGCACACGCTGCCGACGTGGATAGCGGGCGACAGCGCCGAGGCGGTGCACATCGCAGGCCAGATTGGTTATCCGGTGGCGCTGAAGCTGCGCTCGCCGGATATTCCGCATAAATCTGAAGTACAGGGGGTGATGCTTTATCTGCGCACCGCCCACGAAGTACAGCGCGCCGCGGACGCGATGCTCGACAGGGTCAAAATGACCTGGCCGCAGGCGCGCATCCACGGCCTGCTGGTGCAGAGTATGGCGAACCGCGCTGGCGCGCAGGAACTGCGGGTGGTCGTCGAGCACGACCCGGTCTTCGGGCCGCTGATTATGCTGGGCGAAGGCGGCGTGGAGTGGCGCCCTGAAGCGCAAGCCGCCGTGGCGCTGCCGCCCCTGAACATGAATCTGGCGCGCTATCTGGTGATTCAGGCGATCAAGAGCGGCAAAATCCGCGGGCGCAGCGCGCTACGGCCGCTGGATATTGCGGGCCTGAGCCAGTTGCTGGTGCGGGTGTCTAACCTGGTCGTGGATTGTCCTGAGATCGCGCGTCTGGATATTCATCCGCTGCTCGCTTCCGGCAGCGACTTTACGGCGCTGGACGTTACGATGCAGCTTGAACCCTTTAGCGGCGATGCGGACGCACGGCTGGCGGTTCGCCCTTACCCGCATCGTTTAGAAGAAGGAGTCACGCTGAAAAATGGCGAGCGCTGCCTGTTCCGTCCCATCCTCCCGGAAGACGAGCCTCAGTTGCAACGCTTTATCTCGCAGGTGACGAAAGAAGATCTTTATTACCGTTACTTTAGCGAGATCAATGAATTTACCCATGATGATTTAGCCAATATGACCCAGATCGACTACGATCGAGAAATGGCTTTCGTGGCGGTTCGTCAGCAGGCAGGCAGTGAGGAGATCATCGGCGTCACCCGCGCGATCTCCGATCCGGATAATATCGACGCCGAGTTCGCGGTTCTTGTCAGATCCGATCTTAAAGGGCTGGGACTCGGGCGCAGGCTGCTGGAAAAGTTGATCGCCTATACGCGCGATCATGGTCTGTCGCGGCTTAACGGCATTACGATGCCCCATAACCAGGGGATGGTGGCGCTGGCCCGGAAGCTTGGGTTTAGCGTCGATATTCAGCTGGATGAAGGCATCGTTGCGCTGAGTCTGGCGCTGACTAAACCCGCCGATTCGTGAGTAAGGTACTGGAAATGTTGACCACATTTTTGGACAGTAATGGTATTATCGTCCGCTTCAGTCGTCTGCATTGCACAGAAGACCATCCACTTCAGAGAAGATATGCACTGTGATGTTGTCAAAATTTAAACGCAACAAACATCAACAACACCTTGCCCAACTACCGAAGCTTTCTCAGTCAGTTGATGATGTCGCGTTCTGTTTCGCTCCCGCCGATTTCCGCAAACAGCTCCTGGAAAAGATAGCGACGGCGACCACGCGTATTTGCATCATCGCGCTCTATCTTGAGCAGGACGATGGTGGTAAAGGCGTGTTGTCGGCGCTTTATGAAGCCAAACGCCAGCGTCCTGAACTTGACGTGAGCGTCCTGGTCGACTGGCACCGCGCGCAGCGCGGGCGCATCGGCGCCGAAGCTTCAAACACCAATGCCGACTGGTATTGCCGCATGGCGCAGGAGAATCCGGGCGTCAATGTACCGGTGTACGGCGTGCCGGTGAATACCCGTGAAGCGCTGGGCGTGCTGCATTTCAAAGGCTTTATCATTGATGATTGCGTGCTTTACAGCGGCGCCAGCCTGAACGATGTTTATCTGCACCAGCACGATAAATATCGCTATGACCGCTACCACTGCATCCGCAACGCGAAACTTGCCGATGTGATGTATGACTGGGTGCGCACGCAGTTAATGAACGGCCACGCGGTGAATCGTCTTGACGATCCGAATCGTCCAAAAAGCCCGGAAATCAAAAACGACATTCGCCAGTTCCGCCATGTGCTGCGCGATGCCGCGTATCACTTCCAGGGCGATGCCGATAACGATCAGCTGGCCGTCACGCCGCTGGTGGGGCTGGGTAAATCGAGCCCGCTGAATAAAGCGATTTTCCATCTGATGCCCTGCGCCGAAGAGCAACTGGTCATCTGTACGCCGTACTTTAACCTGCCCGCCGTGCTGGTGCGTAATATCATCGCGCTTCTGCGCGACGGCAAAAAAGTGGAAATCATCGTCGGCGATAAAACGGCGAACGACTTTTACATTCCGGAAGATCAGCCGTTTAAGATTATCGGCGCGCTACCTTATCTCTACGAGATCAACCTGCGTCGTTTCTTAAGCCGCCTGCAATATTACGTCAACACCGATCAACTGGTGGTGCGCCTGTGGAAAGATGGCGATAACAGCTATCACCTCAAAGGCATGTGGGTGGATAGTGAATGGATGCTGCTGACCGGCAACAACCTTAACCCGCGCGCGTGGCGTCTCGATCTGGAAAACGCGATCCTTATCCACGATCCGAAAAAGCAACTGGCCTCTGTGCGCCAGCGCGAACTTGCTGAGATCCGCACCCATACCACGGTGGTGAAACACTATCGCGACCTGCAAAGCATCGCCGATTACCCGGTGAAAGTGCGCAAGCTTATCCGCCGCCTGCGCCGCATCCGTATTGATCGGTTGATCAGCCGTATTCTCTGACGCTTGTCGCTTAACGAAGCCCTGCCACGCAGGGCTTTTTTATGGAGAACGCTATGCGCGCCCTGCTGCTTCCTCTCGTCGTCGCCCTGACCGGCTGTAGCCATATGGCGCAGGACAGCTGGGCAGGTCAGGACAAAGCTCAGCACTTTTTAGGCTCGGCGCTGCTTTCCGCTGCTGGCAACGAATATGCGCAGCGCCAGGGGCACTCTTCCGATCGTTCCGCCGCCTTCGGGCTGATGTTCTCGGTGTCGCTCGGTGCGACGAAAGAGCTGTGGGACAGCCGCCCGGCGGGGAGCGGCTGGAGCTGGAAAGATCTGGCATGGGACGTGGCGGGCGCCAGCGCCGGTTACGCGGTCTGGCAGATGGCGGAGCATTAAAGCCGCATGCCTTTTCCTTTGCGGTGAAGTTTTAGCGAGACCAGAAACGCGACGGCGCCCATCGCCGAGACGTACCAGAAAAACGCTGTTTCTGAGCCCAGCGATTTGAGCGACAGCGCCACATACTCCGCCGAGCCGCCAAAGAGCGCATTGGCGACCGCGTAAGAGAGACCGACGCCCAGCGCGCGCACCTGCGCCGGGAACATCTCCGCCTTCACAATGCCGCTTATCGAGGTATAGAAGCTGACAATCAGCAGCGCCAGCATCACCAGTCCGAATGCCGCGAGCGGCGAACTGACATTTTGCAGTGCCATGAGGATCGGCACGGTACAGAGCGTGGCGAGCGCGCTGAAGCAGAGCATCGAATTGCGGCGGCCAATTTTGTCAGAAAGCGCTCCAAAGAAAGGCTGCAGCAGCATGAAGGCAAAAAGCGCGGCGGTCATCACCATACTCGCCGTGTTCGCATGCATTCCCGCCGTATTGACGAGATATTTCTGCATATAGGTTGTAAACGTATAGAAGCTCAGCGAACCGGCGGCGGTAAACCCGAGCACCATGACGAATGCCCGACGGTTGCGCCAGAGCCCTTTCAGCGAGCCCGCTTCTTTGAGCGCGCGCGTCTCCTGCTGCGAGGTTTCATCCAGCGAGCGGCGCAGCCACAGCGCCACTACCGCCAGCACCGCGCCCAGCGCAAAGGGAATGCGCCAGCCCCAGGCGCGCAGAGCGTCGTCTGACAAAATCTGTTGCAGCACCACGACCACCAACAGCGCCATTAATTGCCCGCCGATTAGCGTGACGTACTGGAAAGAGGCGTAAAAGCCTTTGCGCCCTTCGATGGCCACTTCGCTCATGTAAGTGGCGCTGGTGCCATATTCTCCGCCGACCGACAGCCCCTGAAACAGACGCGCCAGTAACAGCAGCAGCGGCGCCCAGGTGCCGATCACCGCATAACCCGGCAGGCAGGCAATCACCAGCGAGCCGAAACACATCATACAAACGGAAATGAGCATCGAGGTTTTACGCCCGTGTTTATCGGCGATGTAACCAAAGAGCCAGCCGCCAATGGGGCGCATCAAAAAGCCCGCAGCGAAAATGCCTGCCGTTTGCAGAAGCTGCGTTGTGCTGTTGTCGGAGGGGAAAAAGATATGCGCAAAATAGAGGGAGCAAAAAGAGTAGACATAGAAATCGAACCATTCCACCAGGTTGCCTGACGAGGCGCCGACAATGGCCCAGACGCGCCGGCGGGTATCGCTGGAAGTCAGTGACGGTTTGTCTGTCCGGGCCGTAACTTCAGTCATTTTTCTCTCCTTTTCAACCTCGCGACTTTTTACGTCGGGGCAATACGCAGGCTATAAAAATATGATGTTAATTATATGTTAACTAAATTTCCGTGAGGGAGCGGGAATTTTACGCGGCGTTAGCCCCACTTTTCCTGATGCGCTTTTTTACGTCGCAGATAGTCTTCATCCGCCCGGATGCGATCCCACCACCCTTTAAACACCGTTGCCGCCGCCGCTTTGGTGGGGTCATTACCGCGCGGATTGAGGTTACGGTCGGCGTCATATTTTTTGCCGCCTTTGTAATTGGCGTAGCGACGCGCCCGGGTGTATCCCATCTGAATGAACTTGCGCGCCATATCCATACCGACAAAATCGTCCTTTTCACGATACTCTTCGAACAACTGATAGATTTTCTCTGCCGAGGCTTTGGCGCTCTCTTCATCTTTATAACGCCAGTACGGGAGGATTTCGCTTTTGTAAGGCTCAACCAGCAATACGCCCTGCTCGCCCCGCCCCACCTGATACCGTTCCGGGTGCGCGCGAAAGTCGATGCTGTCGAAGTCCTGCTGGTAATCAAAAGGTTTAATGGCCACAAACATGCCTCCTTTAATACGGTTCGTATAACCATAGCAGGCTTCAGAGAACTCCCGCTTTTCGCTTACCGCCATGAAGTGGACTACCCTTCAACAGGTTAGCTTTTCGAGCGCAGCTCAGGATCTATGCGCGCACTCACCTGACGCGAGGCATGATAATGACCAAAAAAACGAGCGACTTTTTTGTAGAACGACTGAAAGCGTGGGGCGTAACCCGGATTTACGGCTACCCCGGCGACGGCATTAACGGCGTGCTGGGCGCGTTGCAGCGCGCCGACAAAGCCGGCGACGGCATTGAGTTTATTCAGGTGCGCCACGAAGAGATGGCGGCGTTTATGGCCTGCGCCCATGCGAAATTTACGGGCGAGCCAGGGGTTTGCCTCTCGACCGGCGGGCCGGGCGCCACGCATCTGTTGACCGGCCTGTATGACGCGCAGATGGACCATATGCCGGTTATCGCTATCGCAGGCCAGGCGGAAACGACCGCCCGGGGCGCGACCTATCAGCAGGAGCTGAATCTCGATCGCGTATTCAGCGATGTGGCAAGTTTCGTTCAGGAGGCGGCAACGCCCGCGCAGTTGCGTCATCTGGTGGATCGCGGCGTGCGGATCGCGAAAGCGAATAATGGCGTAACGGTGCTGATCCTGCCAAAAGATCTTCAGGATGAACCCTGGCAGGAGCCGCAGCACGCCCACGGCTTTACGCATTCCGGGCCGGGTTATCAACGCCCGCACGTGATCCCTCATCAGTACGATCTTCAGCGCGCGGCGGATATTCTCAACGACGGCAAAAAAGTGGCGATCCTGATAGGCGCAGGCGCGCGCGAAGCGGCAGTAGAAGTGGTACAGGCAGCGAACCTGCTCGGCGCGGGCGTGGCGAAAGCGCTGCTCGGCAAAGATGTTCTGCCGGATGACGCGCCGTTTGTGACGGGCTGTATCGGCCTGCTTGGCACCGAGCCGTCATGGGATCTGATGCAGGACTGCGATACGCTGTTAATGATTGGCACCGGCTTCCCGTGGACGGAATTCCTGCCGAAAGAAGGCCAGGCGCGGGCGGTGCAGATAGATCTGGACGCCTCTATGCTCGGCCTGCGTTACCCGACAGAAGTGAATCTGCACGGCGATGCCGTGAGCACATTGCAGGCGCTGCTTCCGCTGCTGAAGCGTAAAGAAGATCGCAGCTGGCAGGAGAAAATCGCCGTTTCCGTCAAAGCGTGGTGGGAAAAAATCGAAGAGCGCGCGATGGCGAAAGCGACCCCGGTTAACCCGCAGCGCGTGGTATGGGAGATGTCGCCGCTGCTGCCGGATAACGCGATTGTGACATCTGATTCCGGCTCGTGCGCTAACTGGTTTGCGCGGGACTACAGGGTCAAACAGGGCCAGCGGGCGTCGCTCTCGGGCGGTCTTGCCTGTATGGGCGCCGCCGTACCTTATGCCATTGCCGCGAAATTCGCCTTCCCGGAAAAACCGGTGGTGGCGCTGGTGGGTGACGGAGCCATGCAGATGAATAATCTCGCGGAGCTGATTACTATCCAGAAATACTGGCAGCGCTGGTCCGATCCGCGGTTGATCGTCTGCGTATTCAATAACCAGGATCTGAATCAGGTGACATGGGAGCAGCGCATCATGGAAGGCAACCCGCGGTTTGCCGCGACGCAGGATGTGCCGGACGTGCCCTATGCGCAATTTGCGGAATCGATCGGCCTGAAAGGGATTTACGTCGACTCGCCGGAAGCCCTTCAGGCTGCCTGGCAAGAGGCGCTGGCGGCGGATCGCCCTGTCGTACTTGAAGTGAAAACCGACCCGGAAGTGGCGCCGCTGCCGCCGCATATCAGTTTCGCCCAGGCGAAAGGGTTTATGTCTTCTATGGCGAAAGGCGATAAATCGGCGGGTAAAGTCATTGCAGATACCGCTCACCAGGTGATGAATACTGTCCTGCCGGGCAAAAAATCGTAACGCGTCGGCTCCTCAGGCAGACTGAGGAGCCCCTTTTCGGCTATTTACGCAGTAACTTTTGCAGCCGCTGCTGCTGCCATTGCTCGATCCACCCGCGCAGCAAAAACAACCGCAGCCCTTTCACGACCAGTAACCCGCCCCAGATAAGAACCACCCATAATGACCAGTGGCTTTCCGGCGCAGTAAAGCGGTTGAGCAGGAAAAGCCCGAAACAAACCACAAGCGCGGTGGTAAGACTGCGATAAAAGCGACCCTCTTCATACAGACGCCTGCGGGCAATTAATACCGCGTCATCCAGTGGGCCTGCAGCCTGAAGCGGCGCCCCCGTCAATTCCTCAACACGCGTTTCAAAAACAGCGGCCAGCGCGCTTAAGGTTTCGAGCGAGGGTGGCTCGCCTTTTTCGATACGTTGAATAGTGCGCACGCTGACTGCGGAGAGCTCTGCCAGTTGTTCCTGCGACCAGGCTCGAGCGAGGCGAAGCGCGCGGATGCGGTTTTCCGTGTGCATAACTGTGACCTTCTGTAGGAGAAATGTGGCAGACAGTATGTCGCTTTGCAGGCGAAAAGCGCCACGACACGGACCTGACAGCTACCCGACAGTATGACGACAGGCTGGTGACAGGCTTTACGGGCTTTATTTTTATAAAGCAGGATATGCCGTAGCTCCTGGTGGGATCAAGAGACGTATATTCGCGAGCGGAGATTGAAATGTGGCGGGGAAGCTATTTTGAGCCCGCAGTGCGTTTGAAATGCTTATCCGCTTTCTGCATAGCTGCAGGGAGACGATTACTTACATGCAGGCGTTATGCAGCGCGAAAGCAAACGCTGAGCGGTAATGAGAAGTGGCGCAGCGGTGTCTTGTCGTTTATGACGGACATCTGCCCCTTTTCTCTGGACCGTGTCTTTTAGAGCAATGTCTGGAGGCGTACTCACGAGGAGAACGCGTATCAGTAAGGCATAGACACAAAAAAAGCCCCATGCTTTCGCTCAAGGCTTTTTTACCTATAAAAGCAAAAACCCCTCAGCGGTGCTGAGGGGTTCTTTAATTGATGCCTGGCAGTTCCCTACTCTCGCATGGGGAGACCCCACACTACCATCGGCGCTACGGCGTTTCACTTCTGAGTTCGGCA
>NZ_CAWPHW010000070.1:0-200 GCF_963888145.1 Cronobacter sp. EKM101R | reverse complement strand
GTCGCATCGGTGTGTATCTGCTGGACTATCTGGTCGGTGCGGTCCCACCGGTAGCGGCGCTCGAACACCAGTTCGCGGCGCGCATCCAGCACCGTGCGCTGCGTGACGCGGCCGACAGAGTCGTAACGGGTCTCCTGCGAGAGCACGCCCTGGCTGCGGGAGATTTCCCGGTGCAGGCGGTCGCGGCCATAGGCCGCCAG
>NZ_CAWPHW010000069.1:0-202 GCF_963888145.1 Cronobacter sp. EKM101R | reverse complement strand
CTGGTTCAGTCAGGTGTTGAAGGCAGGACGTGGGTGGCGGCCAGTGGAAATTTCTCCCGAACAGTAAGTGAGTAAGTGCGATGGCGACCAGAAAAATCACCTTAACGGATGAGTGGCAGCAGATAACCACGGGTTCGGAGTCTGTTTTTATTCAGTCCCGATACGGAAAAGTGGCGATTTGTGACAGCCCGGCCCGGCCTGA
>NZ_CAWPHW010000068.1:0-202 GCF_963888145.1 Cronobacter sp. EKM101R | reverse complement strand
GAGGAAAGCCTGAGTATTTGTAGCACGCTGGAAAAGGGCCATTATTCTCTCCTTAGCTCCATATTTATTTCGGTCTGATTAAAGGCAAGAACTTCGGCGGCATACCGGATAAAAGCGCCTGCCTTTTCCTGAAAATTCACATCGTCGAATGCGGCCTTAATTGCGGCCGCATCGGCCTGCGTGTGACTGAGTAATTCATGAA
>NZ_CAWPHW010000067.1:0-205 GCF_963888145.1 Cronobacter sp. EKM101R | reverse complement strand
CCGTTTGCGTTAACACACCAGTCCCATTACGGAAAAGAATGGAGTGTGCTTCATGTTGTGTGCCTGCTTTTAGCCACATCAGGCGAGGTGGTATACTGGAGTTCCCACACAACCAGTAAGGATAAATTTTCTTATGTTTTCTGTTCGCGTAGAATTACGTAATTCTGAAACCGCAGACTACACCGCTTTACATGAAAAAATGAAA
>NZ_CAWPHW010000066.1:0-214 GCF_963888145.1 Cronobacter sp. EKM101R | reverse complement strand
GTTCACGCCCGTGCCGCTGCCGGTGGCGCTGCCGCTGATATTACCGTCAGTGATGTTGCCGCTGAGGCTCACGCCGGCACCGTCCACGCCGCTGCCGCTGACGGTGGTGTTGTTCAGCACGCCGGTGCCCCAGAGATTCACGCCGGTGCCGCTGCCGGTGGCGTTACCGCTGACGGCGCTGTTCCCGGTGCTGGTCAGCTTACCGGAGATATCC
>NZ_CAWPHW010000065.1:0-216 GCF_963888145.1 Cronobacter sp. EKM101R | reverse complement strand
CGGCATCCCCTTAAATTGGTTGGCGGAAGCGCAGAGATTCGAACTCTGGAACCCTTTCGGGTCGCCGGTTTTCAAGATCGAAGAAAAACAAATAAAAATCAAGGATTTAAATCAATGGCACAAAAAACAACCTTTCATACCTTGCATTATTTTCAATAACTTAAGCGGCATCAAAAAGATAATATTCCAACACTTCCTTCCTGCTCTGATTCTTTA
>NZ_CAWPHW010000064.1:0-217 GCF_963888145.1 Cronobacter sp. EKM101R | reverse complement strand
CAGGGGCGGCTCCGTTCGTTGTGTCCTGTACCGTGACCACTGACAGTAACCGGAATATCATTCTGTCCAGGCATACCAGTTCCTTACAGAAAATCTGTGACCTGGGGCCGTTTGATAATGAGTGGCATGAGCTGATTTTGGATTTTCCGGGAGGGAACAGTGTCAGCATTACGCCGCACTATGACGGTACGGCCCTTACGCCCTTTAACATGACCTG
>NZ_CAWPHW010000063.1:0-221 GCF_963888145.1 Cronobacter sp. EKM101R | reverse complement strand
GTTTGCCCCTTGCACATATCAAGATCTTTTCCTGAAAGGGTTTTTATCTCCGTCTTCGTTTGCTCAAGATTGGGACGCCCATTATTATTCAGCCACACCCGCACTTTCCCTTCCGGCGCAAGCCCGATAACCATATACTGAAAATAATAGGTCTCTTTCGGACTGTAGTTACTTTTTTCCGTACGCAGCATTTTCTGCCAGGTCTCTGGCGAGAATATCAG
>NZ_CAWPHW010000062.1:125796-244606 GCF_963888145.1 Cronobacter sp. EKM101R | reverse complement strand
TTATAGTAGGGCGGGTAAGCGAAGCGCACCCGCCGTTCCACGCGTTGCGGTTAAACGCTCCCTGTGGTGGGTGCGCTGACGCTTACCCACCCTACATATTTCTCGTACTCTTATGGTAGGGCGGGTAAGCGAAGCGCACCCGCCGTTCCACGCGTCGCGGTTAAACGCTCCCTGTGGTGGGTGCGCTAACGCTTACCCACCCTACATACTTCTCGTACCCTTATGGTAGGGCGGGTAAGCGAAGCGCAGCCGCCGTTCCACGCGTCGCGGTTAAACGCTCCCTGTGGTGGGTTCGCTAACGCTTACCCACCCTACATACCTCTTGTACCGTTATAGTAGGGCGGGTAAGCGAAGCGCACCTGCCGTTCCACGCGTCGCGGTTAAACGCTCCCTGTGGTGGGTGCGCTAATGCTTACCCACTCTACATACCTCTTGTACCCTTATGGTAGGGCGGGTAAGCGAAGCGCACCCGCCATATCTACCCAGCGCATCCGCCCAATAAAAAAGGCGTGGTTTTCACCACGCCTTTTGCGCTTCTTACGGTTGCGAATTACTTCGCTTTACCCTGGTTCGCGACAGCGGCCGCTTTCGCTGCGATCTCGTCAGCGTTGCCCAGATAGTAGTGTTTAATCGGCTTGAAGTTTTCGTCGAACTCATACACCAGCGGTACGCCGGTCGGGATGTTCAGCTCAAGGATCTCTTCTTCGCTCATGTTATCCAGGTATTTCACCAGCGCGCGCAGGGAGTTGCCGTGGGCGGCGATAATCACGCGCTCACCGCTTTTCAGGCGCGGCAGAATGGTTTCATTCCAGTAAGGGATAACGCGATCGATGGTCAGCGCCAGGCTCTCGGTCAGCGGCAGCTCCTGCTCGCTCAGTTTCGCGTAACGCGGATCGTGGCCCGGGAAACGCTCGTCATCTTTGGTCAGCGCCGGCGGGGTCACCGCGAAGCCGCGACGCCATTGTTTTACCTGCTCGTCACCGTATTTTTCAGCGGTTTCAGCTTTGTTCAGACCCTGCAGGGCGCCGTAGTGACGCTCGTTCAGTTTCCAGGATTTTTCAACCGGCAGCCAGGCCTGATCCAGCCCGTCCAGGATGTTCCACAGCGTGTGGATGGCACGTTTCAGCACGGAGGTATAAGCAAAATCAAAGCTGTAGCCTTCGTCTTTCAGCAGCTTGCCTGCGGCTTTCGCTTCGCTGACGCCTTTTTCAGACAGGTCAACGTCGTACCAACCGGTAAAGCGGTTTTCGTTGTTCCACTGGCTTTCGCCGTGACGAACCAGAACCAGCTTAGTAACAGCCATAGTATTACTCCTTCATAAGCCTGATTGAATGATAACAGTTATCATTATATTGCCGCGTTGGAGTTAGCGGCAACGTAAACCTTTAACATAGCGAAAATAGCGGTGTAGTGTAAGGCGCATGTGAACCGGCGGTGATGTTTTTGTCAGTAACTGGCGGTAATTAAAGCAAAACGGCGAAAAAAAGCCCTCTTCGCAAAGAGGGCTGAAAAGTTACTGAGGAATAAAGTGATACTGCGTAATGCTCTGGTATTCCTGGTCCGGGCGCAGAATGCAGTCCGGCTGCGGCCATTCCGGGTGGTTGGGGCTGTCCGGCAGGAATTCGCTCTCCAGCGCCAGCCCTTGCCAGGCGCTGTAAGTGCCCTGTTCGCGGGCGGGTGTACCTTCCAGATAGTTGCCTGAGTAGAACTGCAACGCAGGCGCGGTGGTATAGACCGTCATTTTGAGCTTTTCATCGCTCGACCAGACATGCGCCGCAGGCTGCGCCAGATCGCCTTTCGCGTCCAGCAACCAGGCGTGATCGTAGCCTTTCACGCGCTGCTGGCCTTCGTCTTTCAGGAAATCCTGGGCGATTTTTTTCGGCTCGCGGAAATCAAAACCGGTTCCCGCGACGTCCGCCAGCCCTTCACGCGGAATGCCCTGCGCATCCACCGGCAGATAGCGCTCTGCGAAAAGCTGCAGGCGGTGGCCGCGCACGTCGTTCTGCTCGCCGTCCAGGTTGAAATAGGCGTGGTTCGTCAGGTTAACCGGGCAGGGCTTGTCCACGCGGGCGCGGTATTCAATGCTGATGCGGTTATCGTCGGTCAGACGGAAATGCGCGGTGGCGCGCAGCTCGCCAGGGTAACCCTGATCGCCGTCCTGCGAATCCAGCGTATAAAGCACTTCCTGCCCGTTCTGGCGCACAATGCGCCAGCGGCGTTTGTCGAACCCTTCCGGGCCGCCATGCAGCTGGTTTTCGCCCTGGCTTGGCGTCAGTGAATACGTCTCGCCATCCAGCGTAAAGCGCGACTGCGCGATGCGGTTGGCGTAACGGCCCACCGACGCGCCGAGAAACGCGGTCTGCTCAAGCCAGACTTCCGGGCTCGGACAGCCCAGCAGCGTTTCGCGCACGCTGGCGTCTTTCATCGGAACACGGGCCGACAGTAGCGTCGCGCCCCAGTCCATGACGGTAACGACCATCCCTGCGGCGTTGCGCAGGGTGGAGATACGATACGGCTGGCCATCCGGGGCCAGTTGTGGCGTCTCTTTTAGCACAGACCTGCTCCTTCTGAAGGTTTGCACACGTAAAACGTTTCTTTAATACCGGTGCGCGCTTCGTACTGCGCTTCTACGGCAGCCTGCACCTCCGGCACGATAGCTTCCGGCACCAGCGCCACGACGCAGCCGCCGAAGCCGCCGCCCGTCATGCGCACGCCGCCTTTGTCACCGATAACCGATTTTACAATCTCCACCAGAGTATCGATCTGCGGAACGGTAATTTCAAAGTCGTCGCGCATCGAGGCGTGGGATTGCGCCATCAGCTCGCCCATCCGCGTCAGATCGCCTTTCGCCAGCGCGTCAGCCGCTTCTACGGTGCGGGCGTTTTCCGTCAGGACATGGCGCACCCGTTTAGCCACGATCGGGTCAAGCTCATGCGCCACGGCGTTAAACTGATCCAGACTCACATCGCGCAGCGCTTTTTGCGTGAAGAAACGCGCGCCGGTTTCGCACTGTTCGCGGCGGGTGTTGTACTCGCTGCCGACCAGGGTGCGTTTAAAATTGCTGTTGATGATAACGACCGCGACGCCCTGCGGCATCGGCACGGCTTTGGTGCCAAGGCTGCGACAATCGATGAGCAGCGCATGGTCTTTTTTGCCCAGCGCGGAAATCAACTGATCCATGATGCCGCAGTTGCAGCCGACGAACTGGTTTTCCGCTTCCTGGCCGTTCAGGGCAATCTGCGCGCCGTCGAGCGACAGGTGATAAAGGTGGCGGAACACGGTGCCGACCGCCACTTCCAGCGATGCGGAGGAGCTTAAGCCCGCGCCCTGCGGCACGTTGCCGCTAATTACCAGATCGGCGCCGCCGAAGCCGGGATCGCGCTGTTGCAGATGTTTCACCACGCCGCGCACATAGTTGGACCACTGCTGGCTGTCGTGCGTCAGAATCGGCTCATCGAGTGAGAACTCATCGGTTTCGTTATCGTAATCGGCGGCAATCACGCGTACGCGGCGGTCGTCGCGCTTCGCGCAGCTAATCACCGTCTGGTAATCGATAGCGCACGGCAGCACGAAACCGTCGTTATAGTCGGTGTGCTCGCCAATAAGGTTAACGCGGCCCGGCGCCTGAATATGGGTGGTGGCAGGGTAGCCGAACTTTTCGGCAAACAGGGCATGTGTCTTTTCTTTCAGGCTCATTGTTATTCTCCGGATTCGCGAAAATGGACGTCGCTGACGGCGCGCAGGCGCTCTGCCGCCTGTTCGGCGGTTAAATCACGCTGGGTTTCCGCCAGCATTTCATACCCCACCATAAATTTACGTACCGTGGCGCTGCGCAGCAGCGGCGGGTAGAAGTGGGCATGTAACTGCCAGTGCGTGTTCTCTTCGCCATTGAACGGCGCGCCGTGCCAGCCCATCGAGTAGGGGAACGAGGTCTGGAACAGGTTGTCGTAACGGCTGGTGAGTTTTTTCAGCGCCAGCGCAAGGCAGCTGCGCTGCGCGTCAGTCAGATCGGTCATGCGCAAAATGTGCGTCTTCGGCAGCAGCAGCGTTTCAAACGGCCACGCCGCCCAGTACGGCACCACCGCCAGCCAGTGCTCGGTTTCCACCACCGTGCGGCTGCCGTCGGCCAGCTCACGCTGGACGTAATCCACCAGCATCGGCGAGCCCTGCTGGTCGAAATACTCACGCTGAAGCCTGTCTTCACGTTCGGCTTCATTCGGCAGGAAGCTGTTGGCCCAAATCTGGCCATGCGGATGCGGATTGGAGCAGCCCATCGCCGCGCCTTTATTTTCAAACACCTGCACCCACGGGTAGGTTTTCCCAAGCTCAGCCGTTTGCGTCTGCCATGTCGTCACCACCTCTTCCAGCGCGGGCAGCGTCAGCTCCGGCAGCGTTTTGCTGTGATCCGGCGAGAAGCAAATCACGCGGCTGGTGCCGCGGGCGCTCTCAAGGCGCATCAGCGGATCGGCGCTTTGCGGCGCGTCCGGCGTGTCAGTCATCAGCGCGGCGAAATCGTTGGTGAAAACATAGGTGCCGGTGTACTGCGGGTTTTTATCCCCGGTCACACGGGTGTTGCCGGGGCAGAGAAAACAATCGGGATCGTGCTGCGGCAGCGTCTGTTTCGCAGGCGTTTCCTGCGCCCCCTGCCAGGGGCGCTTGGCGCGATGCGGCGAAACCAAAATCCATTGTCCGGTCAGCGGGTTATAACGACGGTGCGGATGATCCACGGGGTTAAACTGTTCCATCTGACTTCCTTTAATCGGGATAACCTTGGGGATGACGTGACTGCCAGCGCCAGGTGTCGTCCGCCATTTCCTGTAATGAACGCGTCACGCGCCAGTTCAAATCCTGGTCTGCTTTGGTGGCGTCCGCCCAGTATGCGGGCAGGTCGCCATCACGGCGCGGCGCAAAGTGATAATTGATAGGTTTGCCGCAGGCCTGGCTGAAGGCGTTCACGACATCCAGCACGCTGCTGCCGACGCCCGCGCCGAGGTTATAGATATGCACGCCCGGCTTCTCGGCCAGCTGTTGCATCGCGGCCACATGACCGTCGGCGAGGTCCATTACGTGGATATAGTCACGCACGCCGGTGCCGTCTTTGGTCGGGTAATCATTGCCGAAGACCGCCAGCGATTCGCGACGGCCCACCGCCACCTGCGCGATATACGGCATCAGGTTGTTCGGGATGCCCTGCGGATCTTCGCCCATATCGCCCGACGGATGCGCGCCAACCGGGTTGAAATAACGCAGCAGCGCGATGCTCCACTCCGGACAGGCCTTTTGCAGGTCGGTCAGGATCTGTTCGACCATCAGCTTGCTTTTGCCATACGGGCTTTGCGGCGTGCCGGTCGGGAAGCTTTCGACATAAGGGATTTTCGGCTGGTCGCCATAGACGGTGGCGGAGGAGCTGAAGATAAAGTTGGTGACGCCCGCGGCGCGCATGGCGGAGATCAGGCGCAGCGTACCGTTCACGTTATTGTCGTAATATTCCAGCGGTTTCGCGACGGATTCGCCGACCGCTTTCAGACCGGCGAAATGGATTACCGTGTCAATGGAATAGTCGTGGAAGATCTCGCGCAGCAGCGCTTCATCGCGGATGTCGCCATCGATAAACGTCGCGGCTTTACCGCCCAGACGCTCAATCACCGGCAGCACGCTGCGCTTGCTGTTGCACAGATTATCAAGGATGACCACATCATGATTATTTTGCAGCAGCTGTACACAGGTATGACTTCCGATGTAACCGCTACCACCCGTTACCAGAACTCGCATATTTGGCTCCATTACGCTTATGGTATGTATTAACCATAGCATAACAGAGAGCCCAAAAGTGTGACATGGGATAAATTAGTGGAATCGTTTACACTGATTTTCACTCACCTGGCTGACAACGCTAAGCCATTGTAAAACAAAACGCGACGCGCGCATTTGCAGCTAATCTGAAAGTGAAAAGGGGGCGGGCAGGGAAGCGCCCGGCCCGCGTCGCTGCGCTGCGCTGCGTGTTAACGCAGCGTATCGAACTGATATCGGTAGCTGTCGCCGTCAGGTATGAAGGTTAAACGGTGGGTCATGCACTGCGGCGCGTCTTCAGCGTGGTGCGAGACAAACAGCAGTTGCGTTTCGCCTTCGCTAATCAACACATCCACAAAGCGGCGCACCAGCTGGCGGTTCAGCGGGTCGAGCCCCTGCAACGGCTCATCAAGGATCAGCAGCGTCGGGTGTTTCACCAGCGCCCGCACAATCAGCGCCAGTCGCTGCTGGCCCCAGGAAAGGCTCTGAAACGGCGCGTCGGCGGTGGCGTCGTCCATGCCGAGAATATCGAGCCACTCGCGCGTCAACTGCTGCTGGCGGTCCGACACCGCCTGATAAATCCCGATGGAATCGAAATAACCGGAAAGAATCACGCTGCGCACCGAGGCGCTGACGCGGTAATCAAGATGCAAACTGCTGCTCACGTAACCGATATGTTTTTTGATATCCCAGATGGTTTCGCCGCTGCCGCGACGACGCCCGAAAAGCGTCAGGTCATTGCTGTAGCCCTGGGGATGATCGCCCGTCACCAGGCTTAACAGCGTCGATTTCCCCGCGCCGTTGGGGCCGACGATTTGCCAGTGCTCGCCGGGGCGTACCGTCCAGCTCAGATCGTTCAGGATGGGGCGATCGTTATACGAGACCACCCCGTTGCGCAGCACGATGCGCGGCTCGGTGGCACTGAGCGTATGGCGCGCCGCGGGCTCGTCCGCCTCCGGCAGCCGCACGCCCGACAGTTTCTCGCTGTGGGCCAGTTGCGCCACCAGCGCCTGGTTCAGGAGCGTGGCTTTATCGCCCGTCTCGACCAGCGCGCAGTCGGCGACCACGCCCGCGTGCTGCACAAAATCAGGGATTTCATCAAAGCGGTTCAGGATCAAGACCAGCGTCAGGCCCTGCGCGCTCAGCTCGCCAAGCAGCCGCGCGAGTTGCTCGCGCGAGGCGACGTCGAGGCCGTCAAACGGCTCGTCGAGGATCAGTAAATCGGGCTGTGACATCAGCGCCTGGCAGAGCAGCGTTTTGCGGGTTTCGCCGGTGGAGAGATATTTAAAGCGCCGCTCCAGCAGCGCATCGATGCCGAATTGCGCCGCCAGCGCCGCGCAACGCGCCGGATCGTGCACCTCATCCTGAATAATCTGCGCGGTGGTGCGCCCGGTATCATCTTCGTCCGGGCTCAGCATATCGGTGTTATTGCGCTGCCACTCGGCGCTGACCAGCTTTTGCAACTGTTCAAACGAGAGCAGAGCGATGCGGGAGAACTGACTGGCGCGCTCGCCTTTCTCTGGGGGTAGCTCGCCCGCCAGCGCCCGGGCGAGGGACGATTTGCCGCTGCCGTTAGCGCCGACAAACGCCCAGCTCTCGCCCGCACGGACAGCCAGGTTCTCAATATGAAGCGCGCGCGTATCGCCAATGCGAAACGTGCCTTGCATAATTTGCAACGTTGTCATCTCGTATCCCATTTTCTGCAGCACAAAACCACAGGGATACGTTTTTCACGGCGCGATGTCAACGACCACGCGTTAACAGAGCGTCGCCAGGATCACGCTGTCGGCGTTAAACCAGGCGGTCACCGCCAGGCCTTCTTGTGGGTTTAATGCCTGCGCCGCCTCCGGCGTCAGCGTGGCGCAAAGCGTCTGGCCGTCATGCAGCGTGAGGAGAATTTCGCAATGCTGCGGGGTCCGGGCGATATAACTAATGGTGCCGGCGAGCTGATTATCGGCGTGAGCGGCTTCCTGCGGATCGCGGGTCAGATGCACCCACGGCGCTTTGACGAGCGCCAGCACCTCTTTGCCCGGCGAAAGCGCCAGCCGTTCGGCGCTCTGGTTGGTGACCGCCGCGTTGATTCGCGTGCCGCTCCCGGCAAGCGCGATTTCGATAGTCTCCTGTACCGGACAGGCGTCGCGGCTGACGACTTCGCCGAACCACTGATTGCGGGCGCTGGTTTGCAGCGAGAAGCGGGCGATGGCGGCCAGCAGGCTGTCGAGCGGCAGCGCGTCGTCCGAGAGCGCGTCAAACGCCTTTTGCTGGATTTGTCCCAGCAGATCATAGAGCGCGATAAGCCGCTCGCCGTACGGCGTCACCTGCGCGCCGCCGCCGCCTTTGCCGCCGGTGGCGCGTTCTACCAGCAGTTTATCGCCGAGCTGGTTCATTTCGTTAATGGCGTCCCACGCGCTTTTATAGCTGATGCCCGCGAGTTTCGCGCCCTGGCTGATCGAGCCAGTCAGCGCTACCTGTTTTAGCAGGTTGATGCGCCGCGGGTCGGCAAAAATTTTGTCGTGCAGTTTAAGCGTAAGGAGAATATCGGCCTGCATGGTGGCCTCCTGCGGAGCAAAAGGCTATTGTGAAGGAAAGCGGCGGGTTGGCGCAAATGGCACAAAAGGGCAGGATGTTTCGTGCGGATGCCGCTAGAATAGCGGTTTACTGTTTTCAGGAGGCAACCATGTTCGAGTTGTTGAAAAGTCTGGCATTTGCCGTGATTATGGTGCCGGTAGTAATGGCCGTGATCCTGGGGTTAATCTGGGGCCTCGGCGAGGTCTTCAATATCTTCTCCGGCATCGGTCATAAAGACCAGTCTAAACAGCACCGTTAATTCCCCCCGCGCCCGGCTTTGCCGGGCGTTTTCCTTTATGTACCCTCAAGCCGCCGCTTTTTTTGCCGATAGAGAATTGCTGGGAAAACCCTGCCCGCAGCGTTATATTGTCTTATATATAACGAAACGGTAAGGAGTCTGTCATGGCAACATTATGGGTAAAACTGGCGCTGGGCGTCACTTTGAGCGCGGGCGCTGTCGGTGCCGCGCTTGCGCAGGACAATACGGTGACGGTGTTTGCCGCCGCGTCGCTGACTAACGCGATGCAGGATATCGCCAAAGATTATGCCAAAGGAAATACGGTGAAAGTGGTGTCGTCGTTCGCGTCCTCTTCGACGCTGGCGCGGCAGATTGAAGCCGGGGCGCCGGCGGATATTTTTATCTCCGCCGACCAGAAGTGGATGGATTACGCCGCCGATAAAAAGGCGATCGATGCGTCAAGCCGGAAAACGCTGCTCGGCAACAGCCTGGTGGTGGTGGCGCCTGCCAAAAGCGCGCAGGGCGATATTGTCATTAACCGCAGCACCGACTGGAAAAGCCTGCTGAAAGGCGGCCGTCTGGCGGTGGGCGACCCGGCCCATGTGCCTGCGGGGATTTACGCGAAAGGGGCATTGCAAAAACTCGGCGCGTGGGAGACGCTCTCCTCACAGCTCGCACCGGCGGAAGATGTCCGCGGCGCGCTGGCGCTGGTAGAGCGCGACGAAGCCCCGCTGGGCATCGTTTATGGTTCTGACGCCGTGGCGAGCCATGGCGTAAAAGTGGTTGGCACCTTCCCGGAGGATTCCCATCAGAAAGTGGAATATCCGCTGGCGATCATCGACGGGCATAACAACCCGACGGTCAGCGCGTTTTACCGCTATCTGCAGGGCCCGGAAGCTGCCGCAGTGTTTAAACGATACGGATTTACAACCAGCCAATGATGTTGACGGAACCCGAATGGCAAGCGGTACTGCTTAGCCTTAAAGTCTCTACACTTGCGGTACTTATCAGTTTGCCCTTCGGGGTCCTTCTCGCCTGGGTGCTGGTGCGCTGCACCTTCCCGGGCAAAATGCTGCTGGACGGCTTGATTCATCTGCCGCTGGTGCTGCCGCCCGTGGTGGTCGGTTATCTGCTGCTGGTGGTATTTGGCCGCCGGGGGCTGATAGGCGAATGGCTCTACGATCTCTTTGGCATCACGCTCGCTTTTAGCTGGCGCGGGGCGGTGCTCGCCTCGGCGGTAATGGCGTTTCCGTTGATGGTGCGCGCCATTCGCCTGGCGCTGGAGGCGGTTGATATTCGTCTTGAGGCGGCGGCCCGGACGCTCGGCGCCAGCCGCTGGCGCGTCTTTTTCACTATCACGCTGCCGCTGACGCTGCCGGGCATTATCGTCGGCACCGTGCTGGCCTTTGCCCGCTCGCTTGGCGAGTTCGGCGCCACCATCACGTTTGTCTCCAATATTCCGGGCGAAACCCGCACGCTGCCGTCGGCGATGTATACGCTTATCCAGACGCCGGACGGCGAGAGCGCCGCTGCGCGCCTGTGCGTTATCGCCATTGTGCTGGCGCTCTGCTCGCTGATGTTTTCTGAATGGCTGGCGCGCCAGAGCCGCCGCCGTCTGGGAGCGTCCTGATGCTGGAGCTGAATTTCACCCAGGTACTCGGCAAGCATCGCCTGACGGTCAACGAAACTCTGCCGGGGAGCGGCATCACCGCCGTGTTTGGCGTGTCGGGCGCGGGCAAAACCTCGCTGATTAACGCCATTAGCGGGCTGACCCGCCCGCAGCACGGGCGCATTGCGTTAAACGATCGCGTGCTGAGCGACACCGAAACCGACACCTTCCTGCCGCCGGAAAAGCGCCGCATCGGCTATGTCTTCCAGGATGCGCGCCTCTTTCCTCACTACAAAGTGCGCGGCAACCTGAAATATGGCATGGCCAAAGAGATGGCGGCGCAGTTTGATAAACTGGTGACGCTGCTCGGCATCGAGCCGCTGCTGGACCGTTTGCCGGGCACGCTGTCGGGCGGTGAAAAACAGCGCGTGGCGATTGGTCGCGCGCTGCTGACGGCGCCGGAGCTGCTGCTGCTCGACGAGCCGCTCGCCTCGCTCGACGTGCCGCGCAAGCGCGAACTGCTGCCGTACCTGCAACGGCTGGCGCGCGAAATCAATATCCCGATGCTTTACGTCAGCCATTCGCTGGAGGAGATCCTGCATCTGGCCGATAAAGTGTTAGTGCTGGAGCAGGGCGAGGTGAAAGCGTTCGGCAGCCTGGAAGATATCTGGGGCAGTAGCGTGATGCACCCGTGGCTGCCGCCCGAGCAGCAGAGCAGCGTGCTGAAAGTCACGGTGCTGGAGCATCATCCGCATTACGCGATGACGGCGCTGGCGCTCGGCGATCAACACCTGTGGGTCAACCGTATCGAAAAGCCGCTTCAGACGGCGCTGCGCATTCGCATTCAGGCGTCTGACGTGTCGCTGGTGCTACAGCCGCCGCTGCAAAGCAGCATCCGTAACATTCTGCGCGCCCGCGTCGCGCAGTGTTACGACGACAACGGGCAGGTGGAAGTGCAACTGGAGGTGGGCTCGCGCACCCTCTGGGCGCGCATCAGCCCGTGGGCGCGCGACGAGCTGGCCATCAAGCCCGGTCTGTGGCTCTATGCCCAGATAAAAAGCGTGTCGATAACGACTTAAAGCACCCACTGACGCAGCGCGTCGGCAATGCTGGCCTCGGTATTGGGGCCTATCACTTTGTCGGCGTGCGATTTCACGACATCATCAGCGTTGCCCATGGCGATGCCAAGCCCGGCGCGCTCCAGCATGGAGATGTCGTTATGGTTATCCCCAAACGCCACGACCTGCTCCATCGATAATCCCTGCGATTCCACCCACTGCGCGAGTCGTTTGCCCTTGCTGTTGCCAGGTGCTGCCACATCGACCTGATCGTGCCATGACCATTCGCAGGCGAGGCCCAGCTCGCGCTCAATGGTCAGCGCGAGGCTTTGCAGACGCGGAATGTCTTCCCCGGTCAGCGCGAATTTCCAGATATTATCCACCGAGCGTGCCGCCTCGCGCAGCGAATCGACCTGACGAAAAACCGGGCGCTGGGCTTCGGGCAGGCGCAGCGCCCAGTTCCGGGTGCGCTCGATATGGCCGCAGGTCTGTTCATACAGCATCGCGTCATCCATATACATCAGGGCCGGAATACCGGCGTCGCTCAATAATTCCAGCAGTCCTTCAGCCTGTTGCGGGCTCATCGGATCGGCGGTAATCACCTTTTCCGCTTGATAATCATACAAATAGGTGCCATTACAACAAATGGCAGGTGTATCGAGCGCCAGTGCCTGATAAAAAGGATGGATGGCATTATGGTGGCGCCCGGTGACGATCACCGGTTTCAGCCCGGCCGCTTTCGCCCGCGCCAGCGCGTCGAGGGATGCCGGGAGGATGGTTTTTTGAGCGGTTAACAGCGTGCCGTCTAAGTCGAGAGCGATTACGCGAAAAGTCATGCGGGTTTCCAGAGTCGTCAGTCAGAATATCCGGTTGATGGTACACCGCGACAGGCGCCGCGCGAAACCCGCAAGGCTTGCGTCGGCACAGGAAGATAAAACACGCTACCCTTGAAACAGTCTTTCAAGCTCAGTGAAGCAAGGAGTATTCATGAAACAAACCGTTTATACCGCAAGCCCGGAGAGCCAGCAGATCCACGTCTGGCGTCTGGAGCCGCAGGGCACGCTGACGCTGTTGCAGGTGGTGGATGCGCCAGGGCAGGTCCAGCCGATGGTCATCAGCCCTGACAAGCGTTTCCTGTACGTCGGCGTGCGTCCGGAATTCCGCGTTATCGCGTATCGCATCGCCGCGCATGACGGCACGCTCAGCGAAGCGGGCGAAGCGCCGCTGCCGGGCAGTCCGACGCACATTTCGACCGATCATACCGGCCGTTTCCTGTTCAGCGGCTCCTACAATGCGGGCAGCGTAAGCGTGGTGCGTCTGAACGACGGCCTGCCGGGCGAGACCGTCACCGTGGTGGAAGGGCTGGAAGGCTGCCACTCCGCGAATATCTCTCCGGATAACCGCACGCTGTGGGTGCCAGCGCTGAAGCAGGATCGCATCTGCCTGTTTACTTTAACCGACGACGGCAAGCTTGAGCCGCAAACGCCAGCGGAAGTGACGACCGTCGCGGGCGCCGGGCCGCGCCATATGGTCTTCCACCCCAGCAAGCCGTTCGCTTACTGCGTGAATGAGCTGAACAGCTCGGTGGATGTCTGGGCGCTGAGCGATGCTCACGGCAACATCGAATGCGTGCAGACGCTGGATATGATGCCTGCCGATTTCTCCGATACCCGCTGGGCGGCGGATATCCACATTACGCCGGATGGCCGTCATCTCTACGCGTGCGATCGTACCGCCAGCGTGCTAACGGTCTTTACCGTCTCCGAAGATGGCAGCGTCCTGGCCGTGCAGGGGCACCAGCCCACCGAAACCCAGCCGCGCGGCTTCAACATCGACAACAACGGTCAGTATCTGATTGCCGCGGGCCAGAAATCGCATCACATTGCGGTTTACGGCATTGAAGGCGTGCAGGGGCTGCTGGCGGAAAAAGGCCGTTACGCGGTAGGCCAGGGGCCGATGTGGGTCGTGATTAACGCCTTCGAGGCGTAATAGTAAAAAACCCCGCCGCGGCGGGGTTTTTTATAGCGGGTGGTTAACCGCGTTGCACGTCTGTTGTTCTCAACGGCGTCATAGGACGCATTGAGTGCAGTGAGACGTTACTCTGCATCAAAAAAGCATAGAAAAAGGGGGATTTCTCCCCCTTTTTTCTGACGCCCAACAGATGCGGTGCGATTACTTTTTCGGTTCGGCAACCACTTTGCTGCCCAGCCCGCGGTTGTTGTATTCCCACAGACGGTTGGCGTTCGCATCGTTCAGATCGCGCTGGATATTGCCTTTGTCGTCCTGCGCGCCGGTGTTACCGGTGAACGGACGCTGTGAGCCCAGCGCCGGGCCCCACGGCTGCGCGGTGTTGAAACCGGCGTCAATCACGCTGTCGCGGATAACGACCTGGCCGTTTGGCGTCTGGCCTGGCGTATAGCCGTTGGCGCTCGCGTCCATATCCCATGCGCGGCCCAGTTGCGCCACGCCTTCACCGGCGGCCACAAAGCGGCTGTTCACGGCGAGGAAGCCGAAATAGAAATTCGGCATGGTCGCCGGTGCGAAGACATAGCCTTCTTTCTGCGTACGGGTATTCACCACGCGGAAGTCGGTGTTATCAAACACCACCGCGCCGCGGCCCGCGACCAGATCCACATCGCCTTCCACATAGCTGTTCGTCACCTGCGTGCGGGTCAGGCGATCCGGCGTGAAGCGGTTGCGGATATCGCTGTTGGTCACCAGGAACGGATTCTGGCGGCCCAGGATATTCACTTTGTTGATCTGCACGCGGTCGCCATCGGTGCGCAGCGCGACAGCCTGATGCTGGCCTTCGCCCGCGGCGTCGCCAAGGCTGTTTTCGATGGTCAGGTTCTGCAGTTGCAGACCATTATTCTGCGACCAGAACACGGCGGAGCACATCAGGCCGACGCTGCCGTTGCGGTGGTTCTGGCAGTTGTCGAACATATACCAGGCCGGTTTGCCGGGCATATATTTACCGGACGGGTTCACGGTACGACGCCAGGTGTTGGCATCCATTTCGCTGTCCAGCGCGGCGCTGATTTTCACATCAAGCGGTTTTTCGCCGGTGCCGTAAAGCGTGACGCTGCCCGGCGCCGCAGGCACGTAAACGGTGCCTTCGTAGGTGCCCGGAAGGATCGCGATGTACTGGCGCGCTGAGGCGTGACGGGCAATGGCTGCGTCAACCGCCGCCTGAATGCTGGTATGGGTCACGCCCTGTTCGCCCGCCTGGCCGACCACAAAGTCCGCTTTTTCAGGCAGGCGAATCGGGGAGGGCGACCACGGCGCGGCATTCGGATCGGTATTGGCGAAATAGCGGGCCGGGACGAAATTTTTCGCTTCATCCGCAGACAGCACCGGGCGAGCCGACGTACCCGGCGCGCGTTGTTCAGAAGGACGTTGGTCCGGTGGCGTTGAGCTGCATGCAGTCAGTGTCACGCCAAAAGCGAACGCCAGCGCCAGACGGGAAACCGAAAATTTGTTCAAGGGTTGCTCCTTGCTAAGCCTGTTTAAAATGGGGGAACGCACAGAGCCTGCTTTTTTATACTAAGTTGAGCGAAACGGGAAGCCGATTGTGATAACCGGCTTCAAAATGATTCAGATGTAATGCGCGGTCAGCGAGGCGCTGGCGAGCCGGTGAAAGTGAACATTGAAACCGACCAGCGCGCCGCTGGCGTTTTCATCAACGTCAATATGATCCACATCCAGCGCATGCACCGTGAATATATAACGGTGCGTTTCGCCTTTTGGCGGCGCCGCGCCGCCATAACCGGCGGTGCCGAAATCGGTGCGCGTCTGAATCGCGCCGTCCGGCAGGTCAGCCTGGCCGGAGCCCGCGCCCTGCGGCAGTACGCGGGTATCCGCGGGCAGATTCGCCACTATCCAGTGCCACCAGCCGGAGCCGGTCGGGGCGTCTGGATCGTAACAGGTCACGACAAAGCTTTTGGTGCCCGGCGGCACCTCATCCCAGGTGAGATGGGGCGAAATATTATCGCCCTCATAGCCCATGCCGTTAAACACGTGACGCGCGGGGAGCTTGTCCCCGTCGTTAAAATTCACACTGATTAACTTCATGCCGCCTCCCCGCTTACAGATGGAGCAATTTTAACAGCGCTTCGGCGGTGGCGGCGGAAGACGCCGGGTTCTGGCCGGTCACCAGATGCCCGTCGACAACCACGTGCACGCCCCAGTCATCGGTACGTTCAAACTGGCCGCCAGCCTCTCTCAGCGCATCTTCCACCAGGAACGGCACGACGTTGGTCAGCCCGACCGCGTCTTCTTCGCTGTTGGTAAAGCCGGTGACGCGTTTGCCTTCCACCAGCGGGCTGCCGTCAGGCTTTTTCACATGACGCAGCACGCCCGGCGCGTGACACACTGTCGCGACCGGCTTGCCGCTGCCCCAGTAGTGTTCGATAAGCGCGATGGAAACCGGGTGATCGGCCAGATCCCATAGCGGGCCGTGGCCGCCCGGATAAAACAGCGCGTCGTACTCGTCGGCGTTAATTTCATCAAGCCGCGCGGTATTCGCCAGCGCCTCCTGGGCCTCAGGATCGTCGCGAAAACGCCGGGTGTCGGCGGTCTGCGCGTCCGGCTCGTCGCTTTTCGGATCGAGCGGCGGCTGGCCGCCCTGCGGCGTGGCGAGCGTCACGTCGATACCCGCATCGCGAAACACAAAGTAAGGGGCCGCAAACTCTTCCAGCCAGAAGCCAGTTTTTTTCCCGGTATCGCCCAGTTTGTCGTGGGAGGTCAGTACCATCAGAATCTTCATCGCGTTCTCCTGGTTGTTTTATCGCAAATCCTGAAAGTGTAGTGCATCCCTCACGGCTTGCCGGGCGCTCAGCGTCTGAAAAACGACGGGTTTTTCACGGCGTCACACACCGCGCGGGTGAGACGCGTGAGCTGTTCAGGCGTGATGATATAGGGCGGCATCAGATAAATCAGGCGGCCAAACGGACGCACCCAGACGCCCTGTTCCACGAAAAAGCGCTGAAGCGCGGCCATCTCGACCGGCGCGGTGGTTTCCACGACGCCGATAGCGCCCAGCACGCGCACATCGGCGACCAGCGGCAGTTCGCGACACGGGGCCAGTTCGTCACGCAGCTGCCGCTCAATAGCCGCCACCTGTGAGCGCCACTCGCCGGTTTCCAGCAGCGCCAGACTCTCGGTAGCCACCGCGCAGGCGAGCGGATTGCCCATAAACGTCGGGCCATGCATAAAGCAGCCCGCCTCGCCGTTACTGATGGTGTCGGCGACATGCCGCGTGGTGAGGGTGGCGGAAAGCGTCATCGTGCCGCCGGTCAATGCCTTGCCGAGGCAGAGAATATCCGGGGTTATCCCGGCGTGTTCGCAGGCGAACAGCTTTCCGGTACGGCCAAAGCCGGTCGCTATCTCATCGGCGATAAGCAAAATTCCTTCGCGGTCGCACATGCGGCGAATGCGCTTAAGCCACTCCGGGTGATACATCCGCATGCCGCCCGCGCCCTGCACAACGGGTTCGAGAATGACGGCGGCTATCTCCTGGCGGTGCGCGGCCAGCAGGCGGGCGAACGGCGCGAGATCGCGCTCATCCCACTCGCCGTCAAAACGGCTCTGCGGCGCGGGCGCGAACAGGTTTTCCGGCAGATACCCCTTCCAGAGACTGTGCATCGAGTTATCCGGATCGCACACCGACATCGCCCCGAAGGTGTCGCCGTGGTAGCCGTGGCGGAAGGTCAGAAAGCGCTGGCGCGGCTCGCCGCGGGCGTGCCAGTACTGCAACGCCATCTTCATCGCCACTTCCACCGCCACCGAACCGGAGTCGGCAAGAAACACGCACTCCAGGCGCTCCGGGGTCATCGCCACCAGCTTGCGGCACAGGGCTATCGCGGCGGGATGGGTGATGCCGCCGAACATCACGTGCGACATCGCGTCAATCTGGTTTTTCATGGCCGCGTTGAGGCGCGGATGATTATAGCCGTGAATGGCGGCCCACCACGACGACATACCATCCACCAGCCGCTCGCCGCTCGCCAGATGCAGTTCGCAGCCAGCGGCGTGCGTCACCGGGTAGACCGGCAGCGGCGCGCTCATGGAGGTGTAAGGGTGCCAGATATGGTCACGATCGAAGGCGAGATCGGCGGGTGTTAACATGACTTGTAAACCATTTTAAAAAGATTTAGGTTTACGAGTATATCCATAACCCAGATAAATAAAACCCTTTGGAGACGCCCGATGGCTCACCTTTCACGCTGGACTTTGTCGCAAGTCACTGAACTCTTTGAGAAACCGCTGCTGGACCTGCTGTTTGAAGCGCAACAGGTGCATCGCCAGCACTTCGATCCGCGCCAGGTGCAGGTCAGCACATTGCTGTCGATCAAAACCGGCGCCTGCCCGGAAGACTGCAAATACTGCCCGCAGAGCGCGCGCTACAAAACCGGCCTTGAGGCCGAGCGCCTGATGGAAGTGGATCAGGTGCTCGATTCCGCCCGCAAGGCCAAAGCGGCGGGCTCCACGCGCTTCTGCATGGGTGCCGCCTGGAAAAACCCCAACGATCGCGATATGCCGTATCTGGAGCAGATGGTGCAGGGCGTCAAAGCGCTGGGCCTCGAAACCTGCATGACGCTCGGCACGCTGAGCGACGATCAGGCGCAGCGCCTCGGCGAAGCGGGTCTCGATTACTACAACCACAACCTCGACACCTCCCCGGAGTTCTACGGCAATATCATCACCACGCGCACCTATCAGGAGCGTCTCGATACGCTGGAGAAAGTGCGCGAGGCGGGCATTAAGGTCTGCTCCGGCGGCATCGTGGGGCTTGGCGAGACCGTCACCGATCGCGCCGGGCTGCTGCTGCAACTCGCCAACCTGCCGACGCCGCCGGAAAGCGTGCCAATCAACATGCTGGTGAAGGTTAAGGGTACGCCGCTTGCCGATAACGACGATGTCGACGCGTTTGATTTCATCCGCACTATCGCGGTGGCGCGCATCATGATGCCGACGTCTTACGTGCGCCTCTCCGCGGGCCGCGAGCAGATGAACGAGCAGACCCAGGCGATGTGCTTTATGGCGGGCGCCAACTCCATTTTCTACGGTTGCAAACTGCTGACCACGCCGAACCCGGAAGAGGACAAAGATTTGCAGCTGTTCCGCAAGCTCGGCATCAACCCGCAGCAGACAGCGGTGCTGGCAGGTGATAACGAACAGCAGGCGCGCCTTGAGCACGCGCTGCGCGACGCGGATAACCAGCAATACTACAACGCGGCGGCGGTATGACCTGGCAGGCGAGAATCGATACGGCGCTGCGCGCGCGTGAAGCCAGCCACAGCCTGCGCCGCCGCGTCGTTTGCACGCCGGCGCCCGGCGGCGCGCTGGTACATCAGGGCGTACGCTACCGTAATTTTTCCGGAAACGACTATCTGGGCTTAAGCCAGCATCCGACGCTTATCGCGGCCTGGCGACAGGGCGCGCAGACGTTCGGCGTGGGGAGCGGCGCGTCCGGCCACGTCAGCGGCTACAGCGGCGCGCATCAGTCGCTGGAAAACGCGCTGGCGCAGTGGCTCGGTTTCGACCGCGCGCTGCTGTTTATCTCCGGCTTCGCCGCCAATCAGGCGGTAGTCGCCGCGCTGATGCAGCAGCCTGACCGCATTCTCGCCGACCGTTTAAGCCATGCCTCGCTGCTGGAGGCCGCAAGCCACAGCCCGGCGACGCTGCGCCGCTTTGCGCATAACGCGCCGGGGGCGCTCGCCGCGCTGCTCGGCAAACCCTGCGACGGGCTGACGCTCGTCTTTACCGAAGGGGTGTTCAGCATGGATGGCGATTGCGCGCCGCTTGCGGATATCGCCGGTCTTGCTCAGGGCGAGCAGACGCTGCTGATGGTGGATGACGCCCACGGCATCGGCGTGCTGGGGCGCGAGGGGCGGGGCAGTTGCGATGTCGCAGGCGTCAGGCCCGATCTGCTGCTGGTGACGTTTGGCAAAGCTTTCGGGCTGAGCGGCGCGGCGCTCTTGTGCAGCGAGTCGATGGCGGACTATCTGCTACAAACCGCGCGCCATCTCATCTACAGCACGGCGATGCCTGCGGCTCAGGCCTGCGCGCTGGACGCCGCCTTAACGGTTATCCGCGAGGGCGACGACTTACGCGCGCGGCTTGCGCGCAACATTGCGCGGTTTCGCGCGGGCGCGTCGCAGCTACCGCTGACGCTTGCCGATTCGCAGACCGCCATTCAGCCGCTGATCGTCGGTGAAAACGGCGCCGCGCTGACGCTTGCGGAAAAGCTGCGCGAGCGCGGCTGCTGGGCGACGGCCATTCGCCCCCCGACCGTCCCTGCGGGCACCGCCCGGCTGCGTCTGACGCTCAGCGCCGCCCACCAGGATGACGACATCGATGCGCTGCTGGAGGCGTTATATGACGGTTGCCGTTGATAAACGCGCCGTGGCCGCGGCGTTTGGCCGCGCGGCCCACAGCTATGACGATTTCGCGGCGCTTCAGCGCCAGAGCGCGCAACGGCTTGCGGAACACTGCGGGACGCAGGGCGTCACGACGGTACTGGACGCCGGCTGCGGCACCGGCGCGGGCGGCCTCGACTGGCGCGCGCGCGGCTGCGACGTGACGGCGTTCGATTTAAGCCCGGCGATGCTGGCGCGCGCGCGTGAGCGACACGCGGCGCATCGCTACGTACAGGGCGATATCGAGGCGCTGCCGTTTGCCGAAGGCAGTTTTGATCTCGTGTGGAGCAATCTGGCGGTGCAGTGGTGCCAGAGCCTGTCAGGGGCGCTGGCCGGGATGCTGCGCGTCGCGCGCCCCGGCGGACGCGTGGCGTTCAGCACGCTGGCCCACGGCTCGCTTGGCGAGTTGCATCAGGCGTGGGCGGCCGTGGACGATCGTCCGCACGCTAACCATTTCGCGAGCCCTGACGCGGTTTTTGCGGCCGCCCCGGCGGCGCGCATGACGCTGCGCCAGCATCCCGTGACGCTGCTGTTCGGCGATGCGCTCAGCGCTATGCAGTCGCTGAAGGGCATTGGCGCGACGCATCTGCACGCCGGGCGCGACAGCCGCACGCTTACGCGCCGTGAGCTTCGCGTGCTCGAAGACGCCTGGCCGCGTCAGGACGGGCGTTTCCCGCTGACTTACCAACTGATTTCTGGAGTGATTGAACGTGACTGAACGCTGGTTTATTACCGGAACCGACACCGAAGTGGGCAAAACCATCGCGAGCTGCGCGCTGCTGGAGGCCGCGAAAGCCGCAGGCTTTAGCACCGCGGGCTACAAGCCGGTCGCCTCCGGCAGCGATATCACGCCGCAAGGGCTTCGCAACAGCGACGCGCTGGCGCTCCAGCGCCACAGCAGCGTGGCGCTGCGCTACGAACAGGTGAACCCGCTGACGTTTGAAGAGCCCACCTCGCCGCATATCGCAAGCCGGGAAGAGGGGCTGCCGATTGATTTCACCGTGATGTCCGCAGGCCTGCGCGCGCTTGAGCCGCTGGCCGACTGGGTGCTGGTGGAAGGCGCGGGCGGCTGGTTTACGCCGCTCTCTGACGAGGCGACGTTCGCCGACTGGGCGCAGCAGGAGCGCCTGCCAGTGATTTTAGTGGTCGGCGTTAAGCTTGGCTGCATCAACCATGCGCTGCTGACCGCGCAGGCGGTCCAGGCCGCGGGCCTGCGTCTCGCAGGCTGGGTGGCGAATGACGTGCAGCCGCCTGGCCGCCGCCATGAGGAATATCTCGCCACGCTTAAGCGTTTGCTGCCCGCCCCGATGCTTGGCGAAATCCCATGGCTGGGTGCCGAGCCGGACGTGACGCCTGCCGCGCAATGGATCGATCTCAACACACTGGCGCGCTAAGGCGTTATCCAGTGCGTAAGTCGCGCATCGGTTAACTGCGCGGCGCTCCCGCGGGCCACGGCGCGCCCGCGGTGCAGCAGACAGAAACGATCCGCCACCCGGCGGATAAACGACAAATGTTGCTCCACCAGCAACAGGCTCATTCCCCACTCGCGGTTAAGCCGCGTGAGCAGATCCGCAAGCTTTGGAATAAACGTCTGGCCGAGGCCGCGCGTCGGCTCATCCAGAATCAGCAACCGCGGGCGCGTCACCAGCGCCTGCGCCAGTGTCAGCTGGAGCGCCAGCTCCGGCGTCAGGCCTGAAGCCTGCGCGTGACGGCGCGTCCAGAGCGTCGGGAACAGATCAAACACCGGCTCCGGGCTGGTCGCGCGCTCAGGCTGCGCCCGCAGCGCGATATGCAGATTCTCCTCCACCGTTAACTGTGAAAAATAGCGACGCGCCTGCGGCACATAGCGGATACCCAGCGCCGCGCGGGCATCCGCGCCGACGCGCATCAGCTCCTGCGGCGCTTGTCCGGCCTCGCGCCAGAGCATGCTGCCGCTCTTTACCGGCAGATACCCCGCCACACAGTTCAGCAGCGTGGTTTTCCCCATGCCAGGCGCGCCGATAACGCAGGTGCACTCGCCGGGCAGGAGATCAAGGCTGACGTCCCACAGGGTGTGCTGCGTGCCGTAAAAGTGGTTAACCGCGTGCAGACTTAACATGGCGCTTCTCCTTCAGACAGGTAATCGGAAAACAGCATTGGCGCAGGCGTTCTAACGGCTGCCTACGCAGTGACTTCCCCGGCCTGCCCGCGCATCCTGCTGTCGCTTCCCGCCAACGACGGGAAGAGGGTGTAGTTCCGGTAACCGGGTTATTGCAATTCCCTTGCCAGCCAGTGAAAAGCCCTCCTGTCGCGCCAGAAATTGAGACTAAACCTGAAAGCGCGGCGAACGGGTAGCGCGTTATCCTGGAAAAAGCCGGGCGGCGTGCCCTTTTTGAGTGCTGAGCGCGGCGTGGTTTTGGTGCAGCGTTGCGCAAAAGCAAAGCAAAAAAAGGTGAAAAGGATCACGCAAGGCGCGGCGTGGAAAGCAAGCGAAATTTGTCGAAACCCGCCGGGAAAATTTTTTTCTGAGCCAGACGCGAGCGGCCAGGGCTCATCGGCGACGCGGCGCGCTTTCAGGGCTGGAGGCAGTTATCCACTATTCCTGTGGATAACCTTGTGTATTAGAGTTAGAAAACGCGCCGTAAGCGAGAGCCGATGCGGCTTGCACCCGATCTGGCGCGAAAGCCGTCTTTTCAGGAAATTCATTTAAAATTAAAAGGTTAATGAAAAGCAAGCGTTGAAGGAAAAGTGTCATCTGCTGCAACAAAAGTATCACAGCCTCGCTTGACAAATGTTAAAGGATAAAAAGTTTTGGGGATAAACGGCCTCATATAGTGTTTTATCCGGCGCAGGGGCAAATTTACTTCATACCAGGTGGTAAAAATGCGGTGTGAGCAAAATCCGCTAACCTGCTACTGATTTTATATCCAGTATTTATCGCTGGCAAAAATCGCTGTGGCGAGTAAAATTAACGCTCTGTCCCGCGCAAATCTTCATCAGGTGTTTCTTCATGAGCAAACCGTTCAAACTCAATTCCGCTTTCAAACCTTCCGGCGACCAGCCAGAGGCTATCCGCCGCATCAAGGAAGGGCTGGAGGACGGGCTGGCGCACCAGACGCTGCTGGGTGTGACGGGCTCGGGGAAAACGTTCACCATGGCGAACGTCATCGCCGATTTGCAGCGCCCGACGATGGTGCTGGCGCCTAACAAAACGCTGGCGGCGCAGCTCTACGGCGAGATGAAAGAGTTTTTCCCGGACAACGCCGTGGAATATTTCGTCTCGTACTATGACTACTACCAGCCCGAAGCCTATGTGCCGAGCTCCGACACCTTTATCGAAAAGGACGCGTCGGTGAACGAGCATATCGAACAGATGCGTCTGTCGGCCACTAAAGCGCTGCTGGAGCGGCGCGACGTGGTGGTCGTGGCATCCGTTTCCGCCATCTATGGCCTTGGCGACCCGGATCTCTACCTGAAGATGATGCTGCATCTCACTAAAGGGATGATCATCGACCAGCGCGCTATTTTGCGCCGCCTGACGGAGCTGCAATATACCCGCAACGATCAGGCGTTCCAGCGCGGCACCTTCCGCGTGCGCGGCGAGGTGATTGATATTTTCCCGGCGGAATCGGACGAGCTGGCGCTGCGCGTCGAGCTGTTCGACGAAGAGGTGGAGCGGCTGTCGCTGTTCGACCCGCTGACCGGCACCGTGGATTCCATCATTCAGCGTTTTACCGTCTACCCGAAAACGCACTATGTGACCCCGCGCGAGCGCATTGTACAGGCGATGGAAGAGATCAAAGTGGAGCTGGCCGAGCGCCGTAAGGTGCTGCTTGAGAATAACAAACTGCTCGAAGAGCAGCGTCTGACGCAGCGTACCCAGTTCGATCTGGAAATGATGAACGAGCTGGGGTACTGCTCCGGCATTGAAAACTACTCGCGCTATCTCTCCGGTCGCGGTCCGGGCGAAGCGCCGCCGACGCTGTTTGACTATCTGCCGGCGGACGGCCTGCTGGTTATCGATGAATCGCACGTCACCATTCCGCAGATTGGCGGGATGTTCCGTGGCGACCGCGCGCGTAAAGAGACGCTGGTGGAGTACGGCTTCCGTCTGCCGTCAGCGCTCGATAACCGTCCGCTGAAGTTTGAAGAGTTCGAGGCGCTGGCGCCGCAGACGGTTTATGTGTCGGCGACGCCCGGCAACTATGAACTGGAAAAATCGGGCGGCGAGATTATCGACCAGGTGGTGCGCCCGACCGGTCTGCTCGATCCGATTATCGAAGTGCGCCCGGTAGGGACGCAGGTGGACGACCTGCTGTCGGAAATCCGCAAACGCGTCGCCATCAACGAGCGCGTGCTGGTGACGACGCTGACCAAGCGCATGGCGGAAGATTTAACCGAATATCTCGAAGAACACGGCGAGAAAGTGCGCTATCTGCACTCCGATATCGACACCGTGGAGCGTATGGAGATTATCCGCGATCTGCGTCTTGGCGAGTTTGACGTGCTGGTGGGTATCAACCTGCTGCGAGAAGGGCTGGATATGCCGGAGGTGTCGCTGGTGGCTATTCTCGACGCCGACAAAGAGGGCTTCCTGCGCTCCGAGCGTTCGCTTATCCAGACCATTGGCCGCGCGGCGCGTAACGTGAACGGCAAAGCGATTCTCTACGGCGATAAAATTACGCCGTCGATGGCGAGAGCGATTAACGAAACCGAACGCCGTCGTGAGAAGCAGCAGGCGTACAACGAAGAACATGGCATTGTGCCGCAGGGTCTCAACAAGAAAGTGGTCGATATTCTGGCGCTTGGCGAGAATATCGCGAAAACCAAGGCGAAAGGCCGCGGCAAAGGGCGCACGGTGGCGGATGCCGAAGCCGCTGAACTGGCGCTGACGCCGAAAGCGTTGCAGCAGAAAATCCATCAGCTTGAAGCGCAGATGGTGCAGCATGCGCAGAACCTGGAGTTTGAAGAGGCCGCGCAGATCCGCGATAAGCTTCATCAGTTGCGCGAGCTGTTTATCGCCGCGTCGTAAGCGCTTCTTGCCGCGAATGGATGGTTTGTGTGGTGGGTGTGATTGTCTGTGGTGTGATGTGATGTGATGTGGTGGGTGCGCTTCGCTTACCCACCCTACCTGGAATCAATGCCCGCTTCGTCGTTCCGTACGGCGGGTAAGCGAAGCGCACCCGCCGTATACCTTTCCACCGCCCAGCGCCCGAATCGTAGGGCGGGTAAGCGTAGCGCACCCGCCATAACCACGGCCCGAAAAGCTTACCCCAGCGCCTGAATCGCTTTTTCCAGCGCCACCCGCAGCAGGTGGCGGTCGTGGCGGTAAGGGATATCGCTGGCTTCCAGCGGCTCCTGAATAACAATCCTGTCCTGCGCGCCGCTCACATCCACCTTCGGGCCGACCACCACGGCATCCACCACGCGTTTCCCGACATACGTCTCCATCAGCGCCAGCTTCTCTTCGAGCCTGAGCGCAGCGGCGGCCGGGCTTAACTCACGGCCTAAATTGCCGATATACACCATCGGCGCAGGCGTGCGGCGCAGCGCTTTGGCGAGATCGTCAAGCAGCAGCAGCGGTATCAGGCTGGTGTAAAAACTGCCAGGACCAATAATAATCAAATCGGCTTCGGCAATCGCCTCAACGGCCTCGCGCGTCGCCTGCACATTTGGATAGAGCATCAACTCCTTCGGCGGGTGGCTCAGCAAGTCGATATTTACTTCGCCGTACACTTCGTTGTCTTCACGATCGATTGCCATCAGATCGACCGGTTGCTCAGACATCGGGATCAGGAACGCGTCCACTTTAAGCAGGTTGCGGATAAGATTGATCGCCTCAAGAGGCCGCACGCTCAGGTGATCGAGCGCCTTTAACATGAGATTTCCGAGGTTATGCCCCGAAAGTTCCCCATTACCTCCAAAACGGTACTCAAACATCGCCGACGCGACGCTCGGTTCGGTAATTAACTGGTTGAGACAGTTGCGCATATCGCCCCAGGCGATCCCGCCTTCCGAGCGGCGAATGCGGCCCGTCGAGCCGCCGTTATCCGTCGTCGTGACAATGCCTGTGAGGCGCGAGCCCAGAGAAGAGAGCGAGGACATAACGCGTCCTAAACCGTGACCGCCGCCGAGCGCCACCACCCGGTCGAGATCCGCAAACGTGCGATTGCGCATACCTAATCCTTATTATTCAAAACTCGCCTACGTTAGCTGAAAAGCGCGAGAAAAACGATCTGCTGGCGCTGAAAATGACACACATCAAAGTGAAACCGTGGTTTTTACGTATTCTGGTGCACGTTACGCCAATAATGCCGTTATATATCAATTTATATAGCGAAATCGCGCGTGGCGAAACCCGCGATAACACGCTACTATCGCCGCTGGCAGGTTTAAAAACCTGAAAAAGACACTCAAGCCTTTGCGCCTACGTTTTTAAAAAATATGGCGCTCTGGCCGTGGCGAAACGCCACCAGGGTGCAGGAAGAAATGACTGCATCTCCCGATTTGGAAAGGTGTACATGATTTCTCAACTTACCGATGCGTTTGCGCGTAAGTTCTATTACTTACGCCTGTCTGTGACTGACGTTTGCAACTTTCGTTGCACCTACTGTCTGCCGGATGGCTACAAGCCCGCAGGCGTCACCAACAAAGGCTTCCTCTCGCTCGACGAAATTCGTCGCGTGACGCGCGCGTTCGCGAATCTCGGCACTGAAAAAGTGCGTCTGACCGGCGGCGAACCGTCGCTGCGCCGCGATTTTTGCGACATCATCGCTGCCGTGCGTGAAAACCCCTCCATTCGCCAGATTGCGGTGACGACCAACGGCTATCGTCTGGCGCGCGACGTCGCACAGTGGCGCGAGGCCGGGCTGACGGCGGTGAATGTCAGCGTCGACAGCCTTGATGCCCGTCAGTTTCACGCCATCACCGGCCAGGATAAATTCCGTCAGGTGATGGCCGGTATTGATGCCGCCTTCGACGCAGGCTTTGAAAAGGTGAAGGTCAACACCGTGCTGATGCGCGACGTCAACCACCACCAGCTCGACACCTTCCTCAACTGGATCAAATCCCGCCCCATCCAGCTACGCTTTATTGAGCTGATGGAAACCGGCGAGGGGAGCGATCTCTTCCGCAAGCACCATATTTCTGGCGCGACGATCCGCGACGAACTGCTTAAGCGCGGCTGGATCCATCAGTTGCGCAGCCGCGCCGACGGCCCGGCGCAGGTCTTCTGCCACCCGGACTATCAGGGCGAGATCGGCCTTATCATGCCGTATGAGAAAGATTTCTGCGCCAGCTGCAACCGCCTGCGCGTGTCGTCGGTCGGCAAGCTGCACCTGTGCCTGTTCGGCGACGGCGGCGTGGAGCTGCGCGATCTGCTGGCCGAAGAGGGGCAGCAGGCGGCGTTGATGGCGCGCATTGAAACGGCGTTGCTCGGCAAAAAGCAGACCCACTTCCTGCATCAGGGCGACACCGGCATCACCCAGAATCTGTCCTATATCGGCGGCTGACGCCGCGTACAAGGAGTCACTATGAGTCAGGTTAGCGCAGAGTTTGTGCCGGCGCGCGTCGCCATTCTTACGGTTTCCAGCCGCCGCGGCGAAGAGGACGACACCTCCGGCCATTTTTTGCAGGAGGCCGCTCACGAGGCGGGCCATCAGGTGGTGGATAAAGCCATCGTCAAAGAGAACCGGTACGCCATTCGCGCTGAAGTCTCCCGCTGGATTGCCAGCGACGATGTTCAGGTCGTGTTGATTAACGGCGGCACGGGCTTTACCGCAGGCGATCAGGCGCCGGAGGCGCTGCAGCCGCTGTTCGATCGCGAAATCGTGGGTTTCGGCGAAATGTTCCGTATGCTCTCGTTTGAAGAAATTGGCACCGCGATGATGCAGTCGCGCGCGGTGGCGGGCATCGCCAACGATACCCTGATTTTTGCGATGCCGGGCTCGACGCGCGCCTGTCGCACTGCCTGGGAAAATATCATCGCGCCGCAGCTCGATGCCCGTACGCGCCCCTGTAATTTTCACCCTCATCTGAAGAAGTAAGTTATGTCGCAACTAACCCACATCAACGCTGCGGGCGAAGCCCATATGGTGGATGTCTCCGGCAAAGCGGAAACGGTGCGTGAAGCGCGCGCCGAAGCGTTTGTTGAAATGCGCCCGGAGACGCTGTCGATGATCGTCAATGGCAGCCATCACAAAGGCGACGTGTTCGCCACGGCGCGCATCGCCGGTATTCAGGCTGCCAAACGGACCTGGGAGCTGATCCCGCTCTGTCATCCGCTGCTGCTGAGCAAAGTCGAGGTACAGCTTTTCGCCGACGAAGCGCACAGCCGCGTGCGTATTGAATCGCTCTGCCGTCTGACTGGCAAAACCGGCGTCGAGATGGAAGCGCTCACCGCCGCGTCGGTGGCGGCGCTCACAATTTACGACATGTGCAAAGCGGTGCAGAAAGATATGGTGATTGGCCCGGTGCGGCTGCTGGCGAAAAGCGGCGGCAAATCGGGCGATTTTCAGGTAGATGCTCATGATTAACGTGCTTTTCTTCGCGCAGGTGCGCGAGCTTACCGGCGTGGATGCCGAGCGCGTGACGGCGGAATTCGCGACCGTTGAAGCGCTGCGCGAACATCTCGCGGCGCGCGGCGGGCGTTTCGCGCTGGCGCTGGAGCCTGGCAAGCTGCTGGCGGCGGTCAACCAGACGCTGGTGCCGTTTGACCATCCGCTCGCCGATGGCGATGAAGTGGCCTTTTTCCCGCCAGTGACCGGAGGCTGAGATGAACGACACCCGCATCCGCGTCGGCCATGAGAATTTCAGCGTCGGCGAGGAATACCAGTGGCTGGCGCAGTGCGATGAAGACGGCGCGGTCGTGACCTTTACCGGCAAAGTGCGCAACCACAATCTCGGCGACAGCGTAAGCGCGCTGACGCTTGAGCATTACCCAGGCATGACCGAGAAAGCGCTGGCGGAGATCGTCACCGAGGCGCGTGAGCGCTGGCCATTACAGCGCGTATCGGTTATCCACCGCGTGGGCGAGCTGTGGCCGGGTGATGAAATCGTTTTTGTCGGCGTGACCGGCGCGCACCGCAGCCAGGCGTTTGAAGCGGCGCAGTTTATTATGGATTACCTTAAAACGCGCGCGCCGTTCTGGAAGCGTGAAGCCACGCCGGAAGGCGATCGCTGGGTAGAGGCGCGCGACAGCGATCAGGCGGCAGCGAAGCGCTGGTGAATGGCGTGACCGGCCATTTGTTCTAGTCTTAACGGTGGGGAGGCGCGCGTTGCGCGCGTCTCGACACGAGTTAACTGAATGAATGAGGCAGCGTCATGGATCGATTCCCACGCTCAAATGAAAGTATTGTGCAGCCGCGTGCCGGGCTGCAAACGTTTATGGCTCAGGTGTATGGCTGGATGACCTGCGGTCTGTTACTGACCGCCTTTGTCGCCTGGTATTCGGCCAACAACGAAAACCTGATGATGTATATCTTCTCCAGCCGGTTTGTATTCTTCGGGCTTATCATCGCCCAGCTTGCCCTGGTGTTTGTTCTCTCCGGACTGGTGCATAAGCTCAGCCCGGCGGTCGCCACCGCGCTGTTTATGCTCTATTCGGCGCTCACGGGGCTTACGCTCTCGTCTATATTTCTGGTCTATACCTATGCGTCTATCGCCAGCACGTTTGTGGTGACGGCGGGGATGTTTGGCGTGATGAGCCTTTATGGCTATACGACCAAACGCGATCTCAGCGGCTGGGGCAATATCCTGTTTATGGCGCTGATTGGGCTGATCATCGCCTCGCTCGTGAACTTCTGGCTGAAGAGTCCGGCGCTGATGTGGGCGGTGACCTATATCGGCGTTATCGTGTTTGTGGGGCTAACGGCCTATGACACCCAGAAGCTGAAGAGTCTGGGCGAGCAGATTGACGTGAACGACCATGGGAATCTGCGCAAATATTCGATTCTCGGCGCGCTGACGCTGTACCTCGATTTCATCAACCTGTTCCTGATGCTGTTGCGGATTTTCGGCAACCGTCGTTAACCGGCTGAGAATAGACAAAACCCTCTGCGGAGGGTTTTTTTATGGGCGGGGCGGCGGGTGCGCTGCGCTTGCCCGCCCTACAAGATGACGATGACGCGATGTGTATGTTGTAGGGTGGGTAAGCGCAGCGCACCCACCAGCGAACACAAAGATAACGTTGAGAGTGGTTTTTGTAGGGTGGGTAAGCGCAGCGCACCCACCAGCGGACACAAAGATAACGTTGAGGTTGGTTTTGTAGGGTGGGTAAGCGCAGCGCACCCACCAGTCACCCATAAACCCATCACTTCTCCTTCGCGAGGCTCAGCGACGGCTCATCGTTCTCCTCGCGCACGCTCTCAGAGCCCTGCGCCTTAGCGAGCTTCTGCTCGTTTTTGGCGCGCAGTTTCTTCGCGCGGCTCTCAAGCACCAGATAGATAACGATAGCCAGCAGCAGCGGGGCGAAGAAATAGAGCATACGGTAGGCAAGCAGCGCCGCGATAATCGCGCCGTGGCTCACGTGCTCGCCGCCGAGGAGCGCGATAAACACCGCCTCCAGCACCCCGATACCCGCCGGGATATGGATAATCACCCCGGCGATACTGCTCACCAGCAAGACGCCCAGCACGAAGAAATAGTTAATCTCCTGGCCCAACAGCAGCCAGATAATCGCGCCCATCGCCATCCAGTTCGCGCTGGAAATCACCATCTGCGCTATCGCGAATTTCCACGACGGCAGCACCAGCTTCTGGCCCTTAATCGTCATATGGCGGCGTTTAGCGAACGCGCAGAACCACATATACACCGCGATCACCGCGAGCAGCACAATACCGATAATGCGCAGCGTCATCTCGTCGATATACCAGTGCGCCGGCAGCTTCACCACACCAAAGGTGAAAATGACGCCGCCGAGCAGGATATAACCGAGCCAGTTAGTCGTGATACTTAGCGAGAAAATGCGCGTGATGGTGCTCCCCGGCAGTCCCAGGCGGGAGTAAAGCCGGTAGCGCATCCCGACGCCGCCCACCCACGTACTGAGCGTCAGGTTAAAGGCGTAGCACACGAAAGAGACCAGCATTACCTGGCGTTTGGCGAGCTTGTGGCCGCAGTAGGCGCGGCCCAGCAGATCGTAACAGCCATACAGCAGATAACTCACGATAACCAGCGCGACCGAGATAAGCAGGGCGGAGCGGTCATAGTTCTTAATGACCTTCCACACCTCTTCCCAGTCGACTTTTTGCGCATACATCACAATCAGCACGACGACGGCGATAAAAAACAGCCACGTCAGGATTTTCTTTGTCAGACGCCACTTCGGATGCGATTTCGCCATCACGGTTTCACTCCAGGATTTTCAGTCTCCACCCGGTCCTGGGTTTCGATTTCAGGTTGTACCGGGGGCGGTACCTGCGCGAGCTTCGGGGTATGCGCGGGCAGCCAGCCCACCATCGCCGGGAAGTGGCGCAGGAAGTGGAACACGATGACGCTCTTGCCGAGATTCCACCAGGTGCGTTTCGGCATCATGCTCTCATCCACCTGTTTACAGTCTTCACGAATCAGCCGCGTCAGGTTGTCGCGCAGGGTCTGGTTAAACTGCGTATCGTGAATGATCAGATTCGCCTCAAGGTTAAGCGACAGGCTCAGCGGGTCGAGGTTGCTGGAGCCCACCGTCGCCCAGTGATCGTCCATCAGCGCCACTTTGCCATGCAGCGGGCGGCGCAGATATTCATAGACTTCGACGCCGCCTTTCACCAGATAGTTATAAAGCAGGCGCGCGCCTACCTTAACGATAGGCATATCCGGCTCACCCTGCACAATCAGCTTCACTTTCACGCCGCGGCGGGCGGCGTTGCGCATCGCATGCAGCAGGCGGTAACCGGGGAAGAAATAGGCGTTGGCGATGATCACCTCTTTTTTGGCGTTCGCCAGCATCTTGAGATAATGACGTTCGATATCGTCGCGATGGTCGTTATTGTCGCGCCAGACAAACAGCGCCTGCGCCTCGCCCGGCGCGGTGTTCTCCACCGCCTGCTGATAGTGGCGCTGCCACCAGCGGCTGACGCGCTCTTCGCCGAGATTGCTGAGCACAAAATGGTAGATATCCTGCACCACCGGCCCTTCGACGCGCACCGCGTAATCCTGTTTCGCCTCCGGGCCGTAATCGCTCATATGCTCGGCGGAGTAGTTAATGCCGCCGACAAACGCCACCTCGCCGTCAATCACCACGATTTTGCGGTGCATACGGCGGAACACGTTGGTGCGCATGCCCATCGTGCGCGGGCGCGGATCGTAATAGCGGAACATCACGCCCGCCGAGGTGAGCGTGCCGACAAACTCGTCGCTGAGATCCGGTGAGCCGTAGCCGTCCAGCAGGACTTCGACGCTGACGCCGCGCTGCGCGGCGTTCAGGATAACCTCATGCAGCTGGCGGCCGACGTTATCGTCGAACCAGATAAAGGTTTCGAGAATGACTTTACTGCGCGCCTTGTCGATGGCGTCAAACACGGCGGGATAAAACTGGTCGCCGTTCTCTAACAGCTCAATATGGTTGCCGTCACGCCAGGTCGTTTTCATAGATGGATCTCCACAGCCAGCGGGGCATGGTCGGAAAGATGGCGCCAGTTACGCAGCGGCAGCGCGGTCGGCGCGCTCGCCGAGGCGTTTTTCACATAGATCCGGTCAAGACGCAGCAGCGGAAAACTCACCGGAAACGTGCGCGCCGGGCGTCCGTGGGCGCGGGTAAAGACTTCATCAAGCCCGGCCTCTTTACGCAGAATCCGGTTCGCCTGCTGGCGCCAGTCGTTAAAATCGCCCGCGACCACCACCGGCTCGCCTTCCGGCAGGCTGTTGACCAGCTCGGCCAGCATCATAAGCTGCGCCTGGCGGTGCGCCTCTTTTAGCCCCAGATGAACGCAAATCACATGAATCGCTTTTGGAAAGCCGGGCGGGGTAATACGGCAGTGCAGCACGCCGCGCTTTTCGGTGCCGGGCACCGAGACGTCGCGGTTTTCATAATGCTCAATCGGATAGCGCGACAGTACGGCGTTGCCGTGATGGCCTTCCGGGTACACGGCGTTGCGCCCGTAGGCGTAATCGCTCCACATGGTGTCGGCCAGAAATTCGTAATGGGTCGTGTCCGGCCAGTTCTCGACATGCAAAGGATGCACTTCGTGCGCGCCCATGACTTCCTGGAGACAGACAATATCCGCCGACACCGTGCGAACCGCATCGCGCAGTTCCGGTAAAATAAAGCGTCGGTTAAACGCGGTGAAACCTTTATGGGTATTAATTGTTAAAACGTTCAATGAAAATCGCTGTGTAGTATCTGCCATGTTTCCCCAGCCACTTCTTATTCTCCTGATGTCGTTAAAGTGTAGTCCCAGTCACAAAAAGCGGCGGGGATACGGAATTTTCCGTAAACTGCGGTACTCTGAAGAATGAGTGAAAAATCCCACAGGAGTGCGGCCATGAAGTGGCAACAATATATTCGCGTGGCGACGGGCCTCAGCTGCTGGCAGATTATGCTGCATCTGGCGGTCGTGGTTATGCTGGTGGCGGGCTGGATGAGCGGGTCGCTGGTGAAGGTCGGCCTCGTATTATGCGCGCTTTACGCGCTGACGGTTGTGCTGATGCTGGCGTTCCAGCGCCACCACGACGGCCTCTGGCGCGAGGTCGGCGACTTTCTGGAAGAGCTGACCACCACCTGGTATTTTGGCACGGCGCTGATTGCGCTCTGGCTGCTCTCCCGCGTTTTACACAATAACCTGCTGCTGGCGCTGGCGGGCGTGGTGATTCTGGCAGGGCCTGCGTTGCTTTCACTGCTGGTAAAAGAGCGCAAGCGCGATTCAGCCAATTTTGCGTCGAAACATGGCATACGCCGCTAACCCTGTCGTGGCCGCAATCACCAGCAGCGGCCACACGCTACGCCAGATGATGTCGAGACTGGCGTCTTTGAGATAAATCGCTTTCGTAATATCGGTAAAGTGCCGGATCGGGTTAATCCACGTCAGGTTTTGCAGCCAGACCGGCATATTCTCCACCGGCGAGACATACCCCGAGAGCAAAATCGCGGGCATCATAAAGACAAACACCCCGATAAACGCCTGCTGCTGGGTAGAGCAGAGCGCCGAAATCAAAAGCCCGAACCCCACCAGCGACAGCCCGAAAATCACCATCGTGAAATAAAACAGCGTAAGCGATCCGGCAAAGGGAATCTGATACCCCCATATGCCGATGCCCAGCACAATCGTGGCCTGAAAGGTGGCGACAATCAGCGCCGGCACCGCTTTACCGATGAAAATCTGCCAGGTGGCGAGCGGCGATACTAATAGCTGATCAAGCGTGCCCTGTTCGCGCTCGCGCGCCACCGACAGCGACGTCACAATCATCACCCCGATGGTGGTAATCATCGCTATCAGCGACGGCACCACAAACCATTTGTAGTCGAGGTTCGGGTTATACCAGTTACGCACAATCAGCTCGCTGTTGTTAGGCTTCGCGCGGCCTGCCAGCAGCTCCTGCTGATAATCTTTGACGATCTGCTGAAGGTAATTGGCGGCAATCTGCGCGCTGTTGGAGTTGCGTCCGTCGAGCAGGATTTGCAGGGGGGCGGGTTCGCCGCGCACCAGCTTGCGGGAAAAATCCGCCGGAAAGTGAATGGCCAGCAGCGCCTTCTGGGCATCGATCGTCGGGCGGATCGCCTGCTCGCTATTGAGTAGCGTCACGTGGCTGAACGCGCTGGCGCGGGCGAAACGCTGGGTCAGTTCCACCGCGTGCGCGCCGTTATCCTGGTTATAGATGGCGATGGTGGCGTTAGTCACCTCAAGCGTCGCCGCGAACGGGAACAGCAGCACCTGCAACACTACAGGCAGGATCAGAATGGCGCGGGTCTGCGGCTCGCGCAGCAGCGACTGCAACTCTTTGCGGATAAGCGTCCATAAACGGTGCCACATAGCGTCTCCTTAATCGAGGCGGCGTCGGGTGTTCACCCAGGTAAGCCCGATAAACATCACGGCGGAAGCCAGCAGAAACAGCACGTTGACCAGCAGTACGCCCGGCAGCGTGCCCGCGAGGAACAGGCTTTGCAGCGTACTGACGAAATAGCGCGCCGGGATGATATACGTCACCGCGCGAATCACGGCGGGCATACTGTCTATCTGGAAAATAAACCCCGAGAGCATGACCGAAGGCAGGAACGCCGCATTCAGCGCCACCTGGGCGGCGTTAAACTGGTTGCGAGTGAGCGTTGAGATAAGCAGCCCCATGCCGAGCGTGCTCAGTAAAAACAGGCTGGAGATGAAAAACAGCGCCAGCAGCGAGCCGCGATACGGCACGCCGAGAATAAACACCGATACCAGCATACAGAGCAGCATCGCCAGCATGCCGAGAAAATAGTAGGGGATAAGCTTGCACAGCAGCAGCTCGCCGCGCGTTACTTCGGTTGAGAGCAGCGCCTCCATGGTGCCGCGTTCCCACTCGCGGGCCACCACCAGCGAGGTCAGTATCGCGCCGATAACCGTCATGATGATCGTCACGGCGCCGGGAATAATAAAGTGCTGGCTTATCGCCGCCGGGTTAAACCAGTAGCGGAGCTGGACATCAATCAGCGGCTCGAACGTCTCGCCGCGATCCTCCGCGCGCTCGGCCTGCCAGAGCTGCCAGATGCCTTCCATATAGCCGCGCACGAAATTGGCGGTGTTCGGCTCGCTGCCGTCGGTGATCACCTGAATCGGCGCGCTGTCGCCAGGGCGCGCCATCCGTGCGGCGAAATCCACCGGAATGACTACCAGCCCGCGGATTTTCCCGGCCTGCATCAGCGAAATCAGATGCTGGCGATTGTCGCTGATGGTCGGCGCGATAAACGGCGAGGCGGTAATGGTATGGGTGAAGTCGAGCGCCTCTTCGCTGCGCTGCTCCAGCAGCACGCCGACGTGCAGGCGGCTGGAGTCGAGGTTAATGCCGTAACCGAAGATAAACAGTAACAGCAGGGGAATGGCGACCGCGATAAGCCAGCTGCTTGGGTCGCGCAGGATCTGTCGCGTCTCTTTTACGCACAACGCGCGCACGCGCCGTAGCTTCATCATTGGCTGTGCTCCTTATCCCAGGCCTTGATAAGGCGGATGAAGGCTTCTTCCATCGTCGGCTCGTCTTCAGCATCGCGCGCCGCCTGACGCTTTAAATCATCCGGCGTGCCGCTGGCGATAAGCTTGCCGTGGTAAACCAGCCCGATGCGGTCGCAATATTCCGCCTCGTCCATAAAGTGAGTCGTCACCATTACCGTCACGCCTTTCTCCGGCATGCTGTTGATGTGCCGCCAGAATTCGCGGCGGGTCAGCGGGTCGACGCCGGACGTCGGCTCGTCGAGAAACAGAATATCCGGCTCGTGCATTAGCGCGCAGGCCAGCGCCAGGCGCTGCTTAAAACCGAGCGGCAGCGCGTCCGTCGGCTGACTGGCGATGCTTTTCAGCCCGAACGCCTCGCTCATGCGCGCCATTTTCTCCTGCTGCGCCCGGCCGCGCAGGCCATAGACGCCGGAGAAAAACCGTAAGTTCTGCTCGACGGTCAGGTTGCCGTACAGCGAGAATTTCTGCGCCATATAGCCGAGCCGCTGGCGCGCCTTGCCGGAGTCGGTTTTTAAATCGAGGCCCAGCACCAGCGCCTGGCCGTCGCTCGGCTTCAGCAGGCCGCACATCATTTTGAACGTGGTGGATTTGCCCGCGCCGTTAGGCCCGAGCAGGCCGAAAATCTCCCCGCGCTGTACGGTGAAATTCACATGATCGGTCGCCGTAAAATCGCCGAAGGTTTTGGTCAGTTCGCGCGCCTCGATGACCACATCGTCGCGGCTGCCAGGAATGTCATGCAGAATGGCGCCGAGCGGCGATTCGCGAAGCGCGGCGCCGCCCGCCAGATCGATAAAGGCGTCTTCAAAGCGCGGCGCGGTCTCCCGAAGCGTGGCGCCGGGCAGGGCGCGCAGGGCGTCTGCGTCGGAGCCCTCTTTTAAAATCACCCGCACCGCCGCGCCCTGAATGGTGGCGTCGCCGACGTCCGGACGTTGCATCACCTCGCGCAGCAGCGCGCGGTTGTCGCCATTATCGGGGCGCAGCAGCAGACTGCGGCCCGCCATTTTCTCGGTCAGCGCCTGCGGCGCGCCCTGATACAGCAGCTCGCCTTCGTTCATCAATAGCACGTCGCGGCACTGCTCGGCTTCGTCGAGATACGAGGTGCTCCAGAGAATTAACATCCCGTCGCCCGCCAGCGCATGCACCATCTCCCAGAGCTCGCGGCGGGAAATAGGGTCAACCCCGACGCCCGGCTCATCGAGCAGCAGCACCTTCGGCTGGCCTACCAGCGTGCAGGCAAGCCCCAGCTTTTGCTTCATCCCGCCGGAGAGTTTGCCCGCGAGCCGCCCGGTGAACGGGCCAAGCGCGGTAAATTCCAGCAGCCGGGCGAACGTCTCCTGACGCGCCGCGCCAGTGACGCTGCGCAGATCCGCGTAGAGATTGAGGTTCTCCTGCACGGTGAGATCTTCATACAGGCCGAATTTCTGCGGCATATACCCGAGCACCGCATGCAGCGCGTTCTCCTGGGCGATGGGGTCAAGCCCGAGCACCTGCACGCGGCCTTCGTCCTGGCGCATCAGCCCCGCCAGGATGCGCATCAGTGTGGTTTTGCCCGCGCCGTCCGGCCCCACCAGCCCCGTGACGCTGCCCGCGCGGATCGTCACGCTGAGCGGCGCGACGGCGGGTTTATCAAGGCCCGGAAAGCGTTTGACCAGCCCGTCGAGCACGATGCTGTCGTTAGCGGTTTCCATCCGCCGCCTCATCCTGGAAACGCAGCGTGACCGGCATCCCCTGGCGCAGCGCATCGTCGGCGTCGTTGACGACAATGCGCAGGCGGTAGACCAGATCGGTGCGCAGATCTTCGGTTTCGACCGTTTTCGGCGTGAACTCCGCGGTTGGCGAGACGAACCCGATTTGACCATGGTACGGCTTGTCGGGGCGGCCATCGGTGTAAATCAGGATCTTGCTCCCTGGTACGGCGCGGCCCAGATTCCCCTCATCAATGTAAGCGCGTATCCAGACCGGGCGGGTCAGCGAAAGCGTGAATACCGTACTGCCCGCGTTCAGTATCGAGCCGGGCTCTACGGCGCGCGTCAGTATGGTGCCGTCAGACGGGGAAACCAGGCGCGTGTCTTCCGCGTTAAGCTGCGCCTGGGCGAGCTCCGCCTGCGCCTGTTCGAGATTCGCCTGTGCCTGCGCGATCTCCTGCGGGCGGTTGCCGGCGCGATACTGGCTGAGTTTATCCTGCGCGGCTTTCAGCTGCGCCTGCGCCTGATCCCGCGCCGAACGGGCGTTTTCCAGATCGTTGGCGGAGATAACTTTGGTGCGCCACAGGCCCTGCTGACGCTGATAAAAATTCTGCGCGTAATCATAGGCGGCCTGCGCCTGGTGCACCGCGGCGGCGGCCTGGGCTATCTCTTCATCACGAAAGCCCGCGACGGTGAGATCGTATTTCGCCCGCGCGGCGGCGACGTTCGCTTGCGCCTGGCGCAGCGCGTTTTGCTGCGGCGCCGGGTCGAGATCGCCGAGCGGCTGTCCGGCGCGTACCGCGTCGCCTTCATCGACGGCAAGCGACGCCAGACGGCCGCTGACGCGAAAGCTTAAATTCACGGTGCGAATATCAACGTTGCCGTAGAGCGTCAGCGGCGTGTGGCGCGCGGCATACCAGCGCCACCCGGCAATCGCCGCGACGATAATGACTACCACCAGCGCCAGCAGCGCGACGCGTTTTTTATTCATCACGAAGGCTCCCTGAAAGACCCGCGAGGATCCAGTCGATATGCAGCGTCACCACCCGGTGGATCTGCGCGGCTTTGTCGTCGTCAAACTGCCGCCAGCCGGCGCGCAGCAGAATGGTTTCGCGTCCGAGACGAAACGCGAGGATTTCGCCAATCAGCGCGTGGGTATGCAGCACCGTTTCGGTGGCGTCCGGATCGGCGCCGGTCAGGCGTGCGATGAGCCGGGTAAAATGATGGTGCAGCGGCGCGATGACCTGATCGTGAATCAGTTGATACGCCGGCGACGGGGAGAGCTGCTCGCGGGAGATGAATTTGCTCACGCTCAGCGTCTCGTCGGCGGTCATCAACTGGATCATCTGGCGGCAGGCGTCGTCAATCAGCGCGCGCATCGCAGCCTGGCCTGGCGCCGGCTGGCTGAGCAGCGCTTCGGCGGCGTCGGCGTGGGGCTGAAAATGAACGCGGATAAAATCGGCTATCCACTGCGCCGACGCCATATAAAGATCTTCTTTCGAGCCAAAGTAGTAAGGAATGGCGGCAATATTCTGCCCGGCCGCGGCGGCGATATCCCGCGTGGTGGCGTGCAGGCCATATTCGCCGAACTGGTTAATGGCGGCGCTAATGAGCTTCTCTTTGGCCTGCTCGCCGCGAGAGGTAGGCGGCGTAATGGAGAGCGACATATCGATGCGGTCCATAAAAGTTAATCAATCGATTGATTAACTTTATGACTAAAAAACGCCCTTGTCGAGATGAAAAAAGCAGCGGATCACAAACAGGCGCGAGAATTTATGCGGTAGCTCACAAAAACTGTTACACTCCGCTCCTCTGCGACATTGTGGTTTATGTCCCTTCTCCGGCCAGACGGCCATTAGACTCCCTGAAACTACACCCTTTGCGGTCGGGACGAGTCAGGAATAACTATGTCTTTTGATTCACTGGGCTTAAGCCCTGAGATCCTGCGCGCCATTGCCGAGCAGGGTTACAACGAACCGACTCCGATCCAGCGCCAGGCCATTCCGGTGGTGCTTTCAGGTAAAGATTTGATGGCCAGCGCCCAGACCGGCACCGGCAAAACCGCAGGCTTCACGCTGCCGCTGTTACAGCGTCTGACGGCGAAAGCGCCGCACGCGCAAGGCCGTCGCCCGGTGCGCGCGCTGATCCTGACCCCGACGCGCGAACTGGCGGCCCAGGTGGGCGAGAACGTGCGCGAGTACAGCAAATATCTTGATATCCGCTCGCTGGTGGTCTTCGGCGGCGTGAGCATTAACCCGCAGATGATGAAACTGCGCAGCGGCGTGGACGTGCTGATCGCAACTCCTGGCCGTCTGCTCGATCTGGAACACCAGAACGCGGTGAAGCTCGACCAGGTGGAAGTGCTGGTGCTGGACGAAGCCGACCGTATGCTGGACATGGGCTTTATTCACGACATCCGCCGCGTGCTGGCGAAACTGCCGCCGAAGCGTCAGAACCTGCTGTTCTCCGCCACCTTCTCCGACGACATCAAAACGCTGGCGGAAAAACTGCTGCGTAACCCGGAAGAAGTGGAAGTGGCGCGCCGCAACACGGCCTCCGAGCAGGTCACGCAGCATGTGCATTTCGTGGATAAAAAGCGCAAGCGGGAACTGCTTTCTTACCTCATTGGCGACGGCAACTGGCAGCAGGTGCTGGTGTTTACCCGTACCAAACACGGCGCCAACCACCTGGCGGAGCAGCTGAATAAAGACGGTATCACCGCTGCGGCTATCCACGGTAACAAGAGCCAGGGCGCCCGTACCCGCGCGCTGGCAGACTTCAAAACCGGCGGCATTCGCGTGCTGGTGGCGACCGATATCGCCGCGCGCGGTCTGGATATCGAAGAGCTGCCGCACGTGGTGAACTACGAGCTGCCGAACGTGCCGGAAGATTACGTTCACCGTATCGGCCGCACCGGGCGCGCCGCCGCGACCGGCGAAGCGCTGTCGCTGGTGTGCGTCGATGAACATAAACTGCTGCGCGATATCGAACGCGTGCTCAAGCGCGAGATCCCGCGCATGGCGATTGCGGGCTACGAGCCGGATCCGTCTATCCCGGCGGAGCCTATCGTTAACGGTCGCCAGGGCCGCGGCGGACGCGGTGGTCAGGGCGGCGGCGGTCGTGGTCAGGGCCAGCCGCGTCGTCAGGACGGCGAAGGTAGCCGTTCCTCCGGTGAACGCAATCGTCCGTCGGGTGAGCGTTCACGTCGTCAGGATGGCGAAGGCAATCGTCCGTCAGGCGAGCGTTCGCGTCGTCCGGCAGGCGAGGGCAACCGTCCGTCAGGCGAGCGTTCGCGTCGTCCGGCAGGTGAAGGCAACCGTCCGGCGAGCGCCAAACCGCGCGCCCGTCGCGCGCCGCGTAAAGCGTCCGGGGAATAATCCACGGATGTGGTAAGCGGCGCCTGATAAGGCCGGTGAAAAGGCGGGTATGCGAAAGCGTACCCGCCTTTTTTATGGGTAAGCGGTGGAACCAGGCGGTTAATCTCACAGGTAGGGTGGGTAAGCGAAGCGCACCCACCCTTTAATTTAACGGCGGGTGCGCTTACGCTTACCCGCCCTACGAAACCACAAAACCAACGCCGATGCCGGATGTTTTCCCTTGCGGCTGCCCTTTGGCCGCGAGCCGGGATTGTTAAGGGGGCGGCGGCGAGCCCCCTTAACACGTTCGCGTGAAAAAACGTGACAGAGAGAATGAGCGTCGTAGCGAACGGAACAGGTAGCCGGGCGTGCATATCCGTGGGTTCAGCGGTTCGCCAGTGTTGAACAGGTAATGGATTTCATTTGACGGCGATGCTGACGGCGGGTGCGCTGCGCTTACCCGCCCTACAAAACTACGAAACCCTGCACAACGTCCTAAATCCGCTCGCCGTTGCTTGCTATCACCTGCTGATACCACCTGAAACTGCGCTTCCTGCGCCGCGCCAGGGTGCCGTTGCCCTCGTTGTCTTTATCGACATAAATAAACCCGTAGCGCTTTTTCATCTCGCCGGTGCCGGCGCTCACGATGTCAATCGGCCCCCACCACGTATATCCCATGATGTCGCAGCCGTCCGCCACGGCTTCGGCCATCTCCTGAATATGCTGGCGGCCATACTGAATGCGCGCCTCGTCATTAAACTCGCCGTTTTCATCGGCGATATCCTCGCCGCCGTAGCCGTTCTCCACGATAAACAGCGGTTTCTCGTAGCGGTCGGCCAGCTCATTACACACCAGCCGCAGCCCGACCGGATCAATCGGCCAGCCCCAGGCGGTTTTCTCAAGGTACGGATTGTCCTCGCCCATCGCACCGCCGGTGTCCACACGTAACTGCGCGCCCGCTTTATGCAGCACGCTGCGATAATAACTAAAGCCGAGATAATCTGAAGGGTATTGCGCCAGCAGCGCGGTATCGCCGGGGTGAATATCCAGATGAATGTCGTTATCGCGAAACAGCCGCTGCGCGTACGCCGGATAGTGGCCGCGCATCATCACGTCGGCGTAAAACAGCGAGCGGCGGCGCAGCTGGTAGGTGGCGAACACATCATCCGGGTTGCAGGTGGCCGGGTAGACGGTGCTTAACGACAACATACAGCCGATTTTCGCCTGTGGGATAATCTCGTGGCACAGCTTATTGGCGAGCGCGTTGGCGACAAACTGATGATGATTGGCCTGGTAAATCGCCTGCGGCGTCGCGCCTGCTTCCACCGCGCCGGTGGCGAACGGCATCCGGTTCATGTTGTTCAGCTCGTTAAAGGTCATCCAGTATTTGACCTTATGCTGATAGCGGCGGAACACCGTCTCGCAGTAACGCGTAAAGAAATCGATCAACTGCCGGTTCTGCCAGCCGCCGTATTCCTCAAACAGCGCCAGCGGCGTTTCGTAGTGGGAAAGCGTAATCACCGGCTCAATGCCATATTTCAGCAACTCGTCAAACAGCGCGTCGTAAAAGGCGAGGCCCGCTTCGTTCGGCGTCGACTCGTCGCCGCGCGGGAAAATGCGCGACCAGGCAATCGACGTGCGAAAACATTTAAAACCCATTTCGGCGAACAGCGCCACATCCTCTTTGTAGTGATGATAAAAATCGATGGCCTCGTGGCTCGCGTAATAAAGGGCCGGGTCAATCGTCGCGTCATGTTTGCCTGAGGCGATGCCGCCGCGTACCACGTCGGCGATGCAAGGCCCTTTGCCGTCCTCATTCCACGCGCCTTCGGCCTGATTGGCGGCAATCGCGCCGCCCCATAAAAAGTTATCCGGGAAAATCGCCATGTCTGCTCCTTAATCGCTGAGATCCGCGCCGTTCGAGGCGATGACTTTTTTGTACCAGTGGAAGCTTTTCTTGCGCGAGCGCGCCTGGCTGCCGTTGCCCATGTCATCCTGATCGACATAGATAAAACCGTAGCGTTTAGAGATCTGCGCGGTACCGGCGCTCACCACGTCAATCGGCCCCCACCAGGTGTAACCAAAGAGCTTCACGCCGTCGGCAATCGCCTCCTGCATCTGGCCGATATGCTGGCGCAGATACTCAATGCGGTAGTCATCGTTAATGGTGCCGTCGGGGGCGGGCTTATCTACGGCGCCGAGACCGTTTTCGGCGATAAACAGCGGCTTCTGGTAGCGGTCATAAAGCTGGTTCAGCGCCAGGCGCAGCCCTTGCGGGTCTATCTGCCAGCCCCAGTCGCTCTGCGGCAGATACGGATTGCGAATGCCGCCGGTGATGAGATTGCCGGTCACGCCTTCGAGCTGCGCCGGGTGCGCGCTGACGGTGCTCGACATGTAATAGCTGAACGAGACGTAATCGACCGGGTAAAGGCGCAGGATCTCGTCGTCGCCTGTCGCTTTTTCAAGCCGGACGTTTTTCTCAGCGAACATTCGCTCGGTCCAGGCCGGGTAGTAGCCGCGCGCCTGGACATCGCTGAAGAACAGCGAGACGCGCTGCTCCTCTTCGCACGCCTGCAAATCGTCCGGGTGGCAGGTGTGCGGGTAGAGCATCTGGTAGCTAATCATGCAGCCCACCTGCGAGCCGGGGATTATCTCGTGACACGCTTTGGTCGCGAGGGCGCTGGCCACAAACTGGTGGTGCGCGCCCTGATACTTCGCCTGCTCCAGATGCGGGTGATCCTCTTCAATTACCCCAACGCTGACGTACGGGTGGTGCTTCACGCAATTGATCTCATTAAAGGTCATCCAGTATTTGACCTTTTTGCGGTAGCGGGTGAAGACGGTGGTGGCGAAGCGCACGTAAAAATCTACCAGCTGGCGGTTAGGCCAGCCGCCGTAATCGGTCACCAGCGCAAGCGGCATCTCGTAATGTGAGAGCGAGACAATCGGCTCAATATTATGTTTTAACAGCGTGTCGAAGACGCGATCGTAAAAGGCGAGGCCCGCCTCGTTCGGCGCTGTTTCGTCGCCGCGTGGGAAGATGCGCGTCCAGGCGATCGACATGCGAAAGCATCTGAAGCCCATTTCGGCAAACAGCGCGATGTCTTCTTCATAGCGGTGATAGAAATCGTTGCCCTTGCGCTTGGGGTAATACTTCGTGCTCTCAGGATCCTGCGCTTCCGCCACCTGGCGGTGGGTCATGCCGAGCCACTGATCGAGCCAGCGTTCTTTGGGCGTGCTGACGTCAAAGGTGTAGACATCAGAGACCGACAGCCCCTTGCCGTCGACGTTCCACGCGCCTTCAAGCTGGTTGGCGGCGGTTGCGCCGCCCCATAAAAAATCCTCAGGAAATGCTCTGGAAAAGGCCATGCTGTTCTCCCTTAAGCCGCCGCGGCGGTCAGTTTCAGAAAGGCTTCACGGGGTGCCACGTCGCCCTGTTTCAGCGGGCGAATTTCACCGTAGCAGTCGGTATTGGTGACAATGACAATGACGCTCGGGTCGATGTTGAGCGCGTTGAGCGCCGCAAGATCAAAGCTAATCAGCGGCTGTCCGGCCTCGACGAACTGACCGTTCTCCACGTGGCGGGTAAAGTGCTGGCCGCCAAGCTTCACGGTGTCGATGCCAATGTGAATCAAGACTTCAGCGCCGCAGTCGCTCCTGAGCGTGAGCGCATGGTTGCTGTCGAAAACCGCTTCGATGCGCCCGTTTACCGGCGAGAGCAGCTCGCCGCTCTCGGGCATGATGGCGATGCCTTTGCCGAAGATTTCATCGGCGAAAACCGGGTCGCTGAGGGCGGAGAGCGGGGTCAGGCGGCCACTGACCGGTGCGAAAAGTTGCTCCTCGCGGGCCTGCGCCACGGGGCTTAAGCCTGCCACGACCTCCGGCTCTGCCGGGGCTTCGGCGGGCTCCTCAAAGCCCAGCAGGACGGTGATGAGCGCCGCCGAGCAGAACGCGATAGCCAGGCTCGCCAGCGCCCACAGGAAAGTGGGGCCGACCAGCGCCGGGATGCCAGGAATGCCGCTTAAGGCGAAGGCGTACGTTTTCACGCCGAGCGCCATCGCGAACGCGCCGCCGCAGGCGCCGCCGATGAGCGCCGCGGCGAAAGGGCGTTTAAAGCGGATGTTAATGCCGTACATCGCGGGCTCGGTAATGCCCATCGCGGCGCTGAAGCTGGTGGAGAGCGCCAGCGTCTTGATTTTCTTATTACGGGCGCGCAGGAACACGCCGAACGCCGCGCCCGCCTGGCCCATATTGGCGACGTAAAAAAGAATTTTGAACGGGTCGTAGCCGAGCTTGCTGATGTTATTGATAACAATCGGCACCAGCACGTAGTGCATACCGGTAATGATCATCAGCGACAGCGTGCCGCCGACAATCACACCCGCCAGCCAGCCCATGTTCGCCACCAGCCAGAGGATGCCGCCGGAGAGCGCGTTGCCAAGCAGGATCCCGGCCGGACCAATGGCGATAAGCGTAACCGGCGCGACAATCACCAGACTTAACAGCGGCACAAACATGGTTTTCAGTACGGCGGGCATCAGACGGTCGATAAACCGCTCGACGTAACTGAGCAGCAGCACCGCCAGCAGAATGGGAATGACCGACGAGGCGTAAGAGACGCTGGATACCGGTATACCCAGAAACGCCACCGGCGCGCCGGATTTCAGAAGCGTGGTGAGCGTGGGGTGAAACAGCGTCGCAGCGAGCGCTACCGCCACATAGGGGTTCGCGCCGAATTTGTTCCCGGCGCTGAAGGCGAGCACCAGCGGCATAAAGAAAAAGACGCCGTCGCTTATCGCCATCAGGATCTGATACGTCTGGTTGCTGGCCTGCACCCAGCCCAGCGCGAGACAGAGCGACAGCACGCCCTTAAGAATACCCGCGCCGGCGATAGCCGGAATAATCGGCGAGAAGATCCCGGCCAGCCCCTCCAGCACTACGGAGACCGGGTTGCGGCGCTTCGTTGGCGCGGCCATTTTGCGGGCATCAAGCCCTGGCAGTTGCGCGAGGACAGCCTGGCAGAGCGGCGCGACCTCGCTGCCGATGATGACCTGGAACTGATCGCCCGACAGATTAACGCCCATGACGCCGTCGAGATTTTCAAGCGCCGCGCGGTCGACCTTATCGAGCGAGACCAGCGTGAATCGCAGCCGGGTAATGCAGTGGTAGAGCGAAAGAATATTCGCCTCGCCGCCAAGATGGGTGATTATCTGGCGGGCGGTTTGCGGGTGGTTCATGGCTATTCCTCTCCAGAATGAAACCCTGCGGTTTCATTAAACAGTCGCCGGGATGATTACCGGCGCGTTGCTGCCTCTGGGGTTTGCCTGAATGAACAGTAACAAGCCTAAAGGGAATGCACTAAACGGTGAACGACGTTATCGATATGCACCGTTAAATAGAGTTTTTCCGAATGCGTCATCGCGTGGCGATAATTCTTTTCCACAAAATCGCTAATGGCTTCCACGCACGCCACGGTATTTTTATACCGCTGCTGCACCATCGCGAATAATTCGCTGTCGTCGTTTTCAAGCCGCTGGCCCTCTATTACCCGCTGGGCGAAAAATTTTACGTGGGTAATAAAACGCTGGTAATTGAGCGACTGTTCATCGGGGCCGACGGCGAACCAGTACTTCACAATATTCTGGATCTGATAAATCAGCCGGGTAATGTCGTTAATTTTGCCTTTCGGATCGTTAAGCCCGGCGTTCACAATATGCAGCGCGATGCTGCACGCCTCGCTATCGGGCATCAGCACGCCGGTACGCGCGGCAATCAGCGCCAGCGCCTGACGTCCGATGGCGTATTCATCCTGATAAAAATGGCGCACTTCCCACTGCAACGGATTGGCGATTTCCACGCCTTTCTGGCGGCGCTCAATGGCATAAAAAAGATGATCGGCAAGTGTCACATAAATGCCTTCGCTTAATTTTATGCCCGGCGTCTGGCGCGCAAGCGCCACAATATCGTCGGTGAGCTGTACTATCTCCACCGGTATTTCATCCAGCAAAATTTTAAAGCGCGCCGAAACCGTATCGTCATGCAGACGAAACGTTTTCTCGATGTGACGGCTATTTACCGTTTCGCCCACGCGTGCGTTAAAACCGAGCCCCCGGCCGGTGACAATCACTTCCTGGCCGCGTTCGTCGACGGCGCTGACGACATTATTATTAAGGATTTGCTTAATGATCATCGCCGACTCCTGAAAGCAAAAACGGGCAAAACATAAATACAGGCGCCAGGGAATTCCCCGGGGCTGCATTCAGGTTTTGCCCGCCGAACGGTAACAAGCACAATGCAATGTTAAAAAACCTAACACCCGCCTGGTATTCGGTCAATGAATGACCCGTGATTTATGATTAGCGTGACGACAAATTGTGATCCGCCTTGCGAATCGGCCCGCGCCGCGCGGGTAAAAAAAGGTTCAGCTGGCGGTGGAAAAGTGCCACAATAGTGGCTGTTTATACAGTATTTCAGGGCTTCAGATGGCATTAACCGCCGCGCAGAAATCGCAAATCGCCGCCTGGTATAAGGCGCTTCAGCAGCAGATACCGGACTTCATTCCCCGCGCCCCGCAGCGGCAGATGATTGCGGAAGTGGCGAAAACCCTCGGCGGCGATGAAGGGCGGCATCTGGCTATCGAGGCGCCGACCGGCGTCGGCAAAACCCTCTCTTACCTGATCCCCGGTATCGCCATCGCCCGCGAAGAGCAAAAAACGCTGGTGGTGAGCACCGCCAACGTGGCGTTGCAGGATCAGATCTTCAGCAAAGATCTCCCGTTGCTGCGTAAAATCATCCCTGAACTGCGCTTTACCGCCGCCTTCGGTCGCGGGCGTTACGTCTGCCCGCGCAACCTCGCGGCGCTCTCCACCGACAGCGCCTCGCAGGGCGATTTGCTGGCGTTTCTTGACGACGAGCTGACGCCGAACAGCAAAGAGGAGCAGCAGCGCTGCGCGAAACTCAAAGCGGATCTCGACAGCTACAAGTGGGACGGCCTTCGCGATCACACCGACCAGGCGATTGAAGATAGCCTCTGGTCGCGGCTCAGCACCGATAAAGCGAGCTGCCTGAATCGCAACTGCCACTATTACCGGGAATGCCCGTTCTTCGTGGCGCGCCGTGAAATTCAGGAGGCGGAAGTGGTGGTCGCCAACCATGCGCTGGTGATGGCGGCGCTGGAGAGCGAATCGGTCCTGCCGGAGCCGAAGCATCTGCTGCTGGTGCTTGATGAAGGCCACCATCTGCCGGACGTCGCCCGCGACGCGCTGGAGATGAGCGCCGATATCAGCGCGCCCTGGACGCGACTGCAGCTCGACCTCTTCAGCAAACTGGTCGCCACCTGCCTTGAGCAGTTCCGGCCAAAAACCGTGCCGCCGCTTTCCACGCCTGAGCGTCTCAATAATCATTGCGAAGAAGTGTATGAGCTTGTCGCCACCATGAACCGAATCGTCGGGCTGTTGCTGCCGCCGGGTGATGAGAGCGAGTTTCGCTTCCCGATGGGCGAACTGCCGCAGGAGGTGATGGAAATCTGCGAGCGGCTGGCGAAGCTCACTGAAAACCTGCGCGGGCTGGCGGAGCTGTTCTTAAACGATCTCAGCGAAAAAACCGGCAGCCACGACATCGTGCGCCTGCACCGGGTGCTGTTGCAGATGAACCGCGCGCTCGGCCACTTTGAAGCGCAGAGCAAGCTCTGGCGGCTCGCCTCGCTGGCGCACGCCTCCGGCGCGCCGGTTTCCAAATGGGTGACGCGCGAGACCCGCGAGAGGCAGCCGCATATTTTCTTCCACTGCGTGGGCATTCGCGTCAGCGATCAGCTGGAAAAACTCATCTGGCGGCAGGTGCCGCACGTGGTGGTGACCTCCGCCACGCTGCGCTCGCTTAACAGCTTTGCGCGGCTTCAGGAGATGAGCGGCCTGCGCGATAAAGCAGGCGACCGCTTCGTGACGCTCGATTCGCCGTTTAATCATTTCGAGCAGGGCAAACTCGTGATCCCGCGCCTGCGCCATGAGCCGATGATGGAGCATGAAGAGGCGCACCTCGCCGAGATGGCGGCCTATTTCCGCGCGGAATATAAAAAGGGCGAGCATAAAGGGATGCTGGTGCTGTTCGCCAGTAACCGCGCGATGCAGACTTTTTTATCCTTTGTGCCCGATCTGCGGCTCGGCCTGCTGGTGCAGGGCGATCAGCCGCGCTACCGGCTGGTGGAGCTGCACCGTAAAAAAGTGGAGCAGGGCGAGGCGAGCGTGCTGGTGGGGCTGCAGTCGTTTGCCGAGGGGCTTGATCTCAAAGGCGAGCTGTTGAGCCAGGTGCATATTCATAAAATCGCCTTCCCGCCGGTGGACAGCCCGGTGGTGGTGACCGAGGGCGAGTGGCTGAAAAGCCTCAAGCGTTATCCGTTTGAAGTGCAAAGCCTGCCCGCGGCCTCGTTCAATCTCATTCAGCAGGTGGGGCGACTTATCCGCAGCCACAGCTGCTGGGGCGAAATCGTCATTTATGACCGCCGCCTGCTCACCAAATCCTATGGCAAACGGCTGCTGGACGCGCTGCCGGTGTTTGCGATTGAACAGCCCGAGGCGCCGGAGGCGTTAATCAAACCGGCGCCCGCGAAGCGCGCTGCAACAGGCCGCAAGGGCGCGCCCGCGCGACGACGCAACACTTACCGGTAATCCCGCTTCTCTTTTTGCTTTCACCACGTCTTTTCTCTGCGCAGAGGCACTCACAGGTGCTCTCTGCCCGCAGACGCTTGTCATATCAGACGCTTAACTTGTATTGTGCGTAGAGGCGGGGCGTCGTCTGCGGCGGGAAAGCGGTAACGCATCGCAGAGAATGATGCATCGGGGCTATGATTAAGGGTATCTGCAAGGAGGAAAACATGGATTATCGTGCGATCGTTAAAGAAGTAGGCCGGGGAAAAAACCATGCGCGTGATCTGGACCGGGATACCGCACGGTCTCTCTATACTCACATGCTGGATGGCGATGTACCGGATCTGGAGATGGGCGCTATTCTGATCGCGCTGCGTATTAAAGGCGAGGGCGAGCCGGAGATGCGCGGTTTTTACGACGCGATGCAGCAGCATACCCTGCGCCTGACGCCGCCGGTGGCAAGGCCGATGCCTGTCGTCATACCAAGCTATAACGGCGCGCGTAAACAGGCCAACCTGACGCCGCTGCTGGCGCTGCTGCTGAGCCGTCTCGGCTTTCCGGTGCTGGTGCATGGCGTAAGCGACGATCCCACGCGCGTGCTGACCGAAACTATCTTCACGCTAATGGGCATCGCGCCGACGCTGCACGCAGGCCAGGCGCAGGCGAAACTGGACGGGCGCGACCCGGTTTATATCCCGGTCGGCGCGCTCTGCCCGCCGCTCGAAAAGCAGCTGGGTATGCGCTGGCGGCTTGGGGTGCGCAACAGCGCCCATACGCTGGCAAAGCTCGCCACGCCGTTTGGCGAATCTGACGCGCTGCGTCTGTCCAGCGTCTCGCACCCGGAATATGTGAGCCGGGTGGGGCAGTTCTTTATCGATATCGGCGGACGCGGTTTGCTGATGCACGGCACCGAAGGCGAGGTCTACGCTAACCCGCAGCGCTGTCCGCAAATCGCGCTTATTGAAGATCGGAACATGCGCATTCTGGTGGAGCGCCAGAGCGAGGCGCTCGTAAGCGCCGTGGCGCTGCCGGAGGCGAAAGATCCGGAGGTGACCGCCCGCTGGACCGAGCGCTGCTTATCCGGTCTGGAGCCGGTGCCGGAATCGCTCAAAACCCAGATGGCGTGCGTGCTGGTGGCAAGCGGCGAGGCGCACGATATTCCGTCGGCGCTGGCCCGTATCGCACAGACGTTTTGACAAAAAAAAGCCCGCAGCATCTGCCGCGGGCAAAAAAGTAACAAAGGTCAATTAAGGGTAATGAAGGTATCTGTCAGTCGGCGCGTGGCAATCAGTTATAGATAACGGCGGTGCCGCTCGCCAGATCGTTAGTGCGGGCAGACGTAATGCTGTAAGCCTTCGCGCCGGCTGCTTGCGCTTTCGCCGCCAGGGTGTCGTTCAGTTCGTCAAGGGTGCGTGCGCCCTGAGCAGAAACGACGCCGATTTTGTTCAGGTTCTGCGCCTGCGCCGGGCTTACCTGCTCTGCGGCACCGGCAGCAAAGGTAAAGGCGGAAAGGGTCAGTGCGGCTACAGCATATTTGATGGCTTTCATAGGGGTTCTCTCGCAGTTTGTTCTGTTAAACACGGTGTGTTCCGTTGATGTGATGATTGTCACATTCACGAGCAGAATATAAAACCGAAGAGAATTGACAGCCTTATTCTAAAAATTTGAACGTAATATAACCAGCTGAATTTATTATCAATAACCCGCTACGCCCACGCTTCTTTACAGGCCCTTACCGTCCCGGTGTTTAAGGGCACAAATGGACACATCGAAACGGTAAAAGCGTGTAGTGGAGCGCCGAGAGGGCTTAACGGAGCTGGCTGTCTTTCGAGCCGCGGCGGTTATAGAGAGCGTAACGCTGACGGTGTTCGTCCTGTTTTTGCTGGCAATTGACGCACAAATGCACGCCAGGGATCGCCTTGCGCCGCGCCTCGGGGATCGGCTCATCGCACATCTCGCAAAACGCCAGGCTTTCGCCTGTCGGCAGGTCGCGTCGCGCGCGCGCCACGGCGTCTTCAACGGTGCTGTCGATTTGATCCTGCACCGCGCCATCATTTGCCCAACCTGAAGCCATAAGACCTCCTCTGTGGTTAAACACAGTACTTATTATAGCAAAAAGGGGGCGCTCTGCCGGGAAGGGCCCGCCGTAGCGGGCAGCGTAAAGCGTTAGCGGGCGTCGGGGCGCACGAGATCGAAGCGCTGGGCATCATCAATGCCGTAGTAAGCGCTCGGCCCGCCTGCGCGCAGGATCGGCTGCGCTTTTGACGTCTGGTAGATGCCATCTTCGAGCAGCGTGTCGGCGATGTGCACCGCCACTACTTCGCCCAGCACCAGCCAGGTGTCGATGGGCTCGCCGGTCGCGGAGGTGAGCTGAATACACTGGCTCAGGCGGCACTCGAAATTCACCGGACTTTCGGCGACGCGCGGCGCGCTCACCCGTCGCGAAGGCGCGGCGGTCAGGCCGGCACGCACAAACTCATCTTCGCCGTGGGGCAGAGAAGCGGACGTCTCGTTCATCGCCACCGCCAGCGAGCGCGTCGCCAGATTCCAGACGAACTCTTTGGTATCGACAATATTTTTCACGCTGTCTTTCCAGCCGTTGCTGGAGAAGCCAATAATCGGCGGGCGATAGTTAAAGCAGTTAAAAAAACTGTAGGGCGCGAGATTGCGATGGCCTGCGGCGTCCTGCGAGGCTATCCAGCCAATCGGGCGCGGGCCGATGATGGCGTTCAGCGGATCGTGCGGCAAACCGTGGCCGCGTGCCGGTTCGTAGTAATAGCTCATAGCATTTCCCTGGGCAAAAAAACTATCATAGCCGCCCCGCTAAATTTTGCCGCGCTTATTTACCAGGGGCGGGTCAGCGGGTATTGTACGCGCCCACACAGGAGGAAGCCGATGAACCGCAAACCGGGCCTGCACCCACGTAACCGCCACCACAGCCGCTATGATTTCGATGCGCTGACACAAAGTTGTCCGGCGCTTGGCGCTTTTGTACGCCCGTCGCCCACGGGCGAGCCGACCGTCGATTTCGCCGATCCGCAGGCGGTGAAAACCCTTAACCAGGCGCTGCTGGCGCACTTTTACGGCGTGCGGGAGTGGAACATTCCTGACGGTTTTCTCTGCCCGCCGGTACCGGGGCGTGCGGATTATATTCACCATCTCGCCGATCTGCTTGCCGAAAGCAACGGCGGCGCGCTGGCCGCGCAGGCGAGCGTGCTGGATATCGGCGTCGGCGCCAACTGCATTTATCCGCTGATAGGCCAGCATGAGTATGGCTGGCGTTTTACCGGCACCGACACCAGCGACGAGGCGATCCGCAGCGCGAGCGCCATCGTTGACGCTAATCCGGGGCTTAACCGCGCGATCCGTCTGCGCCGCCAGAAAACCCCCGGCGCGATTTTCAACGGCATCATTCACAAGAATGAGAGCTACGATGCCACGCTGTGCAATCCACCGTTCCATGACTCCGCCGACGCGGCAGAGGCGGGGAACGCGCGCAAGCGCCGCAATCTGGGGCTTGCGGCCGATAGCGGGCTTAATTTCGGCGGCCAGCAGCAGGAGCTGTGGTGCGAAGGCGGCGAGGTCGGGTTTATCACGCAGATGATTGCCGAGAGCAAGCCGTTCGCCCGCCAGGTGCTGTGGTTTACCACGCTGGTCTCGAAAGGCGATAACCTGCCGCTGCTCTACCGCGCGCTGGAGCAGGCGGGCGCGGTGAAGGTCGTTAAAAAAGAGATGGCCCAGGGGCAGAAGCAGAGCCGCTTTATCGCCTGGAGTTTTCTCGATACGGCCCAGCGCGAACGCTGGGCTCAGAACCGCCTGCGGTAATCATACCGTCGGGTTGGCAGGTGGCAGCGCGCCGCCTGCCGCGGCTTGTGCTTCGGCCGCCGCCGCGGCATCCGGCATCGGCTGCATCACCTGTACCGTCTGCACTGGCGGGCGAATGCCTGCCAGATCAAAGTGCTTTTTCACCATCCCGTCGAGTGCGAAACGCACCGTCCACTGCTTGAGCGGCTGGGTGGTGAAGGTCACGCGGATCGTAAACGCGGTGTTGGTCAGCCCCACGATGCCCACCACATTCGGCTCGCCTATCACCAGCATGCGGATATCTTCCTGCTCCATCAGTTCGTCCACTGCGGCACGCAGGGCGCGATTGGCCTTATCGGTATCTTCAAACCTGTCGACATCATAGTTCGCGACAAACGAGCCGATGCCGCGTACGAAGTTCGCGAAGGTGGTGATCGATGACCACGGAATGATGTGGTACGCGCCGGTATCCTGACGCACGCCCACCGAGCGGATCGACATGCGCTCCACCGTGCCTGTTAACGGCCCAATCGTGACCAGATCGCCGGTATTCATGCCATTTTCAAACTGAATAAAGATGCCGGTAATAATATCTTTCACCAGCGTCTGGGAGCCGAACGACACCGCCAGGCCCAGCGCGCCCGCGCCAGCCAGCAGCGGCGCGATGTTCACGCCAATCTCCGAGAGCACAATCATGATGGTAATGGTGCTGATGACCACCGCCAGCGCGTTGCGAAACAGCGTCAGCAGCGTGCGGGTGCGCGCGCTGGGCATCGGGCGGCCGTGAATATCAGAGGCGAGGCGGCTCTCAATGAGGCTCGCCAGCAGCGTCCAGCCGACAGCGGAGAAAAACACAATCAGCGAGATGCGGATTAAGATATCGACGGCTTTCTCGCCGGCGCCCACGGTAAGCCACGTCCAGAAGTCAAACAGTCCCCAGGCGTTGAGCAGCAGCATCACCGCCACGCAGACGGTGAAAAAGCGCGCGAGCTTCAGCGAGACCGACAGCCAGCCGTTGAGGCGTTTTTGCAGCTCCGGGTAGTTGCGCTGCACCGGCGGCGAGAGCGTGATGGTTTTGCTGAGCCAGCGGGTGAACACGCCGCAGATAAACGCCGCGACGCTGACAATGACCAGCGTTTTCAGCGAGGCGCCCATCATCGTTTTCAGGCTGTTGCCCGGATCGAAGAGCGAAAAGAAAAAGAGCACGATGAAATAGGCGCTCGCCAGCCAGTGCCAGACCAGTGCGAACGCGCGGATAAACAGGCTGAAGAAGGCAAGCGAACGGTCTGCAACGCGCGTCAGTCCGGCGGTGATGGCGCGCTTATTGTGAAAGATAAGATAGAGCGCCCAGGCGGTCATGGTCAGCATGATAATGACATTCGCCAGCGCGCCGATTTGCACGTTGACCTGGGCCGAGATAATCGGCACCGCCACCAGCAGGCCGTAGCCAATCAGGCTGCTAAGCCCGCTTAAGCGCAGGTGCCAGTAACGTGCGCTCGCATCGCTGATAACAAACGGGCGCAGCGACGGAAAGCGCGGGCAGAAAATAAGGCGCAGGATTGCCTTAAAGAATTCAATCAGCGCGAAAGCGTTGAGAAACAATCCCTGCTGGCGGGCGATGGTGCGGCTGCCCGCGTTCATCATCTCAATGGCGAGCTGGCCTACGAACAGCGTCAGCGCCAGCAGCGCGAGATCGATGATAAACGCGAGGATAATCATCAGCGGCAGCTGAACCCAGCTCGCCCGGTTGATGTTTTGGCGCCGCCCCCACTGGCCCATTTTGCGGTACAGCGGAATAGCGCAGGCGCGCACGGCGAAGTAAAAAAGAAAGACCGAGACCGCGAGCAGGCTGAAATGGGTGAGCGCGTTGAAGAAGGTTTTCTCGTTGAACACCTTGTGCGGCGCGTTGGTGATATTGCGGTGCAGCTGCGCGAAGCGTCCGGCAAGCTCGCCGCCGTAGTGGCGGGTAACTTCGGTGACGTTCTCCAGCACCGTTTTATCTTCTTCATCACTAACCGGCGGTTTAATGACCGGCGTTGGCTGGTCGGCGGGCGTGGCCGCCGCCTGGCGCAACTGCTCAATCAGCGCTTTGCGGGAGGCGTCGTTTTCGAGCACGTCCGCCAGCGCCGCGTAAGCGGCTTTCTTTTTATCCGCGTCGGGCTCAGCGGACGGCGTCTCGCTTTTCTGCGTGGTTGACGCCGCCACGGCCGCGGCGGGCAGGCTTACGGCATTGGCTGAGACGCTAAACAGGCTGACAAGCAGCAGCAAAATCCACGGCACGCTCTCCTCCGGCTGAGAAAGTGACACAAAGAGGTAAGTATAGTGCCGGGATAAGCGAAGCCCGGAAAAGAGGAGTATTCCGCAGTGGGTTTAATGTAACGGTTGGATACAGAGCCGGGCGATAAAGGTGGGTGCGCTTATGCTTACCCACCCTACAACAGACCAGTCAGCCTTGAGGGATCGTAGGGCGGGTAAGCACAGCGCACCCGCCGGGTGATGAAGGTGGGTGCGCTTATGCTTACCTTTATCACCCTACAACAGACCAGTCAGCCTTGAGGGATCGTCGGGCGGGTAAGCGCAGCGCACCCGCCGGGTGATGAAGGTGGGTGCGCTTACGCTTACACACCCTACAACAGACCAGTCAGCCTTGAAGGATCGTAGGGCGGGTAAGCGCAGCGCACCCGCAGGGCGATGAAGGTGGGTGCGCTTATGCTTACCTTTATCACCCTACAACAGACCAGTCAGCCTTGAGGGATCGTAGGGTTGGCAAGCGCAGCGCACCCGCCTTAACGGCGGCATACCTGCCGCGACGCCCATAAAAAAACCCTCTCCGGGGAGAGGGTTCATGAAGGCGGAAACCTTACGACACGTGCTGCAGAAACTCCTGCAAGCGCGGGCTTGGCGGGTTCTTGATCAGATCCTGCGGATTCCCGTCTTCGGCGATGCGGCCTTTATCAATAAAGATCAGGCGCGACGCCACTTTCTCGGCAAAGCCGATTTCGTGGGTCACGATCACCATCGTCATGCCTTCTTCAGCTAGATCCTGCATGACTTTCAGCACTTCGTGGCGCAGCTCCGGGTCGAGCGCGGAGGTAGGCTCATCGAACAGCATCATTTTCGGTTTCACCGCCAGCGCGCGGGCAATTGCCACGCGCTGCTGCTGGCCGCCGGAGAGCTCGGACGGATAGTGGTGCGCGCGCTCGGCGAGCCCCACTTTCGCCAGCAGTGATTTCGCCAGCGTTTCTGCTTCTTCCTTGCTGGCGCCGCGCACGCGGGTCGGGCCGAACATCACGTTTTCCAGCGCCGTCAGGTGCGGGAACAGATAGAACTGCTGGAACACCATGCCAGCTTCCTGACGGATCAGGCGCTCGTCCACTTTCGGGTCGTTGACCTTCAGCCCGTCGACGATCAGATCGCCGCTGGTAATCTCTTCCAGCTTATTGATGCAGCGCAGCAGGGTGGATTTCCCGGAGCCGGACGGCCCGATAATCACCACGACTTCACCCTGCTTCACGTTCAGGTCAATGTTATGCAGCACCTGGGTCGGGCCAAAATGCTTGGAGACGTTTTTAAATTCGATCACAGGATTTTCATCCTTCTTTCAAGAATACGGAGCACGATGTTCAGAACCTGGGTGATTATCAGATAGATAACCCCGACGGCGGTCCAGATTTCCAGCGCGCGGAAGTTGCCGGCGATGATTTCCTGGCCGCTGCGCGTCAGCTCGGCGGCGCCGATGACGATGAACAGCGAGGTATCCTTGATACTGATGATTAGCTGGTTACCGAGCGCCGGCAGCATGCGACGCAGCGCCAGCGGCATGATCACGTGGCGAATCGTTTCACGGCGCGACAGGCCGAGCGCCAGCCCCGCTTCGCTAAAGCCTTTATGGATTGACAGCACCGACCCGCGGGTGATTTCCGCAATATACGCCCCTGAGTTGATCATGATAGTGATCACGGCGGCGGTGAAGGTGTCGATGCGGATATCCGGGAAGGCCATCGGCAGGGCGAAGTAGATATACATCACCTGAACGACAATCGGCGTTCCGCGGATGACTTCGATGAAAACAAGGGCGATGTGGTTTGAGATCCAGCCGCCGTAGCTACGGGCGAGGCCTGCCAGCAGACCGATGACGATACCGCCCGCCAGGCCGAGGATCGAAATCCACAGAGTCATTTTGGCGCCGTCCAGCAGAATGGGAATAGCGGGCCAGATGACGCTCCAGTCAAACTCCATAATGTGTTCCTGTTACTGTTACCGTGGTTCAAAAATAACAGGGGCGAAAGGTCGCCCCTGAGAAGGGTGAGACGCAATAAAAATAATTATTTAGGCTCAGTACCGAACCATTTTTTGTAGATTTCGTTGTAAGTGCCGTTCTCTTTCAGGTTTTTCAGCGCGCCGTTGACTTTGGTGCGCAGCTCGTCGCTGCCTTTCGGGAACGCGATGCCATACTGCTGGCCCGCCAGAGACTCGCCTACCGCTTTGAACTGGCCGTTGCCAGCGGTTTTGATGAAGTAGAGGATGTTTGGCGTGTCGTGCAGCACGGCGTCAGCACGGTTAGTGCCAAGCTCCATGTACGCGTTGTCGATGTTCGGGAACTGGCGCAGATCTTTGGTTTTGATGTTCGCCTTCGCGTAGTCCACGGAACCGGTGCCGCTCTTAACTGCCAACACTTTACCGTCGAGGTCTTTCACGCTTTTCACGTCGTTGTTATTTGCTTTCACCATCACCAGCAGGCCGCTTGTGTAGTAGCCGTCGGAGAAGTCGATCGCTTTTTTACGTTCATCCGTGATGGTGATGCCGGCCAGCGCCACATCGACGTTTTTGGTTTGCAGCGCAGGAATAATGCCGCTGAAATCCATCGGTTTTAAGGTGTAATCGAGCTTCAGCTCTTTAGCGATAGCGGCCCACAGGTCGACGTCGAAGCCGACATATTTATCGCCTTGTTTAAATTCGAAGGGAACAAACGCGGTGTCGGTTGCTACAACCAGCTTATCCGCCGCCTGAGAAGATACCGCAAAGGCCAGAGTCAGGGCTGCCAGGGAAACTTTAAAAACAGACTTCATAGCATTTCCTTTATTTATCCGCGGGGCGATCCCCGATAAGAACGTAGCGCTGCATGAAAAAATCATGCCAGTTTTACAACCCGCTGTTTTGAAAGGCAAGACAAAAGTCCGTTTGCACGATTTGCGCGCTTTTCTCGCTGCTTTGCACCACGATGGCGCACCAAAATAGTGCGTTGCGGCGGACAGTCGGGCCAGTCGCCTTTTTAGCCTGAAAAGCGGTGATAAAACAATCTTTCATTAACGATTGTGTGAGAGGATTATTACAAATAGATAACGTTTGCGGCGGGAGTCGGGCAGTTAATGCCCTCTTTTAGTGCAAAGCCCCCTCCGCGGGGGAGAGGGCCTGATAAGTAAAGCGTCTGAAGCGTGAGTGTTTTATTCGATGTTCGATTCGATAAACCACAGGAATTTATCCAGATCGCGGGACGCGGCGGTAAAGATATCCGCAGTGTCTTCGTCCTGTGCTTCGCTGATGGCTTTACGGACGTCATTCGCGACGATTGCGTAACGATCGGCCAGCTCTTTCAGGTGATCCTGAACGCTGTGGATGTCCAGCGGATAGCTTTTCAGCGGGGTTTTGCTGTTGATCACCTGCGTGGTGCCCAGCGCCACGCCGCCCAGCTGTACAGCACGTTCAGCAATGGTATCCATATGGCCGGTTAGTGCGGTACGGAAGCCGTCCAGCATTTCATGCACGCCAATGAAGTTCGCGCCGCGCATATTCCAGTGCGCCTGTTTGGTAATCAGCGACAAGTCAATGAAATTAACCACCTGGCGGTTCAGCAGCTCGATGGTGGCCTTTTTGTCGCTGTCTGCTACATCATTACGTGTGTAGAGCAGGTCGGAAGCCTTTGTTTTAACCAGTTTAGCGGTACCCATAATTTCATATCCTCTTGATGATTGTGTCCCAGGAAATTACGGAATTAAGTATAGCACTGTGTTTTGAGTTTGCAGGCGAGGCTGTACCTATCAGATAAATAGTGAGGGGGTGCTTGCTATAAATTTTTCTTTAAGAACAATGTGTTGGGTAATTTTGTAAGTATTTTTATAGTGGTAATAGCAGCAGGGGATTAAAAGCAAAGCGTGCGCGTTAATATTTTAAAAGAGAATGAGTCGCAACGCGGAAATATCTTAAAACTGTCACAAAAAGGATATTCCGACACAGCATAAACCGTGCCGGAAAATAGTTATTCTTTTTAATCAATGTCGAGGCTTTTTATCTGCGTTTCACGTCTGAGCGTCAGGGTCGAGCCGACCGAGGCGATAATTATCGACAGCAGCGCCAGCCATTGCACCAGCGTCAGCGTCTCGCCAAGAAAGATCATGCCGGTAAACGCCGCCAGCGCAGGCTCCATACTCATTAGCGTACCGAATGTACGCGTGGGCAGACGCGTCAGCGCGGTCATCTCCAGCGAGTAGGGCAGGGCCGTTGAAAGGATGGCGATCCCAAGCCCGACGGGCAGCACCGACCAGTGCCAGAGCGCTTCGCCTGCCGCCACCGCGCCAATGGGCACAAACACCACCGCCGCAATCAGCGACCCGATGGCGACGGTCGCCGGGCCATGCTCCGCGCCGGCCTTTTGCCCGGCAATAATGTAAATCGCCCAGCAAACGCCCGCGCCTAACGCGCAGGCGGCCCCGAGCGGATCGACGTGCGTCACGTCCTGGCCCAGCGGCAGCAAAAACCACAGACCAAGCACCGCCAGCGCGACCCAGAGAAAATCCACCGGACGGCGCGAGCCGAACAGCGCCACCGCCAGCGGGCCGGTAAACTCCAGCGCGACGGCGATACCCAGCGGGACGGTGCGGATCGACAGATAAAAAAGGTAATTCATGGCGCCCAGCGCCAGGCCATATACCAGCAGCGGCATCCGCTGACGGCGGGTAAAGCGCAGCCGCCAGGGTTTAAACACCACGGCCAGAATCAGCGTGCCGAGCGCCAGACGCAGCGCGGTGACGCCGGGCGCGCCCACCACCGGGAACAAGGATTTGGCAAGCGAAGCGCCGCTTTGAATCGACGCCATCGCAACGATGAGCACCACAACGGGCAGCCAGATGGGGGTTTTACGGGGTAACGTCGGCATCCTGCGCACCTGCAAAAGTTAAAGATAAGTAAACGCGATAGCTTACTGTATTTAACTGCATTGTGGTTGAGCAATCATTGATAAACGCGCCGGGATTAACCGTTATCATACTCGCGTTAGCGCAAAAAATGCGCAATCGCGTTTAGGAATAATCCGGATGCGGTATGACCTGGCCTGAGACGATAATGATTGCCGCCTGGTAAAATCCAGTGTTTTTAGCAGGATAGACGCGGGCGGAAACGTTCTGTTACAGGAAAGAGCGCATTAGACAACGCGAACAACAAAGAGTTTCCTGCTGGGTTTTGATATATTTAAATCTTAGGACTTACTTGAAGCACATTTGAGGTGGTTATGAAAAAAATTGCATGTCTTTCAGCACTGGCTTGTGTTCTGGCCGTTTCCGCAGGTTCTGCTGTTGCTGGCACCGCTACCGTTACCGGTGGCTACGCGCAGAGCGACGCGCAGGGCGTGATGAACAAAATGAACGGTTTCAACCTGAAATACCGTTATGAGTTCGACGACACCAACCCGCTGGGCGTGATCGGTTCCTTCACCTACACCGAAAAAGATCGCACTGAAGATGGCGTATATGGCAAAAACCAATACTACGGCATCACTGCTGGTCCGGCTTACCGTCTGAACGACTGGGCGAGCATCTACGGCGTAGTGGGTGTGGGTTACGATAAAGCACAGGCTACCAACGGCGTTGATAAAGCAGACACCAGCGACTACGGCTTCTCCTACGGCGCAGGCCTGCAGTTCAACCCGGTTCAGGACGTCGCTCTGGACTTCTCCTACGAGCAGAGCCGTGTGCGTAACACCGACATCGGCACCTGGATCGCAGGCGTAGGTTACCGCTTCTAATCACTTCGGTGATGAAAAAATCCGCCCACGGGCGGATTTTTTTTATCTGCACATCGCGTCAGGGTACGTTAACGAGCGCGCGCGTCAAACAGATCCGTGCCGAGGTGATCATAGCTCACCTTGTTGAGTTTAAAGTTAGTCACAAAGACCGGCCCCGCCTTTTGCCCGGAAATAAATTTATATTTCGGCGCTATCTCTTTCACTTTGATTCCCGTCCACTGCGCAAAAAAGCTCAGGAAATCATTGGCCGAGCGCCTTGCTTTGATAATCCGGTGCGCTTTATCGTCGCTTGAGAGCACCATAAACGGCACCTGAAAATTTTGCTGAAATTTATCGTCATGCGCCAGGTACTGCACCGCTTTGCCGCGTTCTTTAAAGGCAAGGCCGTGGTCAGAAAAATAGACCATCGAGAAACTCTGCCCGCTGTTTTGCAACTGCTGGTAAAGCTGGCTTAAGAGGTCGTCGGTCTGGCGAATGCTGTAGAGATAGCAGGAGGTCTCTTTCGACTGCACAAACTCCGCATATTTGCCCTGGGTACGGTCGCAGGCCTGCGGGTGCGAGCCCATCAGATGCAGCACGATAAGCTGCGGCTGCGGGCGCTGGGTCGCCAGCACCTGAGCCGTCATCTTCAGCAGCGCTTCATCGCGCGTGTTTTTATCCGCCTCGAAATCGCCGCTTTTTAAAAACTGCACTTCATCGGCGCGCTTCGCGATGCTGGCGATGGCGGTGTCATATTCGCCTATCTGTCCCTGATTCGAGAACCACCAGGTCTGGAACCCCGCGCGGTTGGCGAGCGTGACGAAATTATCCTGATACTGCGGTTTATTATCGACGACGCGGTTGAGCGTCAGCCCCAGGGATTTCTGCGTCGACCCGCTGGCGGCGATGTAATCGGTAAACAGATAACCGTTAACGCGGCTCGCAAACGGGCTGTTATCCCACTGGCCGCCAAACGCGCCTACCGCGTCGCGACGTACGCTCTCGCCGATGACCACCACATAGGTGTGATATTTCGGCGCGACCGCCAGCACGTTCCAGGAGTCTTTGATTTTAGAGAGCGCCTCCATGCGTTGCTGCTCTTCCAGCACTTCGTGGTTATTCACCACCACATCTTTAACGAAGCGAAACACCGGATAACCGCTGTCTTTCAGCGCGAACACGCCGCCATAAAGCTGGTTTTGCACCGGCGTGACGAAAAAACTCACCACGCTGACCGCAAGACAGAGGCTGTCAAACGGCTGCCAGCGGGAGGAGCCCTGCGGCGTGCGGCGCACCGCGATAATGCCGAGCGTAAAAATAAACAGCGACACCACATAGCTGTACCACGGGAAAATCGTCAGCAGCTCTGTCGACTCTTCCATATTGGTGGCGTGCATGGCCAGCAGCGTGTTGAAATTCGGCGCACCGTAGGTCTGCCCGAAAGGGAAATAGAGCCCGGCCACCAGAGAGCAGATGGCTAAAAGGCCTTTTTGCGCGCGCGGCGCGGTTTTCCACAGCAGCAGCAGGACGCAGCAAAACGCGACGGCGTACAGCAGGCTGAATTCATAACCCAGAGCGAAATTAATTAATAACGATTGCAGAAAATAGAAGCCAATCCACGGATCGAGAGCGATGCCGCGTGCAGCAAGAGTATTTTTTAGCGTTAGATTCATAGTACGGATTCAACGAAACGCCATGCGCAAACCCTGGCGTCAAAGGTATTCGCCCGCCAGAGTGCTGGACCAGAAGGGAGGGAGATCCGCATTCGGTATCGTCGTAAGAGCAGGGCTGCAAGAAGATAGAGCCGCACGGCAAGAATAGCAACGGGGTGAAACCAACTAGTTTGCGAGAAAGGCTGCAAATTTCGCCAAAAGAGGAGATTAAAGCCAACGTGAGGAGCGCCAGGGCTCAGGATAACGCAGAAAGATGAAGAAAAAATGGCAAACGCCGGGGGGAAGAGGCAACTTATTTTTGCCCGTTATCGTCCTGCTCCGGCTGGGGTTTCGGATTAAACATATCGCACAGCATATTCAGCAGCCGCAGCCGCACCTGAAAAGGGGAGTGAGTAAACACGGCCAGACACCTCACAAATTCGTTCATAAACACCTCCGCGTCTCACAGCCTGAAAACCTCTCGACTGTTCGCATTACATACAGATATAGCACAGGCTATGTTATATAGCTATGGCTAACGCGTTAATTTTTTGTACTGGCACAGCTGTGGTTTACAATGGCCCGCAAACAGCGTTAACCGTATCGCGCCACTGTAATGAGGAAGCATTAATGAGCCGTCGGGCAGGTAAGCAGAGCAGCATGAAAGTGACGCAGCTGGTCAATGTCGAGGAACATGTTGAGGGGTTTCGCCAGGTGCGTGAAGCCCACCGCCGCGAGCTTATCGACGATTACGTCGAGCTGATTTCCGATCTCATTCGGGAGGTGGGCGAAGCGCGACAGGTCGATATGGCGGCGCGTCTTGGCGTATCACAGCCGACCGTTGCGAAAATGCTTAAGCGTCTCGCGTCGGTGGGGCTGATTGAGCAGATCCCGTGGCGCGGCGTGTTTCTGACGCCGGAAGGCGAAACGCTGGCGCAGCAGAGCCGCGAGCGGCATCAGATCGTTGAAAATTTCCTGCTGGCGCTGGGCGTGAATCCGGATACCGCGCGCCGCGACGCCGAAGGGATGGAACACCATGTCAGCGAAGAGACGCTTGAGGTCTTTCGCCGTTTCAGTCAGCAAAACGGATTCGAATAATCATGTTACGTCGCCTCGCGCGTCCTTTTCTGCACGACAGGTTTTTCCAGCTTTTACTGATAACCGGCGCGATACTGTGCTTTTTTGTGCCTTTCGCGCCGCGGGAGTGGCCGCACGCGGTGGACTGGCGCACCATCATTACCCTTGCCGGGCTGATGATGTTGACCAAAGGCGTTGAGCTCAGCGGCTATTTTGACGTCCTGGGCCGCCGTCTGGTGCGGCGCTTTTCGACGGAACGCAGCCTGGCGCTCTTTCTGGTCTGCGCGGCCGCGCTCCTTTCCACCTTTTTAACCAACGACGTGGCGCTGTTTATCGTGGTGCCGCTGACGCTGACGCTGAAAAAACTGTGCGCCATCCCGGTTAATCGCCTCATTATTTTTGAAGCGCTGGCGGTGAATGCCGGTTCGCTGCTGACGCCCATCGGCAACCCGCAAAATATTCTGCTGTGGGGCCGCTCCGGCCTCGCGTTCGGGACGTTTATTCTGCATATGGCGCCGCTCGCGCTGGCGCTGATGCTAAGCCTGCTGCTGCTCTGCTGGTTTTGCTTCCCGGCGAAGGCGCTGCATTATCAGTCGCACGATAAACAGCACGACTGGCAGCCGCGTCTGGTCTGGAGCTGCCTTGCGTTCTATGTCGTGTTCTTAACCGCGCTGGAGCTGAATGTCGCGCTGTGGGGGCTGGCGCTGGTGGCGGCCGGGTTCCTGCTGGTGGCGCGCCGGGTGCTTATCAGCATTGACTGGAGCCTGCTGCTGGTCTTCGTGGCGATGTTTATCGATGTGCATCTGCTGACTAAGCTGCCTGCGCTAACCGCCAGCCTGCATCATGTTTCGCAGCTGCCACCTGTGGGGCTGTACGCGCTGGGCATCGGCCTGTCGCAATTTATCAGCAACGTGCCGTCCACCATTTTGCTGCTCAATTATGTGCCGCCGACGACGCTGCTCGCCTGGGCGGTCAATATCGGCGGGTTTGGGCTGCTGCCCGGCTCGCTGGCGAACCTGATTGCGCTGCGTATGGCGGCCGACCGCCGCATCTGGTGGCGCTTTCATCTCTACTCGCTGCCGCTGCTCGTCTGGTCGGCGCTGGTGGGTTATGCGCTGCTCTGGGGGCTCTTTCTCAGATAATGCTAATTTGTCAGTTTTTCCTAGCAAATGTATAGACTGCTCCTAAGTTTAGTAAACGGTATTTTGTGATGGTGTTAACTTACAGGACTGTTGCTGAACTATGGCGGAAAATCACAATAACAACGCTGACGAAGAGAAACGTCAGGACCCACAAGACGATAACAGCAAAAACGAGGATAACGGCAAGGGCAGCGGGAAAGGCGAGGGAGAAACCCGCAAACGCCCCGGCAAAAAGCCGCTGATTATCCTCGGCATTGTTGTCATCATTATGGGTATCGGGGCCATCATCTGGTGGTTTATGACCCGCAACCTTGAAACCACCGACGACGCCTTTATCGATGGCGACGCCGTGACCGTCGCCCCGAAAGTGGCGGGTTATGTCACTGAGCTGCGCGTCAAAGATAACCAGCGGGTGAAAAAAGGCGATCTGCTGGTCGTCATCGACCCGCGCGACGCCACCGCGCAGCGCGATCAGGCCCAGGCGCAGCTGTCGCTTGCCGAGTCGCAACTGCACCAGGCGCAGGCGCAACTGGCGCTCGCCAAAGTGCAGTATCCGGCCCAGCGTGATCAGGCCAAAGCGCAGGTGCTGCGCGCGCAGGCGGAGCTTGCCAACGCCCGCGCCGAATATCAGCGCCAGCGCGGCGTTGACCCTCGCGCCACCTCAAAACAAAACATTGACGCCGCCAGCGCGCAATTGCGCAGCGCCGAAGCGGGGCTTGCCAACGCGCAGGCGCAACTGGACGTCGCCGAACAGGTGCAACTGCAAATCCGTCAGCAGGAAACCAACGTGGAAGCCCGCCAGAGCCAGGTGGCGCAGGCCCGCGCGCAGCTGCAAACGGCCGAGCTGAATCTCTCTTATACCGAAGTGCGCGCGCCGTTCGATGGCTACGTCACTAAGCGTAACGTGCAGAACGGTACGCTGGTGCAGGCAGGCAGCGCGCTCTTTTCGATCGTATCGCCTGAGATCTGGGTGGTGGCGAACTTTAAAGAGTCGCAGCTTGAGCGGATGCGCCCTGGCGATAAAGTTGAAATCTCGGTGGACGCGTTTCCCGATCTCGAACTCCAGGGTCATGTTGAGAGCATTCAGCAGGGCAGCGGCTCCCGCTTCTCGGCGTTCCCGGCGGAAAACGCCACCGGCAACTTTGTGAAGATTGTCCAGCGCGTGCCGGTGAAAATCGTTATCGACAAAGGGCTTGAGCACTGGAATCAGCCGCTGCCGCTGGGGCTGTCCGTCGAGCCTGAGGTGACGGTGGAATGAGCGAGCAGGCCCACAGCGGCTGGCGCCCGGCCAGCAACCCCTGGTCCGTCGCGATAGTGGTGACGATCGCGGTGTTCATGGAGATCCTCGACACCACCATCGTCAACGTGGCGCTGCCCCACATCGCCGGGTCGCTGTCATCGAGCTATTCCGAATCCACGTGGGTCCTGACCTCGTATCTGGTGGCGAACGGCATCGTGCTGCCGCTGTCGGCGTTCTTCAGCCGACTGTTCGGGCGCAAACAGTTTTTCCTGATTTGCATCGTGATGTTTACCGTCTGCTCGTTCCTGTGCGGCATCGCCACCGAGCTCTGGCAAATTATTCTGTTTCGTATTTTGCAGGGCTTTTTCGGCGGCGGCCTCCAGCCGACCCAGCAGTCGGTGCTGCTGGATTACTTTAAGCCGGAAGATCGCGGCAAGGCGTTTGGGCTCTCCTCGATTGCGATTATCGTCGCCCCGGTGCTTGGCCCGACGCTCGGCGGCTGGATAACCGATAACTACTCCTGGCGCTGGGTCTTTTTTATCAATATTCCTGTCGGCATCGTCTGCGTGCTGGCGGTGTATCAGCTGCTGGAAGATCCGCCGTGGGAGAAAAAGTCCGAAGAGAAAATTCCGGTGGACTGGACGGGCATCGGGCTGATTGCGCTGGGTCTCGGTTGCCTTCAGGTGATGCTCGATCGCGGTGAAGACGAAGACTGGTTTGCGTCCGATTTTATCCGTACCTTCGCGGTGCTGACGCTCATCGGGATTGTCGGCGCGATTTACTGGCTCATCTATACCCGCCGTCCGGTGGTGGATCTGCACTGCGTGCGGGATAAAAACTTCGCCGTTTCCAGCGTGCTGATGGCGGGCATGGCATTGATCCTCTACGGCAGCTCGGTGGTTATCCCTCAGCTCGCGCAGCAGGATCTCGGTTATACCGCCACCTGGTCGGGGCTGATACTCTCGCCCGGCGCGGTGCTCATCGTCTTTACCATTCCGATTGTGCTGAAACTGATGCCGCTGGTGCAGACCCGCTGGATAATCGCGTTCGGCTTCCTGTGCCTTGGCGTGTCGTTTTTCTGGTCGCGCAATCTGGTGCCGAACGTCGATTTCGAAACGCTGGTGCTGATGCGCAGCGCGCAGTCTGTCGGGCTTGGCTTCTTATTTGTGCCGCTTACCACGATTGCGTTTATCACCATTCCGCAGCGGCTGAACGCCGATGCGGCGGCGCTGTTTACGATGTTCCGCAACGTTGCGGGCTCGATAGGGATTTCGCTCTCCACCGCCGCGATTACCGAGCGCGCGCAGGTGCAGAGCGCCCATCTGAGTACGCACATGACGCCCTTCGACGAACAGTTCCAGCAGGCGATACGCAGTGGCGCCGAGGCGGTGCGCAATTTCACCGCGCAGCTTGGCGACCCGACCAGCATCGCCACCGGGCAGCTTTATAAAACCATGATTGCCCAGTCGCGCATCCTCGCGTATGTCGACGTGTTCACGATGCTGAGCGTGGTGGCGATCCTGTTGATTCCGTTTTGTTTATTGCTTTCGCCCATTAAGAGCGAAGGCTCCGCAGGAGCACATTAATATGTCCGGGAGAGTGACCTTCCCCTTTTCACTGACGGCGCTCGCGCTGCTGCTGGCCGGCTGCGCGGTCGGCCCCGATTATCAGCCGCCTTCGCCCGTCACGCCGGGCGCCTTTGGCGAAACGGCCCGGCAGAACGCGCCGGATGTGGCATCTAAGGCGCGCAGCACCGCGCCGGAGCCGCGCTGGTGGCGCACCTTTAAATCGCCGCAGCTCGACAGCCTGATTGAACGCGCCATCGCCGGTAACTTATCGCTGCAGCAAACCGTGCTGCGTATCGCGGGCGCCCGCGAGCAGATAAACCAGGCGGGCGGCGCGTTTTTCCCGGCGGTCAACGGCAACCTGCGCGCTACGCGCCAGCAGCTTGGGCTGGAAGGCGAGCTGAAATCGCATGATGTCTATGGGCAGCTTAATGATGTCGATCCGCAAATCAGTTCGGCGCTCGGGCCGCTGACGCAGCCCATTAATCTGTACCAGGGCAGCTTTGACGCGCAGTGGGAGATTGACCTGTGGGGCAAAGTGCGCCGCCAGGTAGAGGCCGCAGACGCGCAGCAGAAGGCGGCGATTGAGCAGCGCAACGATGCGCTGGTCTCGCTTGAAGCCGAAGTGGCGCGCGCCTGGCTGCAACTGCGCGGCGCGCAGAGCATTCTCGCCACCATGAATCAGCAGATTGCCTCGGCGCAGCAGACGCTGGAGCTGACCGAAAGCCGCCAGCAAAGCGGGTTGTCGCCGCAGCTGGATGTGGAAAACGCCCGCGCCCAGCTCGGCACGCTCCAGGCGCAGCTGCCGCAGTATCAGGCCCAGGAGCGTCAGGCGATGAACGGGCTGGCGGTGCTGCTTGGCAAGCCGCCGGGCGCGCTCGACGCCGAATTGCAGGCCGCGCAACCACTGCCGGCGTTGCCGGAAATCGTGCCGGTAGGCATTCCGTCGACGCTGGCGCGCCGTCGCCCGGATGTGCGTGAAGCCGAGGCGCGGCTCCATGCCGCGACCGCCCAAATCGGCGTGTCGGTGGCGCAGCTCTTTCCGAGCCTGTCGCTCTCCGGCCAGTTTGGGATGCGTAACAGTGAAACCAACTACCTGACCGACTGGAGCAGCCACTTTTACAGCTTCGGCCCGCAAGTGTCGATTCCCATTTTCCAGGGCGGGCGGCTGGTCTCCAGCGTGAAACTGACCCGCGCGGAACAGGGGGCAGCGGCCTTACAGTATCGCCAGACGGTGCTGACGGCGTTAAGCGACGTGGAAAATGCGCTGGTCAGCTACCGCACCGACCAGCAGCGCGAGGCGGGGCTTGAGAAAACGCTGGACGCGCTGCAAACCTCGTTCGATCTGGCGAGCGACAGCTATCGCAAAGGTATCGCCACGTTCATTGAGGTCCTCGACGCCCAGCGCCAGCTGGCGCAGGCTGAGCAGCAGCGCGCGCAGGCGCGGGTGCAGAGCAGCCTGGATCTCGTCGCGCTCTACAAAGCGCTCGGCGGCGGCTGGGAGCCGTATCAGAACGTTCGCCTGCCTGATTACGACGTCTTCGGCCCCGCGCCGCGCGGCTGAACATGCGATTTTCCCTGTTTCTCCTGCGCAAAGCGGTGAGTGAAAACTCACCGCTTTTTTCTGCCGTGCGCTGACGCACATTTTTTTTCATCGCCTTTCCCGATGGCTTTTTTTTACGAGATTGTTCGCAAATTAATCACCTGCGCGTTGGCACCGAACGGCGGTTAGCTATATGACTAGTCATATTCAAACTATGACTTTACATGAAAGCGACAGGAGAAAAATGATGACTCACACGCTGCCGGACGGTTTTCTGTGGGGCAATTCGGTTTCCAGCATGCAGACGGAAGGCGCCTGGAATGAAGACGGCAAAGGCCCGTCGGTGTATGACATACGCGAGGCGAGCGAATTTGCCTCTGACTGGAAAGTGGCGACTGACAGCTATCACCGTTATGAAGAAGATTTCGACCTGATGGCCGATCTGGGCATGAACTGCTACCGCTTCCAGATAGCCTGGAGCCGCGTCTGCCCGGAGGGCGACGGGGAGTTTAACCCGCAAGGGATCGCCTTTTATGAACGTTTTATCGACGGCCTTCTCGCGCGCGGCATCGCGCCGATGATTTGTCTGTATCACTTCGATATGCCGCTGGCGCTGGCGCAGAAATATAACGGCTTTACGGACCGGCGCGTGATGGACGCCTTTGTACGCTACGGGCAGAAGATGATCGACTGTTTTGGCGATCGGGTGAAATACTGGCTGACGTTTAACGAGCAAAACATCTATCACATGCCGGAAGCGTTCCGGGTGAGCGGCTATCTAAAGGGCGATAAAACGCTGCGCGAGCTGTATCAAATCCAGCATCACGTGATGATGGCGCATTGTAAGTTGACGCACTACCTGCATCAGCAATGCCCCGGCGCGCTGATGGGCGGCATGCTGGCGCATCAGCTTATCTATCCTGCCACCTGCAAGCCGCGCGATATTTTTTGCGCTCAGCAGTATGACGAATTCCTGAACCAGAATCTGCTGCGCGCTTTCGCAGGCCAGGGCTACAGCCCGTCGGTAATGGCGGTAGTGGCGCGCGAAGGGTTCGACGATATCTTCCGGGCAGGCGATCTGGCGCAACTCGCACAGATGAAAAACGACTTTATGGCCTTTAGCTACTATGCCAGCAAAACGCTCGACAGCGACGCCATTCCTGATGACGCGCCGTTGAACGACTGGCTGCGGTATGGCGATAAACCCAACCCGTGGCTGAAGGCCACCGAATGGAACTGGCAGATCGATCCACTCGGTTTTCGCACCCTGATTACCCGCTATTACAACGACTGGCGGCTGCCGGTCTTTCCCATTGAAAACGGCATCGGCGTCATTGAGCAGTGGGATGGCGTTCACCCAATCGAGGACGACTACCGCATCGCGTATCACCGGGATCATATCAACGCGATGAAAGCGGCGATAACGGAGGACGGCGCGCAGGTGATGGGCTATCTCGGCTGGGGGCTTATCGACATTCTCAGTTCGCAGGGCGATATGCGTAAGCGCTACGGCGTGGTTTACGTCAATCGTGAAAACCATGACCTGAAAGATCTTAAACGTGTTCCCAAAAAGAGCTACGGCTGGCTGAAGCAGGCGATCGCCAGCAACGGCGAAACGCTGTAGCGCGAGCGGGGCGGGCGACGAGAAGAGGCTGAATGATGACGCAAACAACCATAACGCCGAAAATGCAGGCATTTGTTGAGAAATTTGTCGATTACTCCGCGCGTCTGGCGGGGCAGGTGCATCTGCGCTCGCTTCGCGACGCGTTCGCGATGGTGATGCCGGTCTTTATCCTGGCCGGGCTGGCGGTACTCATCAATAACGTGGTGTTTCCTTGGGTGCTGGAGGGCGAGACGCTGGCGCGCTTTAAGATCTGGGGGGAGGCCATTATTAACGGTACGCTGAACATCGCCGCGCTGTTGATTGCCCCGATGATCGCCTGGGCGCTGGCGCGCAACCGCAACTTTGGCAATCCGGTTTCCGCCGTGGTTATCGCGCTGTGCAGTTTTATCATCATGATGCCGCTGCGCCTTAACGTGGTGCCGGAAGGCGAGCAACATGCGGTCAGCGTGACGCAGCTGTTGGCCTTCGCCAATATCGGCTCGACCGGGATTTTCGCGGGCGTGTTGATCGGGCTTATCGCCACCGAGGTGTTTATCCGCATCTCGTCCATCCGCGCGCTGGATATTTCGCTTGGCGAGAATGTGCCGCCTGCGGTAGGCCAGTCGTTTTCCGCCTTGATTCCAACGATTCTCACGCTCTCTGGTTTCGCCATTGTCGCCGCGCTGCTGTCGGGCGTGCTGCATACTGATTTGATTCATCTCATCACCACGCTGATCCAGCAGCCGCTGCGGCTTATTAATACCAGCCTGCCGGGCACGCTTTTTATCTACAGCTTCGGGAATTTCCTGTTCACGCTCGGCATTCATCAGTCGGTGGTCAACAGCGTGGTGCTGGAGCCGTTTTTACTGATCAACACCAATGAGAATATGCTGGCGTTCGCCAACGGGCAGCCTATCCCGCATATCATCAATAATATTTTCGTGCCCACCTTCGGCATGATTGGCGGCACCGGCAGTACGCTGTCGCTGCTTATCGCGATTTTCATCTTCGCGCGGCAAAAATCGTCGAAACAGGTCGCCCGGCTCGCGATTTCGCCAGGGCTGTTTAACATCAATGAGCCGGTGATTTTCGGCCTGCCGATTGTATTTAACCTGCCGCTGATGATCCCGTTCGTGTTGCTGCCTGCCATCGGTATTTTTTTCGCCTGGTGTTGTACGTCGCTGGGGCTGATGTCGCGCTGCGTGGTGATGATCCCCTGGACGACGCCGCCGGTGCTGAGCGCCTGGCTTGCCACCGCAGGCGACTGGCGTGCGGTGGTGGTTCAGTTGATCATCATTGTCTTTGGTGTATTCTTCTACCTGCCTTTTCTCAGGATAGCTGAGCGGGTAGCCATGAAAAACAACGAGATAGCAGACTCCTCCCCCCACTCATAACGGAAGCGGCAGATGGCGGCGAAGTACATCGCAATTGCGCGGGAAATCAAAAAACGGATCGTCAGCCAGCAATATCCTGCGAGCGAGCCGCTGCCGGATCAGTTTGCGCTCGCGGAAGAGTTCAATACCAGCCGGATGACCATCCAGCAGGCGATGCGCCAGCTGATTGTCGAGGGGCTGGTGTATACCCGCAAAGGGCTTGGCACCTTCGTGCGGAAAAATTTCCAGCAGATATCCCGCTGGGATCGCCCCGGCAGCGACTATTTCGGCGCCACCCGCACGTGGCAGGGGCTGGGTACGGTCACCAGCGAAATCATTAAATTCGAGCTGCGTTTCCCCGATGAAAAAGAGCAGGCGTCGCTGCTCATTGACGCCAGCGCGCCGGTGTATGACTTCGTGCGCCTGCGTCTGGTTAATAACGAGCCGGTGTCGCTGGAGTTCACGCTGATGCCGGTAAATCTGGTGCCGGGGCTTAACAAATCGCATCTCGAAAGCTCGGTATTCGGCTACGTGCAGGAGACGCTGGGGTTGAAACTGATGGGCTCCTGGCGCGTGGTGCGCGCGCTTAAGCCTGGGGAGGAGGATAAGCGTTATTTACAGTGCGACATCACCGACCCGGTGCTGGAAGTGGAGCAGGTGGTTTACCTGGATGACGGTACGCCGCTCGAATACGCCCGCTGCCATTACCGCTACGATCACGGCGGCATCATCATGGTGAATCACGGCTAGGCGCGGCAGCGCGCATAAAAAACCCCGCGGACATCGCTGCCTGCGGGGTTTTTTTATCGCCTTGCGGCAGATTAATTCAGACGGACCGGCATACCGGAACGGTTCTGCACCGCCTGCTCAACGACGTTCTGATCGACATCGCTCTGGCTGGTGACAGTAGTCACCGCTTTGGTGAGCGTAATCGGCACCAGTTCGTTGTTGTTGATCTGATCTTCGCTGGTGGAGAGCGGGTTATGCACCTCGATGTAGCGGCTGCCATCCGGCTCGGTGGTCGCTTTCACCGGCTCGTTGACAAACTGCACGCGGGTACCGACCGGCACGTTCTCGAACAGGAATTTAATGTCTTCGTTACGCAGACGCACGCAGCCGTGGCTGACGCGCAGGCCGATACCGAAGTTGGCGTTGGTGCCGTGAATAGCGTACAGGCGGCCGATATAGAGCGCGTAGAGGCCCATCGGGTTATCCGGGCCAGCCGGTACGACCGGCGGCAGCGGTTCGCCTGCGGCCGCGTATTCCGCGTGCATCTTGGCGGTCGGCGTCCAGGTCGGGTTCGCGCGCTTGCGCTCGACTTTCGTCACCCAGTTGATCGGGGTGTCTTTACCGAGCTGGCCGATACCGATCGGCAGCACGATAACCGTGTTGGTGCCTTGCGGGTAGTAATACAGACGCATTTCGGCGCTGTTAATCACAATGCCTTCATGCGGCGTATCCGGCAGGATCAACTGCTGAGGAATGTTCAGAATGGTGCCGCCTTTCGGCAGATACGGGTCGACGCCCGGGTTGGCTTCCAGCATGTTGGAAAGCCCCATTTGATACTGTGCGGCGAAATCTTCCAGCGGCAGATTATTGCCGTCAGGGATCGTCACCACCTGGTTTTCACCCACCAGACGGCTACCGTCGGTCGGCAGAGGATAAGTCACCGCAGAGGCGGAGTTACAAAACCCGACGACTGCGAAGGCTGCCACTAAAAGCGTGCGTAATTTCATCTTCATGTTATGCAAATATCGTTGCCGGACCGGCCGTTAGAGTGAACGAAAGAATACAGGGAGCGCATTATATGTGCATTCTCCGTGGCAGGGAATTGAGATGTGTGCTTATTCACATTTTTTTCCCATTCCTGAGTCAGTGTAGTCAGCCCATTGACGGGGGAAATAAATTCGGAGTTATGGCATAATGCGTTGTTTATCACACATCTTACCCAGGAATTACGCGTGTTAGTTACCAGCAACGTCACCATGCAGTTCGGCAGTAAGCCGCTGTTTGAAAACATTTCCGTCAAGTTTGGCGGCGGCAACCGTTACGGTCTGATTGGCGCCAACGGGAGCGGCAAGTCCACTTTCATGAAGATCCTCGGCGGCGATTTACAGCCGAGCGCGGGCAACGTCTCGCTCGACCCTAACGAACGCATCGGTAAGCTGCGCCAGGATCAGTTCGCGTTTGAACAATACACCGTGCTGGACACCGTGATCATGGGCCACGGCGAGCTGTGGGAAGTGAAGCAGGAACGCGATCGTATCTACGCGCTGCCGGAGATGAGCGAAGAAGACGGCTATAAAGTGGCCGATCTCGAAGTGAAATATGGCGAAATGGACGGCTACAGCGCAGAGTCCCGCGCCGGTGAGCTGCTGCTGGGCGTCGGCATTCCGCTGGAGCAGCACTACGGCCCGATGAGCGAAGTCGCTCCTGGCTGGAAGCTGCGTGTCCTGCTGGCGCAGGCGCTGTTCTCGAACCCGGACATCCTGCTGCTCGATGAACCGACGAACAACCTGGACATCGATACCATTCGCTGGCTGGAACAGACGCTCAACGATCGCGACAGCACCATGATCATCATCTCGCATGACCGTCACTTCCTGAACATGGTCTGCACCCACATGGCCGATCTCGACTACGGCGAGCTGCGCGTCTATCCGGGCAACTACGACGAGTACATGACCGCCGCCACCCAGGCGCGCGAACGTCTGCTGGCGGACAACGCCAAGAAAAAGGCCCAGATTGCCGACCTGCAATCCTTCGTCAGCCGCTTTAGCGCCAACGCCTCGAAATCCCGTCAGGCGACCTCCCGCGCCCGCCAGATCGATAAAATTAAACTGGAAGAGGTGAAAGCCTCCAGCCGTCAGAACCCATTTATCCGCTTCGAGCAGGATAAAAAGCTGTTCCGCAACGCGCTGGAAGTGGAGGCAATGACAAAAGGCTTCGATAACGGCCCGCTGTTTAAAAACGTCAGCCTGTTGCTGGAAGTGGGCGAGAAGCTGGCGATTCTGGGCGCCAACGGCGTGGGTAAATCCACCATGCTGAAAACGCTGGTCGGCGAACTGCAACCGGACCACGGCACCGTGAAATGGTCTGAGAATGCGCAGATTGGCTACTACGCGCAGGATCACGAATATGAATTCGCCAACGATCTGACCGTGTTCGAATGGATGAGCCAGTGGAAACAGGAAGGCGACGACGAGCAGGCGGTTCGCAGCATTCTCGGACGTCTGCTGTTCAGCCAGGACGATATTAAAAAGCCTGCCAAAGTGCTGTCCGGTGGTGAAAAGGGCCGCATGCTGTTCGGCAAGCTGATGATGGAAAAACCGAACGTTCTGGTGATGGACGAACCTACCAACCACCTGGATATGGAATCGATCGAATCGCTGAACGCCGCGCTGGAGATGTACCAGGGCACGCTGATTTTCGTCTCCCACGACCGTGAGTTCGTCAGTTCTCTCGCGACCCGCGTGATTGAAATCACTCCGGAGCGCGTGGTGGATTTCTCCGGCGGTTACGAAGATTATCTGCGCAGCAAAGGCATCGAATAATTCCTCGCCTTGCGAAAATAAAAACGGGGAGTCATCTGACTCCCCGTTTTTTTATGGCCTGGCGTTAAACCGCCTGGGGCGATTAATAATCGTGTAGATCGTAATACCCTTCGATACGACCATGGTTCACAAAGCGATCGGTGAAAATCTCATTATCGTCGCTGGAGATTTTAGCGCCTTTATGGTTGGTCACCTGATGCGAACGTAGCGTTATCGTATCGTAAGAATAGAGCGAGCCATCGTTATCCAGCGTATTCACCGCCTCGATTGACAGACCGTCGCGGCCATTAATATAACCCCCGTTTTCATTGACGAATGATTTCGCCGCGTAAATCGCGATGTCATCGCTGGTCGAGATGCTGCCTTTATTGGAGAAGGTGCTGCTGTTAAGCGTAATCGCGCCGGTGCCTTTGATGGTGCCGTCATTGGAGAAATTGTCGGCGGCGTTGATGGTAATATCGCCCCCTCTCGATTCTACGGAGCCGTGGTTATTCACATAGAAATCGTCATCGGCGTTAACGGTGATATTCCCGGTCGCTAAAATCGTACCGTTGCCCACATCAAACGTATCGCCTTGTAAATAAACCGTGTTGCCTTTCAGCGTTCCCTTATCATTATTAAAATAACCGCTGCTCATACTGACAGTATTACCGGCGATGGTGCCACCGCTATCACACATGTCCGCACTGTTATCGATGGTGTCGGCGACAATATCCAGCTGCCTGGCGCTGAAAATCGCGCCTGCCGTATTGGTTAAGGTTTTGGTATCGACCGTCACATTGCCGACAGCCCCCAGCACGCCTTGTTCGTTATCGAGACTGTGGGAGGCATAGGCGTCCAGCGCGCCTTGCGCATAAATTTTGCCCCGGTTGCGAATATCGTGGGTTTGCAGCGCCATATCGCCCGCACTGCTGATAAGCCCGTCTTTTTCATTCTCCAGCGTGTCGCTGGTTATCGTCAGCGTGTTTTGCGCCTGTATTTCATTCTGGTTATTGATCTTATGCGCGGCGACAGACAGCGTATCGGCGCTGATTTCGCCCCGGTTGCTGAGTTCATCGGCGCTGATCGTCATCATGCCGCCGCCGGTCAGGCGACTGCCGTTATCGATATCGCCTGCGCTCACGCTGATATCTTCGCGGGCAATAATTCCCTGACCGTTATTATCCAGCGTCTCGCCATGGGTATTAATGTTGATTCTTTCCGCCGTGATTAACCCATTATTGTTGTTATCAAGCTGGCCGCTGGCGATGGCTAAATCGCGCTCGGCCTGCAGGGTGCCATGATCGTTATCGACAGCGTGCTGATTGGTATCGATAAGCAAGTCTTTATTCGCGGAAATAATATTATTGTTTTCCAGCTCACCATCCAAAGTGATAGAAATGCTTTCCGCAGCCGTAGAAATAATGCCGTTATTGCGCACGCCGACGCCATCTTCTGTACCAATAAGCTCAATCTTATTCGCATACATTCCGCCGAGACTGGAAACATCCAGCGCCAGAGAAGGCTGAGGGCTGAATATTTCCGGTTTAATTTCCTGGGCGTCCAGCGTTTTATAATTCACTTTGTTGCTGCCGGTGACGATCCGCAAATCACGCGCCGTAAGCTGGGCATTCACGACCACGGAGCGGGAGATAATATCGGTATAGTCCGTCGCATGGTCGTCCATGCCTTTGCCGGTAATCACGATTTTGCCGTCCGTGACGTTAAAGCCGCTGACTTTACCGCCTGTCATGTCAACGCTGCCGGTGACCAGCGTCGAGCGGCTGGTATTGATGAAACCACAGCCGTCGCAGGTAATGCCCGAAGGGTTGGCGATGATAACCGCAGCCTGCTGGCCCGCCACTTCCACCATGCCGTTTAACTGGCTCGGGTTGGAAGAGGCCACTTCGTTTAAAATCACGCTGGCGCTGCCGCCTGACATATTCGCGTTGCCGTCGACATTGCCGGCAAGCGTGGTGTTACTGCTGCCTGCGCCATTATTCAGCACCACGCCTGCGCTATTAACGTCGAACTGTTTGTAGTAATTATGCGAAACGCCGCCATCTGACGGCGCGCTGACGTCAACCACCGTCGCGCCGTTGCCCGTCACATTAACCGTGGTGGTGGGGGATTTTTGCTGATCGACAACAATCGCGGCGTGAGCCTGCGATACCAGCCCAAGCGCAATCCAGGTACTCAGGCAAAGGGCGCTGATACGATAGCGCGGCGACGACACTGACATTTTCATAAATAATCCTTCATTTAGCAGAAAATAAAATAGCCTGCCGCCTTTATTGCAGGCAGACCGGTTTTTTCTCATCAAGAGAAATCCTGAGGGCAATAGCGATACGGCGCGTTATTTATCTGGCGCAACTCGCTGGCGAAATATGAACGTTACAGGTGGGCATCGCGCCACGCTCCTTGTGTGGTAATTACGCATCCCTGTAAGGAATAATTTAAGGAATGCGGATTATCTTCCCATTGAAACCATGCGGGTCGTGGTAGCGATAAACGGCCGTATGTTCCAGAAAAAGCACTAAAAAAACACTGGCAGCGACGGTAACAAACCGGTTTTATCAAGTCAGATGGTTAATAACGATGGATTAGCGATGGTTAAGTGTTTTCACTTATCAATCAATGCGAAGCAATATAATATTTTTGGTGTGAATTATTTGCGCTGGCTTTTATATGGTTAATGCGTTGATTTAAAAACAAATAATAAGAGGTGTAATACTAACGCGAACCCGGCAAGAAAGTACGATTCCGGATGATATATAATGCTCAATAATCACTGTTACTAATGATAAAAATAAAATGTGACGTAATAACACACTTTTTCTCCGTCATTATTTTTCCGAATAATTATGCCGCAAAAATAGATTTATTATTCGCCGGGTAATCATGGAATTATTCAGATAAAAAAACGCCGCGGCAGGATGGCGGCGGCGTAGTGATTACAGCGTTTTGTTTCGGCGTTAACGCTCCCAGCGCTGCCCCGGTTTGCCGTTAATATACAGCGTGCGGTGCTCATCGGCAGGGAGCGTAACGTCAATGGCATCCCATGCCGGACGGTAATCGCCGGTCACAGAGAACGTCAGATGAATGGCGTCGGCGGTGCATTGCATCTGCCAGTTCACCCACAGGGCGTTACCCTCACGGTATCCCCAGGTTTCACCGTCATCTTCAAACAGCAGGCCTGCGGTATCGCCGTTGCCCGGCACCGGGAAAAGCCTCAGCTCGCGCGTGTCGTCGCGCTGCGCATCGACATGACGCAGTCGCGCGCTGAGCGGCAGGCCAGCGCCTGCGCGCACCAGCAGCGGCAGACGCTCAAGCGGCGCATCCAACGTCACCTGCTGACCGCCCGCGTACCAGCGTCCCGTGTGGAAATCGTACCAGCCGTGGTCATTCGCGGGCAGCCAGAGCGTGCGGTTACGCGCGCCGGGCTCCACCACGCTTGCCACCAGCAGATCGCGGCCCAGCATAAACTCGTCGCACTCCTGGAAAGTCTGCGCGTCATGTTCGTGGTCGAGGAACGTCGGGCGCAGCATCGGCTCGTCATCGTCATGCGCCTGCCACAGCAGCGTATAAAGGTAAGGCAGCAGACGGTAGCGCAGTTCGATGGCGCTGCGAATGGCGGGCGTCACTGCCGGGTACATCCACGGCTCGTTAACGGTCCGATCGTCATTCCACGAGTGGATGGTAAAGCGCGGGTGCATGACGCCGTTCTGTACCCAGCGCACGAACAGCTCTGCGTCTGGTTTGTCGCCGGAGAAACCGCCGACGTCGTGACCGACGTTATACAGCCCCGACAGGCTCATACCCAGCCCCATGCGAATGTTGTAGCGCAGCGTCTGCCAGCTGGTGCGGTTATCGCCGCTCCAGGTCTGAACGTAGCGCTGCATTCCCGCGCAGCCGGAGCGCGAAATCAGGTACGGGCGTTTCTCTGGCGCGAAGGTCTGCTGGGCCTCCATCGAGGCGCGCATCATCAGGAGCGGCATCACCGGGCGGATATGTTTAATCGCCACCGGCTCGCCGAAGCCGTTGCAGCGCGCTTCGCCGTCCCAGACCTCATATTCGTTATTGTCGTTCCAGGTGGAATCGATGCCCATCTCCAGCAGCTGCGTGGTGACGCCGTTCTGCCACCAGGCGATGGTCGCCGGGTTGGTGAAATCGAGGTGCGAGCCTTCGTCATCCCAGAAGCTGGAGCGCTCCGGCGCGTCGTTTTCGGAATCGCGGATAAACAGCCCCTGCTGCGCCACTTCCGTATAGCGCGGGTGATCCTGCAACAGGCAGGGCTTGATATTCGCGGCGAGCTTCAGCCCGGCGTTATGAAACGCCGCGCTCATCGCTTTCGGCTGCGGCACTTTGTCGTAGTTCCAGTTAAAGACGTAGCGCTTATTATTGATGGAGGTGTAACCCGACGAGAGCTGGAAGGAGTCGCACGGGATAGCCTCTTCCTCGCACAGGCGAATAAAGTGCATCAGCTGATTCTGCGCATCCGGCGCGTCGGTGTAATGCATCGTTGAACCGCTGTAGCCGAGGCTCCATTTCGGGCCGAACAGGGTTTTCCCGGTCAGGCGGACAAACGCTTTGGTGACATCCAGCACGCGCGGGCCGACGAACAGGTAGTAATCGATATCGCCCGCTTCGGCCTGCCAGCGGCGGTAGGGCAGGTGATAGTTGTCGATTTCATTACCGAGATCGAGCCAGCAGCTGCTCAGGTTGTCGTAAAACAGTCCGAAGCTGACCTGCTCGCGGCGGGTAATGGTAAACGGGATATGTTTATACAGCGGATCGGTGCTGGCGGCGTTATAGCCCATCGCGTCAAGGTTACGCATCTCGAAGCGGCGGCCAGTGCGCTCCAGGTCGCCCGCTTTTTCGCCCAGCCCGTAATACCGGTCGTCTTTCTGGCGACGCTGATAGTGCGCCACGCCGTCGCCATGCGCGTTCATCAGGTAGGCGCTGGTGGGGCGGTCGCTCGTGAGAAACTGCCAGTGGCCGTCATCGTCGCGGTAATGCCACTCCAGCCACAGCGGCTGATGCACCGTCACGCGCAGGCGTTCACTGCTGATGACCAGGCGCTCCGGCGTTTCGTCGAGCGTAAAGCCCGGCAGGCTGAAGCCGTCGAGACTGTCGCGCGAGCGGCCTTCCCACGGCGTGTCGTCGCCTGGCGCGATGCTCCACGTGCGGTTGAGCGCATACGCGCCGCGGCGTTTCACCGCCACGCGGAACAGGCCCGGCTCCAGCACCCACAGGCAAAGCGTATGGGCGTCATCGACGGTCAGCTCGACACGATGGTCGTCGGCGTGGGTGAATCTCCAGTGTTTGAGGGTTTTCATTCGCATCTCCCTATAAAGCGCGGTTGTTGCGGCGCTCGGCAATAAAGGCAACCAGGAACACAGCGCCAATCAGGTCAAAGAACCCCATGGCGACAAACAGCGGGTTAAAGCCGATTTTGTCGGCAGTTACCCCGATAATCAGTGAGAACAGGAAGCTGGCAATCCAGGCGCAGGAGCCGCGCATTCCGTTAACGGTGGCCATCTGGCCGCGATCGAACGATTCCACCACCAGCGCGCTCAGCATGCAGGAGATAATCTGATGCCCGAAGCCGCCGATGGAGATAAGAATGATGGTGATGTACGGGTCGCGCGTCAGGGTGACAATCGCCAGCGACACCATGAGAAACGCGCCGGTCACGGAGCTTGCCACCACCGAGTTGATCTGCGTGCAGCCGAACACGCGTACATAAAGCTTCGTGAGATAGCCGCTCGCCACCGAGCCTAAATCGGCGGCCAGGAACGGCAGCCAGGCGAACATGGCTATCTGCTTCAGATCCATGCCGTGCTCTTTGGCGAGGTACAGCGGCACCCAGAAGCTCATCACCGCCCAGGCGGGCTCGGCCATAAAGGCCGGAATGGCGATGCCGTAAAAACGTTTGTTCTTTGAAACGGTTTTCAGCGCGGTAAAGAAGGGCAGGCGTACCGGCGGCGGCTCGTTATCCTGGCGAATAAACGCAAGTTCTTCCTCGCTCAGGCGCGGGTGGTTTTCCGGGTTGTGGTAAAAGAGCCACCACAGCACGACCCAGATCAGCGCCAGCACGCCGGTAAACAGAAACGCGCCTTGCCAGCCGAAGGAGATATGCGCGAAGTAAATAATCGGCGGCGCCAGCATCGCGCCGATGGAGAACCCGACGCCCGCCCAGCCTGCGGCGACCGGACGCTCTTTTTTCGGGAACCATTCGCCAAGCGTTTTGGCGTTGGCAGGCGTCGCCGCCGCTTCCGCCGCGCCCATAAAGAAGCGCAGGATCGCCAGATGCATCCAGCTGCCGGCCCCGGCATGGAGAATACACATCAGCGCCCACAGCGAGGCGCAAATCAGAAAGCCGATTTTTAAACCAATAACATCAATCAGCCAGCCGCACAGCGGCTGAAACAGGGTATAGGCGAGCTGAAACGCGCCCACGATGTAGGAGTACTGTTCGGTGGTGATGCCCAGGCTCTCTTTCAGCTCGGGCGCAAGAATGCCCAGAGAGTTACGGGTGATGTAGTTGACGGTCACGCCCATCAAAAACAGCACCAGCACCCACCAGCGCAGATGACGGATGGCGCGGCGGGTACGGGTTTTCACCGCGCCGACATCCTGATTAATGCTCTGACTCATTTATTCTTCTCCACGGTTAGCCTGACGGGTATAACAACTCGCATTCCGGACGCGCCGGAAACCACAGCAGAGACCGCTATTTATTTGAATTAACATAATTTTTGTAGGGATCGCCATACGCGTTTTAGATAAAAGCTGTACGACAACCTGAGAGTAGAGCAGCAACTGGAATGGTAGTAGCCCCTTTTATGCAAGGATTTTCATCAAAGACCATAACTGTGTTAAAAGAAGCCTTACAGGAAGGGATATATCGTAAAAAAGATACGTGAAAAATTTTTCATTTCACAACCGGAGATGGATCACAAAATGAGTAAAAAGCTCCAGGTCGCCCGGATCGCCGAACAAACGGGGCTGTCACTCAGCACCGTTTCCCGCGTGCTGGCGGGCAAAGCCAATACCAGTGAAAAGGCGCGCCGCAAAGTGCGGGAGTGCGCGAAAGCGCTGGGCGTGCTGGAGGATATGGCGGCAGGCAGGCTGCTGCTCAACAGTCTGGTCGTGTTCGCGCCGCGCCGCGCGTTTGATGAGCGGTCCGACATCTTTTACTACCGCGTGATCCAGAGTATTAACAAAGCGCTGGAGCCCCATGAAGTGCGGCTGCGCTACTGCGCGCTGGAGGAGAACGACGCCGACGCCAACCTGTTTCTTGCCCGTATGAACGATCCCCAGACCGAGGCGGCGCTCCTGCTCGGTATCGACGATCCGCACATTCACGATCTGGCATGTGATGTGGGTAAGCCGTGCGTGCTCATCAACTGCCGCGATCGCAAAATGCGTCTGCCGGCGGTCGCGCCGGATCACCGGGCGATTGGCGAGAACGCGGCGCGCTATCTCTTTGAGATGGGCCACCGCGAGGTGCTGAACGTGCTGTGTCTGCGACGCTATACGATGGAGCTGCGTCTGGCGGGCATCCGCGACGCCTGGGAGGCGCAAAACCTGGCGTTTGACGAGAAACGACACTTGCTGACGGCACCGGATTTCAGCGCCAGGGGCAGCGAGGCGCTGGTCACGCGGTTTCTGGAGGAAACGCCCGCGGCGCGACTGCCCGGCGCGCTGCTGGTGGGCGGCGACTTTATGGCGGCGGGCGCGGTGAAAGCATTACAGAACGCAGGACTGCGGGTGCCGCAGGATATATCCGTAATGAGCATCGACGCCTTTAACCTGGCGGCGATTGAAGATGTGCCGCTGACGGCGGTGCATGTGCCGCGCGACGCGCTGGGCGAAGAGGCGGTGTTTATGCTGCAACAGCGGCTCATTCGCCCGCAGGCTGCGGTCGGCACGCTGCTTTTGAACGGCACGCTGGACGTGCGCGAATCGGTGCGCCGCGTCAGGCCGGGGCGGGGGAGCGCTAGCGTACAGCGCGACGGGCTGTACGATTAACGCCCGTCGCCGCAGACCTCGCAGTGCGGGTTGCGCGCCAGTTTCATTTCGCGAAACTGCGTGCGCAGCGCGTCATAGACAACCAGCTTTCCGGCGCACGGCTCACCGTAGCGCGCCAGCACTTTGATGGCTTCCATCGCCTGCAACGATCCAATAACGCCCACCAGCGGCGCCATCACGCCCGCTTCCACGCAGGTCAGCGCGTTGTCGCCAAACAGGCGGCTCAGGCAGCGGTAGCACGGCTCGCCGGGCTGCCACGTAAAGACGCTGATCTGGCCTTCCATGCGGATAGCCGCGCCGGAGACCAGCGGCACTTTATGACGAAAACAGAGCGCGTTGAGCTGATTGCGCGTCGCCACGTTATCGGTGCAGTCGAGCACCAGATCGTGGCGGGCGATGAGCGCTGCGAGCGCCGCGTCATCCAGCTGCGCGTTGACGGTGTCGATAACGCAGTGCGGATTGATGGCGCTGAGCGCCTCACGCGCGGATTCCACCTTCGGCTGGCCGATGGTGGCGTCGCGATGCAGCACCTGGCGCTGGAGATTGGAGAGGGCCACCGTGTCGAAATCGAGCAGCGTCAGCCTGCCGGTGCCCGCCGCCGCTAAATAAGGCGCGGCCGCGCAGCCAAGACCGCCGAGGCCCACCACCAGCACGCGCGCGGCTTTCAGCCGCTCCTGGCCGTCAAAATCGAAATCCCGCAGGATGATTTGCCGGTTATAGCGCAGCATCTCGGCATCGCTTAACGCCTCGGTCATTTCAGCCTCCGAACAGGTGGTTAAACAGCTCGATCTCAACCCATTCGCCCGGCTCGATGTTGCCGCGTTCGCGCTCCAGCACGATAAAGCAGTTGCCCTGGCTAAAGGAGCTGAAAATATGCGAGCCCTGATGGCCGGTGCTCACCACTTCCGGCAGGCCGTCCGCGCCGGTGCGCAGCACGCCGCGCTGGAAATCGAGCCGTCCGGGCGATTTTTTCAGCCGCGTCGCCGCCCGTACGCGCAGGCGCGGCGTGGCGACATCCTGCTGGCCGCTCAGCCTCGCAATCAGCGGGCGCACCAGCTGATAGAACGTGACGGCCGCGGAAACCGGGTTGCCCGGCAGCCCGCAGAACCAGCTGTTGGCGAGGCGGCCAAAGGCGAACGGTTTGCCAGGCTTGATAGCGAGTTTCCAGAAGCCGATTTCGCCAAGCTCCTCCAGTAGCGTTTTGGTGTAGTCCGCTTCGCCGACGGAAACGCCGCCGGAGCTCAGCACCAGATCGGCCTCGCGATCGGCCTCCTGGAACGCGGCACGCAGGGCGTTCGGGTCGTCGCGGATAATGCCGAGGTTAACCACATCGCAGCCGAGCGCTTCAAGCATCAGGTGCACCGCGAGACGGTTGGTGTCATATATCTGGCCTTCCGCCAGCGGCTGGCCGGGGAGCTGGAGTTCATCGCCGGTGGAGAAAATCGCGACGCGCGGCTTGCGCACTACCTCGACTTCGGGAATGCCGAGCGAGGCGAGCAGCGGCAGTTCGGCGGCGCTCAGTTTCTGGCCTGCTTCCATCACCACCGCGCCCTGACGAATATCTTCGCCGCGACGGCGGATGTGCTGGCCCGCGCGCGCGTCGGCGGTAAAGCGCACGCCCGCGTCGCTGGTCTGCGCCTCTTCCTGCATGATGACGGCCTCTGAGCCCGGCGGCACCGGGGCGCCGGTCATGATGCGGATAACCGTGCCCGCTGGCCATTCGCCGCTAAACGGCTGGCCCGCGAACGCTTTACCCGCCACCGGCAGCCACTCGCCGGACGCGACGTCAGCCAGGCGCACGGCGTAGCCATCCATCGCGGCGTTATCAAAGCCCGGCACATCCAGCGGCGAGGTGACTGCGCGTGCGGTCACCCGGCCCAGGCTTTTCAGCAGCGGCAGCGTTTGCGTCTCACTCAGGGGAACGATGCGGGAAAGCATCTCCTCAAGGGCGGTTTCCAGGGACATCAGTCCGGCGGTCGGTTCCATGTTTCACTCCAGCGCGACAATCACAAAACGCCTATTATGACAGAAAGGGCGGCAGGGATGCATGTTTCGCCCTCAGCCGCGCCCGGCGGGCTTTACATCACATTTACCTCTTTCTATATTCAAAATTCGTCTGAAAGCGCGGCAACAATAATGATATTTATAGAAAAAACGCAGCCGCCCAGGAATAATTTTGCTAAATGCTTATGCGCCGAACCATCACCAGCGAGGAACCGCAGTGCCTAAAGTTGAAGTGTTGCCTGAAGAACAGGTGTTGTCGGTTTCCGGCCTGAGCGTACGTTTTAAAAATGAAGGCGACCCCACCGACGCGGTGCGCCAGCTCTCATTTAACCTGAAACGCGGCGAAACGCTGGCGATTGTCGGGGAATCCGGCTCGGGGAAATCGGTCACGGCGCTGTCGCTGATGCGCCTGATTGAACAGGCGGGCGGCGAGATGGAGAGCGGCCCGCTGCTGCTGCGCCGCCGCAACGAGCAGGTGATTGATCTGCGCGCGTTCAGCCAGAAACAGATGCGCGACGTACGCGGCGCCGACATGGCGATGATTTTTCAGGAGCCGATGACCTCGCTGAACCCGGTCTTTCCGGTAGGCGAGCAGATAGCCGAGTCGATTCGTCTGCATCAGGGCTTCGGGCGCGAAAAAGCCATGCGCGAGGCCAAACGGATGCTCGATTTAGTGCGCATCCCCGAGTCCGAAGCGATGCTGGCGCGCTTTCCTCATCAGCTTTCCGGCGGGATGCGCCAGCGCGTGATGATTGCGATGGCGCTCTCGTGCCGCCCGGCGGTGCTGATCGCCGACGAGCCGACCACGGCGCTGGACGTCACCATTCAGGCGCAGATCCTGCAACTTATTCGCGTATTGCAGCAGGAGATGTCGATGGGCGTGATTTTTATCACCCACGACATGGGCGTGGTTGCCAATATGGCCGACCGGGTGCTGGTGATGTATCAGGGCGAGGCGGTGGAAACCGGCAGCGTCGAGGAGATTTTCCGCCGCCCGGCGCACCCCTATACCCGCTCCCTGCTGGCCGCCGTGCCGCGCTTAGGCGCGATGAACGGCACCGATCTGCCGCGTAAATTCCCGCTTAACCACGCGCCGCGTTTTGATATGGACCCGCCCGATGCCGAGCAGGATACGGTGGTGCCGGACAGCGAGCCTATTCTCCAGGTGCGCGATCTCGTGACGCGCTTTCCGGTGCGCAGCGGCATCTTTAACCGCGTGAAGCGCGAAGTCCACGCGGTTGAGAAAGTGAGTTTTGATCTGTGGCCCGGCGAGACGCTGTCGCTGGTGGGCGAATCGGGTTGCGGTAAGTCGACCACCGGGCGCTCGCTGCTGCGCCTTGTGGAGACGCAGGGCGGCTCGATTACCTTTGGCGGCAAACGCATTGATACGCTCTCCGACAGCGCGATGCAGGCGGTGCGCCGCGATATGCAGTTTATCTTTCAGGACCCTTACGCCTCGCTCGATCCGCGCCTGACGGTCGGTTATTCCATTATGGAGCCGCTGCTGGTGCACCGGTTGCTCGACGGCGAGGCGGCGCGCAAGCGCGTGGCGTGGCTGCTGGAACGCGTGGGGCTGAAGCCCGAGCACGCCTGGCGTTACCCGCATGAGTTTTCCGGCGGCCAGCGCCAGCGTATCTGTATTGCGCGCGCGCTGGCGCTCAACCCGAAAGTGGTGATCGCCGATGAGTCGGTCTCCGCGCTTGATGTCTCTATCCGCGCGCAAATCATTAACCTGCTGCTTGATTTGCAGCGCGATTTTGGCATTTCGTTTCTGTTTATTTCACACGATATGGCGGTGGTGGAGCGTATCAGCCACCGCGTGGCGGTGATGTATCTCGGGCAGATTGTTGAGATAGGTCCGCGCCGCGCGGTGTTTGAAAACCCACAACACCCCTACACCCGCAAGCTGATGGCGGCGGTGCCGGTGGCCGATCCTGGTCATCCGCGCCGTCAGCCCGTGCTGCTTTCCGATGAGATCCCGAGCGCCACGCGCCCGAAAGGCGACGCGCCGTTTGTCGCGCCGCTGGTGCAGGTGGGGCAGGGACATTATGTGGCGCGCCACCCCGTAGGGGCGACGGACCACCATTTTTAATTTTTCAGGTACGGCTTTCAGGAGAAGACTATGACACAACACATCGCACGCCGCTGGCTGGTCGCGGCAGGGCTGGCTTCTGCGCTGGCCGCCGCGCCCGCCTTTGCGCAGAAAGAGATTGTCGTGGCCGTGGGCTCAAGTTTCACCACGCTCGATCCTTACGACGCCAACGACACGCTCTCCCAGCAGGTCGCCAAATCGTTCTATCAGGGGCTGTTTGGCCTCGATAAATCGATGAAAGTGCAGAACGTGCTGGCGGAAAGCTACAGCGTGTCGGACGACGGGCTGGTCTACACGATTAAGCTGCGCAGCGGCGTGAAGTTCCAGGACGGCACCGATTTTAACGCCGCGGCGGTAAAGGTGAACCTCGATCGCGCCAGCAACCCGGACAACCACCTGAAGCGTTATAACCTGTATAAGAACATCGCCAGCACCGAGGCGGTGGATCCGACGACGGTCAAAATTACCCTCAAACAGCCATTCTCGGCGTTTATTAATATTCTGGCCCACCCGGCGACGGCGATGATTTCCCCGGCGGCGCTGGAGAAATATGGCAATGAGATAGGCTTCCATCCGGTCGGCACCGGGCCGTATGAACTGGTGACGTGGAACCCGACCGATTTTGTGAAGGTGAAGAAAAACGCCCACTACTGGCAGCCGGGGCTGCCGAAGCTTGACGCCATCACCTGGCGTCCGGTGGTGGATAACAATACGCGCGCCTCGATGCTGCAAACCGGCGAAGCGCAGTTCGCGTTCCCGATCCCTTACGAGCAGGCGGCGCTGCTTGAGAAAAACAGCAAGCTGGATCTGGTGGCTACGCCTTCAATCATGCAGCGTTATATCAGCATGAACGTGACCCAGAAGCCGTTCGATAACCCGAAAGTGCGCGAGGCGATTAACTACGCCATTAACCGTCAGGCGCTGGTGAAGGTGGCATTTGCGGGCTATGCGACGCCCGCCACCGGCGTGGTGCCGCCGACGATTGAGTTCGCGCAGCAGTATCAGCCGTGGCCATACAACCCGGCCAAAGCCCGCGAGTTGTTAAAAGAGGCGGGCTACCCGAACGGCTTTAGCACCACGCTCTGGTCGTCGCATAACCACAGTACCGCCCAGAAGGTGTTGCAGTTTACGCAGCAGCAGCTGGCGCAGGTGGGGATTAAAGCGAAAGTGACGGCGATGGACGCGGGCCAGCGCGCCTCGGAAGTGGAAGGCAAAGGGCAGAAAGAGAGCGGCGTGCGGATGTTCTACACCGGCTGGTCCGCCTCAACCGGCGAGGCCGACTGGGCGCTTTCGCCGCTTTTCGCCTCGCAAAACTGGCCGCCGACGCTGTTTAACACGGCCTTTTACAGCAACCCGTCGGTGGATAAAGATCTCGCCGATGCGCTGAAAACCACCGATAAGGCCCGTAAAGCCGCGCTGTATAAAGCCGCGCAGGATACGCTATGGAAAGAGTCGCCCTGGGTGCCGCTGGTGGTAGAGAAGCTGGTGTCGGCGCACAGCAAATCGCTGACCGGGTTTTACATGATGCCGGATACAGGCTTTAGTTTTGAGGATGCGGATATCAAGTAAGCGTTGCAGGAAGGTGGGTGCGCTTACGCTTACCCACCCTACATTTATGCACCCAACCGCTGTAGGGCGGGTAAGCGAAGCGCACCCGCCGAGCCAGAGTTGGCAATGGAAACCGTAGGGCGGGTAAGCGAAGCGCACCCGCCGAGCCAGGGTTGGCGATGGAAACCGTAGGGCGGGTAAGCGAAGCGCACCCGCCAGTGGCAGACCAGCACGTACTCATAACAGAAGAAGAGATCATGAAGGAATACAGGGTTTCGCATGTTTAGCTACATCATAAAACGCCTGCTGGGGCTCATCCCGACGCTGCTCATCGTGGCGGTACTGGTGTTTTTGTTTGTTCATCTGCTGCCGGGCGATCCGGCGCGCCTGGTCGCCGGGCCGGAGGCGGATTCGCAGGTCATTGAACTAGTGCGCCATCAGCTCGGGCTCGATCAGCCGCTCTGGCAACAGTTCTGGCACTACATCAGCAACGTGGTGCGGGGCGATTTCGGCACCTCGCTGGTGTCGCGTCGTCCGGTCTCGGAAGAGATAGCCAGCCGCTTTATGCCGACCTTCTGGCTGACGCTTGCCAGCATGAGCTGGGCGATGATCTTCGGGCTCGCCGCCGGGATTGTCGCGGCGGTGTGGCGCAACCGCTGGCCAGACCGCCTGAGCATGACGCTCGCAGTCTCCGGCATTTCATTCCCGGCGTTCGCCCTCGGTATGCTGCTGATGCATATCTTCTCGGTGCAGCTCGGCTGGTTGCCTACCGTGGGCGCCGACAGCTGGCGGCACTATATTCTGCCGTCGCTGACGCTGGGCGCCGCCGTGGCGGCCGTTATGGCGCGCTTTACCCGCGCCTCGTTCGTCGATGTGCTGAGCGAAGATTACATGCGCACCGCCCGCGCCAAAGGCGTGAGCGAAAAGTGGGTTATCCTGAAACATGGCCTGCGCAACGCCATGATCCCGGTCGTCACCATGATGGGACTACAGTTCGGCTTTCTGCTGGGCGGCTCTATCGTGGTGGAAAAAGTCTTTAACTGGCCGGGGCTGGGGCGTCTGCTGGTGGATTCAGTGGAGATGCGCGACTACCCGGTTATTCAGGCCGAAGTACTGCTGTTCTCGCTGGAATTTATTCTTATCAACTTAGTGGTGGATGTGCTCTACGCCGCCATTAACCCGGCTATCAGGTACAAGTAAGGATGCGACTTTTCAACTGGCGCCGACAGGCGCTTATCAACGGCATGCCCACCGTCCGGCCATCGACGACGCGCACGCCGTGGCATGAATTCTGGCATCGCCTCAAACGCCAGCCGGTGGCGCTGGTAGCGGGCGGCTTCGTGCTGCTGCTGATAGCGCTGGCGCTGTTCGCGCCGTGGATCGCGCCGTTCGACGCGGAAAACTATTTCGATTACGACCGCCTCAATGAAGGGCCGTCGATGGTGCACTGGTTTGGCGTCGATTCGCTGGGGCGCGATATTTTCAGCCGGGTGATTGTCGGCGCGCGGATTTCGCTCGCCGCCGGGGTGTTTGCGGTCTTGACGGGGGCGCTGATCGGCACCGTGCTGGGCCTGCTGGCGGGCTTTTACGAAGGCTGGTGGGACCGGGTGATTATGCGCATCTGCGACGTGCTGTTCGCCTTTCCGGGTATCTTGCTCGCCATTGCCGTGGTGGCGGTGATGGGCAGCGGCATGGCGAATGTCATTATCGCCGTGGCGATCTTCAGTATCCCGGCCTTCGCCCGCCTGGTGCGCGGCAATACGCTGGTGCTGAAGCATCAGACGTTTATTGAATCGGCGCGCAGCATAGGCGCGTCGGATGCGACCATTCTGTTTCGCCATATCCTGCCGGGGACGGTGTCGTCGATTGTGGTCTATTTCACCATGCGTATCGGCACGTCGATTATCTCCGCCGCCAGCCTGTCGTTTCTCGGCCTGGGCGCGCAGCCGCCGACGCCAGAGTGGGGCGCGATGTTAAACGAGGCCCGCGCGGATATGGTGATGGCCCCGCACGTGGCGATTTTCCCGAGCCTTGCGATTTTCCTGACGGTATTAGCGTTTAACCTGTTGGGCGACGGGTTGCGCGACGCGCTGGATCCGAAGATTAAAGGGTAGGGCGGGAAGTGGCGGGTGCGCATCGGGATGGTGGGTGCGCTTCGCTTACCCACCCTATGGGATAGGTTGGTGGTGAATGGCGGGTGCGCACGCTTACCCGCCCTACGGGAAGAGTGGTGGTATGTAGGGCGGGTAAGCGCAGCGCACCCGCCGTTGCAACACACCGCCGTCCGGCACCCGCAATAAAAAAGGCTGCCATCGGCAGCCTTTTCACGCAGCGCAGAAACCTTATACCAGGCTTCCCCACAGGTCATATTCGTCGGCGTTTTCCACCTTCACGCGTACCACGTCGCCCGGCTTCAGTGTGGTTTCCCCGTTCAGGTATACCGCGCCGTCGATTTCCGGGGCGTCCGCCATGCTGCGGCCAATCGCGCCTTCGTCGTCCACTTCATCAATGATGACCAGGATCTCGCGGCCCACTTTTTCCTGCAAACGCTCGGCGGAAATCTGCTGCTGCAACGCCATAAAGCGGTTCCAGCGCTCTTCTTTCACCTCTTCCGGCACCTGATCCGCCAGATCGTTGGCGGTCGCGCCTTCGACCGGGCTGTACTTAAAGCAGCCCACGCGATCCAGACGCGCCTCTTTCAGGAAATCCAGCAGCATCTGGAAATCTTCTTCGGTTTCGCCAGGGAAGCCGACGATAAACGTCGAGCGCAGGGTCAGCTCGGGGCAGATCTCGCGCCACTGCTTAATGCGCGCCAGCTGGCGGTCTACCGAACCCGGACGCTTCATCAGCTTCAGGATACGCGGGCTGGCGTGCTGCAACGGAATATCCAGATACGGCAGGATTTTGCCTTCGGCCATCAGCGGGATCACATCGTCCACGTGCGGGTACGGGTAGACGTAATGCAGACGCACCCAGACGCCCAGCTTCGCGAGCTGTTCGCACAGGCTTACCATGCTGGTTTTGACCGGGGAACCGTTCCAGAAACCGGTGCGGTGTTTCACATCCACGCCGTAAGCGGAAGTGTCCTGCGAAATCACCAGCAGCTCTTTGACGCCCGCTTCCACCAGACGTTTGGCCTCGGCCAGCACGTCGCCAATCGGGCGGCTGTCGAGATCGCCGCGCATCGACGGGATAATGCAGAAGGTGCAACGATGGTTGCAGCCTTCGGAAATTTTCAGGTAGGCGTAGTGGCGCGGCGTCAGCTTCACGCCCTGTTCCGGCACCAGGCTCAGGAACGGGTTATGCTTCGGCTTCGGCACATAATGATGAACATGTTGCAGCACCTGCTCGTAACTGTGCGGCCCGGTTATCTCCAGTACTTTCGGGTGCACTTCGCGGATCTGATCTTCTTTCGCGCCGAGACAGCCAGTGACAATCACCTTGCCGTTTTCATTCAGCGCCTCGCCGATCGCCTCCAGCGACTCCTGCACCGCGCTGTCGATAAACCCGCAGGTGTTGACGATAACCATATCGGCGTCGTCATAGCGTGGCACCACGTCATAACCCTCGGTGCGAAGCTCTGTCAGGATGCGCTCAGAGTCCACCAGGTTTTTTGGGCAGCCCAGCGAAACGAAGCCGATCTTTGGCTGCTGCATTACATTGCTCATAGGTCAAAAATTCATCATTTATGGAGTTATCAGGGCGGGGATTTTACAGAGGTTGGTGGGAAATTTGTACTGCTATCTTACGCTCCCCGCCTTGTTAAAGATTTTGTAAAAGTCAGTCCGGCACTCTGGCGGCTGGCTACCCTTAATCGGGACTGCCATAAGGAGAACCGCCATGCCGCTACGCTCGCCCCATTTACTCGCTCTGCTGCTCGTTGTGAGCGCTTCCGCCGCCGCGCTGCCTGCGAAGGTAGATGTGCTTGCCGATAATCTCGAAAACCCGTGGTCGCTGGCGTTTTTGCCCGATAACCAGGGCATGCTGATAACGCTTCGCGGCGGCGAGCTGAAACGCTGGCAGCCGGAAAAAGGGCTTTCCGCGGCCATTTCCGGCGTGCCGATGGTCTGGCATCAGGGGCAGGGCGGTCTGCTGGACGTGGCGCTGGCGCCCGATTTTAACGAGAGCCGCCGCGTCTGGCTGAGCTATGCCGAAGCCGGCAGCGATGGTAAAGCTGGCACCGCGGTGGGCTACGGGCGGCTTAGCGACGATATGCAGCGGCTGGAGAATTTTAAGGTCGTGTTCCGCCAGCAGCCGAAGCTCTCGGTCGGCAACCATTTCGGCGGACGTATGGCGTTTGACGGCAAAGGACATCTGTTTATCGCGCTTGGCGAGAACAATCAGCGCCCGACGGCGCAGGATCTGGATAAGCTCCAGGGCAAGGTGGTGCGCCTGACGGAGAACGGCGACGTGCCGAAGGATAATCCGTTTTTCGGCAAACAGGGCGTGCGCCCGGAGATCTGGTCTTACGGCATTCGCAACCCGCAGGGGCTGGCGCTCAACCCGTGGAGCCAGACGATATGGCTTAACGAGCACGGCCCGAAAGGCGGCGATGAAATTAATATTCCCGAAGCGGGCAAAAACTACGGCTGGCCGCTTGCCACCTGGGGCATCAATTACAGCGGCGAGCCCATCCCGGAGGCAAAAGGCGGTGAAGCGCCGGGCACCGAACAGCCGCTGTTCTACTGGAAAGTCTCGCCCGCGGTGAGCGGCATGGCGTTCTATAACGCCGACAAATTTCCGCAATGGAAAAACAAGCTGTTTATCGGCGCGCTCAAGGAGCAGAACCTGATCCAGCTGTCGGTGAACGGCAATAAGGTGACGGAAGATGGCCGACTGCTGGAGAAAGAGCACAAGCGCATTCGCGATGTGCGCGTCGGGCCGGATGGCTTCCTGTATGTGCTGACCGACGAATCCGACGGTCAGCTGCTGAAAGTCAGCCCGGCGTCGTGATTAGCTCACCGGAATCATAACGATATTGCGAAACGCCGGGCGCTCGGTGAGCTGCTGATACCAGCGCGCCAGGTGCGGACGCGGCGTCCACTCGATGCCGACGTTAAAGAGATTATAGATGTGCGGGGCAGGCGCCATATCGGCGATGCCGAACGTGTTGCCGGAGAGCCACGGCGTTTTCGCCAGTTCGGCATCAAGAATGCCGAACAGCGCGTCGCACTGCTTTTTGCTCTCTTCAATCAGCACCGGGTCGCGCTGCTCGGGCGGCGTGCGCACCAGGCTGAAGACCACGCCGCGGTGCGGGGCGGGCAGCGTGCTGATAGCCCAGTCCATCCACTTTTCACCGCGTGCGCGCTCAACCGGGCTTTCCTGCCACAGGCGGCCCTGGCCATACTGCGCCGCCAGATAACGCACGATGGTGTTCGATTCCCACAGCACCAGCCCGGTTTCATCGTCGCGCAGGCACGGCACCAGGCCGTTCGGGTTCATCGCCAGGTAATCGGCATCATGGTTGACGCCATATTTACCGCCCGCCGGAATGCGGTTATACGGCAGCTCCAGCTCTTCCAGACACCACAGCACCTTCTTCACGTTAGTGGAATTCTCTCGACCCCATACGGTTATCATGACTTGCTCCTTTGCAGATGAACGATGCCGCGGCGACGACTGCGCGCCACGAATAATCGCCATGGTGGAATAAACCCCGCGCTTTCGCAACTGCCTGAAAATGCCGCCACGGTTTGTGACCGGAAAGTGAAACTTTAAAAACTTTACCCCCGTGCTGTTTCATTGAGGGCGTTTGTGCGTTATTACTCACCTTTTCACCGATACGGTTGATTTGTAGTAGTTTCTGGAATGGATATTCAGGTGGCTCTTATGACCTCATTCTCACGCTCCGGCGCTCGTCGCGTGCTGGCTCTCTCAGGCGCGTTTCTTTTAATGTCTCTCTCCACCGCGCACGCGGCCGACCCGATGGCGCCCGCCGCGCCGGACGTCGATGCCCGCGCCTGGATCCTGATGGACTATCACAGCGGCAAAGTGCTGGCGGAAGGCAACGCGGATGAAAAACTCGATCCGGCGAGCCTCACCAAACTGATGACCAGCTATGTGGTCGGCCAGGCGCTTAAAGCGGGTAAAATTCATCTTGATGATAAAGTGACCGTCGGCAAAGACGCCTGGGCGACCGGCAACCCGGCGCTGCGCGGCTCGTCGCTGATGTTTTTAAAACCCGGCGATCAGGTGTCGGTGGCCGATCTCAACAAAGGCGTGATTATTCAGTCCGGCAATGACGCCAGCATCGCCATTGCCGATTATGTGGCGGGCAGCCAGGACGCGTTTGTCGGCCTGATGAACGGCTACGCCAAACGCCTCGGCCTGACTAACACGACCTTTAAAACCGTCCACGGCCTCGATGCGCCTGGGCAGTTCAGCACCGCGCGCGATATGGCGCTGCTCGGCAAGGCGCTGATCCACGACGTGCCGGATGAGTACGCCATTCATAAAGAGAAAGAGTTTACGTTCAATAAAATCCGCCAGCCGAACCGCAACCGGCTGTTGTGGAGCAGCAGCATGAACGTCGACGGAATGAAAACTGGCACCACGGCGGGCGCAGGTTATAACCTGGTCGCCTCGGCGACGCAGGGCGATATGCGCCTGATCTCCGTCGTGCTGGGCGCGAAAACCGACGGCATCCGCTTTCGCGAATCGGAAAAGTTGCTGACCTGGGGCTTCCGCTTCTTTGAAACCGTCACGCCGATCAAACCGGATGCCGCGTTCGTTAACCAGCGTGTGTGGTTCGGCGACCGCAGCGAAGTGAAACTCGGCGCGGGCGAGGCGGGCTCGGTGACGATCCCGAAAGGCCAGCTGAAAAACCTGAAAGCCACGTATACGCTCACGTCGCCGCAGCTTACCGCGCCGCTGAAGCAGGGGCAGGTGGTCGGCACCATTGATTTCCAGCTGAACGGCAAGAATATCGAGCAGCGTCCGCTGGTGGTGATGGAGGCGGTAAATGAAGGCGGCTTCTTTAGCCGGATGTGGGATTTCGTGCTGATGAAATTCCATCAGTGGTTCGGGAGCTGGTTCTCGTAACCGTGCGCTCCCGGTTTGCGGGAGCGTTTACCACATGACGCTGACGTTTGCCGCCTGCGCCCAGGCGATAAACGCCTCATCGGGCATGCGGTCGGTCGCGAGGGTATCAAACGCCTCAAGCGGCCCCATGCAGGCGGGCCGTACCTGACCAAACTTACTGTGATCGGCCACGATCACGTGACGCTGGGCCATCTCCAGCGCCCAGTGTTTCACCGGCAATTCGTCGAGATTAAAACAGGTCGCGCCATACTGCGGATGCACGCCCGCCGCCGAAAAAAACGCGATGTCGGGGCAGAGATTGCGCAGCGTCTCCTGGAAGTTGAGCGGTTTGAAAATGGCGTTGCTGGCGTGGAATTCGCCGCCGCAAAGAATAACGCGGCAGTGCGGTTTCTCCTGGAGCGCCAGAAAGGTGTTGAGCGAGTAGCAGATGCCGGTAAAGGGCAGGGCGTCGTCCAGTGCGTCGATGATCCATGGCGTGGTGGTACCGCAGTCAAAAAACAGCGTCTGGTGCGGGCGAACAAGCGACGCCGCGAGCGCGGCCGCGTGGCGCTTCTCTTCCACCAGCCGGGTTTGCTCGTCGCTCAGCAGATAGCGGCTCACCGCCACCCCGCGCGGCTCCAGCACAATGTAACCGCCAAGCAGTGTGACCGGCGCGTCATTGCCCTGAAGATCGCGGCGAATGGTCATCTCAGAGACGCCCAGCAGCGCCGCCGCCTCTTTAAGATGCATTTTATCCTGTCGCTTTAGCGCCTGTAGCAGTTGCGCCAGCCGCTCGTCACGCCGCGTTTCCATAATCCCTCTTGCTCAACCCGGCGCCACGCCCGTCGCGCGGCGCCTGAAAAGTCGTGCAATCTTACCTGTCGGCCTGCGGTTAGTCACGCACCCAGCCTTTACGGATGGGCAGCGCAAAACAGAAACGATAGAGCTGGCGCAGCGTACGGTAGAGCGGCTCGCCGAGCGGCGTCCAGAGGATCTGCGCGCTCAGGCAGGCAAGCATCGCCACCAGCAAGCCGCCCGCCATATCCAGCGGCCAGTGGACGCCCAGATAGACGCGCGACCAGGCGATCGCGCAGGCCACCGCCATTAACAGCGCGCCCGACCAGAGGCGATGCCAGAAGAGAAACGCCAGCGCGAAGGTGAAAATCACGGTGCCGTGATCGCTTGGGTAGGAGTCGTCCGGCGCGTGCGGCAGGAACTGATGGCCGAGGCCCACCACAAACGGACGCGGATGCGGAAACAGATGGCCCGCAAGCCAGGAGACGGCAAGACTAATGAGCAGCGCCAGCGCGAACTTCACGACCAGCCTGCGCTCGCCGGGCCGCCAGAGCCAGAGCACCGCCGGCAGCAGCGGCACAATCGAGATAAGATCGCGGGCGATAAACGTCGCCAGCGCGATAAGCCAGCCCGGCGACGCGGGCGTCGCGTTAATGTGCAAAAACAGAAATTGATTCAACGCTTCCATCATAGGGTTGCGGGTTCCTTATTCATCAATGTGGTGGTCACGCCCCACGTCACCACCTGCGTGAGCCACACCCACCAGCCTGCCCACAGGTTATGGGTGAAGAAATGCGCGCCGCGCATCACCTGGCCGAAGCCCATCGCGAGCCCTAGTACAATGCCCGCCGCCAGCGCCAGCCGGGCGTATCCCGGATGTTCGCGTTTAAGGCCGAACCAGAGGCCCATCACCATAAAACCGCTGGACGCATGGCCGCCGGGGAAACAGCGGCCAGGGCCGCTGCCGTCGGGCACCGCGCCAAAGAGCGGATAAGAGAGCGCCTTTCCGCCATACTCTACGAGATCCCACGGACAGCTGTGATGGCTGATGGCCTTCAGGATGCCGACCACGGCGGCCCCGAGGCCCATCAGCACCGCCACCATAACCCAGCGCGGATGGCGACGAATCACGCCATACAGCAGGCTCCCGACGGCGACCGCGATCGCGCAATATTTGGCGAGCCGGTGGTTGAGCAGATCAAGCCAGTGGTTGTCCTGCCAGGGAAAATCCCCTGCGGCAGCGTCAAACCACATCTGCGTCAGCCAGCGGTCCAGCGTTTCCGTGCGTGAAAGCCAGGTGAACAGCACGCCCAGCGCCGTTAACAGCGCGAGCTGACCAACATAAAAGCGCAGAGGCAGGGAATAAAGGGAGATTGTCTTATTTATCCGGGGCCTGGCGGGCCAGAAAAGCGGAGATACAGTACGCATAGCGGCGCCATCGGGAAGAGGAAAACCGCCAGCATAAAGAGGCTAACTTAAGAAAACCTTAAACAACCGGGCGAAAGGCGCGCCACGCCCCGGTTGTCGTACACAATTCACTATCGCGCGGCGCGGCAATTCATTACACTTTGCGCGATTTTATAGATGGATGACTCATGCAAACTCACGCAAACCGAACCGGACGTCTCGGACGCCAGGCGCTGCTGTTCCCGCTCTGCCTGGTGCTCTACGAATTCTCGACTTATATCGGCAACGACATGATCCAGCCGGGCATGCTCGCGGTCGTCGAACAGTATCAGGCGGGCGTCGAATGGGTGCCCACCTCCATGACCGCTTATCTCGCGGGCGGCATGTTTTTACAGTGGCTGCTCGGCCCGCTGTCTGACCGTATCGGCAGACGCCCCGTGATGCTGGCGGGCGTGGTGTGGTTTATCGTCACCTGCCTCGCCACGCTGCTGGCCCAGACCATTGAACAGTTCACCGTGCTGCGCTTTTTGCAGGGTATCAGCCTGTGCTTTATCGGCGCGGTAGGGTATGCCGCGATTCAGGAGTCGTTTGAAGAGGCGGTGTGCATCAAAATCACCGCGCTGATGGCGAACGTGGCGCTGATAGCGCCGCTGCTCGGGCCGCTGGTGGGCGCCGCCTGGGTGCACGCCGCGCCCTGGGAGATGATGTTTGTGCTGTTCGCGGCGCTGGCGGCTATCTCTTTCTTTGGCCTGTGGCGCGCCATGCCGGAGACGGCCACGCGGCTTGGCGAGAAGCTGTCTCTGCGCGAGCTGGGCCGCGACTATAAAGCGGTGCTGAAGAACCTGCGGTTTGTCTCCGGGGCGCTGGCGATAGGTTTCGTCAGCCTGCCGCTACTGGCATGGATTGCGCAGTCGCCAGTCATTATCATCAGCGGCGAGCAGATGAGCACCTATGAGTATGGCCTGTTGCAGGTGCCGATTTTCGGCGCGCTGATTCTCGGCAACCTGGTGCTGGCGAAACTCACCGCGCGGCGCGCCGTGCGTTCGCTGATTGTGATGGGCGGCTGGCCGATTGTGGCCGGGCTGGCGCTGGCGGCGCTCGCGACGGTTATCTCATCCCATAGCTATCTCTGGATGACGGCGGGCTTAAGTATTTACGCCTTCGGCATCGGCATTGCCAACGCGGGCCTGGTGCGCCTGACGCTCTTTGCCAGCGATATCAGCAAAGGCACCGTCTCCGCGGCGATGGGCATGTTGCAGATGACCATCTTCACGGTGGGCATCGAGGTCAGCAAGCACGCCTGGATTGGCGGCGGCAACGCGCTGTTTAACCTGTTTAACTTCGCGAGCGGGCTGCTGTGGCTGGGCCTGATGGTGATTTTCCTGAAGGACAAAACCGTCGGCACCCGCCCGGAAGGCTAACGCGTTACGCGACGGCCCGTCCGGGCCGTCGCCTCAGGCGAATGGCGCGTCGCCGTTCAGCACCTTGTCGATAATCTCCAGCACGCCGTCCCGATTGTTGGCGGGCGCCCGGTAAGGCGCCACCTTGTGGATCGCCTCCGGCGCGTTGTCCATCGCAAACCCAAACCCGGCATGACGCAGCATTTCGACGTCATTGCCGCCGTCGCCAAACGCCACGACCTCGCTGTCCGCAATGCCCCAGCGCTGTTGCAGCATCTGAATGCCGTTCGCCTTGTGAAGGCCAGGGATGATGAGATCGATAGAGCCGTGGCCGCTGGAGACCGGCACCACGATGCCTTTAAACGCCTCGGTCAGCTCGTCCATTCGTTTCAGCAACTGGATATCCGGCAGGTTGAGCGCGAACTTAAAGAAAATGTCGTTGATACCGTGCAAGTCGTCGACAAACGCCAGCCGGTGGTAGTAGCGCGACGCCATCTTTTTGAAGCGTTCGTCGTAGCGATTAAGCGTATAGCCGCTGTTTTTCCCGCAGGCGATAATTTCTAAATCGTCGAGCGTCATCAGGTGGTCGATGACGTGACGATACTCTTCATCGCTCAACTCGCCGTTAAACACATCTTCGCCTTCGCACACCACCCACGCGCCGTTTTCCGCCACGAAGGCTATCTCATCGGCTATCTCCGGAAAGAACGACGTCAGCTGGTAGTACTGGTTGCCGCTCGCCACGACAAAACGGATGCCGCGCGCTTTCAGGGCGGCGTACTGCTTAAGAAAACGCTCGCGGTGATAGGTCTTGTCATCGCGTAAAAACGTGCCGTCCATATCCACGGCGATTAACTTAACTGTCATAAACGCTCCTTAAGGATTTACCAGGCCTGACACGGTAAAAGTGCGGATAATGGCCTGTTAACATAAGCTGTGGTTATTAAAAGGATTTTCACTTAATTCAAATTTAGACCTAAAGCTAAATTGCCCCGGGGCCGATAGTAGCCTTGTTAACGACTCTCCGACGTGCGAAACGGCAACCCTATGGCGACTATCTTCAACAACCTGATGTCCGGCAATGTCCTGACGCAGCAGAAAAAAACGGCCGCTAGCTTAAGCCAGTCCATCGAGCGGCTCTCCTCCGGCATGCGCATTAACGGCGCGAAGGATGATGCTGCCGGGCAGGCAATTGCCAACCGTATGTCCGCCACGCTCAGGGCGAATGACGTGGCCTCGCGCAGCATGAACGACGGGATCAGTCTCTCGCAGACGGCGGAAGGCGCGCTTTCCGAAGTGACCGATCTGCTGACGCGCGCAAAAGAACTGGCTGTTCAGGCGGCGACCGGCACACTGGATTCGAGCGATCGTGCGGCGATTTCCGCCGAATACAGCGAGATAAGAGAGCAGATTGACGCCATTTCCACAGGGACGACGATTTTCGGCAAATATCCGTTGGCGCCCGCGGCATCCCCGCCGCCGCCCGCGCCGCAGCTCGGCAATATTCCGTCTATCAACCAGCGCTTTCCGGTGCCTGGCCAGCAATACACCTTTTCGTCCGGACTGGTGCCGCTGGCTTACATTCCGGCAGGCGCGACCAACATTACGCTCACGATTAACTCGGGCTGGATGGATGACGATATCCAGCTGTTCAGCCGTGATGGCAGCCATCTTGTCGGCACGCCGGTGAACGGCCCCACCCGCGATTTCACCTGGACCAATAACGGGGTGAACAGCACCGCGACGGCGAACACCAAAATCATTTCTACCGATAATGGCTTTCTGCCGGGGGCCAGCTACAGCGACGCGAACCTGACGCAGGGGCCCGCCACGTACAATGTGAGCGGCGGCGCGGTGAAGCAGTACAACGGCATGACCATCACCTACAGCGGTGACGGCGATCGCTATGAGACCCCCGCGACGGGCTGGGCCAACAACGGGACGGTGTCGCCGGGAAACTATCTGGAACGGCTCTCGATCGACAAGGTGACGGAAGATGTGATCATCATGGTGGTCGGCAACGGCTCGTTTTATGGCGATATGACCTGGAGCAAACTGCCGAAGCCCACCGATCCGCCGGATAACGGGCCGGTCAGCACCGATACCGATATCGTCATGAGCGCGGACTACGGCGAGGCGGTGGAGTATAAAACGATCCCCGGCACGCCCTCGGACACCAAAACGCTCGGCCTTGACGTTACGCGGCTCGATAACCAGCAGAGCGCGTCGCAGGCCATAGACGCCATCGATCACGCGCTGGATACCGTGAGCGCGTACCGCGGCACCTACGGGAGCCTCGTGAATACGTTCGATTCGGCGAAGGCGGGGCTGGCGCAGAAGACCGTCGCCACCACCGCCGCGCGCAGCCGCATCGAGGATGCGGATTTCGCGCAGGAAGCCAGCAACCTCAGCCGGTCGCAGATCCTGCAACAGGCCGGGAACGCCGTGCTGGCGCAGGCGAACCAGCAGGCGGAGAGCGTGCTCTCGCTGCTTAAATAACGTCACGCGCCTGCCCGGACGCTGACTCCACAGGCGTAGCGGGTTTCGCCACCGCGCGAGCCACTACGGCCGCCAGCACCACCAGCGACAACACCACCAGCATTGCGCTGCGCAATCCGTAATGTTCCCCCAGGAAGCCGAGCAACGGCGGGCCCACCAGGAAGGCGATATAGCCTGCCGTCGCCACCACGCTGACGCGCACTGGCGCATCCGGCCCGGTATCACTCGCCGCCGAAATCGTCAGCGGGAAGCCGAGCGACGCGCCCAGACCCCACAGCAGCACCGACACGCTCGCGATAATCGGGTTATCGACAAAGATAATCAGCCCGATGCCGAGCGCGCCCATAATAGCGCTGGCGCGCACCACGTTAACGCGACTGTAGCGGTCGATAAACCAGCCGCCAAAGAAGCGGCCGAGCGTCATGCCGAGCGTGAAACCGGCGTAAATCAGCGAGCCGGAAGTGGGGCTGAAGCCGTGACCGTCCACCATAAGGAGCGGCAGCCAGTCGTTGGCGGAGCCTTCGGCAAACGCCATCGCCAGCACAATCAGGCCAATCAGCAGCAACTGGGTGTCTCTCCAGAACGGGATATGGCCGGCAGGACGCTGCTGGCGCGCTTCTTTCGTCTCTATGCCGACGCCTTTCGGGATAGCCCGCAGCCCGATGATAATCGGAATAACGGTGATCAGCGTGGCAATCGCGAGATGCAGATCGGCGCGGAAATGAAACGCCGTCAGGCTCAGGCCGATGCCCGCGCCAATCAGCGTGCCGAGGCTGTAAAAGCCGTGCATCATGGGCAGCACGGTCTTGTTCTGTAACTGCTCGACGGTCGCGCCTTCGACATTGAGCGCCACTTCGGCGGAGCCCATGCCCGCGCCAAGCACCGCCAGCCCGCTGGCAAACAGCAGCGGCGAGGCGAACCACAGCGCGAGCGCCATCAGTAACATCCCGATAACCCCAAGCGCCATGCCGTTGCGGATAACCGTATGCGTGCCGAGGCGCTTCACCAGCCAGCCGGAGCAGAGAATGCCGCTCATGGAGCCGACCGAAAGCCCGAACAGCACGATGCCCATTCCGGCGGTGGAAACCGCCAGCACGTCACGGATGGACGGCGTGCGGGTCGCCCAGGAGGCCATCAGCAGGCCCGGCAGAAAGAAAAACAGAAACAGCGCCCACGTCCGGTGACGCAGCGCGGAAGAGTGATTCACGTCGGATGACATAGCCCATTCGCCTGGAGAGTGAAAAAGAACCTTTAAAACGTAGCAAGGTTGTGTACATTTGTACACATACAGAAAATGCTTTCCGGCTGAGAATTCGACACCCTATGGCGACACGACAAAACGACCCGCAACGCCGCGAGCGTATTCTGGAAGCGACGCTGGCCTGTATCGCGGCGCATGGTTTTCACCATATTACGCACCGCAAAATCGCCCTGGAGGCCGGCGTGCCGCTGGGCTCGGTCACCTACTATTTTACGACGCTGGAGGCGCTGCTGGCCGAGGCGTTTACGCGTTTCGCCGAGAGCATGTCGTGCCAGTATCAGGCGCTGATGGCGCAGGCGCAGAGCCGGGAAGAGGCCTGCGAGGCGCTAACGGCGTTGATTTGCGGCGCGCAGGTGACGACGCCTGAAAATATGGAGCTGATGTACCAGCTCTACGCCTATGCGAGCCGCCAGCCGCAGCTCAAAATCATCATGCAGGACTGGATGCGCCGCAGTCAGCAGACGCTCGAAACCTGGTTCGACCCGGCGACCGCCCGCGCGCTCGATGCGTTTGTCGAGGGGATGACGCTGCACTACGTCGTCGACCGCGAGCCGCTAAACCGCGAGACTATCCGCAGTATGATCGGGAGAATTGTGGGGGAGGGGTGAGGGAGTTAATGTCGATTTATCAGGGAGACGAATGCACGAAGCAGAGAAAGAGACTTCTGATCAACCGGGGCTAATTAAAACGATGCAAAATCCCTTCAACGGAATATCGCTTTAATACACTTGTGCGCAAAAAGGACGGGAGCGAATGAGGACAGTATCTGATAAAGAGATTGAGGCAATGATCTTAAAAGAATTGCCGCGGGTGACGTCTTTTACACTTAAAACACAACAGCATGATATTGACAGCCCTTTGCAGGAAACATTTGAAGCCGAGGATATCGCCGAGATGGCGCAGGCGCTTTTTAGCCACTTCGGGACAGAGCATAGCTGCTTCGATCTGGCCGCCTACTATCCATGGAAAACCTCGGGATGGTTTTCATGCAAGCCCGTGATACAGGATAAACCGCTTTTGACAATAAGGATGTTCTTGGAGTCGGTGAAGGCGGGACGGTGGTTATATGGGAATCAGGCGTGACGGGGAATGAAATTTTAAACCACCTTTCGCAAATCCATTTTCCTGTACCGAGTTTTCGTACTGCCATAAAAAAAGCCCTCACGTCTAAGGGCTAAACTTGACTGTATATTTGAACAGCGATTGATGTCTGTTTTGTTAAAAATAACACAATTAGTTGCTTATTGATTTATAAAAGTGTTTGCCATGAATTCTATAACATTGGCTTTGGTAGAGATATCATTCATTTCTAATGTAGTTAGTAGTCGGACTTTTTCTTTATCTGCGCTATTAATTAGAATATCCATAATTTCATTTTTGGTTATGTTCCCAAATGCGCCCGAATCGACTACGGTACCAACGAGTTCTGATACTTGGATGCTCATATCATATTCTTCTTTACCTATACATTTCTTATATGATTCTCTTAATGAATGGTACATACTCATAATTGCATGAATAAATTTCTTTTGTTCAGACGTCAACTCATTATTTAATTTATCTTCAAACTGTGTTGCTAGCTCGCTCTTATCATTTCTATCTACTTCTATTGTTTCAGTTTTAGTAATTGCATTCAATATAATAGGTTTCAATAAGTCAATGATACTTAAAACCCTGTCAAGATCAGTTTTAGAAAAATCTCTATTGTGTGCAACTTTGCAGCGCAAATCATACAGTTCTTTCCAATTTTCTTTTATTATTAAAGGATCGGACTGTATATGTGTTGTGAAATATTTTTCCCAATTCGATTTTGGAATTATTTTCTTTATATCGCGAAGTTGCTCTGCATTCATCTTATCATATTCTAAAGGTGTTAGTTTTCTTATTAATTCTGCAACATCCATTTCTCTATAAGCATCAAATAAGAAATCAGATAGTTGTATAAAATCTGTTTGATACATTATATCGTAATCTGCTTTTTTCTTGGTTTTATCATTCCCTTTGCCGAATGAAAAATCTTCCGGTAAAGTGTGCTTAACCCAAAGCTCACCCACATTAATAAGCATGAATTTTGTAATGAGTTTTCTCATCATGTTTTCAATTTCGTAAATCTTAGGGTATGCTTGTATGCAATAATATTTACTAATATCGTCCCATATTATTTGCATTTTCCCAATATTACTTTCCGTTATTATTTTTCTCAATGTTCTAATGAGCTTCGAAAATGAATGGATTTTTTCTTCGTCAATAACATCTAGCTCAATTTTTATATATAAAGCTTCTGAATTAACTCCATAATCAGATGCTTGAAATTGAAATTCAGTTTCTTGAAATATAAGCCTGTTATCATTTATTATAATATCTTCTGAAGCCTCAAGTATTTTAATAAATGACGTCGCTGAATTACCAACAAGAGAAGACTTGTTGATAACGTCAAGGATTTCCACTGTGCATTTATTCATATTACGAACCTTTCAATTGAACCTCAAGCCATTTGTGATACATTTTGTTGCTTTTGCAATGATCTTTATCTCGATTTCGGCACATGCAAAAAACGAAGAACTGCCATGAACAATCAAACGATTGTTTGGTAGTTTAGTTAGTTCTCTAACTGTATGGTTTCCGTCAATAGCTATAAGTCAAGTATCATCATTGATTAAACTGAATCCTCTATCAAAAATATAGTCTTTATTGACATTATGTGAGAAAAAAGTTCTTTGGATTGCTATCAATCAAAAGCAGATCAAAAGAGATGTCACCGTCATTTTTAAGCTGTCATCCGGTAATCACCTTCTTATCAATTACAATTTATGCATATGGTTGATGCTCGAACTTGCTTCCATTTACGTAACATAACCAACGCTTAGCTGAAAGGCAAACACTACAACGGAGATGCTGTTTGAGTCGTCATTTAAATACCGCAAAAAATAAGAACTGGTTAGACCTCACACATACGTTGTACGACCCGATGCTGCGCCATTATGGATAACTGACGGCTTCATTCCATCGGATGAAACAGCTTGAGTGTGGGCATATGTTCGTGACACATGAGACTTTTGTTCGATCTGTCAGCTGTCCGAAAAAATTAGCGCTGCACCGCCACATCCGAAAGGAATGCAGGAACCATTAGCTTACTGATATTGACCCGCCGCTGGCGGGTTTTTTATTGATTGCTGTCGCCATAGCAAAAGCGCTGTCGCCACTTTGTCGCCATGCATAGGAAAGGGTGGATATAAGCGATTGATTTAATGGGTTTTAAATTTCAGGCAACAAAAAACCCATCAACCTTGAACCAAGATGGCGGGGTTGATGGGCTCCACAAAATGGGGACATCAAAGAAAAGCAGTGGCACTAATTGAGACTGGCGCTTTTTCGAAAAGTTCGCGCCATCTGCAAAATTTCTCGTTTTTTTATGTGCCGGGCCAGATGATGACGATAAGCGTACCGGCGAGCGTCAGCAGAACGTTGGCTATCGCATAGGTGCCTGCATAGCCGAGCGCCGGGATATTGCTGCGCGCGGTATCGCTGATAATCTCCATGGCCGGTGCGCAGGTGCGGGCGCCCATCATCGCGCCGAACAGCAGCGCGCGGTTCATGCGCAGCACATACGCGCCGAACAGGAAGCAAATCACCACCGGCAGCAGGCTGACGATTAAGCCCGCACAGAGCATCTGGCCGCCTACAGCGCCGAGGCCGTGGCCGATGCCGCTGCCCGCGCTCAGGCCCACGCCCGCCATAAACACCATCAGGCCAAACTCTTTCACCATCATCAGCGCGCCCTGCGGGATATAGCCGAACGTCGGGTGGTTGGCGCGCAGGAAGCCGAGCATGATCCCGGCGAACAGCAGACCGGCGGCGTTACCGATGCCGAAGCTGAACGAGCTGAACTGGAAGGTGATCATCCCGATCATCAGGCCGACAATAAAGAAAGCGCAGAAGGCGAGAAGATCCGTCACCTGGCTGTGAATGGAGATAAACCCGATGCGGTCGGCGATGGTTTTCACGCGCCGGGCGTCGCCGCTCACCTGTAAGACGTCGCCTTTGTTAAGGACGATGTTATCGTCAATCGGCATCTCAATCTGGCTGCGGATGACGCGGTTTAAGAAGCAGCCGTGGTCGGTGAGCTTAAGCTGACCAAGACGGCGGCCCACCACATTGTGGTTTTTGACCACGATCTCTTCGGTGACGATGCGCATGTCGAGCAGATCGCGGTCGAACACTTCTTTGCCGTTGCGAAAGCTCGGGTCGAGACGCGCGTGCGCGTCCGGGTAGCCTACCAGCGCAATCTCATCGCCCATCTGCAATACCGCGTCGCCGTCCGGATTCGCGAGAATGCCGTTGCGGCGGATGCGCTCAATGTAACAGCCGGTCTGGCGATAAATGCCAAGCTCGCGCAGGTTTTTGCCGTCGGCCCAGGCGACCAGTTCCGGCCCCACGCGATAGGCGCGGATAACCGGCAGATAGACTTTGCGGTTGGCGTCGGTGTCGAGACCGCGCTCGCGCGCAATTTGCTGGGCGCTGGTTTGCAGATCCTGGTGCTGCAGCTTCGGCAGATAGCGCGCGCCGAAGATCAGACTCACCAGACCGATAAGGTATGTCAGCGCATAGCCGAGGCTCAGGTGATCCAGCGCCTGGGCGAGTTGCGTGCCTTCCATTCCCGCGTGGCGCAATGTATCGCCTGCGCCCACCAGCACGGGGGTGGAGGTCATCGAGCCTGCCAGCATCCCGGCGGTCAGGCCGATATCCCAACCGAACGCGCGGCCAAGACCGAGCGCGATAAGCAGGGCGCTGCCGACCATCACCAGCGCCAGCATTAGATAATTCTTACCGTCGCGAAAGAAAATAGAAAAAAAGTTGGGACCGGCTTCAACGCCGACGCAAAAAATAAACAGCATAAAGCCGAGGTTAAGCGCGTCGGTGTTAATCGAAAAATGCTGCTGGCCTAATAATAATGAAACCACTAAAACGCCAATGGAATTACCCAGTTGCACAGAACCCAGGCGTAATTTACCAAGACACAGGCCGAGCGCCAGCACCACAAATAATAACAGGATGTAATTCCCGTTTAACAAATCTGCGACGTTTATATTCACGGAGGCTAACTTCTTGTTTACCAGTAAGTTGTTGAAAAGGAGAGGCTTCTGGGCTAGGATTTTGCTTATGTTTTGCCGGAAGTGCGCTTTTTCCGGCGCCGTTATTTCGTCTGCATAAGCTTTTAGCCGCCGCTAGTTTAATCGTTATGTATAGTATCGGCCAGCAAGAATATTCTATTACCCGCAGTTAATTATGAGGCACGGACTGCCGCCATGCTTTATCTGACTAAACATCCGCACGGGCGGAGAGGAGATCAGGTTGATACAGGCACTATCAGGGGGATATCTGTTGATGCGACGTCATAGCCGGACCGCGACTGTCTGCTGTTTTATTCTGTTCCTGGCCGTTTTTCTGGCGCAAAAAATGGTGCCAGGCACGTTGCCGCCGGTCTGCGGATCGATGGATTTAGGCATTTTATATTTCATGCTGCCAGGCGCAGTGGCGGGTCTCTGCGCCCGACGGGGCCGCGAGCTTAAGCCGCTGCTGGGCGCGCTGCTTGCCGCGCCGATCTGTCTGGTCATTCTGCATCTGTGGAGTGGAGAAGGGCGCTCCATCTGGCAGGAGCTGGCGTGGATTTTCAGCGCGCTGTTCTGGTGTTCTATCGGGTCGCTCTGCTGGCTGTTCGTGCTCACGCTACGCCATCGCAGGAGCGGCAGACGCCGGCTGTAACGGCCGGTTTCACTTTCCTTTCTAAACGCAACGTTCCGTTAACCGCCATCTGGCGCATTACGATTATACTGATGAGTTTTGGAGCGAGCCCGTGGCTTGCTTTTCAACACACCAGGAATAAGGAAAACGTGATGACGCCAACGATTGAGCTGCTTTGCTCGCACCGTTCCATTCGCCATTATACCGATGAGCCCATCAGCGACGCCCAGCGTGAAGCGATTATCCACGCGGCGCAGTCCGCCTCCAGTTCCAGTTTCCTTCAGTGCAGCTCCATTATCCGCGTGACCGACCGCGCGATGCGCGAGCAGCTGGTGACGCTGACCGGCGGCCAGCCGCACGTCGCGAAAGCGGCCGAGTTCTGGGTCTTCTGCGCGGATTTCAACCGCCATCTGCAAATCTGCCCGGACGCGCAGCTTGGGCTGGCCGAACAGCTGCTGCTCGGCGTGGTGGATACCGCGATGCTCGGACAAAACGCGCTGGTCGCGGCCGAATCGCTCGGTCTCGGCGGGGTTTACATCGGCGGTATTCGTAACAGCATTGAAGCGGTGACGGAATTGCTGGGCCTGCCGAAACATGTCCTGCCGCTGTTTGGCCTGTGTCTTGGCTGGCCGGCGGACGACCCGCAGGTGAAACCGCGTATGCCGGCGGGCCTGATGGTGCATGAAAACCGCTATCAGCCGGTCGACCGCGAGCTGCTCGCCGAGTACGACGAAGAGATTGCCAGCTACTATATGCATCGCGACAGCAACGCCCGCCGCGATACCTGGAGCGATCAGATCCGCCGCACCATCATCAAAGAGAATCGTCCGTTTATTCTCGACTATCTGCATAAGCAAGGCTGGGCGACGCGCTAAGCCTTTTTGCATTCCCCCGCCCGCGCGGGGGAGTGTATGATAGGCCGGTTTTCACAAGACGTGTTCAGAGAGGTGCAGGGTGAAAATCGCCATTTTGTCCCGGGACGGTACGCTCTATTCTTGTAAACGCCTGCGCGAAGCCGCGACGCGACGCGGCCATCAGGTGGAAATTCTCGATCCGCTTTCCTGCTATATGACCATCAACCCCGCGGCGTCCTGCGTGCATTACAAAGGCCGTCAGCTGCCGCATTTCGATGCGGTGATCCCGCGCATTGGCTCCGCCATTACCTTTTACGGCACCGCCGCGCTGCGCCAGTTTGAAATGCTCGGCAGTTATCCGCTGAATGAATCGGTCGCCATCACCCGCGCGCGCGATAAGCTGCGCTCGCTGCAACTGCTGGCGCGTCAGGGCATCGATCTGCCGGTCACCGGCATCGCCCATTCGCCGGACGACACCAGCGATCTTATCGATATGGTGGGCGGCGCGCCGCTGGTGGTGAAGCTGGTGGAAGGTACGCAGGGCATCGGCGTGGTGCTGGCGGAGACCCGTCAGGCGGCCGAAAGCGTGATTGACGCCTTTCGCGGGCTTAACGCGCATATCCTCGTGCAAGAGTATATAAAAGAAGCCCGAGGGCGCGATATCCGCTGCCTGGTGGTGGGCGACCGCGTGGTCGCGGCTATTGAGCGCCAGGCGAAAGAAGGCGATTTCCGCTCGAATCTGCACCGCGGCGGCGTGGCGCGTATCGCGGAGATAAGCGAGCGCGAGCGCGACATCGCCATCAAAGCCGCCGCAACGCTCGGGCTTGACGTCGCGGGCGTCGACATTCTGCGCGCCGACCGCGGCCCGCTGGTGATGGAAGTAAACGCGTCGCCGGGCCTGGAAGGCATCGAGAAAACGACCGGGCTGGATATCGCCGGGCAAATGATTAGCTGGATAGAGCGCCACGCGCGGCCCGACTACTGCCTCAAAACCGGCGGCTGATCCGGCGTCATGGTATAACGTCCGTTTTTTGCGTAAGCTATCCGATTGACATGTTTGTTGACTACAAGAGGCTACAGGTTTTATGGATTCACTCGTCGTCCCAACGCTGGACACCCTGCGCCGCTGGCTCGATAACCTCGGCGTGAGCTTTTTCGAGTGTGATACCTGCCAGGCGCTCCATCTCCCCCATATGCAGAATTTCGAAGGCGTGTTCGACGCCAAGATAGACCTGGTGGATAACGTGGTGATGTTTTCCGCGATGGCGGAAATCAAGCCCTCGGCGCTGCTGACGGTCGCCGCCGATCTCTCGGCCATCAATGCCGGCTCGTTGACCTTAAAAGCCTTTCTCGATATTCAGGATGATAACCTGCCGAAGCTGGTGGTCTGTCAGACGCTGCTCGTGGAAGTGGGCGTGACGGTTGAGCAATTCGAAGCCTTTTACCGCCAGAGCGAACAGCAGACCTCGATGGTGATTATGGAAGCCCGCGCGCACCAGCTGATTTATTCCCCTGAAGAGGACGAAAAAGGGGAACCCGAAGTGAATAACCATTTTCTTCACTGATCCCGCCTGCTTTTAGCGCAGTCGCCACCAGGGCGACTGCGTATTTCCATTTATTATTCTGTATATAAACTGTTGCGATAGCATAAATCACCGCTCACATTGCCATTTTGGCTTATCACGTAGACCAAATCTGACTAAAAAATTGTTAAAAGGCGTTTTTTATTCCGGGCTATAGCCTCGGGGTCAGGCTACAGTTATCCTTGCGAAGCTGCATACAGCGTGCAACGTCTGCCGGAGAGCCGCGCTCTTTTTTCTGCGCAGAATGACCATCTATGCATGAATCTTGCATATGTTTAATTGCGTAAATTTAGTTCGCGCCGATGCGGACTTTTACCCTTTATTCAGAAGGAAAACAGATATGTCCACCCAGAGTAAAAAATGGTTATCGGGTGTGGTTGCCGGTGCGTTGATGGCCGTTAGCGCGACGACCCTGGCGGCTGAACAGAAAACGCTGCACGTGTATAACTGGTCCGACTATATCGCCCCGGACACGATTGCCAACTTCACCAAAGAGACCGGCATTAAAGTCGTCTATGACGTGTTTGATTCCAACGAAGTGCTGGAAGGCAAACTGATGGCGGGCAGCACCGGTTTTGACCTCGTCGTGCCGTCTGCAAGCTTCCTTGAGCGCCAGCTCACCGCGGGCGTGTTCCAGCCGCTGGATAAGAGCAAGCTGCCGAACTGGAAAAACCTCGACCCGGAAATCCTCAAGCTGGTGGCGAAGCACGATCCCGATAACAAATACGCGATGCCTTACCTGTGGGCGACCACCGGCATCGGTTATAACGTGGACAAAGTGAAAGCCGCGCTTGGTACCGATGTGCCGCTGAACAGCTGGGATCTGGTGCTGAAACCGGAAAACCTCGAAAAACTGAAAAGCTGCGGCGTCTCTTTCCTGGATGCCCCGGAAGAAATTTTCGCGACCGTGCTTAACTACCTCGGCAAAGATCCGAACAGCAGCAAAGCGGACGACTACAGCGGCGCGGCGACCGATCTGCTGCTGAAGCTGCGTCCGAATATCCGTTACTTCCACTCCTCGCAGTACATTAACGATCTGGCGAACGGCGACATTTGCGTGGCGATCGGCTGGGCGGGCGACGTGTGGCAGGCGGCGAACCGCGCGAAAGAAGCGAAGAACGGCGTCAACATCTCCTACACCATTCCGAAAGAGGGCGCGCTGGCGTTCTTTGACGTCTTCGCGATGCCTGCGGACGCCAAAAACAAAGACGAAGCGTATCAGTTCCTCAACTACCTGATGCGTCCGGACGTCATGGCGCATATCAGCGATCACGTCTACTACGCGAGCGGCAATAAAGCGTCCACGCCGCTGGTGAGCAAAGAAGTGCGTGACAACCCGGGCATCTATCCGCCGCCGGACGTGATGGCCAAACTCTTTACGCTTAAAGTGCAGGAGCCGAAGCTGGATCGCGTCAGAACCCGCGCCTGGACCAAAGTGAAAAGCGGTAAATAAGGCCGTTTTACCGTAAACGGTATGCATCGGGGCGGTGCAACTGCCCCACAACAGAACAGAGGACACGCGCCTCTGTTCTGCCATTTGTGCGGCAACCGGGCCGCACAGGTACTTTTGCTTTTTGCCGGAGAGCAATGTAGTGAACGACGCTATTCCCCGCCCACAGGCGAAACCCCGCAAGGCGCTGACCCCGCTGCTGGAAATCCGTAACCTGACCAAATCGTTCGACGGCCAGCACGCCGTCGATGACGTCAGCCTGACCATCTATAAAGGCGAAATTTTCGCGCTGCTCGGCGCCTCCGGGTGCGGAAAATCGACGCTTCTGCGCATGCTCGCGGGCTTTGAAATTCCTACCGCCGGGCAGATTGTTCTGGACGGCGTGGATCTCTCCCACGTGCCGCCCTACCAGCGTCCCATCAATATGATGTTCCAGTCCTACGCGCTCTTTCCGCACATGACGGTTGAGCAGAATATCGCCTTCGGCCTGAAGCAGGACAAACTGCCGAAGGCGGAGATAGCCAACCGCGTCGAAGAGATGCTGGGCCTGGTGCATATGCAGGAGTTCGCGAAGCGTAAGCCGCACCAGCTTTCCGGCGGCCAGCGTCAGCGCGTGGCGCTGGCCCGCAGCCTCGCCAAACGCCCGAAACTGCTGCTGCTCGACGAGCCGATGGGCGCGCTCGATAAAAAGCTGCGCGACCGTATGCAGCTCGAAGTGGTGGATATTCTTGAGCGCGTCGGCGCGACCTGCGTGATGGTGACTCACGATCAGGAAGAAGCCATGACGATGGCGGGCCGCATCGCCATCATGAACCGCGGCAAGTTTGTGCAGATAGGCGAGCCGGAAGAGATTTACGAACACCCGACCACCCGTTACAGCGCGGAGTTTATCGGCTCGGTGAACGTCTTCGACGGGCTGCTCCGCGAGCGTCGCGACGACGGGTTAATCATCGACGCGCCGGGGCTGGTGCATCCGCTGAAAGTGGACCCGGACGCCTCCGTGGTGGACGGCGTGCCGGTCCACGTGGCGCTGCGCCCGGAAAAAGTCATGCTCTGCGACGAGCCGCCTGCCGATGGCTTCAACTTCGGCGTGGGTGAAGTGGTGCATATCGCCTATCTCGGCGATCTCTCCATCTATCATGTGCGGCTGCACAGCGGGCAGATGATCAGCGCGCAGTTGCAGAACGCGCACCGCTACCGCAAAGGCGCGCCCACCTGGGGCGATGAAGTTCGCCTGTGCTGGGACGCGGACAGCTGCGTTGTGCTGACGGTGTAAGGAGCGACAGATGAGCACTATTGAACGTCAAAGCGAGCCGCCGTCCGCCGCGCCCGGCGGTTTCCGGCGCTGGCTCGCGCGCCTGCAAATGGCGCATGGCCGTAAGCTTGTGGTCGCGCTGCCATACCTGTGGCTGATCCTGCTGTTTATGCTGCCATTTTTAATCGTCTTCAAGATAAGCCTGGCGGAGATGGCGCGCGCGATCCCGCCGTATACCGATCTGATGAGCTGGGCGGACGATCAGCTATCGGTGACGCTGAATATCGGCAACTTCCTGCAACTGACCGACGATCCGCTCTATTTCGAAGCGTATTTGCAGTCGTTGCAGGTGGCGGCGATTTCGACGCTGTTCTGTCTGCTGCTCGGTTATCCGCTCGCCTGGGCGGTGGCGCACAGCAAGCCGTCGACGCGCAACATCCTGCTGCTGCTGGTGATCCTGCCGTCGTGGACGTCGTTTCTTATCCGCGTTTACGCCTGGATGGGCATCCTGAAAGAGAACGGCGTGCTGAATAATGTGCTGCTGTGGCTCGGCGTTATCGACCAGCCGCTCGCTATCCTGCACACCAATCTCGCGGTCTATATCGGGATTGTGTATGCCTATCTGCCGTTTATGGTGCTGCCGATTTACACCGCGCTGACGCGCATCGACTACTCGCTGGTCGAAGCGTCGCTCGACCTGGGCGCGCGCCCGGTGAAAACGTTCTTCAGCATTATTGTGCCGCTCACCAAAGGCGGGATTATCGCGGGCTCAATGCTGGTATTTATCCCGGCGGTGGGGGAGTTCGTTATCCCGGAACTGCTCGGCGGGCCGGACAGCATCATGATTGGCCGCGTGCTCTGGCAGGAGTTCTTTAACAACCGCGACTGGCCGGTGGCCTCGGCGGTGGCGATCACCATGCTGGTGGTGCTGATAGTACCCATCATGTGGTTCCACAAATACCAGAACAAAACGATGGGAGACCATGCATGAATAATCTGCCTGTGGTGCGCTCCCCGTGGCGCATTCTGATTTTGATTATCGGTTTTGCGTTCCTCTACGCGCCGATGCTGATGTTGGTTATCTACTCGTTTAACAGCTCAAAACTGGTCACGGTGTGGGCGGGCTGGTCGACCCGCTGGTACGGCGAGCTGTTCCGCGATTCGGCGATGATCAACGCCGTGGGGCTGAGCCTGACGATTGCCGCCTGCGCGGCGACGATGGCGGTGGTGCTGGGCACCATTGCGGCGGTGGTGATGGTGCGTTTCGGGCGTTTTCGCGGCTCGAACGGCTTTGCGTTTATGCTGACCGCGCCGCTGGTGATGCCGGATGTGATAACCGGGCTGTCGCTGCTGCTGCTCTTTGTGGCGCTCGGTCATGCGATTGGCTGGCCGTCCGATCGCGGCATGCTCACCATCTGGCTGGCGCACGTCACGTTCTGTACCGCGTATGTGTCGGTGGTGATCAGTTCGCGCCTGCGTGAGCTGGACCGCTCGATAGAAGAGGCGGCGATGGATCTCGGCGCCGCGCCGCTGAAAGTGTTCTTTGTGATAACGCTGCCGATGATCATGCCGGCGGTGGTCTCCGGCTGGCTGCTCGCCTTTACGCTCTCGCTCGATGACCTCGTTATCGCAAGCTTTGTGTCGGGCCCTGGCGCCACGACGCTGCCGATGCTGGTCTTCTCCAGCGTCCGTATGGGCGTCAATCCGGAGATCAACGCGCTGGCGTCGATTATCCTCGGCGTGGTCGGCGTTATCGGTCTGATCGCCTGGTTTTTTATGGCGCGGGCAGAAAAGCAGCGACTGCGCGATGTCCAGCGTGCAAGGCATAGCTGAACCGCCTAAAATCTGCAATCATGTGCACCCGGCGCCGCGTATGACGCGGCGCTGTTTCACAGGGAAGGCGAGATTTGGACATTTTCAGCAAAGCGCGACAGTCACACGCCCGAATGAACGCTCCTACGCTGGTACAGGTGGCGGCGATAGGCATTATTTCTACGCGCTGCCTGGATCTGCTGATGATTTTCAACCTGCTGGGCGTGCGCGGCGTGATGGATTTTATCCACCGCAGCGTACAGACCTGGAGCCTGACGCTGATTTTCTTCGCAAGCCTCGTCTTACTGTGCATCGAATTCCGCTGCGCGTTCGTTATCCTGCAAGGCCGCGGCTGGGGCCGCTGGGGCTTTTTGCTTACCCAGATTATCGCCACCGGTTATCTGTGGGCGGCCTCGCTTGGCTGGGGATATCCTGAGCTGTTCAGTATCGCGGGCGGCTCGCGCCGTGAAATTTTCCATTCGCTGGTGATGCAAAAGCTGCCGGATCTGCTGGTGCTGGCGCTGCTGTTTATTCCCGCCCGTAGCCGACGTTTTTTCCGACTACAGTAATCCTGCGGCGTGATAGAATCGCCGGTCCGCGTTTTCCTTAAGGTTTTTAGCTATGCACTGCGCACTCTATGACGCCGGGCGCTGCCGCTCCTGTCAGTGGATTGAACAGCCCCTCGACACCCAACTTGCCGCCAAAATGACCGACCTGCGAACGCTTCTGGCTGACCTGCCGGTGGGCGAGTGGGGCGCGCCGGTGAGCGGGCCGGAGCAGGCGTTTCGCAATAAAGCGAAAATGGTGGTGAGCGGGAGCGTGGAAAAACCGCTGCTCGGCATGCTGCATCGCGACGGCACGCCGGTGGATCTGACCGAATGCCCGCTCTATCCGGCGTCGTTTTATACCGTGTTCGCCGCCATAAAACCGTTTATCGCCCGCGCGGGCCTGACGCCATACAACGTCGCCCGTAAACGCGGCGAGCTGAAATACCTGCTGCTGACGCAGAGCACGCTCGACGGCGGGCTAATGCTGCGTTTTGTGCTGCGCTCGAAGGAGAAACTTGATCAACTGCGCGCCGCCTTGCCTGCGCTGCTGGCGCAACTGCCGCAGCTTAAAGTAGTGACCGCCAATATTCAGCCGGTGCATATGGCGATTATGGAAGGCGACGAGGAGATCTGGCTGACGCAGCAGCAAGCGCTCGCGGAAAATTTCAACGGCGTGCCGCTGTGGATCCGTCCGCAGAGCTTTTTCCAGACCAACCCGACGGTCGCGAGCGCCCTGTACGCCACGGCGCGCGACTGGGTGCGCGCGCTGCCGGTGAATCATATGTGGGATCTGTTTTGCGGCGTCGGGGGCTTTGGGCTGCACTGCGCCACACCTGAGATGACGCTGACCGGCATTGAAATCGCGCCGGAAGCGATTGCCAGCGCACGCGCGTCGGCGCAGGCGCTGGGGCTGCGCAACGTGCATTTTCAGGCGCTGGATTCGACCGATTTCGCGACCGGCCAGCAGGCCGTGCCGGATCTGGTTCTCGTTAACCCGCCGCGACGGGGCATCGGCGAAGCTCTGTGCGAGTATCTGAGCCGTATGGCGCCGCGTTATATTGTCTATTCGAGCTGTAACGCGCAGACGATGGCGAAAGATATTAAACAGTTGCCCGGCTATCGCATCGCCCGCGTGCAGCTGTTCGATATGTTCCCGCATACGGCGCATTACGAGGTGCTGACTCTGCTGGTGCGGGAGTAAATTCCGGGCATTTTGGCCAGGGTGGGTGCGCTGGCGCTTACCCACCCTACATAAGATGATCAGGCCCATTCGGGGGCGTAGGGCGGGTAAGCAGAGCGCACCCGCCAGAACGCAAAGGTGGGTGCGCTGGCGCTTACCCACCCTACACAAGACGATCAGGCCCATTCCGAGCCGTAGGGCGGATGCGCTGGCGCTTACCCACCCTACATAAGACGATCAGGCCCATTCGGGGCCGTAGGGCGGGTAAGCAGAGCGCACCCGCCAGAACGCAAAGGTGGGTGCGCTGACGCTTACCCACCCTA
>NZ_CAWPHW010000062.1:0-125698 GCF_963888145.1 Cronobacter sp. EKM101R | reverse complement strand
ATTCGGGGCCGTAGGGCGGGTAAGCAGAGCGCACCCGCCAGAACGCAAAGGTGGGTGCGCTGACGCTTACCCACCCTATACAAGACGATCAGGCCTATTCGGGGCCGTAGGGCGGGTAAGCAGAGCGCACCCGCCACGCTCTCACCAGTACAGCTTCCAGCTTTGCGACAGCCGCGTCAGCGCTTCCATATAAAAATAATCACCCCAGCTGCAACACTCATCCACGCCTTTGTCGCTCGCCAGATGGTAAACCGAATGCTTCAGCAGACCGTTGCAGGCGTCGTCGGGTTTGGCCAGATAATCCCGCGTCAAGGCGGTGAAAATATGCAGCGCCCATGCCTCGCAGACGGCGCGATCCGGGTCGGTCGCCGGCAGATGCTTGATAAGCTCCAGCAGCCCGCACACGGTAATCGCGGCGGCGGACGAATCGCGCAGCGCATCTGTCCCCTGAAGCGCCAGATCCCAGTGGCAGACGCCATCTTCCGGCAGGCGGTTCACGAAATAACTCGCAAGCGTCTTCGATAGCCCGACCATTCGCGTATCGCCGGTGTAGCGGTAGCTCAGCAGAAACCCGTAAACGCCCCACGCCTGCCCGCGAGACCAGCACGAATCATCGGCATACCCCTGCTGCGTATTGCCAAAGCGCGGCTCGCCGGTCACCGGGTTCATATAATAGGTGTGCCAGGTAGAGGCGTCCGGGCGCACCAGATAGCGCGCCGCCTGGTTTACATGCGCCTGCGCCGCCGCCGCGAAGCGCCCGTCGCCGGTCTGCTCGCTCGCCCACCACAGCAGCGGCAGGTTCATATTGCAGTCGATAATCATCCGCCCGGCCTGTTCCGGATCGTCCAGATCGCCCCACGCCTGAATTATCTGGGCCTTCGGGTGATAGCGCTCAAGCAGCGCCTCGGCGGCCAGCAGCGCGAAACCCCGCGCTTCCTGGCGGGCGTTCAGCCGCCAGTCGGCGACGCAGGAGAGCGTATACAGAAACCCGAGATCGTGCGTGTTGGTATCGTGGCGCCCGGCGATACGCTCGCCGAACGAGCGCACCTGGCGCTGCGCGGCGGCGCGGAACGTCTCATCGCCGGAAAGCTCCCACGCGAGCCACAGCTGCCCGGTCCAGAAACTGGTGGTCCACTCGACGTTATCGGTCAGCGGGTAGTACCCCTTTACGCAGGTTTCGGCAGGGAAACGGTCGCCGAAAGCGGCCAGATTCTGGCGCAGGCGCGCCAGTACGGCTTCACGGGTCTGTCCCAGCGTCTCGCGAAGCGCCGCCAGAGAGGGCGCGGCGGGCGAATGGTTAAACGGTTCACAGGCAACAGATTGCAGCATAACGACTCCTGAAAAGTTAGTTTTTTACCGTCGCCGCGGCGTGAGCGGCGCCGTCGCGTTTGCTCTGACAGGCGGAGAGGGTAAAGGCGGAAATCAGCGTAAAGGTGAGGGCGATAGCGCCCATCAGGATATAGGTCTGCTCAAAGCCGATGCGATCGTAGAGATAGCCGGCGGGGGACGAAACCACCACGTTGCCGACATACAGCATCGCCTGGTAGCCCAGCAGGTACATGGTGGCGTTGACGCGTTTGTCGAAATGCTCGGCGATATACTTGAACACCGACACCAGCAGCAGGCAGATCTCCAGCCCGTACAACGGCTTCAGCACGGAAATCAGCAGGTGGGAATCGCACATCCCGGAGATAATCAGCCGCGCGCCGACGACCAGGCCGACAATCAGCAGCCCTTTTTTGGCACCGACATAATTCACGAATACCGGAATGACCATGTACATCACAAATTCCATGCCGGACTGCACGGTGCCGAGATAACCAAAGACCGCGTTGCCCTGCTGCACGTCGTCAAAAAAGGTCACGAAGTAGCGTGAGAACTGCTGTTCGGCGATAAACATCATCCACGCCACACCCGCCACATACAGGCAGAACGCCCAGAATTTACGGCTGCGCAGCAGTTCATAAACATCGCTCATGGCGATTTTCTGCTTCGAGAGGACTTCACTGGCGTGCGTGGTGGTTGTGTTGACCTTCAGGCTCAGCAGCACGCCCAGCATGACCAGCGAGGCGACGCTGCCGAGGATAAAGTTGTACGCCGGGGAGAGGTTAAACAGCAGGCCGGAGAACGACGAGGCCACCGCCCAGCCGAGCGAGCCCCACATGCGGATCTGCCCGAACTCCATGCCGTTCAGGCGGCTGTAGCGATCGGTGTAGGATTCACAGGCCGCGACGCCTGCATACCACGCGAAGCTTAAATAAATCGCCCCGACGATAATCCCGACCAGCGTGTTCGAGACCAGCAGCGGCTGGTAGACATAGATAAAAAACGGCGCCATCAGCGCGGACATGCCCACCACAAAATAGAGCAGGTGTTTGCTCATGCCGATTTTATCGAGGATGTAGCCATATACGGGCTTCAGGATCACCGAGAAAATCCCGTTCACAGCAAACACCGTTCCGATCACCGAACCGCTCAGGTGCGTTTTCTGACCGAGCCAGATAGCCAGCAGACCGATACTGGCAGACCAGGTAAAGAAGTAGAGAAAGATAAAACTACTGATTTTCACATATTCCGCTTTATTGGCAGCAGTGATGTTCTTCATAGCGTCCTCTCAGGGGCTTATTTATTGTTGTAGAGCGGGAAGCGGCGCGTCGTGCCGTCCGGCGCGCGCAGGCGCAGGGCATCGGCTTCAACGGCGATATCGGGGGCGTCCGCCAGCGCGTCCGGCGTGCCGATAACCCCAGCCACCGCGCTGCACAGCCAGCTTTCGCCTGCGGCAACGGCGCCCGTAAGGCAGGGAATGGCGGCGCATTCAGCGAACATCACGCTGCTGTTGGGCGGCGTAATGACAGGCTCTGCCTGGCGCGTGCGTGCTGGTGCGAGATCGACGATGACGCTGGCGCCACGGGTCGCCTCAATCGCGCAGCGATGGGCGGAGGTGCTAACGCGCGTCGTCTGCGGTTGCCAGAGGGTGGCGAATCCGCCTTCAACGCTGTGTAGGTCACGGCAACTCCGGATATGGTGTACGCGCAGGTGCCACGGGCCGTAAGGGATAAGCCAGGTGGCGATTTGCACGTCGCGCCACGGCGACCAGCGCGAGAAAATATGGTCCGGCGCGGTGACGACCTCGTCGCACTCCCGGCGGCCCCGGTAGTAACCGTCGTTTTCGCACAGTAGCAGCATGGAATCGCAGGCGGCGTGTTTGATGCCGTAGCGGCCGCGCTCGATGGTGAAGCCGAAATGGCTGGAGTAAGCGAATTTGGTGTATTTGGCTTCGGTATTCACATAGTTATTCAGTTCCACCTGGCCCGCGGTGAGCAGCCAGGCGTGGCGTGAATGTTCGCTGTGCGCGAGTAACTGCGCGGCTTCGGGAATGGCGTGACAGCCGTCGTGTAGCGGCAGCGGCGCTTCCTGCGCCTGCCAGAAGGGACTTTCTTCCGCCATCGCCAACACCAGAAAAACCTTCAGCGCCCAGTAGGGCGAGCCGGGCGAGTTGTAGTCTTCGCACATCGCGAGATTCGGGCAGGCGTAACCGAGGGTGAGAATATCGTCGCGATCGAGGATCGGCTTATCCATCCACCAGCGCAGGTGGCGCAGCACAATGCCTTTCACCACGCCCGGCGTAAACACATCGAGCCCGGAGAACGCCACGCCGCTCCAGAACGCCACCATCGCAAAGCGGTAAGTGAGGCTGCGGCCAAACGGAATGGACGCGCCGTCGGCGGCGGAAAACCAGATGAAATCGGCGGCAAACAGGCGCGCGCGTTCGCGAAGCGTCGCGGCGCGTTCGGCGTCGTCCTGCGCCATCAGCGTCGCGTAGACCAGCCCGTAAAAGTGAAACGCCATCGAGATGTAGTAATCCTTCGGGCGGCCGGGGCCATCGGCATACCAGCCGTTGCCGAGGTAATACGCCTCCATGCGGGCGAAACGCGCCTCCAGCACGTCGCGCCGCCACGGCAGGCCCGCGCGCTTAAAGCCGAGCTCCACCAGAATCGCGAAGTAGTTCCAGTTGCTGTCGGGCATTTCGGCGTCGCCCACCTGGCGCAGCCACTGGTAAAGATTATTCAGTTCACGCTCGCTAAAGCGCGCGGTGAGTTTCTCCTGCAACAGCGCCAGCCCCAGCCCATAGGCCGCCATCTCCACCAGTCGCTGATCGTAAGGACCGGTCTCGCCCCAGTAGCCAGGGTGCTGCGGGTCGGTGCCGTGGCGAATGGCCGTCAGGTATTTTTCCGCTTCCGGCGGCTCGTCGCCGCCCGCCATCAGCGGGAACAGCCCCCACAGCGCCCGCGACAACCCTTCCATACGCGCGATGTCCGGGCCGTAATGCGCGCAGGTCGCGCCAAGCGTAATGCCGATATCGCCGTCGATAAATTGCTGGTCCAGCCCGCGCAGCAGGCGCAGCAACAGCGCGGCCACGTCGCTTCGGGAAGAGAGCGGGTTTTTGGTGTTTTTCTCGCCTGACATTATTCACCTCATCAATGCGCTTGCACTGCGCTGCGCTCCTGCGTAATGGCTGCAAGCATAGGTAAGCCGGGCGAGGGGGAAATGTTAGCTGCGTCACAGGGCGGCGCATTAGTTAAGACGCTGTTTGAGAAAATTTAAAACTATGGTTTATAACTGCATGCAACCGGTCAAAAATTGAAATTGGTTGCCCTGTGGATACCGCCTGCGAAAAATCGCTGCTGGAGCTTATCTCGCTGAATGACGACATCGTGTCGTTCAGCCGGCTGTACGCGAATTCGATTCGTTACCATCACTGGCATCAGTGCCTGGAGCTGCTCTATGTGGAGGAGGGATATGGCGTGGTGATGGTGGACAATCAGCAGTACACCATGCGCCCCGGCAGGCTTTTTATCTTTCCGCCGATGACGCTGCATAAAGTCATGGTGGAGGAGCGCGAACGCGAGCGTTACCGGCGTACCGTGATTCACCTTGATAATCACGCCGCGCTGCGGCTGCTGGCGCCTTTCGCGCAGCGTTATGCGCGGCTTGAGGCGTTAAGCCTGCGCGGCGCGCGCGCCACGGTAGTGGATTTCGCCGACATTCACGCGCATCTCGATCATCTCTTTACGCTCTATGCGCCGCGGCTCGCCAAAGGGCGCAGCGAACATGAAGAGGTGGCGAGCTTTTTGATTCACTTGCTGAGCCTGCTGCCGGAAACGCCCGCGCCGCCGCCGCGCGCCAGCAATGCGCTCTCCACGCAGGTGATGTTCTGGGTGGAAGAAAATTATGCGCAGAAATTCAGCCTGGGCGCGCTGGCGCTGAAGCTTAACCGCTCGCGCAGTTATCTTTCGCGCCGCTTCCAGCAGGAAACGGGGGAGGCGATCCACGACTACCTGACGACATTCCGGCTGCGTAAAGCGTGCGAGCTATTGCGCCATCATGCGTACAGCGTGGCGGATATCGCGCGGATGGCTGGCTTCTCCGATACCACGTATTTCATCAGCAGCTTCCGTAAGCGGTTGGGGGAAACGCCGTTGCAGTATCGTAAATCCAGAAAAAATGAAGGCCCGCATGGCGGGCCTTAACGGTGAAAAACAGCGCTTACTGCGGGAACCACTGATCGCTGATTTTCTGATACGTGCCGTCGGCTTTAATGGCCGCCAGCGCGTCGTTAAGCTTTTTCAGCAGCGCGACGTTATCCGGGCGCACCGCGATGCCAAGGCCGGTGCCGAAGTATTGCGGGTCGGTCACTTTTTCCGTCGCGGTGCCGAGCTGCGGATTGTTCTTCAGCCATTCGTTGACCACGGCGGTATCGCCGAACACGCCGTCGATGCGGCCGTTTTTCAGGTCGATAATCGCATTCTGATAGCTGTCATACGCCACGGTTTTCACTTCCGGATGTTTATCCTGGAGGTATTTCTGATGCGTGGTGCCGTTTTCCATGCCGATGCGCTTGCCTTTGAGATCGTCAAAGGATTTGTACGCGCCTTTTTTAGCGATCACGATGGCGGAGTTGGCGTAATACGGCGCGGTGAAGGCGACCTGTTTCTGGCGCTCAGGCGTGATGTCCATGCCGGAGATGACGGCGTCATATTTTTTAAATTTCAGCGCCGGGATCAGGCTGTCGAAAGCATGGTTGGTGAATGTGCATTCCGCCTGCATTTGTTTGCATAATGCTTTGGCGAGATCGATGTCGAAACCGACGATCTGATTGCTGGCGTCGAGCGACTCAAAAGGCGGGTACGTCGCCGACGAACCGAAGCTGATTTTGTCTGCTGCCGCGGCGTGGAATGCGACGCCAGCAAGCATGGCGGCCAGAATGATTTTTTTCATGCGTGAAGCTCCCGTCTGTCAATCTTGTTTTATGTCACCGTTTACCCGGCGTGTTAACACCATGCCATCAAGTGAATTTATATTCAATAAAAACGTATAAGTATTTTATTTGGTTTGCGGCGGATGAGCGGGGAATATCTACAGGAGAGGGTTCAGATTTTGTGTAGGGCGGGTAAGCGAAGCGCACCCGCCATAAAACAAAAAAACCTCTCCCCGAAAGGGAGAGGGGGAAGGACATTAACTGCGGCGCTCAAACGCCAGCGCGCGGCGCTCGATAACACGCATCAACAGCGTCAACAGCCCGTTGACGATAAGATAAATCACGCCCGCCGCGCCAAACACCATCACATCATAGGTGCGGCCATACAAGAGCTGGCTGTAGCCCATCACTTCCATCAGCGTAATGGTGTAGGCAAGCGACGTACTCTTAAACACCAGCACCACTTCGTTCGAGTAGGACGACAGCGCGCGCTTAAACGCATACGGCAGCAGGATTGCCAGCGTATCTTTGCGGCTCATGCCGAGCGCCCCGCAGGACTGCCACTGGCCCTCCGGAATCGCCCGGATAGCGCCGTAAAACAGCTGCGTGGTATACGCCGCCGAGTTCAGCGACAGCGCCACCAGGGCGCACAGCCAGGGCTCGGAAAGCACGTGCCACAGCCACGGGTAGTTTTGCAACGACGGGAACTGCCCCGGCCCGTAGTAAATCAGGAAGATCTGCACCAGCAGCGGCGTACCGGTAAAGAGCGTAATGTAGCCGCGCACAATCCAGACCAGCACCGGCGTTTTCAGCGTCAGGACAATCGTGAAAATAACCGACAGCACCAGCGCTACGGCAATTGACGCCGCGGTGAGCGTCAGGCTGGTGTGCAGCCCTTTTAACAGCTCCGGCAAGTAATCCAGCATCAGCCCGGCCTCCGCTCAAAGCGCGTGGCGCGCAGGTCGATACGCTTAAGGATGTACTGGCTTATCAGGGTGATCACCAGATAAATCGCCGCCGCGATAATGTACCAGGTAAACGGCTCCTGGGTGCGGGTGGCGATGCTTTTGGTCTGCAGCATCAAATCGTTCACGCTAATCAGCGACACCAGCGCGGTATCTTTCAGCAGCACCAGCCACTGGTTGCCCAGCCCCGGCAGCGCGTGGCGCCACATCTGCGGCATCACGAGGCGGAAGAAAATCGCGGATTTCGACAGCCCCAGCGCCTGGCCCGATTCCCGCTGGCCGTGCGGCACCGCTTTCAGCGCGCCGCGCAGCGTCTGCGAGGCATAAGCGGAATAGAGCAGGGCAAGCGCAATCACGCCGCACAGGAACGGGCTAACGTCGAAATTATCGATCTGCACCTGCACAGGAATGGAGGCGAAACCGAGCGGGATTGTAAAACCGTCCGAGAGCGTCAGCAGCAGTTGCGAGGAGCCGAAATAGATAAACAGCACCACCAGGATTTCCGGCAGGCCGCGCAGCAGGGTCACCAGCGCCGTGGCAAGCCAGGCGACCGGCCGCCACTTCGCCGATTCCAGCACGGCGAACAGCATCGCCAGCACCAGTCCCAGGCCAAGCGCGCAAACGGCAAGGCCGACGGTCATCCCGGCGGCGCTTGCTAAAGGTAACATATCGTTCATTCAGGCGATTACTTCTGGAACCATTTGTCGTAGATGGCCTTGTAGGTGCCGTCTTTCTTCACTTTCTCCAGCGCGGTGTTGAATTTCTGCTGAAGCTCGGTGTTGCCCTGACGAACCGCGATGCCAAGGCCGGTGCCGAAGTAGTCTTTATCCGTCACTTTATCGCCGACGGCGGCAAGTTTCGGGTTGGTTTTCAGCCACTCGGTCACGACGGCCGTATCGCCAAACACGGCATCAATACGGCCGTTTTGCAGATCCAGACGCGCGGTCTGGTAGCTGTCATACGGTACCGTGGTGATTTCCGGGTGTTTGTCGGTGATGTATTTCTGGTGGGTGGTGCCGTTCTGCACGCCCACGCGCTTGCCTTTCAGCTGCTCAATACTGCTGTTTTTACCCTGAAGGCCGACAAACAGCGCGGAGTTGTCATAGTACGGCGTAGTGAACAGCACTTGTTTTTCGCGCTCAGGGGTGATGTCCATACCGGCCATGACCGCGTCTACACGCTTGAATTTCAGCGCCGGGATCAGGCTGTCAAAGGCCTGGTTGGTGAAGGTGCAGGTCGCATCAATCTCTTTACACAGCGCATTGGCCAGATCGACGTCGAAACCGACGATTTTGTTGCCCGCATCCATCGACTCAAACGGAGGGTAAGAGGCTTCGGTTGCGAAACGGATAGTTTGTGCTGCGGCGGCGGAAAGGCTAACGCTTGCGAGAAGCGCGGCAATCAATACGTTTTTCATTGTCATTATTCCGGTCATCTTCAGTGGGAAAGATAGTTTTTAAACGCCTCGGTCGCAGGGGCGCTAAAGCAGCTCGCGTCGCCCTGCTCGATAATGTGTCCATTTTCCATATAGACCACCCGGCTGGCGGTTTTACGCGCCACTTCCACTTCATGCGTCACAATCACCTGCGTGATCCCGGTCTGGGACAGCTCGCGGATGATGCTGACGATTTGTGCGGTAATTTCTGGGTCGAGCGCGGCTGTCGGCTCGTCGAACAGCAGCACCTGCGGCTCCATCATCAGCGCGCGCGCAATCGCCACACGTTGTTGCTGGCCGCCGGAGAGGTGCAGCGGATAACGATCGACATACGGCGTCAGACGCAGGCGATCCAGCAGTTTATCGGCACGCTTACGCGCGGCCTCTTTGCTGAGCCCGAGCACCCGACACGGCGCCTCGATAAGATTATCCAGCACCGTCAGGTGCGGCCACAGATTGTACTGCTGGAACACCATGCCGACGTTGCGGCGCAGTTCGCGGATCGCTTTATCGCCCGGTGCCTTCGCGAAATCAAACTGGTTGCCCGCAATGCTGAGCTGCCCGGAACGCGGCATCTCCAGCAAATTGAGTACCCGCAGCAGCGAGCTCTTACCCGCGCCGCTTGGGCCAAGCAACACCAGCGTTTCGCCCTCGGGGCAGCTGAGCGTGATGTCAAACAGCGCCTGATGGGCGCCGTAGAAGCAGTTTATGCCGTTTAGTTGAATACTCATGCGTAGCAGTTGAATAGCAATTGAGACCGCGAATAGTACCGTTGGCAGAATAGTTATGCAATATTAGTGCGTTAAAACTTAATATTCTCCACGTTTACGGCACAAAACCAGCACGAAATAGCGGAGTGGGGGTGGGGCAAGAATAAATGTCGGCCAGATGGCGCTAAGCCAGACGGTTTATCGCACGCGCCACCCCGTCGCGCCCATCCCGTCGCGCTTAGCGACGCTCCAGCGACTGGCGCAGCGTGCCCGCAGGCGCGTGTACGGTGCCGCCAAGGTAGCGCACATCGTCCACCGTCCAGCACTGGCCTTCGCGCACCATCAGCACTTCATCCAGCCAGGCGGTGTCGCCGCGGCGCTGCTCGACGCGCAGCGGAATATTGCGCGCGTCCGTGTTCGGAATGCGCGAGGCGCTGGCGACGCGCACGCTCTCAGGCGTTTCGGTGCGGCTGGAGAACGGATCGGTGCGCAAGAAGCCATTCCCGGGGTGGTTCTCACGGTTCGATTTATCCAGCAGCTGATAGAGCGAATCGCTTAAATAGGGGCGCAGAGACGTCAGGTTCGTCAGTCCCTGGCTGCGCTGTTCGATGCGATGCTGGTAGAACTGTTCCGCCACGGTATCAGGGCCGCCTTCCACGCACGGGCCGCTGCGCGAGCCGATATCCTTAAAGGCGGGCGTGACGGTCGTACAGGCGCTCAGCAGCAGGGCGCACGGAATAACCAGAGTCAGAACTGAATGGCGCATTTTTTATTTCCTTATTCCGATAAGCAGGACTACGTTTCTTGTCACAGGACTTTTTTAGCATAGCGTATCGCGACCGAATTGCGTCTGGTATCGTCTGCTAACGCATTGATAGCCAAAAGGAGAGAACCATGCAGTTTTCCACCACGCCAACCCTGGAAGGACAAGTCATTGTTGAGTATTGCGGCGTCGTCACCGGCGAGGCGATCCTCGGCGCGAATATCTTTCGCGATTTCTTCGCGGGCATCCGCGACATCGTAGGCGGCCGTTCGGGCGCGTATGAAAAAGAGCTGCGCAAGGCGCGTGAAATCGCATTTCGCGAGCTGGGCGACCAGGCGGCGTCGCTTGGCGCTGATGCCGTCGTTGGGATCGACATTGATTATGAAACCGTCGGCAAAGACGGCAGCATGCTGATGGTAAGCGTTTCCGGCACGGCGGTGAAAACCCGTCGATGAGGCTGCGTTGCTGGCCGCTATTACTGGCGGCATTGCTCGCGGGCTGCGCGGGCGAAAAAGGGATTGTCGATCGCGGCGACTATCAGGTGGATACGCGCCGCGCGGCGCAGGCGGCGTATCCGCGCATCAAAGTGCTGGTCATCCACTATACCGCCGACGATTTTGATACTTCGCTTGCCACGCTAACTGACCGTCACGTCAGCTCGCACTATCTGATCCCGGCGAACCCGCCGCAGAAAAGCGGCAAACCGGTTATCTGGCAGCTGGTGCCGGAGCGCGAACTGGCGTGGCATGCGGGCGTCAGCTTCTGGCGCGGGGCCACGCGCTTAAACGACACCTCCGTGGGGATTGAACTGGAAAACTACGGCTACCGGAAAATCGACGGCCAGAAGCAGTACTTCCCGTTCAGCCCGCCGCAGATAGCCGTGCTGAGCCATCTGGCGCGCGACATCATCCGGCGCTACCAGATAGCCCCGCAGAACGTCGTGGCGCATGCGGATATCGCGCCGCAGCGCAAAGACGATCCGGGGCCGCTGTTCCCCTGGCGGGCACTGGCGGCGCAGGGCATCGGCGCATGGCCGGATGAACAGCGCGTGGCGTTTTATCTCGCCGGGCGTAACCCTTATACGCCGGTCGATGAAACCACGCTGCTGGATCTGCTGGCGCGCTACGGCTATGAGGTGACGCCGCAGATGAGCGAGGCGCAGCGCAAACGCGTGATTCAGGCGTTCCAGATGCACTTCCGGCCCGCGCGCTACGACGGCCTGCCGGACGCGCAAAGCGAGGCCATCGCCGAAGCGCTGCTGGAGAAATATGGTCAGGGGTGAGATTGTCAGGGTTAAACATGAAAAACGCCGCACAATGCGGCGTTAATTTTTGGCGGGTAGGGCGTTATCCGCGGTGCAGCGTACCGTGGTCGCGCAGCCAGTATGCGGTGCGCTCAATGCCTTCATCCAGCGACACCACCGGTTTATAGCCCAGTTCGTTCTCGGCGCGGCTGATATCCAGCGTGAAATCAAAATTCAGCTTGGAGACGCCGTAATGCGTCAGCGCCGGCTCTTTGTGCGAATGTTTGCCGAGCCGCTCCAGGCTTCTCGCCATCATATCCAGCATCGGATAGGGCACTGAGCGGATGCGGCACGACATCCCCAGTTCATCAATCAGCTTCTGCACGATGCTTTTCAGCGGGCGCGCTTCGCCGTTGGTGATGTTATAAGCGCGGCCTGACGGCAGGGCGTCACAGGCGCTGCTGCTGGCAAGCCACATCGCGTGCACCGCGTTTTCGTGATAGGTCATATCGACCAGCGCTTCGCCGCCGCGCGGCAGCAGCACGCTGCCATAGTGGCGCATCATCTGCACCAGTCGCGGGAAAAAGACTTTATCGTGCGGCCCGAACAGGCTTTGCGGACGCAGAATGGTAAAGCGCGTCTGCGGGTTGGCCTGGGCCAGCAGCTGGATAACCTCTTCGCTGGCGGCTTTGCTGCGCGCAAAGGCGTTGGCCAGCCGGTGCGGACGGAAATCTTCGCGGATATCGCGATGGTGGTGATAATCGAAATAGAGCGCGGGCGAGGAGATATGCACGAAATTGCGCACGCCCCAGGCGACAGCCCATTCGCCGAGACGGCGGGTGGCGCGCACGTTAGCGAGATCGAACGCCTCCTGCGGGCCCCAGGGCGAGGTAAAGCTGGAACAGTGCCAGAGGGTATCGATACCGGCCAGCATCGCTTTCGCCTGCGACGAGACCAGCTCGGTTAAATCGGCCTGGATAAACTCCGCGCCCATTTTCTCAAGCAGCCTTCCCATCGCCTCGTTGCGCCCGGTGGCTCTGACCTGAACGCCCTGATGACGTAAATATTCGACCGCGTTTCGGCCTAAACCGCTGGTGGCGCCCGTGACCAGTACCTTCATATCGATCCACTGTGCTGTAACGTTTAGCCGCGCATTCTTCCGTGAAATCAGCGCTGATGCAATGGGAACAACGTAACAATGCGCGTTAGCGCAGCTGAATATTCCCCTCGCCGCAGCGCTGTAAACGCGTTATGCCGCCTGCTGTAAAAATTCACGCCAGTACGCCACGACGGTTTCGAGCTGCGCGCGGTTGACATCAAGGTGCGTAACCAGACGCGTCACCGGCGCGGCGCTAATCAGCACGTCGCGCGATTTCATGAACGCGCCAAGAGCGGCCACCTGCGCCGGCGGCACGCTGACAAACAGCATATTGGTGTCGTGACGGCGCACGTCGGCGCCCGCGTCGCGCAGCGCCGCCGCAAGCCAGGCGGCGTTATCGTGGTCGTCTTGCAGTCGCGCGACATTATGCTCCAGCGCATACAGCCCCGCTGCCGCGAGAATACCCGCCTGGCGCATACCGCCGCCGGTCATTTTTCGCCAGCGTGTCGCGCGCTTAATATAGTCATGGCTGCCGAGCAGCAACGAGCCTACCGGCGCGCCAAGCCCTTTAGAGAGGCAAATCGTGAAGGTGTCGCAATACTGCGCGATATCTTTCAGCTCATAGCCATAGGCCACCACGGCGTTGAAGATACGCGCGCCATCCACGTGCAGCGCCAGACCGCGCTCGCGGGTGAAATCCCACGCCTGCTGTAAGTAGTCGCGCGGCAGCACTTTGCCGTTATGGGTATTTTCAAGGCTCAGCAGACGGGTGCGGGCGAAGTGAACATCGTCGGGTTTGATTTTCGCCGCCACTTTATCCAGCGGCAGCGTGCCGTCGCCGTCGGCCTCAATCGGCTGCGGCTGAATGCTGCCCAGCACCGCCGCGCCGCCCGCTTCATACAGATAATTATGCGCGAGCTGGCCGACGATATACTCTTCGCCGCGTTCGCAGTGGCTCAGCAGCGCCACCAGGTTGGCCTGGGTGCCTGTCGGCAAAAACAGCGCGGCCTCTTTACCGCTTAAACGCGCGGCATAGTCCTGAAGCGCGTTGACGGTCGGGTCGTCGCCATAAACATCATCCCCGGTGGGGGCTGCCATCATGCGCTCCAGCATCGCTTTGCCGGGGCGCGTGACGGTATCGCTGCGTAAATCGATCACGGCATATCCTTTTCAGTGAACAGAAAAGACTCTTTTACCGGAACCAGTTGGTTTTCGCCAGATCGATAACTTCATCCCCACGGCCATTAATGATGGCGCGCAGCATATACAGGCTGAAACCTTTGGCCTGCTCCATCTTGATTTGCGGCGGCATCGCCAGCTCTTCTTTGGCGACGGTGACATCCACCACCACCGGACCATCGGTGCTGAAGGCGCGCGAAAGGGCGTCGTCCAGTTCGCTCGCTTTCTCAACGCGAATGCCCGGAATGCCGCAGGCTTCCGCGATGCGCGCGTAGTTAGTGTCATGCAGATCGGTGCCGTCGGTCAGATAGCCGCCCGCTTTCATTTCCATCGCCACAAAGCCCAGCACGCTGTTATTAAAGACGATGACTTTAACCGGCAGCTTCAGTTGCACCAGCGAAAGCAGATCGCCCATCAGCATGCTAAAGCCGCCGTCGCCGCACATCGCCACCACCTGACGCCCCGGCGCGCTGGCCTGAGCGCCTATCGCCTGCGGCATGGCGTTCGCCATGGAGCCGTGGTTAAACGAGCCGAGCAGGCGGCGTTGGCCGTTCATCTCCAGATAACGCGCGGCCCATACCGTCGGCGTGCCGACATCGCAGGTGAAAATGGCGTCCGGCGCGGCGAAGTGGCTAATCTGACGGGCCAGATATTGCGGATGCAGGGCTTTTTCGCCCGGCTGCGCCAGATCATCCAGCCCCTTGCGCGCGTCGCGGTAATCTTCCAGCGCTTTATCCAGGAAGTGGCGGTCGGTTTTCTCTTCAAGCAGCGGCAGCAGGGCGGCGAGCGTGGCTTTCACATCGCCTACCAGCGCCATGTCCACTTTGCTGTGCGCGCCGATGCTGCCGGGGTTGATATCTATCTGAATGATTTTGGCGTGAGCCGGGTAGAACGCGCGGTAGGGGAAGCGGGTGCCGAGGAGGATCAGCGTGTCGGCGTTCATCATGGTGTGATAGCCGGAGGAGAAGCCGATAAGCCCGGTCATGCCCACATCGTACGGGTTATCGTACTCGACATGCTCTTTGCCGCGCAGGGCGTGGACGATGGGCGCTTTCAGCGTGCGGGCGAATTCCAGCAGCTCCTGATGCGCGCCCGCGCAGCCGCTGCCGCACATCAGCGCGATGTTGTCGGAGTAGCGCAGCAACTGGGCGAGCTTTTTCAGTTCGTCCTGCGGCGGCACGATAACCGGCTGCGGCGCGTGATACCAGCCGGGGCTGGCCTCTTCCGGCGCGGGTTTCAGCGCCACGTCGCCGGGCAGGACAATCACCGAGACGCCGCGCTCCAGCACGGCTTTACGCAGCGCGATGGCCAGCACCTGCGGGATCTGCTCCGGGCTCGACACCAGCTCGCAATAGTGGCTGCATTCGCGAAACAGTTCCTGCGGGTGCGTCTCCTGGAAATAGCCGCTGCCGATTTCACTGGAGGGAATGTGCGCGGCGATAGCCAGCACGGGGACATTGTTGCGGTGGCAGTCAAACAGGCCGTTGATGAGGTGCAGGTTGCCAGGCCCGCAGGAGCCTGCGCAGACCGCCAGTTCGCCGGTCAGCTGCGCTTCCGCGCCTGCCGCGAACGCCGCGACCTCTTCATGGCGGGTGGACATCCACTCGATAGTGCCCATGCGGTTTAAGCTGTCGCTAAGGCCATTGAGCGAGTCACCCGTCACCCCCCAGATGCGTTTCACGCCCGCCTGCTCCAGGGTTTTTGCGATATAGGACGCCACGGTATGTTTCATTTTCCCTCCTTTGTGAAAAGTCAGTGATAACGGTTACAAGCGTAGTCCAGATTTACCGACAGGCAGAGAGTGGCCGTTGCGTTTATCAGCGGGATGCAGTGAAAGAGGGGGAGGACGAAGAGGGGGAGGTAGTGGTCTGGGAATGGTGGGTGCGCTCACGCTTACCCACCCTACGGGGGGACTTTATCGCGTTGATTTTACGTAGGGCGGGTAAGCTACGCGCACCCGCCATTGCGCATCACAAACCCGCTACCGCAAAACACATCACGCCAGAACCAGATCGCTTGCCGGATGGCACGAACACGCCAGCACGTAACCGTCGGCGATCTCCTGCTCCGTCAGCGTCATGGTGCTGGTCACGCTGTACTCGCCGGAGAGCACCCGCGTTTTACAGCAGCCGCACACGCCTGCGCGGCACGCCGCGTTGACCGGCACGTTATTGCTCTCAAGCGCCGCCAGCAGCGTGGTGCCGACCGCACCGTAAAACTCGCGCGCGGGGGTAAGCGTGGTGAACTTAAGCCCGCTCGTCGCGGCTTCAGCCACCGGCGTGAAAAACTGCTCTTTATAAAAGCGCGTCACGCCGAGCGCTTTCACTTCCTGCTCCACGAAATCCATATACGGCGCGGGGCCGCACACCATCACGGTACGGCGGGCGAGGTCCGGCACCGCCATCAGCATCTCGCGGGTCAGACGCCCCTGCAGAAAGCCCGGCGCGTCGCCGTTTTCCGCTACCAGGGTTACCGGGTAATCGCGCCACTCGTCGGCGAAAATCATATCCTGCGGCGTGCGCACGTTATAAATCACCTGTACGTCCGCCTGAGGGCGATATTTCGCCAGCCAGCGGCGCATCGACATCACCGGCGTCACGCCGCAACCGCCCGCCAGCAGCAGAAAGCGGTCCTGCGCTTTATCGGCGCAGGTAAAGTCGCCCTGCGCGTCAGACAGCCACAGGTAATCGCCGCGTTTGACTTCCCGCGTCAGCCAGCCTGAGCCTTCGCCATTGTCGATGCGGCGCACCGTCAGCGTAAGCAACGGGCTCACACCGGGCGTTGAAGAAATCGTATAAGCGCGCAGGGTATCGGCGCTGTTGCGAATGCTCACCAGCGCATACTGCCCGGCCTGATACGGATAGAAATCGTGGCACAGCAGCGAAAGCGTCCAGACATCCGGCGTCTCCTGCCGGATGTGGTGCACCTGCATCCGCCACGGACATTGTGGGGTCGGCATCGTCATCGTTTCCTCCTTACGCGCCTAACAGCTCGCGCATATCCTGCTCAACGGTGGTCACCTGGCGCAGGCCGAATTTCTCATTCAGCACCGCCAGCAGATCCGGCGTCAGGAAGCCTGGCGCGGTCGGGCCGGTGACGATATTGGTCACGCCGAGCGACAGCAGCGTCAGCAGGATCACAATCGCTTTTTGTTCAAACCACGACAGCACCAGCGACAGCGGAAGATCGTTGACGCCGCAGCCCAGTTTTTCCGCCAGCGTCACCGCGAGAATAATGGCGGAGTAGGCGTCGTTGCACTGACCGGCGTCCACCAGACGCGGCAGCCCTTCGATCGCGCCGAAGTCGAGCTTGTTAAAGCGGTATTTGCCGCAGGCGAGCGTCAGGATCAGGCAGTCCTGCGGCACCTGGGTGGCGAAATCGGTAAAGTAACTGCGTTCGCCGCGCGCGCCGTCGCAGCCGCCGACCAGGAAGATGTGACGCAGTTTTTCGCGGCTCACCAGATCGATCAGCGTGTCGGCGGCACCGAGCAGCGTCTGACGGCCGAAGCCGACGGTGATGAGGTGTTCGATTTCGCTGTACGGGAAGCCCGCCATCTGCTGCGCCTGGGTAATGACCGGGCCGAAGTCGTCGCCTTCAAGATGGCTTACGCCCGGCCAGCCGACGATGCTGCGGGTCCAGATACGATCGTCGTAACTGCCGACGGTCGGGTCGATAATACAGTTGGAGGTCATCACAATGGGGCCAGGGAAGCGCGCAAACTCTACCTGCTGATTCTGCCAGCCGCTGCCGTAGTTGCCGACCAGATGCTTAAATTTGCGCAGTTCCGGGTAGCCGTGCGCCGGCAGCATTTCGCCGTGGGTGTAAACATTCACGCCGGTGCCTTCGGTCTGCTCCAGCAGGTTATAAAGATCTTGCAGATCGTGGCCGGAAATCAGAATGCATTTCCCCGCCACGGCTTTGACGTTGACCTGCGTCGGGGTCGGGTGACCATATTTGTTGGTTTCGCCCGTATCCAGAATGCTCATCACGCTGAAGTTCATCTGGCCGATTTCCATCGCGCATTCCAGCAGCGCGTTCATGTCCGCAGGCCAAGTGCCGAGCCACGCCATGATGTTATGGTAGCGGGCATAAATGTCGTTATCGTACTGACCGAGCACATGCGCGTGCTCCATATAGGCCGCGGCGCCTTTCAGGCCGTAGAGGCAGAGCAGGCGCAGACCGAGAATATTCTCGCCAATCACCGCTTTGTCGATATTTGGCGCGAACGCGGCGGCCTGGCGCTGTAAATCGCCGAGATCGTCGCTTATCAGCGCCAGCGACGCCATCGGGTTATCGACCTGCGCGTTTGGGTCAATAGCCTGGCACTGGGTTTTCAGCGCCTCGCGCAGGGCGATGGCCTCGCGGGCGTAACCCACGATACGTGGTGAATCGAAGTTAACGTTGGTCAGGGTAGAGAAAAACGCGCGGGGCGCGAAGCTGTCTACATGGTGGTCGATGATGCCAAGCTCGCGTGCTTTGACCGCCCAGGCGGAAAGCCCCTGCAAAGCCGCAATCAGCAGATCCTGAAGGTCGGAGGTTTCGGCGGTTTTCCCGCACATCCCTTGCGCATACGCGCAGCCGTTGCCTGCCGGAGTACGAATCGTTTGTTCACATTGCACGCAAAACATGATGACACCTTAAAGTTATATTTAATATGCATGTTTAAGGTTAGGCTTCGGCACGAAGGGTGAAAAGCGATTTTTAAGGAACTTGAAGAGAGATTGATATAACGCAATTTTGGCGGCAGAAGCCTACCGCCAAAGGAGTATCAGGCGGCGAAAAACGCCATCAGCACCGGCACCAGCAGGCTCAGAATAAACCCGTGCACGATAGCCGCAGGCACCAGCTCCAGACCGCCGCTGCGTTGCAGCACCGGCAGCGTGAAATCCATTGATGTCGCCCCGCAGATACCGAGCGCGGTGGAGCGGCTGCGGCGCACCAGCGCCGGGATCAGCATAATCGCGATAAGCTCGCGGCCCAGATCGTTAAAGAACGCGGCGCTGCCGATAACCGGCCCGAAAGATTCCGTCATCAGAATGCCGGAGAGCGAATACCAGCCGAAGCCGGACGCCATCGCCAGCCCCGCGCGCAGCGGCAGCCCGAGCAGCAGCGCATTCACGGCGCCTGCGATTAGCGAACTGACCAGCACGACTATCGCCACCATCATCCCGCGGCGATTCAACACTATCTGTTTCAGCGTCATGCCGTTGTTGCGAAGCTGAATGCCTATCAGGAACAGCAGGAAAATTAAGGTGTATTCGCTGGCTTCGGTGGCGTGTTTCAGAAAAGCAAGGCCGGTCAGCCCCAGCAGAAAACCGAGTACCACCACACCGCAAAGCTTGAGGGATTCCAGCGCCATCGCGAGACGCGACGGCAGTTTCTCCTGGCGATGCTGATGGCGCCAGGGGATCGCGCGCTCAAGCCACAGGAGGGCGGCGATATTGCACAGCATAATGACCGTAATGCTGACGGCGGAATAGTGCAAAATCGCCAGCAGATTTGCCGACAGGTTATCCAGAAACGCGAGGCTGATGCCCATAAAGAAAAGAATGATGTACACGAGCCAGCTCAACAACTGATTGATAAGCCGTAACGCGCCTGCGCTGCGCAGGGGAATAAGATAGCCGAGAATAAGCGGCGCTAAGATAATTAACAGTCCTGAGAACATGAGGCGTGCGGTTCCTGAAATTACTGAAAGAGCGGAAAAATAAGCGTGCCGCCACACCCTACAGAATTCACCCTGGCGAGTAAAGCCACGGTTATTAGCCTTATTTCATTGTGTTAGCGAATCATGAAAGCCATTTATGACCCGCTCCTGACCATCACCTTTTTTATTATTTCGAGGCGCCTCGCAATGCGGATTTTCCGTCCCGCCACGCTCTGTTAAGGCTCTGATTGAATAGCTATACTGCCGACACGCAGCCAAACAGATGCAGCCGGAGGAGAGATGTTTCTTGAGCGCGTGGAAGTCGCCGGGTTTCGCGGAATTAACCGCTTATCGTTAACGCTTGAACATAATAATGTGCTGATCGGCGAAAACGCGTGGGGGAAATCAAGCCTGCTGGATGCGCTGACGCTGCTGCTGAACCCGGGCGACACGCTCTATTCTTTTACGCGTAATGATTTCTGGTTCCCGCCGGGCGATATTCACGGGCGCGAACGTCATCTGCATCTTATTTTGATTTTCCGCGAGACGGAGCCGGGCGATTTTCAGCGCCGTCGCTTTCGCGGCCTGCGCGCGCTGATGACGCCGGGCGGTGATGGCTACCAGCGGATTTTCTACCGGCTGGAGGGCGAGCTTAACGACGATAACAGCGTATTTACGCTGCGCAGCTTCCTTAATGCGCAGGGCGAGGCGATCGCGCTGGACGATATTGACGCACAGGCGCGTCAGCTCATTCGGTTAAACCCGGTGCTGCGCCTGCGTGACGCCCGTTTTATGCGCCGCCTGCACGACAGCGCCATCACCGCGACGCCCCAGATGGAAGTGACCGCGCGCGAGCTTGAGTTTCTGACCCGTGAGCTGGTTTCCCGCCCGCAAAACCTGACGGACGAGCAGATCCGCCAGGGGCTGTCGGCCATGGTGCAACTGCTGGAGCACTATTTTTCCGAGCAGGGCGCGCCCGGCCCGCGCTATCGCCTGATGCGTCGTCACGCGCATGACGAACAGCGTAGCTGGCGTTATCTCGACATCATCAACCGCATGATTGATAAGCCCGGCGGACGGGCCTACAGGGTGATCCTGCTTGGGCTGTTTTCGACACTTTTGCAGGCCAAAGGCAACGTGCGGCTCGATAAATACGCCAGGCCGCTACTGCTGGTTGAAGATCCGGAGACGCGGCTGCACCCTATTATGCTGTCGGTGGCCTGGCAGTTGCTGAACCTGTTGCCGCTGCAAAAGCTGACCACCACCAATTCCGGCGAGCTGCTGTCGATGACGCCGGTCGAGCATGTGTGTCGGCTGGTGCGCGCTTCCGGCAAGGTGGCGGCGTGGCGGCTTGGGCCCGGCGGCATGAATGCCGAAGACAGCCGACGCATCGCGTTTCATATCCGCTTTAACCGGCCATCGGCGCTGTTTGCGCGCTGCTGGTTGCTGGTGGAGGGGGAAACCGAAGTCTGGATGATGAACGAACTGGCGCGTCAGTGCGGTTACCACTTCGAGGCTGAAGGCATCAAAGTCATTGAGTTTGCCCAGTCGGGGTTGAAACCGCTGATTAAATTCGCCCGCCGGATGGGCATTGAATGGCATGTGCTGGTGGATGGCGACGATGCCGGGCGCAAATATGCCGCGACGGTGAAGGGGATTGTGAATAACGACAGCGAACAGGTGCGCCAGCATCTCACCGAGCTTCCCGCGCCGGACATGGAACATTTTATGTATCGCGAAGGGTTTGACGCCGTGTTTTACCGCGTCGCGCAACTGCCGGAAACCGTGCATATGAATATGCGGCGGGTCATCGTGAAAGCGATTCATCGCTCCTCGAAACCCGACCTCGCGATTGAAGTGGCGATGGAGGCCGCCCGTCGTGGGATGGACGCCGTGCCGCCGCTGCTGCGCAAAATGTTCTCGCGCGTGCTGTGGCTCGCCCGCGGACGGGCGGATTAGCTTTTTTGGCAACGGCAGTATCCCGTAGGGCGGGTAAGCAACGCGCACCCGCCGGTTTACCCGGGTAACCACGGCATCCCGTAGGGCGGGTAAGCAGCGCGCACCCGCCGGTTTACCCGGGTAACCACGGCATCCCGTAGGGCGGGTAAGCAACGCGCACCCGCCACAGTCCGTCCGCAGATTACCTCTCATTAAACCGCGCGGCGATTTGCGCGGTCATGCTGTCCAGCAATTCATAACGGCGGCGATACTCCGCCCGTTTTTTGCTCGCAATCTCCTCAAGCGATTTGCGGGCGATCTGCAACGGCATGTGGTAAAGCCCCTGCGTATCCTTATAGCCGCCGAGCGATTCCCAGAAGCTGTCGTAGTCGGCGTGCAGTTTGTCCTTTTTCTTCTTCGCGTAGCGCCAGCTACGGTAGATATGCGTCTCATTGCTGACGGCGAGTATCTGACTTACCGCAAAACGCTGCGCCAGCAGGCAAACCGCTTCCAGCAGCAGGCGCTTAGGAAACAGACCGTGGCAGGCTTTAGTCGCCATCTGTATCTGATCGTGCTCAACCCAGGCTTTGGCACCCTGTAAGCCGCCGATAAACAGCGTAGATTCACCGTCCACCTCGCAGAGCGTAAAGGTCATTTCAGCAAGCACGACGCCTGCGGCGTCACGGAAAATCACTGTCGTTTCGCCCTCTTTATCCAGATCCGCAACGGCGGCAAGATCCACATGATATTGCGCGTCGTTTTTCCCGGTGAGCAGGGCAAGCGTGACGCCTTTACGCGTCAGGTGCCCCTGCATCAGCGCGTCGGGCAGAAGGCAGGCGATCTGCTGGTAATGATATTCCAGCGCCGCCAGTGCCGTTTTACGCGAGATATTGACCGACAGCCACGGCCGGTGCAGACGGCACGGCAGGCCCGGCTGGGCATAGAGCAACGCGTCGAGCATCGGCTGGCGCGCGAGTACCGCAAGCCAGCGACGGGTCGCAAAAGGGGTGGCCAGCGAGCGCAGAATAAATTTCCGGCGATAGGCCGGGTTCTGCCAGGCAAGGCCCGGCGTTTTCTGGCCTGTCGCGAGCAGGCGAAAGAGTTGCCAGGCGCTGTGGGCTGGCGGCTGTATAGAAATTTCGGCAAGTGCGGACATAACCTGGTCTCGTGATGAAGTCTCAGGCTATGGGAACAAACTATCACTCAACGCAATATCAACGCTGTGGTTTATTTGTTGGCCGCATAGGGTTTGGTTGAGAATGCGTTTAGAATAGGAGAGCACACTTTGTTTACTCGTCCGAAACGTCAGGAAAGATATGAAGCTTAAGGGAAGGATCAAGAAGCGCTACGTGGTGCTGGCTCTGGTTATCGTTATCGGCGCGGTCTGGCTCTGGAAGACACTGAATGCGCCGCTGCCCCGTTATCAGACCATGCTGGTGCGTAAAGGAGATTTGCAACAAAGCGTGCTCGCGACCGGCAAGCTCGACGCGCTGCGTAAAGTGGATGTCGGCGCGCAGGTGAGCGGCCAGCTCAAAACGTTGTCGGTCAATATCGGCGATAAAGTGAAAAAAGATCAGCTCCTCGGCGTTATCGATCCTGAGCAGGCTGAAAACCAGATTAAAGAAGTGGAAGCGACGTTAATGGAGCTGCGCGCCCAGCGGCGCCAGGCCGAGGCGGAGATGAAACTCGCCCGCGTCACGCTTTCTCGCCAGCAGCAGCTTGCCCGCACGCAGGCGATTTCACGCCAGGATCTCGACACGGCCGCCACCGAGCTCGCGGTGAAAGAGGCGCAGATAGGCACTATCGACGCGCAGATCAAGCGCAATCAGGCCTCGCTCAGCACAGCCAACACTAACCTCGATTACACCCGCATCACCGCGCCCATTGCCGGTGAAGTGACGCAGATAACCACGCTGCAGGGCCAGACGGTCATCGCCGCGCAGCAGGCGCCTAATATCCTGACGCTCGCCGATCTCAGCACCATGCTGGTGAAGGCGCAGGTCTCCGAAGCAGACATCATTCACCTGAAACCGGGCCAGAAAGCCTGGTTTACGGTGCTTGGCGATCCGCTGACCCGCTACGAAGGGCGGCTAAAAGATATTCTCCCGACGCCCGAGAAAATCAACGACGCCATTTTTTACTATGCCCGTTTTGAAGTGCCCAACCCGCAGGGCGTGCTGCGCCTGGATATGACGGCGCAGGTGCATATTCAGCTCGGCGGCGTCGATGATGTGCTGACCATTCCGCTGGCGGCGCTGGGCGAGCCGGTAGGCGATAACCGCTATAAGGTGACGCTGCTGCGTAACGGCGAAACCCGCGAGCGCGAAGTGACTATCGGCGCGCGTAACGACACGCAGGTCGAAGTGGTGCAGGGGCTTGCAGAAGGTGATGAAGTGGTTATTGGTCGCGCGAGCGGGAGCGATCAATGACGGCGCTGCTTGAGCTGCGCGATATTCGCCGCAGCTATCCGTCGGGCGAAACGGAGGTCGAGGTATTAAAAGGCGTCACGCTGACCATCAATGCCGGTGAAATGGTGGCGATTGTCGGCGCGTCCGGCTCCGGCAAATCGACGCTGATGAATATTCTCGGCTGTCTCGATAAGCCGAGCAGCGGCAGTTACAAGGTGGCGGGCGTGGATGTGGCGACGCTTGGCGATGACGCGCTTGCTCGTCTGCGGCGCGAGCATTTCGGCTTTATTTTCCAGCGCTACCATCTGCTCTCGCACCTGACGGCCGCGCAGAATGTTGAAGTGCCTGCTATTTATGCCGGCACCGGGCGGGCCGCGCGTCAGGCGCGGGCGCGCGAATTACTGGCGCGGCTTGGCCTTGAAGCGCGCGTCGATTATCAGCCCTCGCAGCTTTCCGGCGGTCAGCAACAGCGTGTGAGTATCGCCCGCGCGCTGATGAACGGCGGGCAGGTGATCCTGGCCGACGAACCGACCGGCGCGCTCGACAGCCATTCCGGCGAAGAGGTGATCGCGACCTTAAAACAGCTGCGCGACCGCGGGCACACGGTGATTATCGTCACCCACGATCCTGACGTCGCCGCCCAGGCTGAACGCATTATCGAAATTCGCGACGGGGAGATCATCAGTAACCCGCCGCCGGTCGGGAAACGCGACGTGGCCGGGCTGTCTGCGCAGCCGCACGACGCCCCGGCGTTAGGGCAGTTTATCAATAGCTTTCGTGAAGCGCTGACCATGGCCTGGCTGGCGATGGCGGCCAACAAGATGCGCACGCTGCTGACCATGCTCGGAATTATCATCGGCATCGCGTCAGTTGTTTCAATTGTGGTGGTCGGCGACGCCGCAAAACAGATGGTGCTGGAGGATATCCGCTCCATCGGCACTAACACGATAGATGTCTATCCCGGTAAAGATTTTGGCGATGACGATCCGCAATATCAGCAGGCGTTACAGTATGACGATCTGCAGGCCATCCAGCGCCAGCCGTGGGTGAGCTCCGCCACGCCGACGGTGTCGCAAAGCCTGCGCCTGCGCTATGGCAACGTGGATGTCGCCGCCAGCGCTAACGGCGTGAGCGGGCAATATTTTAACGTCTACGGCATGACCTTCAGCGAAGGCAATACCTTCAACGACGAGCAGCTGCGCGGCCGCGCGCAGGTGGTGGTTATCGACAGCAACGCGCGTCGCCAGCTCTTTCCCAACAAGGCGAACGTGGTGGGCGAAGTGGTGCTGGTCGGCAATATGCCTGCGACGGTCATCGGCGTGGCGGAAGAGAAGCAGTCGATGTTCGGCAGCAGCAAAATTCTGCGGGTATGGATGCCGTACAGCACGATGTCCGGGCGCATTATGGGGCAGTCGTGGCTGAACTCCATTACGGTGCGGGTAAAAGAGGGCTACGACAGCGGTGAGGCGGAGCAGCAGTTGACGCGTCTCCTGTCGTTGCGCCACGGCAAAAAAGACTTTTTCACCTGGAATATGGACGGCGTGTTGAAAACGGCGGAAAAGACCACACGTACTCTTCAACTGTTTTTAACGCTGGTGGCGGTAATTTCGCTGGTGGTGGGCGGTATCGGGGTGATGAATATCATGCTGGTGTCGGTGACCGAGCGTACGCGGGAGATCGGCATTCGTATGGCGGTCGGCGCGCGCAAGAGTGATGTGCTGCAACAGTTTTTGATTGAGGCGGTGCTGGTCTGCCTGGTGGGCGGCGCGCTCGGCATCGGGCTTTCATTGCTGATCGCGTTTGCTTTACAGCTGATTTTACCAGGCTGGGAAATCGGTTTCTCGCCTGTGGCGCTGTTGACGGCGTTTTTGTGCTCCAGCGCGACGGGGGTGCTGTTCGGCTGGCTGCCCGCCCGCAACGCCGCCAGGCTCAACCCTGTTGACGCGCTTGCCCGAGAATAAATAAAAATGCCAGTCCCCGGGACTGGCATTTCAGGAGCAGGATGTACACAATGAAACAGAAGAGTTACGCAACTGCGGGTGCGACTTCTGCTTCAAGAGGGACAATGACGCTGGCATGGTTGCCTTTGGGACCCTGATGCACATCGAACCTCACGACTTGTCCGGCTTTCAGCGTTCTGTAGCCGTCCATCTGGATTGTAGAGTAGTGCGCGAAAATATCTTCGCCGCCGCCTTCAGGGCAGATGAACCCAAACCCTTTGGCGTTATTGAACCATTTAACAGTACCCGTCTCCATGCTTCGACATCCTTCATAAGTCTTATTGAGTAAGATGGATTGAACCGGTGGGTGAGGGGGGCTGTTCAAAACCTCGCCAACTCACGCTTGTACAATTTAGAGAAATCGCACTCTGCGTCAAGCGTTCACGGGGGTCTGGCTGGTGGTATTGAGTCAAAATTTTGAAGCAGTTAACGCTATTTTCATTAATGTGACAGAGCTCGCGAATACCAGTGATAGCTGGTCGCTTACTGAACATTAGGGTAGATTCGGGATGCGTATTACACTCAACCAGAGCGCCGGAAAACACGCTGGCTGTACTGTTTAACCATGATGACGACTGGCAATGAGTAAAGACAAAAGTTGGCTGGATTTTGACCATTTGGCGGAAGATGATCTGCGCGAAGCGCTAAAACCGCCATCCATGTATAAAGTTATATTAATGAACGACGATTACACGCCAATGGAATTTGTTATTGACGTGCTACAAAAGTTCTTTTCTTATGATGTAGAACGTGCGACGCAACTGATGCTCACGGTTCACTATCAGGGGAAAGCCATCTGTGGCGTTTTCACCGCGGAAGTGGCGGAAACCAAAGTGGCGCTGGTGAACAAATATGCGAGGGAGAACGACCATCCGTTGTTGTGTACGCTGGAAAAAGCCTGATTAAGGCAAACTATTGAGGGGGTGCCCTATGCTCAACCAGGAACTGGAACTCAGTTTAAACATGGCTTTCGCCAGAGCGCGCGAGCACCGACATGAGTTTATGACCGTCGAGCATCTGTTACTGGCTCTGCTCAGTAACCCATCGGCACGGGAGGCGCTTGAAGCCTGCTCCGTGGATCTGGTGGCGCTGCGTCAGGAACTCGAAGCCTTCATTGAACAAACCACACCCGTCCTGCCCGCAAGCGAAGAAGAGCGCGACACTCAGCCGACGCTTAGCTTCCAGCGCGTGTTGCAGCGCGCCGTGTTCCACGTCCAGTCCTCCGGTCGTAGCGAAGTGACTGGCGCCAATGTCTTAGTGGCTATCTTCAGCGAACAGGAGTCCCAGGCGGCTTATCTGTTGCGTAAACATGAAGTCAGTCGCCTCGATGTGGTGAATTTCATCTCCCACGGTACCCGTAAAGACGAGCCAGGCCAGGCGCCGGGCAATGACAATCCGGTCAACGAAGAGCAGGCAGGCGGGGAGGAGCGTATGGAAAACTTCACCACCAATCTCAATCAGCTTGCCCGCGTTGGCGGCATCGATCCGCTGATTGGCCGCGATAAAGAGCTGGAGCGCGCGATTCAGGTGCTCTGCCGTCGCCGGAAAAATAACCCGCTGCTGGTGGGCGAGTCGGGCGTCGGGAAAACCGCGATTGCCGAAGGGCTCGCCTGGCGTATCGTGCAGGGCGACGTCCCGGAAGTGATGGCCGACTGCACTATCTACGCGCTGGATATCGGCTCGCTGCTGGCGGGCACTAAATACCGCGGCGATTTTGAAAAACGCTTTAAGGCGCTGCTCAAACAGCTGGAACAGGATAACAACAGCATCCTGTTTATCGATGAAATCCATACCATCATCGGCGCGGGCGCGGCTTCCGGCGGCCAGGTCGATGCGGCAAACCTGATTAAACCGCTGCTCTCCAGCGGCAAAATCCGGGTGATGGGCTCCACGACGTATCAGGAGTTCAGCAACATTTTCGAAAAAGACCGTGCGCTGGCGCGTCGCTTCCAGAAAATCGACATCACCGAGCCGAGTGTTGAGGAAACCGTACAGATCATTAACGGCCTGAAGCCGAAATATGAAGCGCACCATGACGTCCGTTACACCGCGAAAGCGGTACGCGCGGCGGTGGAGCTGGCGGTGAAATATATCAACGACCGTCATCTGCCGGATAAAGCCATTGATGTCATCGACGAAGCGGGCGCGCGTGCGCGTCTGATGCCGGTCAGCAAGCGTAAGAAAACCGTCAATGTGGCGGATATCGAAACCGTGGTGGCCCGTATCGCGCGTATTCCGGAGAAGAGCGTGTCGCAAAGCGATCGCGATACGCTGAAAAATCTGGGCGATCGCCTGAAAATGCTGGTGTTTGGTCAGGATAAAGCCATTGAGGCATTAACCGAAGCCATCAAAATGAGCCGCGCGGGGCTGGGGCATGACCGTAAACCGGTGGGCTCTTTCCTCTTCGCAGGTCCGACCGGCGTCGGGAAAACCGAGGTGACGGTGCAGTTATCTAAAGCGCTGGGAATTGAGCTGCTGCGCTTTGATATGTCCGAGTATATGGAACGCCATACCGTCAGTCGCCTGATCGGCGCGCCTCCGGGCTATGTCGGTTTTGATCAGGGCGGTCTGCTGACCGACGCGGTCATCAAACATCCGCATGCGGTGCTGCTGCTTGATGAAATCGAAAAAGCGCATCCGGACGTCTTTAACCTGCTGCTGCAAGTGATGGACAACGGCACGCTGACCGATAACAACGGGCGCAAAGCGGATTTCCGCAACGTGATTCTGGTGATGACCACTAACGCCGGCGTGCGTGAAACCGAGCGTAAATCGATAGGGCTTATCCGTCAGGACAACAGCACCGACGCGATGGAGGAGATCAAAAAGATCTTCACGCCGGAGTTCCGCAACCGTCTCGACAATATCATCTGGTTCAACCATCTCTCTACCGAGGTGATTCATCAGGTGGTCGACAAGTTCATCGTCGAACTGCAGGCGCAGCTTGACCAGAAAGGCGTCTCCCTGGAAGTTACCCAGGAAGCGCGTGACTGGCTGGCCGAGAAAGGCTATGACCGTGCGATGGGCGCACGCCCGATGACCCGTGTGATTCAGGATAACCTGAAGAAACCGCTGGCTAACGAGCTGCTCTTCGGTTCACTGGTGGATGGCGGTCAGGTCGCCGTCGCGCTGGATAAAGAAGGCGATAAGCTGACGTACAGCTTCCAGAGCGCGCAGAAGCATAAGCCTGAAGCCGCGCACTAAAGCAGTACGCCTGTAAAACACAACGCCGGATAGCGATATCCGGCGTTTTTTTATAGCGTTTTCATGGGATTTACGTATAAAAAAAGCGCCGCGAAAGGGCGGCGCTTTTTCTCAGGCTGGCGCGGCAAACGGCGGCGCGGCCTGGCTTCTCTTAATAAGAAGCCGGTATAAACTTAGCGACTACGGAAGACAATGCGGCCTTTGCTCAGGTCGTACGGGGTCAGCTCAACAGTCACTTTGTCGCCCGTCAGAATGCGGATGTAGTTTTTGCGCATTTTACCGGAGATATGGGCAGTTACCACGTGACCGTTTTCCAGTTCTACGCGGAACATAGTGTTAGGTAACGTTTCAAGAACGGTACCCTGCATTTCAATATTGTCTTCTTTGGCCATCTAATCCTCTGGGGTATCACTACCATAGTTTGAACCGGCAAGATAATGCCCAAGTTCACCCATTAAGTAAAGTTTTGCGGGCGAAATGCCCGTCGTACCGCTGCGCCTGCTTGTCTCCACGACAAAACCGCGCGGGCAGCGCAAGCATAACGGGGAGCGTGAGATCCAAAGCGTTGCGTTAACGGAGGGTCCCAAAACGGCGGCAGGGTAATGGCAGTCATTTTCTGCGTGCATAAGTATAACACCCTGACAAAAAATGTGCCGAAAACATTCTGCTATCCTGCGGAGGTAAAAAGGGTTTGCGGCACCCAGCCGCGTTTTTCAAACGGCAACTGGCGAAGCTCGGCCAACTGCTGTAAATAATCGCGGCGCGGGATCTCGACCGCGCCCAGCGAGGCGGTGTGCGGGTTAAGCACCTGGCAGTCGATAAGCCTGCCGCCCTGCGCTAAAAAGTAGTCGCAAAACACCACCAGCGCGGTTTTTGAGGCATTTTCCCGGCGGCTGAACATCGACTCGCCGCAAAACAGCGCGCCCTGCGCCACGCCATACATGCCGCCTACCAGTTCATCGTCCTGCCAGACTTCAATCGAGTGCGCATGGCCCAGTTCATGAAGGCGCTGCCAGGCGATAACCACATCGTTGGTTATCCAGGTGCCGTCGTCGCGATCGCTGGCGCAGCCCTGAATAACGGCGCTAAAGGCGTGATTCAGCGTCACGCGATAGGGCGAGCGGCGGTGAAAACGCTTCATACTACGGCTGACGTGCAGCCGGTCAGGCCAGAGCACCGCGCGCGGATCCGGCGACCACCATAAAATCGGGTCGCCCGGTGAAAACCACGGAAAAATACCGTGCTGATAGGCCATCATCAGGCGCGCCGGGCTGAGATCGCCGCCTAATGCCAGTAAGCCGTTGGGTTCACGTAACGCTCCCTCAGGCGAGGGGAAAGCAATCGAATGACGAGAAAGCTGCACCAGACGCATCACAACGGCGCTCCCTGACAACAGTGTCAAATATCAATCAATGATAGTGTACTGAGCGCGCGCGAAACTGATAATAACGTCCCTGCAGCGCCAGTAATTCCTTGTGACTACCTTGTTCAGTAATCTGCCCGTTGTCCATGACAATGATGCGATCGAACGCCGTCAGGCCCTGCAGGCGATGCGTGACCATCAGCAGCGTTTTCTGTGCGGCAACTTCTTTCACAAGCGTCAGTATCTGCCGTTCGGTTTCGGCATCCAGCCCTTCCGTCGGCTCATCCAGTAAAAGCACCGGCGCGTCATGCAGTAGCGCGCGGGCGATGCCGAGACGGCGCAACTCCCCGCCGGAGAGCTGGCGTCCGCCTTCGCCAAGCCACGCGTTCAGCCCGTCGTCTTCCAGCAGTTTTTCAAGCCCTACGCGGGCGAGTACTGCGCCGAGCGCGGCGTCATCGGCCTGCGGCGCGGCGAGCCGGAGATTATCGCGAAGCGTGGCGCTAAAGAGATGCACGCGTTGCGGCACGACGCTCATGGTCGCGCGCAGCGCCGCTTCGCGGTATTCGCTAATGGAAACGCCGCCAAGCGCCACGTCGCCCGAGGTCGGGTCCCAGGCGCGGGTCAAAAGTTGCAGCAGCGTCGACTTCCCGCAGCCGGTGCGCCCGAGGATAGCGATATGCTCGCCCGGCGCGACATCAAGCGTAATATCGCGCAGCGCAGGCTGAGGTTGGCCCGGATAGCTGAAGCTCACGTTACGCAGCGACAGCGAGGCCTCGCGCGGAGCGTCTGCGCCCGGCTCAGCAAAAGTGATGTCAGCAGGCTGGTCAATCACCTCGCTCACGCGACGCGCGGAGGCGATAACCTGGCCCAGGTGCTGGAACGCGCCGCCCACCGGCGCCAGCGCTTCAAAGGCGGCCAGCGCGCAGAAGACAAATAGCGCGATAAGCGAGCCGGGCGTGCTGTTGCCGCCAACGCCGCCTGCGGCCATCCACAGGATCAGCACCACCGTCATGCCGCTTATCAGCATCATCATCGCCTGCGAGAGCGCCGTCAGCCCGGCCTGGCGACGCTGCGCCTCATGCCAGATCTGCTCGGTCGCATCAAGATTATCGCGATAACGCCCGGCCGCGCCGAAAATCGACAATTCCGCCTGGCCCTGCAACCAGCCTGTCAGTTGCTGGCGGTAGCTGGCGCGAAGCATCGTCAGCGCTTCGCCCACCGGACGACCGGCGCGATAGAAGAGGGGAGGGAGCAGCAGCAGCGTCGCCAGCATGATCCCGCCGAGCGTCAGCGCCAGCGTCACATCCAGCAGGCTTAAACCAAGCGTCACCACGGCAATAACAGCGAGCGCGCCGATCAGCGGTGAAATCACGCGCAGATAGAGGTGATCCAGCATGTCGACGTCCGCCACCAGGCGGTTAAGCAGTTCGCCCTGACGAAAACGCGCCAGCCCGGACGGAGAAAGCGGCAGCAGGCGGCTGAAGGTATAGACGCGCAAGTGCTCCAGCACGCGGAACGTGCCTTCGTGGCTCACCAGTCGCTCGAAGTAACGCCCGGCGGTGCGGATAATCGCGGCACCGCGAACGCCTGCGGCGGGCAGCATATAGTTAAAGCTGTAGAGGCCAGCCATGCCCACCACCGCTGAGGCGGAGAGGAACCAGCCGGAGAGCGTCAACAGGCCGATGCTGGCGAGCAGCGTCACGATAGCCAGCACGACGCCGAGCGACAGCAGCCATTTGTGGCGTTTATAGAGCGCCAGATAGGGTAGTAACGCGCGCATTTAAATCTCCTCCTGACGGTGCGCCAGCAGCGTCGCGAAATAGCCGTCGGCCTCGCTAAGCGTGGCGACGTCGCCGCGCTCCACGATACGCCCGTCGCGCATCACCCAGACCTCATCCCAGGCGGCGATATCATCAATCTGGTGCGTCACCATCAGCGTGGTCTGCGCCAGCGACGCGGTTTCCAGCGCCTGCATCACGCGGCGCTCGCTGCCGGCATCCAGGCTTGCGGAAGGTTCATCAAGCAGCAGCAAACGGCATGGCGTTAACAGGGCGCGGGCGACCGCCACGCGCTGCGCCTGGCCGACGGAGAGGCCGGACGACTGATCGCCGACTGGCGTGTCGACGCCCTGCGCCAGCAGCGGTAAGAACTCGCTCACCCACGCTTTATCAAGCGCGGCCTGGAGCTGCGCATCGCTCGCCTCGGGATCGGCCAGTAAGACGTTTTCTTTGAGCGTCCCGGCAGGCAACTGCGGATTTTGCCCGACCCAGCTTAACTGCCGACGCCAGCTGTCCGGCTCCAGCTCGCGCAGTTCAACACCATTGACGCGCAGCGAACCTTCATACGGCAGAAACCCGGCCAGCAGATTTAAGAGCGAGCTTTTCCCGGCGCCGCTTTGCCCCACCAGCGCCACGCGTTTGCCCGCAGGCAGCGTGAAATTCAGCGGTCCGGCGAGACGTTTCCCCTGCGGAGAGAGGATGGTCAGCCCCTGCGCCTCAAGCGAAATCGGCTCGCAGCCGGGCAACTCCAGCGCGCCTTTCTCAGCATGCTGAATCGGGGTTTCAAGGAAGGTTTTCAGGCTGTCCGCCGCGCCGATAGCCTGCGCTTTGGCATGATAAAAGGTGCCGAGATCGCGCAGCGGCTGGAAGAATTCCGGCGCCAGAATCAGCGCCAGGAAACCGGCGAACAGCGTTACGCCCGTACCGTAATGGCCAAAATTGAGTTCGCCCAGGTAAGAGAAGCCGAAATAGACCGCGACCAGCGCGATAGAAAGCGAGGTGAAAAACTCCAGCACGCCGGAGGAGAGAAACGCCAGGCGCAGCACTTCCATCGTGCGCTGACGGAAATCCTGAGACGCGGCCTGAATGTTATGCGTTTCCGCCGCGCCGCGGCTGAAAAGGCGCAGGGTTTCCATACCGCGCAGGCGGTCAAGGAAGTTTCCGCTCAGGCGCGCCAGCGCCTGGAAATTGCGGCGGTTGGCATCGGCGGCGCCCATGCCGACCATCGCCATAAACAGCGGAATTAGCGGCGCGGTGCAAAGCAGGATTAGCGCCGCTGCCCAGTTATAAGGGAAAATCGCCAGCACAATCAGCAGCGGCACGCTCGCCGCCAGCGCCATTTGCGGCAGGTAGCGGGCGTAGAAATCGTGCATGTCGTCAATCTGCTCAAGGATAAGCGTCGCCCAGCTCCCGGCGGGTTTCCCCTGGATCCAGGCAGGCCCTGCCTCCTGTAACCGGTTCATCACCTGCTGACGAATACGGGCGCGGATATGTTGACCGGCGTGAAACCCGACTTTTTCCCGAAGCCATACCACCCAGGCGCGCAGGACAAAGACCAGAATCAACAGCACAAACGGCAGCAGCTGCGCCTCGCGGGGAATGGCTTTGATTATCAAATCGTTAAGGAGATCGGCCAGCAGCCAGGCCTGCGCGACGATAAGCAAGCCGCTCACCACGCCCAGCAGGCGCGACAGGTTAAGCCAGCGGCGGGAGATAACGCTTTGCTGTTTAAGCCAGCGGGTCAGTTCTTGTTGACGGGTTTTATTCATTGCATGCACTGAGCAGTAAAATCCAGAGTGCTCGCCGCAAGGCGAGAGAGCAGGCAATGTTACAACGGGGATAAAAGAAAGGCGACTGATTCGTCGCCTTGTTTAACGTGCGGAATTAACTCTGCTTTTCAGCAAGGCCGTCCAGATAGCGCTCGGCATCCAGCGCGGCCATACAGCCGGTACCGGCGGAGGTGATGGCCTGGCGGTAGATATGGTCCATCACATCGCCTGCGGCGAAGACGCCCGGGATGCTGGTCTGGGTGGCGTTGCCGTGAATGCCGGACTGCACTTTGATGTAGCCATTCTCAAGCTCCAGCTGTCCATCAAAAATCGTGGTGTTCGGGCTGTGGCCAATCGCGACGAACAGGCCTGCGACATCCAGCGTCTCGATGTTTTCCGGGTTCACCGTATCGCGCAGACGCAGGCCGCTGACGCCCATCTGATCGCCGGTCACTTCTTCCAGCGTGCGGTGGGTGTGCAGCACGATGTTGCCGCTTTCCACTTTATCCATCAGGCGTTTTATCAGGATCTTCTCGGCGCGGAACGTGTCGCGGCGGTGGATCAGGTGTACTTCAGAGGCGATATTCGCCAGGTACAGCGCTTCTTCTACGGCCGTGTTGCCGCCGCCGATAACCGCGACTTTCTGGTTGCGGTAGAAGAACCCGTCACAGGTGGCGCAGGCGGAGACGCCGCGACCTTTGTAGGCTTCTTCAGACGGCAGGCCCAGATAACGCGCGGAGGCGCCGGTGGCGATGATAAGCGCGTCGCAGGTGTATTCGCCGCTGTCGCCAATAAGACGGAACGGACGGTTTTGCAGATCGACCTTGTTGATATGATCGAACAGGATTTCTGTTTCAAACTTCGCGGCATGCTCGTGCATGCGTTCCATCAACAGCGGACCGGTCAGATCGTGCGGGTCGCCCGGCCAGTTTTCCACTTCCGTAGTGGTGGTCAACTGACCGCCTTTTTCCATCCCGGTAATCAGAACCGGCTTCAGGTTAGCGCGCGCCGCGTAGACCGCAGCGGTGTATCCCGCCGGGCCGGAGCCAAGAATTAACAGCTTACTGTGTTTAGCCGTGCCCATGAGATCCTCATTGTTGTTGGCAGACAATGGGCTGGATTGTAGGGAATTTACCGGGCTAAAAAAAGAGTGTGGCAATTTTGTTAACGATTCATGCAATAGCTGCGGCCGATAACGTCATTATTTTTACTGATTAAAAAGCGCGGCGGATAAGGCAGTAAAATGAGGAATAATCGCTGCTCGTTACCACTCTCTGGCACGTTCTACTAAAAATCGATGTTTTGCTTTGACAATCCCCTGCGCTTTTGCGAAAACATTCGAGGAAGAAAAAAGGGTTGGCTTTGGTTGCAGCGCATTCTGGCGCAAGCTTGTGCCACTTTCCGGGCTATTGAAATTCACGCATGGCGTGGACAGACGCCATACGTAATGTCGATAGCTGCCAGCGGGCAACGGTCTTCTAACTGACGCCCTGAACAGTGAAGTGCAACGGGTAATGGCAGGTGTAGGGAAGGAATACAGAGAGACAATAATAATGGTAGATAGCAAGAAGCGCCCTGGCAAAGATCTCGACCGTATCGATCGTAACATTCTTAATGAGCTGCAAAAGGATGGGCGCATTTCTAACGTCGAGCTTTCAAAAAGAGTGGGTCTTTCACCGACGCCGTGCCTTGAGCGCGTTCGTCGTCTGGAACGACAGGGTTTCATTCAGGGCTATACGGCTCTGCTGAACCCGCATTATCTGGATGCCTCACTTCTGGTATTTGTTGAGATTACTCTGAATCGTGGCGCGCCGGATGTGTTTGAGCAGTTCAATTCCGCTGTACAAAAGCTGGAAGAAATTCAGGAGTGCCATCTGGTTTCGGGTGATTTCGACTACCTGTTGAAAACCCGCGTACCGGATATGTCCGCTTACCGTAAGTTGCTGGGCGAAACCCTGCTGCGTCTGCCGGGCGTGAACGACACCCGAACTTACGTCGTGATGGAAGAAGTGAAGCAGAGTAATCGTCTGGTTATTAAGACCCGCTAACACAGAACAGGTGCAAACCGGGCGTAGTTTGATTACACTCCTGTTAATCCATACAGCAGCAGTGGCGGGGTTTCTCGCCACTGCTGTCCGTTTTACCTCATGGACCTGGAGAGCCTGTCTTGAGCCAGGAATACACCGAAGACAAAGAAGTCACACTCACTAAATTAAGCAGCGGGCGACGACTGCTCGAAGCGCTGCTGATCCTCGTGGTGCTGTTTGCCGTCTGGCTGATGGCCGCCCTGTTAAGCTTTAACCCTTCCGATCCGAGCTGGTCACAAACGGCCTGGCATGAGCCTATCCATAATCTGGGCGGCGCGCCCGGGGCCTGGCTTGCGGACACGCTGTTCTTTATTTTCGGCGTGATGGGCTACACCATTCCCGTGATCATGGTGGGCGGCTGCTGGTTTGCCTGGCGTCAGCGCGGCAACGAAGATTACATCGACTATTTCGCCGTAGCGCTGCGCCTTATCGGCGTACTGGCGCTGATCCTTACTTCCTGCGGACTGGCGGCGATAAACGCCGACGATATCTGGTATTTCGCCTCCGGCGGCGTAATTGGCAGCCTGCTTAGCACCGCGCTTCAGCCGATGCTCAACAGCAGCGGCGGCACCATTGCGCTGCTCTGCGTCTGGGCGGCGGGGCTGACGCTGTTTACCGGCTGGTCCTGGGTCAGCATCGCAGAGAAAATCGGCAGCGTCGTGCTTACCGTGCTGACGTTCGCCAGCAACCGTACCCGCCGTGACGACACCTGGCAGGATGAAGACGACTACGAGGACGATGAAGAGCACGACGAATATGAAGAGGATGAGCATGAGCCGAAACCCGCGAAAGGGGAATCCCGTCGCGCGCGTATTCTTCGTGGTGCTTTAGCCCGCCGCCAGCGGCTGGCGGACAAATTCAGCAACCCTGTCGCACGTAAAACCGACGCCGCGCTCTTTTCAGGCAAGCGTATGGATGATGCCGACGAGGTGCAATACAGCGTGCGCGGCACCCCTGCGGATGCGGATGACGTCCTGTTCTCCGGCCATAAAGTGACCGAGCCGGATGCGTTTTATGATGAAAACGATCCTCTGCTGAACGGCCACTCGATTGCCGACCCGGCTGCCGTTGCCGCAGCCGCCACGCCGGTGGCGCCTGTCTGGGCCTCGGCGCAAACGGCTATGCCGTCTGAAGCGGTAAATGTCCAGGCGCCGGATGTCGCGCCAGAAATAGAGTGGCATTCCGCGCCTTCAGCCCCGCAGTCGCATCCGGGCATCGCGCCGGAGCCGGATTACTATGCGCAGCCGCCTGTCGCGCAAGCGCCGTTGCAGGAAGAAGCGTACTGGCAGCCCGCGCCGAACAGCGCGCCGGTAGCCCCCGCTTATCAACCTGCGCAACAGCCGCAGCCCTATCAGGCGCAGCAATCGCAGCCTGGGGCGTATCAACAGGCACCGCATGATCCGTATGCGCAGCCGCACACCGCCCAGTATGCGCCTGCGCCTGAACCCTATACCCCGGCGCCGCAGCCATCTTACCCCGCGCCGGAACCGTACGCCCCGGCACACGAGGCCGCGCCGATGTATGAACCAGAGCCCGTCGCGCCGCCGGAAGAGGTCAAACCCGCGCGCCCGCCGCTGTATCATTTCGAAGAAGTGGAAGCGCAGCGCGCCCGCGAGCGCGAACAGCTGGCCGCCTGGTATCAGCCGATTCCTGAGCCGGAAGAGCTTACCCGTAAACCGGAGCCCGTACGCGCGTCTGAGCCTGCGCCTGCAGCGCCGTCAGTCTCAGCTGCCGATATCGCAGGCGCCGCCGCGTCCGGCCTGAATGTAGCGGCGCACGGGGCCGCCGCCGCGGCTTCCGTGCATGCTGCGTCGCAGGCAACGTCTGCGGCAGCGCAAACCGCGGCCGTCGCCTTTACGCCGGCGGCGGGCGAGGCGCCGCGTCCGCAGGTGAAAGAGGGCATTGGCCCGCAGCTGCCGCGCCCGAACCGCGTTCGCGTGCCGACGCGTCGTGAACTGGCGTCTTATGGCATCAAACTGCCTTCTCAGCGGATGGCGGAAGAGCGCGCCCGTGAAGAGGCGGAGCGTCGTATGGCGCAACAGCAGCACGGCGTTTCCGACGAAGAAGCGGATGCAATGTATCAGGATGAGCTGGCGCGTCAGTTCGCCGCATCCCAGCAGCAGCGTTACGGTGAAGAGTACCAGGCGGAGATGAGCCAGGAAGATGAAGACGCCGCTGAGCAGGCGGAGCTGGCGCGCCAGTTTGCCGCATCGCAGCAGCAGCGTTATTCCGCGCCGCAACCGTCTGGCGCTGCGCCATTTGCGCCGGATGAGACAGCGTATTCTCCGACGACGCGGGTAAACGAGAGCCCGAGCCAGCCGCTCTTTATGCCGGAGCCTGCCGCGCCACAGCCGCACCATCCGGTACCACCCTCTCAGACGCAACACTATCAACAGCCGCTGCAACAGCCGCCAGCGCATGTTGCGCCAGTGCAGCCCGCCGCGCCTGCGCAAAGCTACGCGCCGCCGCAAGGTTATGCGCCGCAGCCTCAGGGTTACGCACAGCCAACGGCCGCGCATCAGCCGCAGCCTGCCACACCGGCCCAGGGCTACCAGCCGCCTTCAGCGTCTGCTCAGTATCAGGCTCCGTCTCCGGCCGCGCCTGTACCGGCTCAACAGCCAGCGTCACCGGCATCGCCTCGCGACAGCCTGCTCCACCCGCTGCTGATGCGTAATGGTGAAGAACTGCCGAAGCATAAACCGTCCACGCCGTTGCCGTCGCTGGATCTGCTGACGTCGCCGCCTGCGGAAGTTGAGCCGGTAGATACCTTCGCCCTGGAGCAGATGGCGCGTCTGGTTGAAGCGCGTCTCGCCGATTTCCGCATCAAAGCCGATGTCGTGAATTACTCGCCAGGCCCCGTCATTACCCGTTTTGAGCTGAACCTGGCGCCGGGCGTTAAGGCCGCGCGCATCTCTAACCTGTCGCGCGATCTGGCGCGCTCGCTCTCCACCGTCGCCGTGCGCGTGGTGGAAGTGATCCCTGGCAAGCCGTATGTCGGTCTTGAGCTGCCGAATAAAAAGCGCCAGACCGTTTACCTGCGCGAAGTGCTGGACTGCGCGAAATTCCGCGACAACCCGTCGCCGCTGAGCGTGGTGCTGGGTAAAGATATCGCCGGCGATCCGGTCGTGGCGGATCTTGCGAAAATGCCGCACCTGCTGGTGGCCGGTACGACGGGTTCCGGTAAGTCGGTGGGCGTTAACGCCATGATCCTGAGCATGCTCTACAAAGCGACGCCGGAAGACGTGCGCTTTATCATGATCGACCCGAAAATGCTGGAGCTGTCGGTGTATGAAGGCATTCCGCATCTTCTGACCGAAGTGGTCACCGACATGAAAGACGCCGCCAACGCGCTGCGCTGGAGCGTGAATGAAATGGAGCGCCGCTATAAACTGATGTCGGCGCTCGGCGTGCGTAACCTCGCCGGTTACAACGAGAAGATTGCTGAAGCTAAACGTATGGGCCGTCCAATTCCGGATCCGTACTGGAAACCGGGCGACAGCATGGACGCCACCCATCCGGTGCTGGAAAAACTGCCGTACATCGTGGTGCTGGTTGATGAGTTTGCCGATCTGATGATGACGGTCGGTAAAAAAGTCGAAGAGCTGATCGCGCGTCTCGCGCAGAAAGCGCGTGCGGCGGGTATTCACCTGGTGCTGGCGACACAGCGTCCGTCCGTGGATGTCATCACCGGCCTGATTAAAGCCAACATTCCGACGCGTATCGCGTTTACCGTATCCAGCAAAATCGACTCGCGCACCATTCTCGATCAGGGCGGCGCGGAATCGCTGCTGGGGATGGGGGATATGCTGTACTCCGGCCCGAACTCCTCCATGCCGGTGCGTGTTCACGGCGCCTTCGTGCGTGATGAAGAAGTTCATGCCGTTGTGCAGGACTGGAAAGCGCGCGGCCGTCCGCAATATGTCGACGGCATTACCTCCGACAGCGAAAGCGAGGGCGGTGGCGGCGGCTTTGACGGCGGCGAAGAGCTGGATCCGCTGTTCGATCAGGCCGTCTCGTTTGTGGTGGAAAAACGTAAAGCGTCCATTTCCGGCGTGCAACGTCAGTTCCGCATCGGCTACAACCGCGCGGCGCGCATTATTGAACAGATGGAAATGCAGGGCATCGTCAGCGAGCAGGGCCATAACGGCAACCGCGAAGTGCTGGCGCCGCCGCCGTTCGAGTAACCGTTCTTTTCCCTGCGCATGCGTCGTCTGGCAGCGTGCGCAGGGCGTCACGCCCATCATGATTCTGAAAAGATGGGTAAATTACCAAAAAATCAGGTTTTTCTTCTGTCGAAAATGTCAGCCTTATGGCTACAGTTAGGGACAGTAAGCGATCCCGTACCGGGATCGGTCGTATTCTGAGGGATAACAATGAAAAAAATCGCCGTTACCTGTGCTTTGCTTTCCGCGTTTGCCGTATCGTCCGTCTGGGCGGATGCCGCAGGCGATTTGAAAAGCCGCCTCGATAAAGTCAGCAGCTTCCACGCCAGCTTCACCCAGAAAGTGACCGATGGCAGCGGGGCCGCTGTGCAGGAAGGCCAGGGCGATCTGTGGGTTAAACGTCCGAATCTTTTCAACTGGCATATGACGCAGCCGGATGAAAGCGTGCTGATTTCCGACGGTAAAACGTTGTGGTTCTACAACCCGTTTGTTGAGCAGGCGAGCGCCACCTGGCTGAAAGACGCCACCAGCAATACGCCGTTTATGCTGATTGCGCGTAACCAGAGCAGCGACTGGCAGCAGTACAATATTAAACAGAACGGTGATGATTTCGTGCTGACGCCGAAAGCCAGCAGCGGCAACCTGAAACAGTTCACCATTAACGTGAGCCGCGACGGCACCATCAATCAGTTCAGCGCCGTCGAGCAGGACGATCAGCGCAGTAACTATGAGCTCAAATCCCAGCAGAATGGCGCGGTGGATATGAGCAAATTTACCTTTACGCCGCCGCAGGGCGTAACGGTGGACGACCAGCGTAATAAGTAAGTAGAGGTCCGGGTGGGCAATCTTTCGCTCGATTTTTCCGAAAATACCTTTCAGCCTCTGGCCGCGCGTATGCGGCCAGAAAATCTCGCGCAGTATATCGGGCAGCAGCATTTGCTGGCGCCCGGTAAGCCGCTGCCCCGCGCCATCGAGGCCGGGCATCTTCACTCCATGATCCTCTGGGGCCCGCCGGGCACTGGTAAAACCACGCTTGCCGAAGTCATCGGGCGCTACGCGAATGCCGATGTGGAGCGTATTTCGGCGGTGACATCCGGCGTGAAAGAGATTCGTGAAGCCATCGAGCGCGCCCGTCAGAACCGCAACGCGGGCCGCCGCACAATTTTGTTCGTCGACGAAGTGCATCGCTTTAACAAAAGCCAGCAGGACGCCTTCCTGCCGCATATCGAAGACGGCACCATTACGTTTATTGGCGCAACCACGGAAAACCCGTCGTTTGAGCTGAACTCGGCGCTACTTTCCCGCGCTCGCGTTTACCTGCTGAAATCCCTGACGGTTGAGGATATCGAACAGGTACTGACGCAGGCGATGAATGACCGTGAGCGCGGTTACGGTGGCCAGGATATCGTATTGCCGGATGAAACCCGGCTTGCCATTGCGGAGCTGGTCAACGGCGACGCGCGTCGCGCGCTCAATACGCTGGAAATGATGGCCGATATGGCGCCGACCGACGACAGCGGCAAACGGGTGCTGAAACCCGAGCTGCTGACGGAAATCGCTGGCGAGCGCAGCGCCCGCTTTGATAATAAAGGCGACCGTTTTTACGATTTGATTTCCGCGCTGCATAAGTCGGTGCGCGGCTCCGCACCCGATGCGGCGCTCTACTGGTATGCGCGTATTATCAGCGCAGGCGGCGATCCTCTTTATGTGGCGCGTCGTTGCCTGGCGATCGCCTCAGAGGATGTGGGCAATGCCGATCCGCGTGCCATGCAGGTGGCGATTTCCGCATGGGACTGCTTTACGCGCGTCGGCCCGGCGGAAGGCGAAAGGGCGATTGCCCAGGCGATTGTCTATCTTGCCTGCGCGCCGAAGAGCAACGCGGTGTATACCGCGTTCAAGGCGGCCCTGAAAGACGCGCGCGACCGCCCCGATTACGATGTGCCGGAACATCTGCGCAACGCCCCGACGAAGCTCATGAAGGAAATGGGCTACGGGCAGGAGTACCGCTACGCGCATGACGAACCCAACGCCTACGCGGCTGGCGAAGACTATTTCCCTGCGGAAATGGCACAAACGCGCTACTATCACCCCACCAACAGAGGTCTTGAAGGCAAGATTGGCGAAAAGCTAGCCTGGCTTGCTGAGCAGGATCAGAAAAGCCCCACAAAACGCTACCGCTAACGCGATCGTTGCGGTAAGGTTAATCGTTGAATACCCGTGCGATCGCAGGCTGCGATCGCCTTTCCCTTTTCTTTTTTTCGATAAGCACAGGATAAGCATGCTCGATCCCAATCTGCTGCGTACCGAGCCAGACGCAGTCGCAGAAAAACTGGCACGCCGGGGCTTTAAGCTGGATGTAGATAAGCTGGTCGCTCTTGAAGAGCGTCGTAAGGTTCTGCAGGTAAAAACTGAAAACCTGCAGGCTGAACGTAACTCGCGATCGAAATCCATCGGCCAGGCGAAAGCGCGTGGGGAGGATATTGAGCCGCTTCGTCTGGAAGTGAACAAACTCGGCGAAGAGCTTGATACGGCGAAAAACGAGCTGGATGCGCTGCTTGCTGAAATCCGCGATATCGCGCTGACCCTGCCGAACCTGCCGGATGATGACGTACCGCTGGGCAAAGACGACAGCGAAAACGTGGAAGTCAGCCGCTGGGGCACGCCGCGTAAATTCGATTTCGAAATCCGCGATCACGTGACGCTTGGCGAAACGCTGGGCGGGCTGGATTTTGCGAGCGCCGTGAAGCTGACCGGCTCACGTTTTGTGGTCATGAAAGGGCAGATTGCCCGTCTGCACCGCGCGCTGGCGCAGTTTATGCTGGATCTGCATACCGAAGAGCATGGCTATAGCGAAAACTATGTGCCGTATCTGGTGAACCACGATACGCTCTACGGCACCGGCCAACTGCCGAAGTTCGCAGGCGATCTGTTCCATACTCGTCCGCTGGAAGAAGAAGCCGACAGCAGCAACTACGCGCTGATCCCGACGGCGGAAGTGCCGCTGACGAACCTCGTGCGCGATGAGATCATCGACGAAGAGACGCTGCCCGTCAAAATGACCGCGCATACGCCGTGCTTCCGTTCTGAAGCGGGCTCTTACGGCCGCGACACCCGTGGTCTTATCCGTATGCACCAGTTCGACAAAGTTGAAATGGTGCAGATTGTACGCCCGGAAGATTCCATGCAGGCGCTGGAAGAGATGACAGGGCATGCAGAGAAAGTACTGCAACTGCTGGGCCTGCCGTATCGTAAAGTGCTGTTGTGCTCCGGCGATATGGGCTTTGGCGCGCGTAAAACCTACGATCTGGAAGTCTGGCTTCCGGCGCAGGATACATACCGCGAAATTTCCTCTTGCTCCAACATGTGGGATTTCCAGGCTCGTCGTATGCAGGCGCGCTGCCGCAGTAAGTCTGATAAAAAGACCCGTCTGGTGCACACGCTGAACGGTTCTGGTCTGGCGGTAGGTCGTACGCTGGTCGCTGTGCTGGAGAACTACCAGCAGGCGGATGGCCGCATCGAAATCCCTGAAGTACTGCGTCCGTATATGAAAGGGCTTGAGTTCATCGGTTAAGGTGAATTGCCCGTTCTTTTAAAAGCGCCTGCGGGCGCTTTTTTCGTTTTTATCCACGCCTGTTTTTATCAGAATTATTGATAAATTTTTTCATCGATATCTGCGTAGTATTATTCAGCTAACTTATTATTTTCACTGAGAAATAGCAGATGAAAGAAGCCAGCGCCAGAGCGGATAAATGAAGGCTGTTCATCGATAGTCTGTTTCGGCCTGATAAGACGATTTCTGGCGGATTGACTTTGCCGCGGCTGGTGGCATGATGCGCACGAATTCTTACCTTCCTCACGGTTTTATCCATGTCTATCTATACCCGGCCAGTGGTGCTTTTGCTCTGTGGCCTGCTTCTGTTGACCCTGGCGATAGCGGTATTAAACACGCTGGTACCGCTGTGGCTTGCCCATGACCATTTGCCGACCTGGCAGGTTGGTATGGTCGGCTCATCCTATTTTACCGGCAACCTGCTGGGCACGCTGATTACCGGCACGCTTATCAAGCGCTATGGATTTAACCGCAGTTACTACATCGCCTCGCTGATTTTCGCCGCTGGCTGCGCCGGGCTTGGCGTGACGCTTGGCTTCTGGAGCTGGCTTGCGTGGCGTTTTATCGCCGGTGTCGGCTGCGCCATGATTTGGGTGGTCGTGGAGAGCGCGCTGATGTGCAGCGGCACGGCGCGCAACCGCGGGCGTCTGCTGGCGGCGTATATGATGGTCTATTACCTGGGCACCGTCGCCGGGCAACTGATGGTCAGCAAACTGCCGACCGATCTGATGAGCGTTCTGCCGTGGGTGACAGGCATGGTGATGGCGGCCATTCTGCCGCTGCTCTTTACGCGTATCGTGAACAGCAGTAGCGAGCATCAGGAGAAAACGCACGTCTGGCCGATGTTTAAGCTGCGTCAGGCGCGTCTTGGCGTTAACGGCTGCATTATCTCTGGCATCGTGCTGGGCTCGCTGTATGGCCTGATGCCGCTGTATCTCAACCATCAGGGCGTGAGCGACTCCGGGATTGGCTTCTGGATGGCGGTGATGGTCAGCGCCGGGATTATCGGCCAGTGGCCAATCGGTAAACTGGCCGATCGCTTCGGGCGCCTGCTGGTGCTGCGTGTGCAGGTGTTTGTCGTGATTGTGGGCTGTATGGCGATGCTGGCACAGGCCGCGATGGCGCCAGCGCTGTTTGTGCTCGGTGCTGCGGGTTTTACGCTTTATCCGGTTGCGATGGCGTGGGCCTGCGAGAAGGTTGAGCATCATCAGCTGGTGGCCATGAATCAGGCCCTGTTGCTGAGCTATACCATCGGCAGTCTGTTGGGGCCGACCTTTACCGCCATGCTGATGCAGAGCTATTCAGACAGCCTGCTGTTCGTAATGATTGCCAGCGTGTCGTTTGTCTACCTGATGATGCTGATGCGCAAAGCCGGGCATCATCCTACACCGGTCGCACACGCCTGATAACAAAACGCCCGCATCATGCGGGCGTTGTTTTTTAGTACATCACTTTGTGGCCGTACTGCTCCAGAATCCCTTTAACGCGCTCCATCGTTTCCTTTTTCGGTGGTTTCACGCCATCAAGCTTATATTCTTCACCCATCGCCACCCATTTATGTTTACCCAGCTCATGATAGGGCAGCAGTTCGATTTTCTCGACGTTGCCCATATCACGGGTAAATTCGCCCAGGCGATGTGCGGAATCATCATCATCAGACCAGCCAGGAACGACGACATAGCGGATCCAGGTTTTGATACCTTTGGCTGAAATATATTTGGCGAACTCCAGCGTACGGTGATTGGACACGCCAACCAGATTCTGGTGGATCTCATCATTCATCTGCTTGAGATCGAGCATGACCAGATCGGTGACTTCCAGCAATTCATCAATGACCGGATCGTAGCGACGCACGAAACCGTTGGTATCGAGGCAGGTATGAATACCTTCTTTCTTACAGGCGCGGAACCAGTCGCGCACGAATTCCGCTTGCAGTATCGCCTCGCCGCCAGATGCCGTGACGCCGCCGCCGGACGCGTTCATGAAATGCCGGTAGGTCACGACCTCTTTCATTAACTCTTCAACCGTGATTTCTTTGCCGCCATGCGTGTCCCAGGTGTCGCGGTTATGGCAATAGAGGCAGCGCATCAGGCAGCCCTGAAAGAAGGTAATAAAGCGGATCCCCGGCCCGTCGACGGTGCCACAGGATTCATAGGAGTGAATGCGACCAATAACTGACATTACGGTGTTATCTCCAGTTCAGGCCCGATACAACAGGGCCGGGTGAGCGCGGTCTGTGCCGCGTCGAGTCTTTTTTGCGAGATAACTGAAGTATAGTCAGTCGCCTTGCAGAAAAGGCTCATACCGGGGTGGGTTATAAGAAAGGCCCCACAAACGTGGAGCCTTCATTTTACGCATTTTCAGTCAGAGCGGGTATTACATTGTCTGAGTGAAAGTACGGGTGATGACGTCCTGCTGCTGCTCTTTGGTCAGCGAGTTGAAGCGCACCGCGTAGCCAGACACGCGAATGGTCAGCTGCGGATATTTCTCAGGATGTTCCATCGCATCCAGCAGCATTTCGCGGTTCATGACGTTCACGTTCAGGTGCTGACCGCCTTCAATGGACGCTTCATGGTGGAAGTAACCATCCATCAGGCCCGCCAGGTTGGTTTTACGCACTTCGTCGTCTTTACCCAGCGCGTTCGGCACGATAGAGAAGGTATAAGAGATACCATCTTTCGCGTAGGCGAACGGCAGTTTCGCAACGGAGGTCAGAGAGGCAACAGCGCCTTTCTGGTCACGGCCGTGCATCGGGTTAGCACCCGGGCCGAACGGTGCGCCAGCGCGGCGGCCATCCGGGGTGTTACCGGTTTTCTTACCATAAACCACGTTAGAGGTAATGGTCAGCACGGACTGGGTCGGGATAGCGTTGCGGTAGGTTTTCAGCTGCTGAATTTTCTTCATGAAACGTTCAACCAGGTCAACCGCCAGGTCATCCACGCGAGCATCGTTGTTACCGAACTGCGGGTATTCGCCTTCGATTTCGAAGTCGATTGCCAGACCATCTTCATCACGAATCGGTTTAACTTTCGCGTATTTAATGGCGGACAGCGAGTCAGCCGCAACAGACAGACCGGCGATACCACACGCCATGGTGCGGATAACGTCGCGATCGTGCAGCGCCATCAGCGAGGCTTCGTAGCTGTACTTGTCATGCATGTAGTGGATGATGTTCAGGGCGGTGACGTACTGTTTCGCCAGCCAGTCCATGAAGTGATCCATACGTTCCATGACTTCGTCGAAGTTCAGCAGATCGCCTTTGATCGGTGCAGATTTCGGACCTACCTGCATTTTCAGTTTTTCATCAACGCCGCCGTTGATAGCGTACAGCATGGTTTTCGCAAGGTTAGCGCGAGCACCGAAGAACTGCATTTGCTTACCAACCACCATCGGGCTTACGCAGCACGCGATAGCGTAGTCGTCGTTGTTGAAGTCCGGACGCATCAGGTCATCGTTCTCGTACTGCAGAGAAGAGGTGTCGATGGAAACTTTCGCCGCGAATTTTTTGAAGTTCAGCGGCAGTTTTTCGGACCACAGGATAGTGATGTTCGGCTCCGGAGACGGCCCCATGGTGTACAGGGTGTTCAGGAAGCGGAAGCTGTTTTTGGTCACCAGCGTACGGCCGTCAACGCCCATACCGCCAACGGATTCGGTCGCCCAGATCGGGTCGCCGGAGAACAGCTCATCATATTCCGGGGTACGCAGGAAGCGTACCATACGCAGTTTCATGACCAGGTGGTCGATCAGTTCCTGGGCTTCCTGCTCGTTGAGTTTGCCAGCTTTCAGATCGCGTTCGATGTACACGTCAAGGAACGTGGAGACGCGGCCGAAGGACATCGCTGCGCCGTTCTGGGATTTCACCGCAGCCAGGTAGCCGAAGTAAGTCCACTGTACGGCTTCCTGAGCGTTAGTCGCCGGACCGGAGATATCGCAGCCATATTTCGCTGCCATCTCTTTGATCTGACCCAGCGCGCGGTGCTGTTCAGCAATCTCTTCACGCAGACGGATAGTCGCTTCCAGGTTTACACCGTTTTCCAGATCAGACTGCAGGGAAACAAATTGCGCGTATTTGTCTTTCATCAGGAAGTCGATACCGTACAGCGCAACGCGGCGATAGTCACCGATGATACGGCCACGGCCGTAAGCATCCGGCAGACCGGTCAGCACGCCGGATTTACGGCAGTTCAGGATATCTTTGGTGTAAACGTCGAATACACCCTGGTTATGGGTCTTACGGTATTCGGTGAAGATTTTTTTCAGTTGCGGATCGAGCTCGCGGTTGTACGCTTTGCAGGAACCTTCAACCATTTTGATGCCGCCAAACGGGATAATGGCGCGTTTCAGCGGAGCTTCAGTCTGCAGGCCAACAATTTTTTCGAGCGTCTTGTTGATATAACCTGCGTCATGCGAGGTGATGGTGGACGCCACGGAAGTGTCGAAGTCTACTGGCGCATGAGTGCGGTTCTCCAGTTTGACGCCTTCCATAACTTTGTCCCACAGTGAAGTGGTGGCTTCTGTTGCGCCAGCCAGGAAGGATTCATCACCCTCGTATGGCGTGTAGTTTTTCTGGATAAAGTCGCGGACGTTGACTTCATTCTGCCAGTCGCCTTTCGCGAAACCTTCCCAGGCTGTGGCTAACTTTTCATTAAGCTCGGACATGTAACACCTACCTTCTTAAGTGGATTTTTTATTTACTGCCTGGAACAACTATCAGCGATGGTCGTCGCCACGCAGGTAAATGACCCAGTATGTCAATCCGACAAGCAACCCCCCACCAATAATATTACCTATGGTTACCGGTATCAGGTTATCGATGATGAAATTCATCACGGTCAGATGAGAAAATTGGTCTGGCGAAGCGTGGATCGCGCTCCAGAACTCCGGGCTGCCAAAGTGACGAATCACTATCCCCATTGGGATCATAAACATGTTGGCGATACTGTGTTCGAAACCGCTGGCTACAAACATGCCGACCGGCAGAATCATAATAAAGGCCTTATCGATAAGGCTGCGTCCTGAGTAACTCATCCAGACGGCCAGACACACCATCAGGTTAGCCAGGATGCCGAGGCAAACCGCCTCAATAAACTTATGTTCAACTTTATGCGACGCGGTCTGCAGGACGTTGAGCCCCCAGCCGCCGTTGGCGGTCATATACTCGCCAGAAAGCCACATCAGTAAAACAAAGAGCAGGGCGCCAATCAGGTTGCCGATATAAACATTCAGCCAGTTGCGCGTCAGTTGACCCCAGGTGATGCGACCGCTGGCTTTAGCGACCACAATCAGCACCGTTGAAGTAAAAAGATCGGCGCCGCAAATGACGCAAAGAATCAGACCGAGTGAGAAACAGATGCCGCCAATCAGTTTTGTAATGCCGAAAGGCATTGCGGCAGCGCCGGTGGTGGCGGTGATATAGAAAACAAAAGCAATGGAAATAAATACGCCAGCCGTAATTGCCAGATAAAACGTCTTTAACGGATGTTTCGTGGCTTTGTACACACCCGCTTCTTCGGCAACTTTCGCCATCGCAGCGGGGAGTAAGGAGTCAAAAGGGTTGTCAGCTTTCACACTAACTCTCTCTTTATTTATTCGGCGAGTTGATACTAACAAAGCATGATGGAGTAAAATTTGATATGGATCATATCTCGCCAGGTTTGCAGGACTGAAAGGCGTCTGGTTTTTACGCAATTTCAGCTTAACTTTTTGATTATCCAATAAAAAATAAATTTTAAAAATTATTAAAAGTTTTGAAAAAAAGCTTTTTACCTCTCCCTCTAAGGTGTTAATCATTATGACTTTTTGACTAAAAAAGTAACAAATAAGCCTGGTGGATATATTGCATATTCACCAACAATTAACTCATTATTTACAATTAAATTTTTAGCCAGACAAATAAAAACGGGGCCGTAAACGTGCCCCGTCATATTTGCTAAACATAAGTGTGAAGCAGGTTAATTGATATGCGTTATATCAATTTCCTTGCCAAAACTTAGCTTTGGCGCGCTGAAGCTTCTCATAGGCCGCCAGCAGCGACTGGTGCGCCGGGAAAGCTTGCAGATCGCTGTCGACCGGCTGCAGGCCGTAGAAAGGCGCTTCGCCGCTGATGGCCGCGCTGGCAGCTTCCACTGCTTCTGCGCCATACATACGTACAAACGCGTTCAGGTATTGCAGCGGCTCGCGCTCTTCTTCCTGCGCCAGCAGCAGCAGCGTCTGCAGGCAGCGATAGTAGTTGGCGCGCTCAGCGCTGAAGACCGAGGCGTTAAATTCCATGGTCCATTCGGTCCAGATCAGCGCCTGCTCCAGATCGCCGCCAGCCAGCGCCAGCATCGCTTTCAGTTCGCCGATGCGCAGGGTATACCAGCCATTGTCTTTACCGGTCGCCAGCCCCAGCAGCTCACGCACACGGGTAAAATCGTCATGGCCTTCTTCGTCGAGCTGGGCGATAAGATTCAAATAATCTTCTTTCTCCCACTCGCTGCCCGGCAGGGCCAGCAGGGTTTCGCGCAGATGGCTGCCCATGCTGTTGTTGGCGAGCAGCAGATCTTCCGCCGGGTAGATATCGGACATGCCAGGCACCAGGATGCGGCAGGCGTAAACGCCCAGATGCTCGTAATCGGCGATATACACTTCTTTATCTTCAGCGTTGAAGATCGCCATCAGGGTGGCGAACTCTTCTTCCGTGGTGCCAGCGAAGCTCCAGTCCACAAACGGGTAATCGGCGTCCTGTTTGAACATATCCCAGGAGATCAGTCCGCTGGAGTCGATAAAGTGCGTCTCGAGGTTCGCGTGCTCGGCCACTTCTTCGTCATCAAAGGTGGGCGGCGTAAAGACGTCGAGATCTTTCAGGCCGCGGCCCTGGAGCAATTCAGTAACGGTACGTTCCAGCGCCACGCCGAAATCAGGATGTGCGCCGAAAGAGGCAAAGCAGGTGCCGTTAGCCGGGTTAAACAGCACGACGCAGATAACCGGGTACTGGCCGCCCAGCGAGCCGTCGTAAGCAAAAATCGGGAAGCCTTCAGCTTCAAGCGTATTGATAGCCTCGACCACGCCCGGGTAGCGCGCCAGCACCTCCTGGGGGATCTCCGGCAGGCTGATGCTCTCGGCAATAATGCGGTTCTTGATATGACGTTCAAAGACTTCGGAAAGTCCCTGAACGCGGGCTTCATTGCGGGTGTTGCCTGCGGACATGCCGTTGGATACATACAGGTTGCCCACGATGTTCATCGGAATATAGACGGTTTGCTCGTCCGACTGGCGGGTAAACGGCAGGGCGCAGATGCCGCGCTCTTCATTGCCGGACTGCAGATCAATCAGCATGCTGGCGGTCAGCTCGTTCTCCGGATCGTAAAACGCGCGCAGACGGGCATCGAGAATGCCTTCCGGCAGTTCGTCGCTCTGCGGGATCGGGAACCATTTTTCGTTCGGATAATGCACGAACGGGCCGTTGGCGATCGTATCGCCCAGCCAGAAGTCGGCGAAGAAATAGTTGGTGGACAGACGCTCAAAATATTCGCCCAACGCGGAAGCCAGCGCAGCTTTTTTGGTGGCGCCTTTGCCGTTGGTAAAACACAGCGCGCACTCTTTGTCGCGAATATGCACGGACCAGACGTTCGGCACCGGGTTCAGCCAGGAGGCTTCTTCAATATTAAAGCCCAGATCGGTGAGTTTCTGCTGGAAGCGAGCGATGGAGTCTTCCAGAGCGGCATCTTTGCCGGGGATGAAGGTTTGAGTCATGGGATCCACTTTTGTCGTACGCAAAGCGCGCAATGATACGGATTTTAGCCCGTATACGCCATCGTCCCGCCCGACGCGGCAAAAATAAATCTTACGGCTATGCTTAATGAAGATAACTCCCTGTTATGGCGTAAGAAAAATATGAAAGCTTTCGATTTGCAACGGATGGCGCTTGACAAGTTTCCTCTTGAATTTCTGGGTGAAGTCGCGCTGCGCAGCCTTTACACCTTTATTCTGGTCTTTCTGTTTCTCAAAATTACCGGGCGACGCGGCGTGCGTCAGATGTCGCTCTTTGAAGTGCTGATCATTCTGACGCTTGGCTCAGCGGCGGGGGACGTGGCCTTTTATGACGACGTGCCGTTGCTGCCGGTGCTGGTAGTCTTCGTTACGCTTGGCGTGCTTTATCGTCTGGTGATGTGGCTGATGTCCTGTAGCGAAAAGCTTGAGGATCTGCTGGAGGGCAAACCGCGCATTATTATCGAAGATGGCGAACTGGCCTGGGAAAAACTTAACCGGGAGAACATGACGGAATTCGAGTTTTTTATGGAGTTACGCACCCAGGGTGTCGAGCATCTGGGCCAGGTGCGGCTCGCCATCCTTGAGGCCAATGGTCAAATCAGCATCTATTACTTTCCCGATAAACTGGTGCGCCCCGGATTGTCGATTCTGCCGGAGTATTGCAGCGAGCGTTTTGAGCACATTCCGGAAACCGGCGATTACGCCTGCATCCGTTGTAGTGAAGTAGTGACGTTTGACGCGGGCGTTAAACCGTCCTGTCCGCGCTGCAAAAACCATATATGGGTGAAGGCAAGCACCGCGACCCGCGTCACCTGACAGCAAATTCCACCGCCAGCAGGCGCTGCGCTGGCGGATTGTGTTGTGTGATTTGGCGCACATTACCCCCGGCGCCAGGATTAGCCGTTGCAGCCCTGTCAACGGAATGATAAAACCGATAGCCACAGGAAAAACTTATTGCTTTTAGCGTGGTGAGGGGAAATGGCTCAGGTCTACAATTTTAGTTCTGGCCCGGCAATGCTGCCGGCGGATGTGTTACGAGTGGCTCAGGAAGAGTTGCGTGACTGGCAGGGGTTAGGCACCTCTGTGATGGAAATCAGCCACCGCAGCAAAGAGTTTATTCAGGTGGCTGAACAGGCGGAACAGGATTTTCGCGATCTGCTGGAGATCCCCTCCAATTATAAAGTTTTATTCTGCCACGGCGGCGGACGCGGGCAGTTCTCCGCGCTTCCGCTGAACCTGCTGGGCGACAAAACCACCGCAGACTATGTTGATGGCGGCTACTGGGCGGCAAGCGCCGTTAAAGAAGCCCAAAAATACCTGACGCCGAACGTGATCGACGCGAAAATCACCGTCGATGGCAAACGCGGCATCAAGCCGATGAGTGAATGGCAGCTCTCTGCGGATGCGGCTTACATGCACTACTGCCCGAATGAAACTATCGACGGCGTCGCGATTAACGATACGCCTGATTTTGGCGACGCCATCGTCACCGCGGATTTCTCCTCCACCATTCTTTCTCACCCGATTGATGTCAGCCGTTACGGCGTTATCTACGCGGGGGCCCAGAAAAATATCGGCCCGGCGGGCCTGACGCTGGTTATCGTGCGCGAGGATCTCCTCGGCAAGGCGCATGCCGCTTGCCCGTCGATTCTGGATTACAGCGTGCTGAACGAGAACGACTCCATGTTCAACACGCCGCCGACGTTTGCCTGGTATCTGGCGGGCCTGGTCTTCAAATGGCTCAAGACCAAAGGCGGCGTGGCGGCGATGGATAAGATCAATCAGCAAAAAGCGGATCTGCTGTACGGCGTGATTGATAACAGCGATTTCTACCGCAACGATGTGGCGACCGCTAACCGTTCACGCATGAACGTCCCGTTCCAGCTCGCCGACAGCAACCTGGATAAACTGTTCCTCGAAGAATCTTTCGCCGCGGGTCTGCATGCGTTGAAAGGCCACCGCGTGGTAGGCGGCATGCGCGCCTCCATTTACAACGCGATGCCGCTCGAAGGGGTTCAGGCCCTGACCGACTTTATGGTTGATTTCGAACGCCGCCACGGCTAATCCTCCCGTTACGTTTCGCCCCGCGGCTGCCGCGGGGTTTTTATTCTGTTTTATTGAGACTTTTTCCATGCAGGAATCCCTGACCTTACAACCCATCGCGCGCGTGGATGGCACCATCAACCTTCCAGGCTCCAAGAGCGTTTCCAACCGGGCGCTGCTGCTGGCCGCACTGGCGAAAGGCACCACCACGCTCACTAACCTGTTAGACAGCGATGACGTGCGCCACATGCTCAATGCGCTGAAAGCGCTCGGCGTTAATTATTCGCTTTCAGCAGATCGCACCTGCTGTGAAATTCAGGGGCAGGGCGGGCAGTTCAATACGCTCGTGGAGCTGGAGCTGTTTTTAGGCAACGCGGGCACCGCGATGCGTCCGCTGGCGGCGGCGCTGTGCCTTGGCACAAACAACGTGGTGCTGACCGGCGAGCCGCGTATGAAAGAGCGCCCGATTGGGCATCTGGTGGACGCGCTGCGTCAGGGCGGCGCGGACATCACCTATCTGGAGCAGGAAAACTATCCGCCGCTGCATCTGAAAGGCGGGTTTTCAGGCGGCAATGTGACCGTTGACGGCAGCGTCTCCAGCCAGTTTCTGACCGCGCTGTTAATGGCGGCGCCGCTGGCGCCGGCCAACACCGCCATCGACATCAAAGGCGAGCTGGTGTCAAAGCCCTATATTGATATCACGCTGCACCTGATGAAAACCTTCGGGGTTGAGGTCGAAAACCAGAACTACCAGCGTTTCGTTATCCAGGGCGGCCAGCAGTATCAGTCGCCGGGCCATTACCTGGTGGAGGGCGACGCGTCTTCCGCTTCCTATTTCCTTGCGGCGGCGGCCATTAAAGGCGGCACCGTGAAGGTCACAGGTATCGGGCGCAACAGCGTGCAGGGCGATATTCGCTTTGCCGATGTGCTGGAGAAAATGGGCGCGCAGATCGTCTGGGGCGACGATTTCATCAGTTGCACCCGCGGCGAGCTGAACGCCATTGATATGGATATGAACCATATTCCCGACGCGGCGATGACCATCGCCACCGCAGCGCTATTCGCTCAGGGGACGACCACGCTTCGCAATATCTACAACTGGCGCGTGAAGGAAACCGACCGTCTGGCGGCGATGGCGACCGAACTGCGCAAAGTGGGCGCCACGGTCGAAGAGGGGCATGACTTCATCACCGTTACGCCGCCTGCGCAGTTGCAGTTTGCGGATATCGGCACCTATAACGATCACCGCATGGCGATGTGCTTCTCGCTGGTGGCGCTTTCCGACACGCCGGTCACGATCCTCGACCCGAAATGCACCGCTAAAACCTTCCCGGATTACTTCGCGCAGCTTGCGCGCATCAGCCACTCCGCCTGATCGCGCTTGCGCCCCGTATCACAAGTACGGGGCGTCGGCTAGCCGTTATTTTTCGGATAAGCGCCCGTGTTTCAATAATGTTAATCTGCCGCCGGGTTAATTGACCCGCGGCTTTTTGACGTTGAATCCATGGACGATTTATTATGAAAAACAATAAAGTACTTTTAAGCTGCCTCGTTGCGGCGGCGCTGGTGTCTGGCTGTAAAAATATGGGCGCGCTTAACGGCGACGCGCTGGCGAAATCCGGTATGTCTGCCTATCAGGCCGCCACGCTCAGCGATGCGGACGTTAAAAAACTGTCCGATCAGGCGTGTGCTGAAATGGACAAGCAAAACCCGGTTGTGCCGGCGTCCAGCAAATACACTAAACGCCTGAATAAAATCGCGAAGGCGCTCGGCAATAACATCAACGGCACGCCGGTAAACTACAAGGTTTACCAGACCCCGGAAGTTAACGCCTGGGCGATGGCGAACGGCTGCATCCGCGTTTACAGCGGTCTGATGGACATGATGACCGACAACGAAGTGGAAGCGGTGCTGGGCCATGAAATGGGTCACGTGGCGTTAGGCCATACCCGTAAAGCTATGCAGACTGCTTACGCGACCGTTGCGGCGCGCGATGCGGTATCCGCCACCAGCGCCGTGGGCGCGCAGCTCTCCGACTCTGAATTGGGCGAAATGGCGCAGGGCGTTATCAACTCCGCGTTCTCCCGCAGCCAGGAGTCCGAAGCAGACGACTTCTCTTATGACCTGCTGAAGAAACGTAAAATCAGCACCAAAGGCCTCGTGACCAGCTTCGAGAAACTGGCGAAACTGGATGCCGGCTCTGAGAAATCGATGTTTGATTCTCACCCGCCTTCAGCGGAACGCGCTCAGCACATCCGCGATCGCATCGCTGCAGACAAGAAATAATCCTCCTCTCCCGGACTGGCGGCGCGCCGGTCCGGGCATCTGCGCCCAATTCTTCTACACTCAGCCACAATGGCGGCGATATTTTGCCGGAAAGATAACAGTCTGCGGTGATGAAGCGTATAATGCGCCGCGTTCACGTTGCAGGCCTGCCATTTGTTATTGAAGGAGAAAAAGATGACGGCATCCGTCCCGGTAATCACAATCGATGGCCCAAGCGGCGCAGGCAAAGGCACGCTCTGTAAAGCGATGGCTGAAACCCTGCAATGGCATTTGCTGGATTCCGGCGCCATCTATCGGGTTCTCGCGCTGGCCGCCCTGCATCATCATGTCGATGTCGCCTCTGAAGAAGCGCTCGTCCCGCTGGCCGCCCACCTGGATGTACGATTTGTCGCGCAACAGGGCGAGCTGGAAGTGATCCTGGAAGGCGAAGACGTCAGCGCCGAGATCCGCACGCAGGAAGTAGCGAACGCCGCCTCGCAGATCGCCGCGTTTCCGCGCGTACGCGAAGCGCTGCTGCGCCGTCAGCGCGCGTTTCGTGAAGCGCCCGGCCTGATAGCTGACGGGCGTGACATGGGAACGGTCGTTTTCCCTGATGCGCCAGTGAAAATTTTCCTTGACGCTTCCTCGGAAGAACGCGCCCATCGCCGCATGCTACAGTTGCAGGAAAAGGGCTTTAGTGTTAACTTTGAACGCCTTTTGGCCGAGATAAAAGAGCGCGATGACCGCGATCGTAACCGGCCAGTAGCGCCGTTAGTGCCTGCGCACGATGCTCTGGTGCTGGATTCGACCAGCCTTAGCATCGAAGAGGTGATTGAAAAGGCGCTCGATTACGCCCGTGAAAAACTGGCGCTCGCGAAATAACGCGACCTTATTCTGAAGTACCCACTGCAATGGATTGTGAGTGGGCATGTTAAACAACCCCACCCGGAAGTGAAGCCAGGTGGACGTTAAATTGAAGAATCCTGAAGATTATCAATATGACTGAATCTTTTGCTCAACTATTTGAAGAATCCCTTAAAACAATCGAAACCCGCCCGGGTTCCATCGTTCGTGGCGTTGTTGTCTCTATCGACAAAGACGTAGTTCTGGTTGATGCGGGTCTGAAATCTGAATCTGCGATCCCTGCAGAACAGTTCAAGAACGCAGCTGGCGAACTGGAAATCCAGGTTGGCGACGAAGTTGACGTTGCTCTCGATGCAGTGGAAGACGGCTTCGGTGAAACCCTGCTGTCCCGTGAGAAAGCTAAGCGTCACGAAGCCTGGATCACGCTGGAAAAAGCTTACGAAGATGCTGAAACTGTTACCGGTGTTATCAACGGCAAAGTTAAAGGCGGCTTCACTGTTGAGCTGAACGGTATTCGTGCGTTCCTGCCGGGTTCCCTGGTAGACGTGCGTCCGGTCCGTGACACCCTGCACCTCGAAGGCAAAGAGCTTGAATTCAAAGTAATCAAGCTGGATCAGAAGCGCAACAACGTTGTTGTTTCTCGTCGTGCCGTTATCGAGTCTGAGAACAGCGCAGAGCGCGATCAGCTGCTGGAAAACCTGCAGGAAGGCATGGAAGTTAAAGGTATCGTTAAGAACCTCACTGACTACGGTGCATTCGTTGATCTGGGCGGCGTAGACGGCCTGCTGCACATCACTGATATGGCCTGGAAACGCGTTAAGCATCCGAGCGAAATCGTGAACGTGGGCGACGAAATCACTGTTAAAGTGCTGAAGTTCGACCGCGAGCGTACCCGTGTCTCCCTGGGCCTGAAACAGCTGGGCGAAGATCCTTGGGTAGCTATCGCTAAACGTTACCCGGAAGGCACCCGCCTGACTGGTCGCGTAACCAACCTGACCGACTACGGCTGCTTCGTTGAAATCGAAGAAGGCGTTGAAGGCCTGGTACACGTTTCCGAAATGGACTGGACCAACAAAAACATCCATCCGTCCAAAGTCGTTAACGTCGGTGATGTGGTAGAAGTTATGGTTCTGGATATCGACGAAGAACGTCGTCGTATCTCCCTGGGCCTGAAACAGTGCAAAGCCAACCCGTGGCAGCAGTTCGCTGAGACCCACAACAAAGGCGATCGCGTTGAAGGTAAAATCAAGTCTATCACTGACTTCGGTATCTTCATCGGCCTGGACGGCGGCATCGACGGTCTGGTTCACCTGTCTGACATCTCCTGGAACGTGGCTGGCGAAGAAGCCGTTCGCGAGTACAAAAAAGGCGACGAAATCGCTGCCGTTGTACTGCAGGTTGACGCAGAGCGTGAGCGTATCTCTCTGGGCGTTAAACAGCTCGCAGAAGATCCGTTCAACAACTACGTTGCACTGAACAAGAAAGGTGCAATCGTTACTGGTAAAGTAACCGCAGTTGACGCGAAAGGTGCTACAGTTGAATTAGCAGACGGCGTTGAAGGCTACCTGCGCGCTTCTGAAGCTTCCCGTGACCGCGTAGAAGACGCGACTCTGGTTCTGAGCGTTGGCGACGACGTTGAAGCTAAATTCACCGGCGTTGATCGTAAGAACCGCGTAGTAAGCCTGTCTGTTCGTGCGAAAGACGAAGCTGACGAGAAAGATGCAATCGCTTCTGTTAACAACAAACAGGAAGAAAGCAACTTCTCTAACGCCATGGCTGAAGCGTTCAAAGCAGCTAAAGGCGAGTAATTGCCTTGACAGATTACAGGTTCCGGCCTGTAATCAGACATTAAGGGCGGCTTTGGCCGCCCTTGTTCGATGATAGCTGTAAGACAATTTTCCTGAATGGAAACCGGAGGAAACATGACCAAGTCAGAATTAATCGAAAGACTTGCAAGCCAGCACTCACATATCCCGGCGAAAGCGGTGGAAGATGCGGTTAAAGAGATGCTGGAACATATGGCCTCTACTCTTGCCCAGGGCGAGCGTATTGAAATCCGGGGTTTCGGCAGTTTCTCCTTACACTATCGCGCACCACGCACCGGGCGTAACCCGAAAACAGGTGATAAAGTCGAGCTGGAAGGTAAATACGTTCCGCACTTTAAACCGGGTAAAGAACTACGCGACCGCGCCAATATTTACGGTTAAGTTTTATGACTTAACCTTGCAGAGAACGGTACCTTCGGGTGCCGTTTTTTGTTGATGGCACACTGTCTTGCGAGCCGTCTCGACACTTTTCCTGCAATGGCCGTAACGCCTTAAATTCCTTTCTGCACATCTCGTAATTCTGTTCGTTTCTCCCTGACAATGCACTCTGCTGGCCGCACACTCCTTCGTAACAAGGAGGTGTTTGTGATCCCGTTGCCCGCGTTGAGCCTGTGCGTCATAGCAGGTCTGTCACCGCTACTATTCTTACCCGCGCTGCCATCGGTGCCGCAGATAGCCATGCTCACGCTCATGTCGTCGCTGGCGCTTTTTCTGCGACACCCTGCCGTGCGATTAGGGGCATTAACGCTGCTCTTTCTCTGCTGGGGGCTGCTTGCTGCCCGGCAGGCTACGCAGCCCTATACCTTGCTGACAGGAAAACAGCGCCAGGTCGAAGCGGTTATTACCAGCACTGACGGCGCGACGGAACACCATATAAAAATTATCAACGTAAATGGCGAAAGCGTGTTTCTGCCCCCCGGCGCGGTACTGCGAGGCTCATATTTGCCGCAAAAGGTATGCGCCGGGCAGCGCTGGCGAATGACGCTACGCTTGCGCCCCGTTCACGGACAGCTTAACGAAGGCGGGTTTGACAGCCAGCGTTATGCCCTGTCTCAGCATCAACCGCTAACCGGGCGGATTATGGCTGCGCAGTTACTTCATGATGAGTGCAGCTTTCGGACGCGTTATCTGGACTCTTTCAGCCAGCACATGGCGACATTTAGCTGGCGGCCGGTAATTCTGGCGCTCGGTTTCGGCGAGCGTGTCGCGCTGACGAATGATGTCAAAATGCTGTTGCGGGAAACCGGCACCGCTCACTTAATGGCCATTTCTGGATTACACATCGGTTTTGCGGGCACGCTGGGGTGGGCGCTTGCGCGCTTGCTGCAATTGCTATTGCCCGCAAGGCGAATCGGCTACCGCTTTCCCTTACTGGCGATGCTGGCCACGGCGGCGCTCTATACCTGGCTTTCCGGAAGTAACCCGCCAGCCGTCAGAACGTTGGTAGCCATCTCGGTCTGGTGTGCGCTGCGCCTCTGCGGCAGACAATGGACGCCCTGGCAGGTCTGGGTTTGCTGCGTGGCGGCCATCCTCTTCTGCGATCCTGTGGCGATATTATCGGAAAGCCTCTGGCTCTCGGCGTTTGCGGTGGGCGCGCTCATTTTCTGGTATCAGTGGATGCCGTTACACGCAGAAGGGAGATGGCGCCTTTTGAAAAGCCTGCTGCATTTGCAATGCGGTATGACGCTTCTGCTGCTGCCGCTTCAGCTCTTACTGTTTCATGGCATCAGCCTGACCTCCCTGCTGGCGAATCTGGTCGCGGTGCCTGTCGTCACTTTCATCGCCGTACCGCTGGTGCTGGCAGCTATGATTTTGGATCTGGCGCAGCTAACGTGGCTGGAGGTGGGGGCGGGGTTACTGGCTGACAGGACGCTGGCGGCGCTTTTCTGGTTGTTGCGCCAGTTGCCTCCCGGCTGGCTTAGCCTGGACCAGCGCTATCAGTGGCTCACGCTCGCGCCGTGGATCATGGTTATTGCGTGGAGAGCTGGCTGGCACCGCATTTCACCAGTCACGTGTGGTATTTCACTCGGGCTACTCACGTGGCCATTCTGGCAAAAACCGGCGAATGATACGTGGCGGCTACATATGCTGGATATCGGACATGGACTGGCTATCGTCATTGAACGCCACGGCAGAGCCATACTTTATGACAGCGGCAACGCCTGGCCGGGTGGCGACAGCGCGCAGCAGACCATCATACCCTGGCTGCGATGGCAACATCTCAAACCCGAGGGCGTCATCATCAGCCATGAGCATCTCGACCATCGCGGTGGTCTGGAGAGCCTGATGCATGCGTGGCCTGATATGTGGATCCGCAGCCCGCTTCACTGGGCAGGCCACATTTCTTGCGTGAAGGGCGCGCACTGGCGCTGGCAGGGTCTGCTTTTTACCGTTCACTGGCCGCCCGCAGAGAATCAGACGCAAGGCAATAACCGCTCCTGTGTCGTAAAAGTACATGACGGTGAGCACAGCGTCCTGCTGACGGGTGATATTGAAGCCCCCGCAGAGTTGGCTATGCTCAAAAAGCATTGGCGTCACTTGCAGGCGGATATTCTTCAGGTGCCTCACCACGGCAGCCGTACCTCATCGACGCCAACCTTGTTATCGGTGGTGAATGGCAAAGCGGCGCTGGCGTCGGCGTCGCGCTACAACGCCTGGCGATTACCCTCTGGAAAAGTGGTGAAGCGTTATCAGAAGCAGCGCTATCAGTGGTTTGATACGGCACACGCCGGGCAGCTGTCTGTCTCTTTTTCGCCAGGGCAATGGAAAATCGAGGGGTTAAGAGAACAGATTTCGCCCCGCTGGTATCATGAGTGGTTTGGCTCACCTGCTGAATACAGGTAGAATATGCGGCTATTTCAACGAAAGCTGGTTTTTTGAATGCATAACGATAAAGATCTCTCCACGTGGCAGACCTTCCGCCGACTCTGGCCGGTGATTGCGCCCTTTAAAACGGGTCTGATTGTGGCTGGGGTAGCGTTAATACTCAACGCAGCCAGCGATACCTATATGCTATCGCTACTTAAACCATTACTGGATGATGGTTTTGGTAAAACCGATCGCTCAGTGCTGCTATGGATGCCGCTGGTGGTCATAGGGCTGATGGTTCTGCGCGGTATCACCAGCTACGTTTCCAGTTATTGCATCTCCTGGGTCTCCGGGAAAGTCGTCATGACGATGCGTCGCCGCTTGTTTAACCATATGATGGGGATGCCCGTCTCCTTCTTTGATAAACAATCCACCGGTACGTTGCTCTCCCGTATTACCTACGATTCCGAGCAGGTCGCCTCGTCCTCTTCCAGCGCGCTCATTACTGTGGTGCGTGAAGGGGCGTCGATTATCGGCCTCTTTATCATGATGTTCTATTACAGCTGGCAGCTTTCGGTGATCCTGATCGTACTGGCGCCCATTGTGTCGATCGCGATCCGCGTCGTGTCGAAACGCTTTCGCAGCATCAGTAAAAACATGCAGAACACCATGGGGCAGGTGACGACCAGCGCCGAGCAGATGCTCAAGGGCCATAAAGAAGTGCTGATTTTCGGCGGCCAGCAGGTTGAAGGTGAACGCTTCGCGAAAGTCAGCAACAAGATGCGTCTACAAGGCATGAAAATGGTCTCGGCATCTTCGATTTCCGACCCGATTATTCAGCTGATTGCCTCTCTGGCGCTGGCGTTTGTGCTCTATGCGGCAAGCTTCCCGAGCGTTATGGAAACCCTGACGGCAGGTACCATCACCGTCGTGTTCTCCTCTATGATTGCGCTGATGCGTCCGCTGAAATCGCTTACTAACGTCAATGCTCAGTTCCAGCGCGGGATGGCGGCCTGTCAGACGCTGTTTGCCATTCTGGACAGCGAGCAGGAAAAAGACGAAGGCACGCGTGTTGTCGAACGCGCCCAGGGTAATCTGGAGTTCCGTGATGTTACCTTCACGTATCCGGGCCGTGAAATCCCGGCGCTGCGCGATATCAACCTGTCTATTCCTGCCGGGAAGACGGTCGCGCTCGTAGGTCGTTCGGGCTCCGGGAAATCGACGCTCGCAAGTCTTATCACGCGTTTTTACGATATCGACAGCGGCGAGATCCTGTTGGATGGCCACGACCTTCGCGAGTACACGCTCTCGTCGCTGCGTAATCAGGTCGCGCTGGTTTCCCAGAACGTGCATCTGTTTAACGACACCATCGCGAATAACATTGCCTACGCGCGCACGGATGTTTACAGCCGCGAAGCGATCGAAAAAGCCGCCCGTATGGCTTATGCGATGGACTTCATCAATAAGATGGATAACGGGCTGGATACGGTCATCGGCGAAAACGGCGTACTGCTTTCCGGCGGTCAGCGTCAGCGTATCGCGATTGCCCGCGCGTTGCTGCGCGACAGCCCGATCCTTATTCTTGATGAGGCGACTTCAGCGCTGGATACCGAGTCAGAACGCGCTATCCAGGCGGCGCTTGATGAACTGCAAAAGAACCGCACATCGCTGGTTATCGCGCATCGTCTCTCTACTATCGAGCAGGCGGACGAAATTGTGGTTATCGAAGACGGCCGCATCGTGGAGCGCGGCAATCATGCTGAGCTTCTCACGCAGCACGGCGTATACGCGCAGCTTCATAAAATGCAGTTTGGTCAATGATAGAGCGCATCTGGTCTGGCCGTTCGCCGTTATGGGTGCTTCTGCTGCCGCTTTCCTGGCTCTATGGCCTGGTGAGCGGCGCGATTCGCCTGAGTTATCGGCTGGGCTTGCGTAAAGCCTGGCGTGCGCCGGTACCTGTGGTCATCGTGGGGAATCTTACCGCAGGCGGTAACGGAAAAACGCCGGTCGTGGTCTGGTTGGTTGAACAGCTGCATCAGCGGGGCGTGCGCGCAGGCGTAGTTTCCCGCGGTTACGGCGGGAAAGCGGCGCATTACCCATTAGTGCTTAGCGACGCCACGACGTCCGCAGAGGCAGGCGACGAACCGGTGCTGATTTACCAGCGTACCGGCGCGCCCGTAGCGGTCTCGGCAAACCGCGCGCAAGCGGTCCAGGCGCTCATTGCGAGCGCCAGCCCGCAAATTATCATTACCGATGACGGGCTTCAGCACTACGCGCTGGCGCGGGATAAAGAAATTGTCGTGGTCGATGGCCTACGCCGCTTCGGCAACGGCTGGTGGCTTCCCGCAGGCCCGATGCGCGAGCGCGCATCCAGGCTCAAGCAGGTCGACGCTGTCATTACGAACGGTGGAGAGGCGCGTCCCGGCGAAATCGCCATGCAGTTGCAGCCAGGGCTCGCGGTTAACCTGCGCAGCGGAGAGAGGCGGCCAGTCAATACGCTGGAGAATGTGGTCGCAATGGCAGGCATCGGCCATCCGCCGCGCTTTTTCGCCACGCTTGAGAAATGCGGCCTGACGCCGGTTAAAACGGTAAGTCTTGCTGACCATCAGGCGCTGCGTGAAGCTGATGTGCTGGCGCTGATGCGCGAAGGCCAGACCCTGCTGATGACTGAAAAAGACGCGGTAAAATGCCGCGCCTTCGCTCATGATGACTGGTGGTATCTGCCGGTTGACGCGACGCTTGCGCAGCCGCAAGCCGATCGGTTACTGAAGGAAATTCTCGCGCTGGTGCGTTAAGCAGGTGCGCCAGCCATAGCGTACGGGAGTGGATATGTCTGGAGTGCATCTTTCTTTGCGCGCTGCGCGCCACCTTCATCTTGCCGCGCAGGGGCTGCTGAAAAAGCCGACGCGGCGCGCGCGTCCTGCCGATATTCTCTCCACCATCACCCGCATGTCTCTCCTGCAAATCGACACGATCAATATCGTTGCCCGCAGCCCGTATCTGGTGCTTTTCAGCCGTCTCGGCAGCTATCCCGGACGCTGGCTCGATGAGGCGCTGGCGCGCGGCGAATTGATGGAGTACTGGGCGCACGAAGCTTGTTTTCTGCCGCGCAGCGATTTCCCGCTCTTTCGCCACCGTATGCTCAGCCCTGAAAAGATGGGCTGGAAATACCGGGCCGCGTGGATGGAAGAACACGCGCAGGAAATCGGCGAGCTGATGGCGTTTATTGAGCGTAACGGCCCCGTACGTTCGGCGGATTTTGAGCATCCGCGTAAAGGCGCCAGCGGCTGGTGGGAATGGAAGCCGCATAAAAAGCATCTCGAAGGGCTGTTTACCGCGGGGCAGGTGATGGTGGTGGAGCGGCGCAACTTTCAGCGCGTCTACGATCTTACCACGCGCGTACTGCCCGACTGGGACGACAGCCTGCACCTGATCGATAAAGCCCAGGCCGAGGCGCATATGCTTGCCAACAGCGCGCGCAGCCTCGGGATCTTTCGCAGCACCTGGCTTGCCGATTACTACCGGTTGCGCCATGTCGCCATCGGCCCGCTATTGCAGGCGTGGCAGGAGGAGGGCCTGGTCATACCGGTTGAGGTTGAAACACTCGGGCCGATGTGGCTGCATCATTCGCTCGCGCCGCTACTGGAGCAGGCCGCGGCAGACAAACTCACCGCCACCCATAGCGCGGTCCTTTCGCCATTCGACCCGGTGGTCTGGGACCGCCGCCGCGCGGAAGATTTCTTTAACTTCTCCTACCGCCTTGAATGTTATACGCCAGCGCCAAAACGCAAATATGGCTACTTTGTTCTGCCATTGCTGCACAAAGGCGCGCTGGCGGGAAGGATGGATGCCAAAATGCACCGTCAGCAAGGTGTGCTTGAGATCATCGCGCTGTACGGCGAAGAGAGCGTCTCGTTTACCGCTGGGGTTATCGCCGGGCTGCGCCAGGCTATCAACGATTTCGCCGCCTGGCAGGGCGCCACACAGGTGGTTTTTCGCCAGTTGCCCGGCCCGCTTGCAAAGGCCTGGGGCGAGGGCTGGGAAATTGACCCCGCGCCGGAAACGCATGTGATATCCTCAAAAGATTAATACCACCGGTCCATCAGGAGGAACCATGGATCACCGTTTACTCGAAATCATCGCCTGTCCGGTTTGCAACGGCAAACTCTACTTCAATCAGGAAAAGCAGGAGCTTATCTGCAAGGCTGACCGCCTGGCTTTCCCGCTGCGCGACGGCATTCCGGTGCTGCTGGAAACTGAAGCCCGCTCGCTTGCTGCCGAAGAGACCAACCCATGAGTTTCGTGGTCATTATTCCGGCCCGCTACGCGTCAACGCGTCTGCCGGGCAAACCGCTGGTCGATATCAACGGCAAGCCGATGATCGTGCATGTGCTGGAGCGCGCGCGTGAATCGGGGGCGGCGCGCATCATCGTCGCAACCGATCACCCGGACGTCGCCCGCGCGATTGAAGCGGCAGGCGGCGAGGTCTGCATGACCCGCGCCGATCATCAGTCCGGTACGGAACGTCTGGCGGAAGTCGTGGAGAAATGCGGTTTCGATGACGACACGGTTATTGTCAACGTTCAGGGCGACGAGCCGATGATCCCGCCGGCGATTATTCGTCAGGTGGCGGAGAACCTGGCGGGCTCGCAGGCAGGGATGGCGACGCTGGCGGTGCCGGTCCATGACGCTCAGGAAGCGTTCAACCCCAACGCGGTAAAAGTGGTTATGGATGCGCAGGGTTACGCGCTCTATTTTTCACGCGCCACGATCCCGTGGGATCGCGACCGTTTCGCGCAGTCGCGTGATACCATCGGCGATAGCTTCCTGCGCCATATCGGCATCTACGGCTATCGCGCCGGTTTTATTCGCCGCTATGTCACCTGGCCCGCCAGCCCGCTTGAACAGATTGAAATGCTGGAGCAGCTGCGCGTGCTGTGGCACGGCGAGAAAATCCATGTGGCGGTCGCCGCCGTGGTGCCTGGCACCGGCGTGGATACGCCTGAAGATCTTGAGCGCGTACGCGCCGAGATGCGTTAACAGAAAACCGGCTCAGGCCGGTTTTTTTAATGGCGTCCGGCAGGCGAGCTGACCGGCAGCGTCTGGAACGGTTTTATCTCTTTTAGCACGAACATACTCTGCATCTCTTTTATGCCCGGCAGACGGCGCAGTACCGACATGGCGAACTCTGCATAGGCGTCGAGATCGCGCGACACCACCTGCAACAGGAAGTCGGCGTCCCCGCCAATGCTGTAACAGGCCACCACGTTTTCCAGTTCCATGACCTCCTGTTCAAAGCGCCGCGCCTGGGCTTCACTGTGGCTGTCAATGCTGACGCGCACGAAAACCATCACGCCAAGCCCGATTTTGCGGCGGTCCAGCGCGGCGTGATAGCCGAGGATCACCTTATCTTCTTCCAGCTTTTTCACTTTACGCCAGCAGGGCGAGGGCGAGAGATTAACGGCCTCCGCCAGCGCCTGATTGGTGGTGCGCGCATCCTGCTGCAACAGCGTCAGCAGGGTGATATCGGTGGGTGTCAGCGTATCTTCAGACATGATTTTTCTCATTTTGAATTTAAAAGGGTAATTTTACCCTTTTAGTGCGCTTTATGTAGCAATAAAGGTCATTTTTCTCCGCCATTGTCGGGCAGACTGATTACATCAACTGACAGGGAGAAAAACATGCAATTCGATACCAGCCTCCATAAATGCACTATTGTCGTCGATCGCGCGCTCACGCCAGGGCTTGCCATGAACGCCGCGAGCGTACTGGGGGTTTGTCTTGGAAGACAGGTGGAAGGATTAGTCGGGCCCGATCTGTTAAGCCTGGACGGCGTCACCTATCCGGGCGTGATCCGCGCGCCGCTGCCGGTGCTGCTCGGCGAGGGCAACACGCTGTTAAGCCTGTTTAGCGCCGCGCAGAACGATCCGCAGATTCTGGCATTGCCCTTCAGCGCGCTGGCGCAGTCGTGTAAAACCTGGGAGGAGTATGAGCTGCGCCTGGCGGGCGCCAGCAGCGCGGAGACCGAGCTGGCGGCGCTGGGGCTTGTCGGCCCGAAAAAACAGATAGCCCGTCTGACAGGCAATCTGCCGCTTTACCGTTAGCGCAAACTGGCGAGGAATTGATCTCAACAGATGACATCTGCCGCAAGGACGCCCATTATAAAAACAGTAGCGTTTATAAGGGTAACGGCAAATGGAGCAACTGCGTGCGGAACTCAGTCATCTGTTAGGTGAAAAACTCAGTCGGCTTGAATGCATCAGCGAGAAACCGGACACGGCGCTTTGGTCGCTCTACGACAGTCACGGCAATCCGCTGCCGCTACTGGCGCGGAGTTTCACCTCGCCGGGGCTTGCGCAGCAGCAGGCCGGGAAGATGTCGATACTGGCGCGTTACGGCACGGTGCGACTGCCGGTGGTGTATGGCGTCATGACCCATGAGGAGCATCCGGGGCCGGATGTGCTGCTGATGGAGCGCCTGCGGGGCGTTCCGGTAGAAGCGCCCGCCCGCACGCCGCAGCGTTGGGAACAGCTTCAGGATCAGATAATCGAAGCGTTGCTGAGCTGGCACCGCGTTGACAGCCACGGCTGCGTGGGCAGCGTCGACAGTACTCAGGAAAACCTCTGGCCGCACTGGTATCGCCAGCGTGTCGAAGTGCTCTGGAGCACGCTCAATCAGTATCAGAATACCGGCCTGACAATGCAGGACAAACGCATGCTGTTTCGCACCCGTGAATGCCTGGAAGAGATGTTCGCCGGGTTTAACGACAACTGCGTGCTGATCCACGGCAACTTTAACCTGCGCAGTATGCTCAAAGATGCGCGCAGCGATCAGCTACTGGCGATGGTCAACCCGGGGATTGTGCTGTGGGCGCCGCGCGAGTATGAGCTTTTCCGCCTGTTTGATACGCCGCTTGCCGAAAGCCTCTTCTGGCGGTATATCCAGCGCGCGCCGGTGGCGGAATCGTTCCTCTGGCGCCGCTGGCTCTACGTGCTGTGGGATGAAGTGGCGCAGCTTTTACAAACCGGGAAAATGAACCGCGCCGCGTTTACCACGGCGTCGGACTCACTTCTGCCCTGGGTCGCCTGAGCCTACACCCTTAACCCACTGCCAGGCGCGACCGAGCAGTTCATAGCCAGCGCGTTCGCTGTGCATCAGCCACAGCGAGGACGGATACACGCGCTCCCACGGATTCAGCGGCGAGTCGATCGCCATCTGGTTGGCTGGCGCCGGGATGGGGTTCAGCCCCTGGCGTTTAAAGAAAATCATCGCGCGCGGCAGATGCGACGCCGATGTCACCAGTAAAAACGGCTGTTTGCCGAGCGCGCCGGCGACGGCCGCGGCTTCTTCCTCCGTATCCTTCGGCGTATCGAGCGTGATGATATCGCTGCGCGGCACGCCTAAGCTTTCCGCCACGCGGGCGCCTGCCTCCGCGGTGCTGACCGGATTCGTGGTGGCGCGCGCGCCGGTGAAGACCAGCTTCGCGCCAGGGTTCGCCAGCCACAGACGCACGCCTTCGGTCACGCGCGGCAGGCTGTTATTGACCAGATTTGAGCTCGGCGCCCATTTGTCATTCCACGTATAACCGCCGCCCAGCACCACGATGTAATCCGCTTTCTGACCGTTCCAGGTCGGGTAGTCATCTTCTACCGGTTTCAGCAGGCCATCGGCCACCGGCTGCAGGCTTAGCAGCAGCAATACCAGCCAGCTGGCGGTCATTAAAACCTTGCCGCTTTTCTTAAATCGCGTGAACCACAGCAGCGCAAGCGCGATGCCCATCATAAGCAGCAGAAACGGCAGCGGCAGCAGCAGCGTGCCGGTGAGTTTTTTCAGAATAAAAAGCATCGGTTATGGGTCCTTTTTTAACCATACGGCAGGTAAACGCAGCCTATCTTACGCGAGATGGGTTCATTCTCCCTCCGGCTGTGACAAAATAGCGGTTTTGCCGGATGCGCTTATCACCTGGAGAGTGTGCCCATGCGGGATCGCAATTTTGACGACATCGCCGAAAAGTTTGCGCGCAACATTTACGGTACAACAAAAGGCCAGTTGCGTCAGGCCATCCTCTGGCAGGATCTCGACGCGTTGTTAAGCCGGTTGCCTGACCGCCCGCTGCGCGTGCTGGATGCGGGCGGCGGGGAAGGCCAAACCGCGTGCCGCATTGCGGAGCGGGGCCATCAGGTGGTGCTGTGCGATCTCTCCGCAGAAATGATAGCCCGCGCCAGTAAAGCGGCGCAGGAGAAAGGTGTGAGCGGCAACATGCATTTTGTACAATGCGCCGCGCAGGAGGCAGGTCAGCATTTGGAAAGCCCGGTTGATCTGATATTGTTTCACGCTGTGCTGGAATGGGTGGCCGATCCGCAGGCGGCGCTGCGCCATTTATGGCAATGTCTGGCGCCGGGCGGCGCGCTCTCGCTGATGTTCTACAACGCCAATGGCCTTCTGATGCATAACATGGTGGCGGGTAATTTCGCCTATGTGCAGCAGGGGATGCCCAAAAAGAAAAAACGCACCCTTTCGCCGGACTACCCGCGCGAGCCGCAGCAGGTCTACCGCTGGCTTGAAGAGATGGGCTGGCGGATCCACAGCAAAACCGGCGTGCGGGTGTTTCATGACTATCTGCGTGAAAAACATCAGCAGCGCGACGAGTATGAGACGCTGCTTGAGCTTGAAACGCGTTACTGCCGACAGGAGCCCTGGGTGAGCCTGGGCCGATACATCCATGTCACTGCGTTTAAGCCGGAGATCCAAGGATAAACTATGAGTACTTTTTCCCAGACAGTCCCTGAACTGGTTGCCTGGGCCAGGAAAAACGATTTTTCGATCCAGCTTCCGGTAGACAGGCTGGCTTTTTTGCTGGCTATCGCCACGCTAAACGGCGAAAGGCTGGATGGCGAAATGAGCGAAGGGGAGCTGGTGGACGCGTTTCGCCACGTCAGCGACGCCTTCGAACAATCCACCGAAACCGTCGCTCAGCGCGCCAACAACGCTATCAACGATATGGTGCGCCAGCGTCTGATTAACCGCTTTACCAGCGAGCAGGCGGAAGGCAACGCGATTTACCGCCTGACGCCGCTGGGTATCGGCATCACTGATTACTATATCCGTCAGCGCGAATTCTCCACGCTGCGCCTGTCGATGCAGTTGTCCATCGTGGCAAGCGAGCTTAAGCGCGCCGCAGACGCCGCGCAGGAAGGGGGCGACGAATTCCACTGGCACCGCAACGTTTACGCGCCGCTGAAATACTCTGTTGCGGAAATTTTCGACAGTATTGATCTCACCCAGCGCATTATGGACGAGCAGCAACAGCTGGTGAAAGACGATATCGCCCAGTTGCTGAATAAGGACTGGCGCGCGGCGATCTCCAGCTGCGAACTGCTGCTCTCAGAGACCTCCGGCACGCTGCGTGAGCTCCAGGATACGCTGGAGGCGGCGGGCGACAAGCTGCAGGCCAACCTGCTGCAAATCCAGGAAGCGACGCTGGGCCGCGACGATCTCCATTTCGTCGACCGCCTGACGTATGACCTGCAAAGCAAGCTGGACCGCATTATCAGCTGGGGCCAGCAGGCGATTGACCTGTGGATTGGCTACGACCGCCACGTCCATAAATTTATCCGTACCGCTATCGATATGGATAAAAACCGCGTCTTCGCCCAGCGTTTGCGCCAGTCGGTGCAGAACTATTTCGATGCGCCCTGGGCGCTTACCTACGCCAGCGCCGATCGCCTGCTCGATATGCGCGATGAAGAGATGACGCTGCGCGACGAAGAAGTGACCGGCGAACTGCCGCCGGATCTGGAGTTTGAAGAGTTTAACGAGATCCGCGAACAACTGGCGGCGATGATTGAGGCCCAACTCAACGTCTACCGGGAGCGTCAGCAGCCGCTCGACCTGAGCGTCGTGATGCGCGATTACCTGGCCCAGTTCCCGCGAGCCCGCCACTTTGACGTGGCGCGTATCGTGGTAGACCAGGCGGTGCGTCTGGGCGTCGCTGAAGCGGACTTTACCGGCCTGCCAGCTAAATGGCAGCCCATTAATGATCATGGAGCCAAGGTACAGGCGAATGTCATCGACAAATATTGAACACGTGATGCCCGTCAAGCTGGCGCTGGCGCTCGCGAATCCGCTGTTTCCGGCGCTCGACAGCCAGCTGCGCGCCGGGCGTCACATTGGCCTGGACGAGCTGGATAATCACGCTTTTCTGATGGATTACCAGGGCGAACTGGAAGAGTTTTACAGCCGCTATAACGTGGAGCTTATCCGCGCGCCGGAAGGTTTTTTCTATCTGCGCCCACGCTCCACCACGCTTATCCCGCGCTCGGTGCTGTCTGAGCTGGATATGATGGTGGGTAAAATCCTCTGTTATCTCTACCTGAGCCCGGAGCGGCTGGCGAACGAAGGGATCTTCACCCAGCAGGAGCTCTATGACGAGCTGATGGCGCTGGCGGACGAAACCAAACTGCTCAAGCTTGTGAATAACCGCTCAACCGGCTCCGATCTCGATCGTCAGAAGCTGCAGGAAAAAGTGCGCGCTTCGTTAAGCCGCCTGCGCCGTCTGGGCATGGTCTGGTTTATGGGGCATGACAGCAGCAAATTCCGCATCACCGAGTCGGTGTTTCGCTTCGGCGCTGACGTGCGCGCCGGCGACGATCCGCGCGACGCGCAGCTGCGCATGATCCGCGACGGCGAAGCGATGCCGGTGGAAAGCCACCTGCAGCTCAATGATGAGAACGACGATACCCAGCAGGATAACGCGGAGGATGACAATGATTGAACGCGGTAAGTTTCGCTCGCTAACGCTTATCAACTGGAACGGCTTTTTTGCCCGCACGTTTGATCTCGACGAGCTGGTCACCACGCTTTCCGGCGGTAACGGCGCCGGTAAATCAACCACGATGGCGGCGTTCGTCACGGCGCTTATTCCTGACCTGACGCTGCTGCATTTCCGTAACACCACCGAGGCGGGCGCCACCAGCGGCTCGCGTGATAAAGGCCTGCACGGCAAGCTGAAAGCGGGTGTCTGTTATTCGGTGCTGGATGTCGTCAATTCGCGCCATCAGCGCGTGCTGGTGGGCGTACGTCTGCAGCAGGTCGCCGGGCGCGACCGTAAAGTGGACATCAAACCGTTCGCCATTCAGGGCCTGCCGAGCGCGATGCTGCCCACACAGCTGCTGACGGAAACCCTGAACGATCGTCAGGCGCGCGTGCTGAGCCTCAACGAGCTGAAAGATAAAATCGACGCGATGGAAGGGGTGCAGCTTAAGCAGTTCAACTCCATCACCGATTACCATTCATTAATGTTCGATCTGGGCGTGGTGGCGCGTCGTCTGCGTTCGGCGTCCGATCGCAGCAAATATTATCGCCTGATTGAAGCCTCGCTGTACGGCGGGATCTCCAGCGCCATCACCCGCTCGCTGCGCGACTATCTGCTGCCGGAAAACGGCGGCGTGCGTAAAGCGTTCCAGGATATGGAAGCGGCGCTGCGCGAAAACCGCATGACGCTTGAGGCGATCCGCGTGACCCAGTCGGACCGCGATCTCTTCAAACACCTGATTTCCGAAGCCACCAACTACGTGGCGGCGGATTACATGCGCCACGCCAATGAGCGTCGTATTCATCTCGACCAGGCGCTTGAGCTGCGCCGCGAGCTGTTCAGCAGCCGCAAGCAGCTTGCCGCCGAGCAATATAAGCATGTCGATATGGCGCGCGAGCTCTCCGAGCACGCCGGTGCGGAAGGCGATCTCGAAACCGATTATCAGGCGGCGAGCGATCACCTGAATCTGGTGCAGACCGCACTGCGTCAGCAGGAGAAAATCGAGCGCTACGAGGCCGATCTCGAAGAGCTGCAGATTCGCCTTGAAGAACAGAGCGAAGTCGTCGCGGAAGCGGTCGAGCAGCAGGAAGAGAACGAGGCCCGCGCCGAAGCCGCCGAGCTTGAAGTGGACGAGCTGAAAAACCAGCTTGCCGACTATCAGCAGGCGCTCGATGTACAGCAGACCCGCGCCATTCAGTATCAGCAGGCGCTCACCGCGCTGGAGCGCGCGCGCGAGTTGTGCCATCTGCCGGATCTGAGCGCGGAAAGCGCCGACGAATGGCTGGATACCTTCCAGGCCAAAGAGCAGGAAGCCACCGAACGGTTGCTGTCGCTTGAGCAGAAAATGAGCGTCGCGCAGACCGCGCACAGCCAGTTCGAGCAGGCTTATCAGCTGGTCGCCAGCATTAACGGCCCGGTGAGCCGCGCAGAGGCGTGGGACGTGGCGCGCGAACTGCTGCGCGACGCCAGCCAGCAGCGCCATCTGGCCGAACAGGTGCAGCCGCTGCGTATGCGGCTGTCTGAGCTGGAGCAGCGTCTGCGCGAACAGCAGGACGCCGAACGCCTGCTGGCCGAATTCTGTAAGCGTCAGGGTAAAGAGTACGATCCGGAAGAACTCGAAGCGCTGAACGATGAACTGGAAGCGCGCATCGCGGCGCTCTCCGACAGCGTCTCGCAGGCGGGCGAACAGCGCATGACGCTGCGCCAGGAGCTGGAGCAGATCCAGAGCCGCGTTAAAACACTCACCAGTCATGCGCCAGCCTGGCTTGCGGCGCAAAACAGCCTCAACCAGATTAGCGAGCAGGGCGGCGAGACGTTTGAGTCCGGCCAGCAGGTCACCGAATTTCTCCAGCAGTTGCTGGAGCGCGAGCGCGAGGCCATCGTTGAACGTGACGAAGTGGGCGCGCGCAAGCGTACGGTCGATGAAGAGATTGAACGCTTAAGCCAGCCGGGCGGCGCCGAAGATGCGCGCCTGAATGCACTGGCGGAGCGTTTCGGCGGCGTGCTGCTCTCTGAAATTTATGACGATGTGTCGTTCGATGACGCGCCGTACTTCTCCGCGCTCTACGGCCCGTCGCGTCACGCGATTGTGGTGCCGGATTTGTCCCGCGTGCGCGATCTGCTCGACGGCCTCGAAGAGTGCCCGGAAGATCTCTATCTGATCGAAGGGGATCCGCAGTCCTTCGATGACAGCGTCTTCAGCGTCGAAGAGCTGGAAAAAGCGGTGGTGGTGAAAGTGGCCGAGCGCCAGTGGCGCTACTCCCGATTCCCGTCGGTGCCGCTGTTTGGCCGCGCCGCGCGCGAAAGCCGCATCGAGAGCCTGCATGCCGAGCGCGAAGCGCTGTCTGAGCGCTACGCGACGCTCTCATTCGACGTACAGAAAACGCAGCGCCTGCACCAGGCGTTCAGCCGCTTTGTCGGCCAGCATCTCGCCGTTGCGTTTGAGGCGGATCCGGAAGCGGAAATCCGTAAGCTCAACACGCGCCGCAGCGAAATCGAACGTGCGATTAGCCAGCACGAAAACGACAACCAGCAGCAACGCGTGCAGTTTGAACAGGCGAAAGAGGGCGTGGCCCAGCTTAACCGCCTGCTGCCGCGCCTGAGCCTGCTGGCCGATGACAGCCTGGCCGACCGCGTGGAGGAGATTCAGGAACGTCTGGCGGAAGCCCAGGACGCCGCGCGCTTCTTCTCCCAGCATGGCAATGCGCTGGCGAAACTTGAGCCGATGGCGTCTGTATTGCAGAGCGATCCTGAGCAGTTCGATCAGCTGAAACAGGATTACGAACAGGCGCGCCAGACCCAGCGCGACGCCCGTCAGCAGGCCTTTGCGCTGAGCGAAGTGGTGCAGCGTCGCGCGCACTTCAGCTACAGCGATTCGGCGCAGATGCTTAACGGCAACACCGATCTCAATGAGAAGCTGCGCCAGCGTCTGGAGCAGGCGGAAGGCGAGCGTACCCGCGCCCGCGAAGCGCTGCGCACCCATGCCGCGAAGCTCAGCCAGTATCATCAGGTGCTGGCGTCGCTGAAAAGCTCCTTCGACACCAAGAAAGAGCTGCTGGGCGATCTGCAACGTGAACTGCAGGATATCGGCGTGCGCGCCGATGCCGGGGCTGAAGAGCGCGCGCGTCAGCGTCGCGACGAACTGCATATGCGCCTCAGCAATAACCGTTCTCGCCGCAATCAGCTGGAGAAACAGCTGACGCTGTGCGAAGCGGAGATGGATAACCTGACCCGCAGCCTGAAGCGCCTTGAGCGTAACTACCACGAGATGCGCGAGCAGGTCGTCAGCGCGAAAGCGGGCTGGTGCGCGGTGATGCGTATGGTGAAAGACAACGGAGTGGAGCGCCGCCTGCACCGTCGCGAGCTGGCGTATCACTCCGGCGACGATCTGCGTTCGATGTCGGATAAAGCCCTCGGCGCGCTGCGTCTGGCCGTGGCGGATAACGAGCACCTGCGCGACGTGCTGCGCCTGTCCGAAGATCCGAAACGTCCGGAGCGTAAAATCCAGTTCTTCGTGGCGGTTTATCAGCATCTGCGCGAGCGTATCCGCCAGGATATTATCCGCACCGACGATCCGGTCGAGGCGATTGAACAGATGGAAATTGAGCTTGGCCGTCTGACGGAAGAGCTCACCTCACGCGAACAGAAGCTTGCCATCAGCTCCCGCAGCGTGGCGAACATTATTCGCAAGACGATCCAGCGCGAGCAGAACCGTATCCGCATGCTCAACCAGGGCCTGCAAAGCGTGTCGTTCGGCCAGGTCAACAGCGTGCGCCTCAACGTCAACGTGCGTGAAAGCCATGCGACCCTGCTGGAAGTGCTCGCCGAGCAGCATGAGCAGCATCAGGACTTGTTTAACAGCAACCGCCTGACGTTCTCGGAAGCCTTGGCGAAACTCTGGCAACGCCTGAATCCGCAGATCGACATGGGCCAGCGCACCGCGCAGACCATCGGCGAAGAGCTGCTCGACTACCGTAACTATCTGGAGATGGAAGTTGAGGTCAACCGCGGCTCTGATGGCTGGTTGCGCGCGGAAAGCGGCGCGCTCTCGACCGGTGAGGCGATCGGGACCGGGATGTCGATCCTGGTGATGGTGGTGCAGAGCTGGGAAGATGAGTCGAGCCGTCTGCGCGGTAAAGATATTTCGCCATGCCGTCTGCTGTTCCTCGACGAAGCGGCGCGTCTTGACGCCCGTTCCATCGCCACGCTGTTTGAGCTCTGCGAACGTTTACAGATGCAGCTCATCATCGCGGCGCCGGAAAACATCAGCCCGGAAAAAGGCACGACCTACAAGCTGGTGCGTAAAGTCTTCCAGAACCATGAGCATGTGCATGTGGTTGGCCTGCGCGGCTTTGCCGCTCCGCCGGTTGAGGCCTTGCCGGGCGCGGCGGAAGTGTCGTAACGTCATCACCTAAAAGAGCGGGCTTCGGCCCGCTTTCTTTTTGGCCGGTAAATCTTTAAACTTCTTTACATTCGGTCAGGCAAATGGTTTTTTCTCTTTATATACTCACAATAAGCCTGAGTGCCGAACTATTCTGAAAAACAGGGGGCAAGGGATGGTGCTTAATATGCATGGTTTTCGACGGTCAGCGCTGAGTTTGTGCCTGGCTCTCAGTATCGCTCCACTGTTTAACGCGTATGCCGACGAACCAGAACTGATCACCACTGACAGCGTCACGACGCTCAGCGCGCAGCCGTTGGCGCTGTCGCCGGGCATGGTGTTCCTCGCAGCGAATGCGGCGCCCGATGCCGCAAGCCGCCTCGCGAGCGTGCGTACGCAGTTACAGGCGGCGCTGCCGGCGGGCTTTACGCCTGTGTATATGAACGCGCTGGTAGGGCTTTACGCTGCGCGCGATCTTAAACCGATGTGGGAGAACCGCGACGCGGTACAGGCCTTCCAGCAGCAGCTCGCGGAAGTGGCGCTGGCCGGTTTCCAGCCGCAGTTTACCGCCTGGGTGGAACAGCTTACTGATCCTGCCGTCACCGGGCTCGCGCGCGATATCGTGCTGAGCGACGCGATGGTCGGGTATCTGCAGTTTATTTCCGGTATCCCAAGCCAGGGCAACCGCTGGCTCTACAGCGAAAAACCGTACAAACCGGAAATGCCCGCGCTGAACGTGCTTAACCAGTGGCAGGTCGCGCTGGATAATGGCTCGGTACCGGCGTTCGTGCGTTCGCTGGCGCCTGTGCACCCGCACTATGCCGCGATGCACGCCTCGCTGTTGCAACTGGTGGCGGATACCCGCCCGTGGCCGCAGATGACCGGCAAAGAAAAATTGCGCCCTGGTCAGTGGAGCAGCGATGTTCCGGCCCTGAAAGAGATTTTACAGCGCACCGGGATGCTGGACGGCGGCCCGGATATTGTGCTGCCGGGCGATAACAACGGCGTCGTAAGCCCGTCCGCGGCTCCGCAATCCGCAAGCCAGACCAGCACGCCAAAACCGGCGCGCGCTGTCTACGATAAAGACCTCGTCGCGGCGGTGAAACGTTTTCAGAAGTGGCAGGGGCTGGGCGCCGATGGCGTGATTGGTCAGTCGACGCGCGACTGGCTGAACGTGACGCCCGCGCAGCGCGCCGCGCTGCTGGCGCTCAATATCCAGCGTCTGCGCCTGCTGCCTGGCAAACTCAGCACCGGCATTATGGTGAATATTCCCGAGTATTCGCTGGTTTATTACCAGAACGGGAACCCGGTGCTGGCGTCGCGCGTGATTGTCGGCAGGCCCGATCGTAAAACGCCGCTGATGAGCAGCGCGCTCAATAACGTGGTGGTGAACCCGCCGTGGAATGTGCCGCCGACGCTGGCGCGCAAAGATATTCTGCCGAAAGTCTGGAATGACCCGGGGTATCTGGAAAGCCACGGCTATACAGTGCTGAACGGCTGGGGGGGCAACGCTGACGTGGTGGATCCGTGGATGGTGGACTGGGCGACGATCACGCCGTCTAACCTGCCTTTCCGTTTCCAGCAGGCGCCTGGCGCGCATAACTCGCTGGGGCGGTATAAGTTCAATATGCCAAGCTCTGACGCTATCTATCTGCACGATACGCCGAACCACAATCTCTTCCAGCGTGATTCCCGGGCGCTCAGCTCCGGCTGCGTGCGTGTGAATAAGGCGTCTGAATTGGCTAATATGCTGCTGCAGGATGCAGGCTGGAACGATTCGCGTATTTCGCAGACGCTGAAAGAGGGGAATACGCGTTATGTGAATATTCCGCAGACCATTCCGGTGAACCTCTATTATCTGACCGCCTTTATCGGTGAAGACGGGCGTCCGCAATATCGTACAGATATTTACAATTACGATCACACCGCGCGATCGGGCGCACAAATCCTCCCAAAAGTGGAACAACTCATCCGCTAACAGGTTTAATTCCGCGGACTTAACCTGCTCAATGTGAAGCGAAAACGGGCCAAACGTAAAAAAAGGCCCGTTATTCGCGGCTTTGACCTGTATTGACTCCCCCCCGGCTGGCGGTTAAGGTGCCACTCGTGCGCCAGAAGTGCATAGTTATTGTTCATTTGATTGTAGACCTGAATATCATGGATAAAATTGACGCTCATCGCCGCAAACTGCTGGCGTTCGGCGGCGCCGCTTTAGGCGCTGCGATACTGCCCACGCCTGCATTTGCAACCCTGTCGACGCCACGACCGCGTATTCTTACGCTCAATAATTTACATACTGGCGAATCCATTAAGGCCGAGTTTTTTGATGGCCGGGGCTATATTCAGGATGAATTAGCAAAGCTAAACCATTTCTTTCGTGATTACCGGGCAAATAAGGTAAAAGCGATTGACCCCCGATTATTCGATCAGCTTTTCCGTTTGCAGGGGCTGCTCGGCACCCGTAAACCGGTACAGTTGATTTCCGGCTATCGCTCCGTTGATACCAATAACGAATTGCGATCCAAAAGCCGCGGCGTGGCGAAGCACAGCTACCACACCAAAGGCCAGGCCATGGATTTTCATATCGAAGGCATTTCGTTAAGCAATATTCGCAAAGCGGCGTTATCTCTGCGCGCCGGTGGTGTAGGATACTACCCCAGCAGTAACTTTGTGCATATTGATACCGGGCCGCTAAGGCACTGGTAATTAACGACCCCGGCAGCGTGCCGGGTAAAAGGAGCGGTATGAACTATCATATTATTCCGGTAACGGCGTTCGCCCAGAACTGCTCGTTAATCTGGTGTGAGGGGACGCGACAGGCGGCGCTGGTAGATCCCGGCGGCGATGCGCAGCGTATCAAGGAAGAAGTCGCCCGGATGGGCGTGACGCTGCAGCAGATCCTGTTGACGCATGGTCATCTCGACCATGTCGGCGCGGCGGCGGAGCTTGCGGCGCACTACGGCATCCCCATTATCGGCCCGGAAAAAGAAGATGAGTTCTGGCTGCAGGGCCTGCCTGCGCAAAGCCGCATGTTTGGCCTTGATGAGTGCCAGCCGCTCACGCCGGATCGCTGGCTTAATGAAGGCGATACGGTGAATGTCGGCAATATAACGCTTGCCGTGCTGCACTGTCCTGGTCATACGCCGGGCCATATCGTCTTTTTCGACGCGCAGTCCCGTCTGCTGGTTTCCGGCGACGTGATATTTAAAGGCGGGGTGGGGCGCAGCGATTTCCCGCGCGGCGATCACAGCCAGCTTATCGACGCCATCAAGCGTAAGCTGCTGCCGCTCGGCGATGACGTCACTTTTATTCCCGGCCACGGCCCGATGTCAACGCTCGGTCACGAGCGCCTGCACAATCCTTTCCTGCAGGATGAAATGCCGGTCTGGTAATGTCTTGCCAATAAAAAAGGGCCGCACAGTGCGGCCCTTTTGTTTTTACGTCGTCATTACAGCACAGCGACGATAGCTTCGCACAGCGGCGCCATGTTATCCGGCGTCATGCCCGCCACGTTCACACGTCCGGACGCCACCGCATACACGCCAAACTCTTCACGCAGACGCAGCACCTGCTCTTTGGTCAGGCCGCTGAACGAGAACATGCCGTTCTGTTTGGTGATAAAGCTGAAATCGCGGTTTGCGCCTTTCTCCGCCAGCGTGTTCACAAACAGCTGACGCATACGCTGGATGCGCTGGCGCATGTCGGTCAGCTCCTGCTCCCACATGGTGCGCAGGGCCTCGTTGCTGAGAATGGTCGCCACGACCGACGCGCCGTGTGCCGGGGGGTTGGAGTAGTTGGCGCGAATGCAGGATTTCATCTGGCTGAACGCGCGGTCTGCGGCGTCGGCTTCTGCCGCCACCAGCGTACAGGCGCCGACGCGCTCGTTGTACAGGCCGAAGTTTTTGGAGTAAGAGCTCGCGACGATAAGTTCTTTATGCAGAGCGGCAAACGCGCGCAGGCCTTCAGCATCTTCTTCCAGACCGCGGGCAAAGCCCTGGTAGGCGAAGTCAAACAGCGGCAGCCAGCCTTTTTCGACAGACAGCTTCGCCAGCTGTTCCCACTGATCCAGCGTCGGGTCAATGCCGGTCGGGTTATGGCAGCAGCCGTGGAACAGCACCACGTCACCCGCCTGCGCTTCCTGCAGGCTGCTTAACAGGCCGTCGAAATCGAGCGTATGGTTCGCGGCGTCATAGTAAGCGTATTCACGCACTTCCAGCCCGGCGGAATTGAACACGCCTTTATGGTTCGGCCAGCTCGGGTTAGAGACCCAGACGCGTTTGACGTCGGTATTTTTGGCGAGGAAATCCGCCGCGACACGCAGCGCGCCGGTGCCGCCTGGGGTCTGCGCCGTGCGGGCGCGGTTATCGCTAATAATATGGCTGCCTTTACCGAACAGCAGTTCCTGCGTGCAGCGGCCGAATTCGGGAATACCGTCAATGCCGAGGTAGTTTTTGGTGGTTTCATTTTCCAGCAGATATTGTTCTGCTTTTTTAACGCTGGTCAGAACCGGGGTCTTACCGGTTTCATCCTTGTAAACACCAATGCCTAAGTTAATTTTGGTTGGGCGATCGTCGGCACGAAACAGATCGGCCAGGCCAAGGATCGGGTCGGCTGGGGCGGCGGTAATGTTCTCAAACATGACGAGGTTCCATTGTGATTTCAGAAGGGAAATTCGCTATCAGGTTAACGGGAGATTTACAAAATGCCAACCGTTTGCCCGGAAAAGTTATGTGGATCGCAAAAGTTGGCAGAATTTTCTTTTACGCATAAAAAAACAGGGCCGAAGCCCTGTTTTTTCGCTATCAGACAACACGGTTGTGCTGATTAGAACTGGTAGGTCGCAGCCAGTGCAACCTGGTCGTCACGACCGTTAACGATACCCACGTTACGAGCGTAAGCGTCGTCGTCGATCAGGTTGATCTGGTAGTCAACGTATACGTTGAAGTTTTTGTTGAAGTAGTAGTAAGCACCAACTTCAACATATTTCTGCAGGTCAGCATCGCCGCCAGAGAACTTGCCATTGTACGATGCAGCCAGATCTTTACCTTTGGACTGCACGTAAGAGATGGACGGGCGCAGACCGAAATCGAACTGGTACTGAGCGATCGCTTCAAAGTTCTGAGTTTTGTTGGCGAAGGTGTTATCAGCTTCGCGGGTCATGTTGCGGGTCTCTGCATACACGGTTGCCAGATATACGTTGTTAGCATCGTATTTAGCGCCAACCGCCCAGGCTTCTGCATCACCGCCACGCGCGCTGCCGCGAGTACCAATGACTCTGTCTTGTGAATCTTTAACTTCGTGAATCAGATTTTCCTGACGAGTGGTGCGGTCAGCATTGCTGTAAGCACCAATAACGCTGAAGCCTTCGCCAAAATCGTAACCCAGTGAGTAACCAACGCCATCGCCGTTAGAAGTGGCAGCGTTATCACGGTCGTTTTTACCCTGATACTGGATACCAAAGTTCAGACCATCAGCCAGGCCGAAGAAGCCAGTGTTACGGTAGGTCAGAACGCCAGTGGTACGGCCGGTCATGAAGTTATCAGAATAGTTAGCCCAGGTCATACCGGAGTAAGACGGTGCCATATCGGTGTAAGATTCAACATCGTAAACGATACCGTAATTACGGCCGTAATCGATGGAGCCCGCGTCCGCAATTTTCAGACCAGCAAAGGCCAGACGGGTACGGTTAGAGTTATTTTCACCCTGCTCAGATTCAGCGCTGCTTGCATAGGCACGGTATTCCCACTGGCCGTAACCGGTCAGCTGATCGTTGATCTGAGTTTCACCTTTGAAGCCCAGCTGCGCATAGGTGGCGTCGCCGTTGCTGGTGTTATCGCCTGAAGTCACGAAATCGTGTTCAGCAGTAACTTTTCCGTAAAGATCCAGTTTGTTGCCGTTTTTGTTATAGATTTCAGCAGCGTTTGCTGCACCGGCTACCAGCAGGGCAGGGATAACCACTGCCAGGATATTGCGCTTCATCATTATTTATTACCCTCATTGGTTTTTTTGAACACCTGCCACTGCCGTCAATAATTCATTACGGAACTATTGATGAGAGTTTGGTGTCTTTCTGTGTCTGTCTGGCATCTTTCCATTCATATAATCGTTTCGCTACCCTGAAAGTGCTACAAATGTCTAAATCGAGTAACAAAAAGAAATATTGTGTAAGAATTTATTAATGGAAGGGAACTTTGTGAGAGACCTCAAATTTATTACTTAGGTGAATAAATTTTGCTCATTCCTTTCTTATATATATGAAAAACTTATCATTAATTTAGATAAGACGCATTTTTATACAATTGTAAGCAACAGCTGTTTTTTTCAGGATGGGACGGATGGAAGTCCAGAAGTCTGTGGAAGTTGTGTGCAAATATGCTATAGCGAAGCGGCGTCAAAAAAGCCATTAGATAATTGATGAATTTTTACGCACGGCAAGATTCATCGAAACCGTAATAAAAAATGAACAATAAGAGGCTGACAGAAAAAAGGGCCAGCAAGCTGGCCCTCTGAGGATTAGAAGTTCGCGTTGCGCGGAGTACGCGGGAAGGGGATAACGTCACGCACGTTCTGAACGCCGGTTACGTAGGCGATCAGACGTTCAAAGCCGAGACCAAAACCGGCGTGCGGCACGGTGCCGTAACGGCGCAGATCGCGATACCACCAGTAGTCTTCTTTATTAAGGCCCATTTCTTCCATGCGCGCATCCAGCACGTCGAGACGCTCTTCACGCTGGGAGCCGCCGATGATTTCACCGATGCCCGGCGCGAGGACGTCCATCGCGGCCACGGTTTTGCCATCTTCGTTAAGGCGCATATAGAACGCCTTGATGTCTTTCGGGTAGTTTTTCACCACCACCGGCGCTTTGAAGTGTTTCTCGGCGAGATAACGTTCATGCTCGGACGCCAGATCAACGCCCCAGTAAACCGGGTTCTCGAATTTCTCGCCGCATTTCTCAAGAATGGCGACCGCGTCGGTGTAGTCCACCTGCGCGAAGTCTGCGGAGATGAAACGCTCCAGACGGTCGATGGCTTCTTTATCCACACGCTCGGCGAAGAACTTCATGTCGTCCATGCGTTCATCCAGCACCGCTTTGAAGACATATTTCAGCATCGCTTCCGCGAGGCCTGCCACGTCGTTCAGGTTGGCGAACGCCACTTCCGGCTCCAGCATCCAGAACTCCGCCAGGTGGCGGCTGGTGTTGGAGTTTTCAGCGCGGAAGGTCGGGCCGAAGGTATAGACTTTCGACAGCGCGCAGGCGTAGGTTTCGCCGTTCAGCTGACCGGAAACGGTCAGGAACGCTTCTTTGCCGAAAAAGTCTTTATCGAAATCGATTTTGCCCTGATCGTCGCGCGGCAGGTTTTCCAGATCCAGCGTCGACACGCGGAACATTTCACCCGCGCCTTCGGTATCAGACGCGGTGATAAGCGGCGTGGAGACCCAGAAGAAGCCCTGCTCGTGGAAGAAACGGTGCAGCGCCTGCGCCAGCGTGTGGCGTACGCGTGCCACGGCGCCAATCAGGTTGGTGCGCGGACGCAGATGCGCCACTTCACGCAGATACTCGATGCTGTGGCGCTTGGCCGCCATCGGGTAGGTATCCGGATCGTCCACCCAGCCGGTCACTTCAACCTGCGTTGCCTGCAGTTCGAAGCTCTGGCCTTCGCCCGGGGATTCAACCACCTTGCCGGTGACGATAACTGAGCAGCCCGTCGTGAGGTGCAAAACCTCTTCATTATAATTGGGCAGAGAATTATTAATGACAGCCTGTATCGGATCAAAGCAGGAACCGTCATAAACGGCGAGGAAGGAGATGCCAGCTTTTGAATCTCTTCGGGTACGCACCCACCCGCGCACGGTGACTTCACTGTCAACGGCAACGCGGCCCTGGAGTACGTCGGCTACAGGCACAACGCTCATAATTTTCTCTCTGGTTAATGGTCAAAAATAACATTTTCCACCCCGACGGGGGGATATCTATGTTACCTGGCATACGCCATCAGACAAGCAGAATTCGCGGTGCGGGAAAAAGAAATCGCAAAGGAGAGGGAAAAGCAGGGAGCGCGCGGCTCCCTTTGAGAAAACATCAGCTTGCTTTACGCACCTGAGGAAGATCGAAGGCTTTGCGCAGCGCGCGCACAAACGCCTTATCGTGACAAATCGTTTTGCCGGGGCTGTCGGAGAGCTTTGCCACCGGGCGACCGTTACACTCAACGAGCTTAATCACGATGTTGAGCGGCTTCACGTGTGGGATATCGCAGGTCAGACGGGTGCCGATGCCAAAGCCCAGCTTCACACGATCGGCAAAGTGGCGATAGAGCTCAATCGCTTTCGCGAAATCGAGGTTATCGGAGAAAATGAGTGTTTTGCTGAGCGGATCGATGCCGAGCTGCTGATAGTGCGCGATGGCTTTCTCGCCCCACTGCACCGGGTCGCCGGAGTCGTGGCGCAGGCCCTGATAACGGCCCGCGAATTCCGGGCCGAAATCGCGCAGAAAGGCGTCCATCGTAATGCAGTCGGTCAGCGCAATGCCGAGCATATCCGGGTATTCGTCAAGCCACGCCTGCAATGCCGCAATCTGGCTGTTGGCGAGATCCGGGCTGATTTGCTGATGCGCCTGGAACCATTCATGCGCCTGCGTGCCCATCGGCGTGAGAGAGAGACGGCGGGCGAGATCGTAGTTGCTGGTGCCGATAAACCACGGTTCCAGCTTAAGGCGTTCAACAATCGCCTGCTGAACATCGCGAGAGAAGCGGCGGCGGGTGCCGAAATCCATCAGACGGAAGGCGCTTAAATCCAGCCCGTCGGTCATGGCGCGGAAATCGTTCAGTTTTACGTCGAGATGCGCCAGCGCCTGATCGACGCTCGCCTCCGGGGTGCGGTAGCGGTGCACCAGCTCGCTGATTACGGCCAGCAGCGGCACTTCCCACATGATCACTTCGCGCCACGGGCCGCTTAAGCGGATGTCCAGTTTGCCGCCGTCGTTGCGGATCTGCACCTGCGTCGGATCATAACGGAACGTTTTCAGCCACTGCAGATAGTCGGCCCGGAAAAACGGCAGGCCGGAGAGCCACTGATACTCCGCGTCAGAGAGCGCCAGATGCTGCATGGCATCTACCTGTTCGCGAATCGCGTCAGCATAGATGCCCAGCAGATCGTCACCCCGGCAGCGAAATTCCGCTGCGACATGCACGTCATAATAGTGGTGAAAAACCGCCTGCTGCATATGCAGCTTATAGGCGTCCGTATCCAGCAGCGTTTGCAATAGGGGGGAAGCGTATTGTGTCATGGTGCGAACTGGCATCCTCTCACAGGCGCGTATCTATCAGTGGCATAAGCAGATAAAGACGCAGGAGTATACCCTGATTATCGGTTTATTGAAGCAGGATCACAACACAACCGACGAGGCGGGTCGAGGGCAATTTGTGCCGCATGTTACTTAAATGTAGCAACAGGCCCTGTAACACGGTGGATCCGACACGTGTTTCTCTCCTCCCGTTCCGCTTTTGGCATGAGTGGGGGCAAGCAGCCAGTTTTGGGTGGAGCATAGCGACCTGGCATTATGGTCTGGCTGAAAACGGGCCTTCCTGATATACGGGGATGGCAACGGGCAAACGGCCCCCTTACGGCTTCACCCTTTATCAACAGCGATTCCATCACCACTGATAAAAATGATGTTCAGGTTGCCTCGTTATTAATACATCAGCTATTGATGCCTCTGAAGGTATTATAATTTGATGACGCCTTGTGCTGGTAAAAATAATGCCCCTGGTCAGGTGTTATTTTTTGCCGCAAGCCATATGGTGCGGCCATTGCATTGTTTATCTTCAACAACATGCTCAATTAAATGAAAGTTATATTTTTGCATCAACGATTCGTATTCAAGGGACGACAGACTGGAGTGAGCAAGTGGTTCGCCTTGAAACTCGCCGATAGCTTCACCTTCTTCTGGCCCGGCATTGAACATCAGAGGCGCGCCCTCTTTTGTATAAGCAGAGAAAAGCGCAAATATCTTACGTTGATCGGCATGACATAAATGAAAAAAACTATCCCATGCAAGAAGGCCGTCAAACTGTATGTCCAGGCGCAGCTCCCGCATGTCGGCGACCCGCCAGGTTCCCTGAGGGAATTTTTCTTTGCATCGGGCAATCATAGACGGTGATGAGTCAACGCCAGTGACGTTAACTCCCTGACTAAGCAGGTATTCTGCAATCGGTGAGCCATTGCCACAACCCAGATCAAGAATATGCCCTTCCGGAGGAAGATGGCTTATGAATTTGTCCAGCCATACTTTTTCTGACAAATTCGTAGGGCGCATTTTGGCAAACGCGGAGGCATGTTTCTCATAAAGAGGAATGATGGCGCTGAAGGCTTTACTGTTCATAATCGCTTTTTATCGCTGTTATCAGAAAAATTCAAACAGAGGAATGCAGTGTAGCAAGCCCTCACAACGCGCGAACCTACTAAACATAGTTTTAAGTCATGTTGTCAAATTTCGGGTTTAATGCTACGGGTAATAATTGCGTCGCCTGCGCAACCAAGTCGATTGAATATTCAGAGGCGATCAATCATTCATAGTACAACGTGTAAATAAGACACTCTGGCATATAACGTGGATGCCTCAGACATGCCTGTATATATCACACCGCGGCGTTGCTTGCCTGTTAAGGCTCATAAGAGGACGGTGATAATGCTTTCTTAATACGGAGAAGAGAGATGGCACGATTTTCAGGTAAAAACAGCTATTTTTGCTTTCTGATGAAGCAGGCCATGTGACTGGCAGTCCGTGTGGGGGGATGGCGGCCTGCTCGCCTGTAATCAAAACAGTCGAATGCGCTAAGAAGGGGGGCCGAAACCGCACGGATGCGGCGAAGATCCTTATACATCACCACGGCGGTAGACTCCTGAGCTGTCACCACCAAACGGGCGCCCAGCGGTGTAAAGCCAAGCGTTCGAGATTTGCGCCGCGCGCCGCGAATAATGATGTTCAAAAAATGTAACAATCTGCGCGGTAGCCGCTGAAAAGTGAAAGATTCTGCGTGGCAACATTAACGCAACAGGAATAGACTGGAGTCGTAACCATACGGACCCTGGATAAGGTTTTTTATGACTCAACAGCCACAAGCAAAATACCGCCACGATTACCGTGCGCCGGATTACCTGATTACCGACATTGATCTGACCTTTGACCTCGACGCCGCCAGAACGCGGGTCACCGCTGTCAGTCAGATCAACCGCCGCGTGGCGGAAAACGCGCCGCTGCGTCTGGATGGCGAAGACCTTACCCTGATTTCGGTCGAGGTGGATGGACAGCCCTGGACGCATCACCGCCTGGAAGAGGGCGCGCTGGTGCTGGAAAACCTGCCGGAGCGCTTCACGCTTAAAATCGTCAACGACATCAACCCGACAGCGAACACCGCGCTGGAAGGCCTGTATCAGTCAGGCGAGGCGCTCTGCACCCAGTGCGAAGCTGAAGGGTTCCGTCATATCACCTGGTATCTGGACCGCCCGGACGTGCTGGCGCGCTTCACCACCAAAATCATCGCCGATAAAGCGAAATACCCCTATTTGCTCTCCAATGGCAACCGCATGGCGCAGGGCGAGCTGGACGATGGCCGCCACTGGATGCAGTGGGAAGATCCGTTCCCGAAACCGTGCTACCTGTTTGCGCTGGTGGCGGGCGATTTCGACGTGCTGCGCGATACCTTCACCACCCGTTCCGGCCGCGATGTGGCGCTGGAGCTCTATGTGGACCGCGGCAATCTGGACCGCGCCGGCTGGGCGATGACCTCGCTGAAAAACTCCATGAAGTGGGACGAAGAGCGCTTCGGCCTGGAGTACGATCTCGACATCTATATGATTGTCGCGGTGGATTTCTTCAACATGGGCGCGATGGAGAACAAAGGGCTTAACGTCTTCAACTCCAAATTCGTGCTGGCGCGCGCTGAAACCGCGACGGATAAAGACTATCTCAACATTGAGCGCGTTATCGGCCACGAATATTTCCACAACTGGACCGGCAACCGCGTCACCTGCCGCGACTGGTTCCAGTTGAGCCTGAAAGAGGGGCTGACGGTGTTCCGCGATCAGGAGTTCAGCTCCGATCTCGGCTCCCGCGCGGTCAACCGCATCAGCAACGTGCGTACCATGCGCGCGATGCAGTTCGCCGAAGACGCAAGCCCGATGGCGCACCCGATTCGCCCGGACATGGTCATCGAGATGAACAACTTCTACACCCTGACCGTGTATGAGAAGGGTTCCGAAGTGATCCGCATGCTGCATACGCTCCTTGGCGAAGCGAATTTCCAGAAAGGGATGCAGCTCTACTTCGAACGTCACGATGGTAGCGCCGCGACCTGCGACGATTTCGTACAGGCGATGGAAGACGCGTCGAATGTCGATCTCTCCCATTTCCGCCGCTGGTACAGCCAGTCCGGCACGCCGATTGTCACCGTGCAGGATGATTACAACCCGCAGACCGAGCAGTACACGCTGACATTAAGCCAGCGCACGCCGCCGACGGCGGACCAGCCGGAAAAACTGCCGCTGCATATTCCGTTCGATATCGAGCTGTATGACAACGAAGGCAAGGTTATCCCGCTGCAAAAAGACGGTCATCCGGTGCACCACGTGCTGAACCTGACGCAGGCGGAGCAGACGTTCGTCTTTGATAATGTTTACTTCCAGCCGGTGCCGTCGCTGCTGCGCGAATTCTCCGCACCGGTGAAGCTGGAATATAAATGGAGCGACCAGCAGTTAACGTTCCTGATGCGCCATGCGCGGAACGATTTCTCACGCTGGGATGCGGCGCAGAGCCTGCTCGCCACCCATATCAAGCTCAACGTCGCGCGCTACCAGCAGCAACAGCCGCTGTCGCTGCCGCTGCACGTGGCGGACGCCTTCCGCGCGATCCTGCTTGACGAGACCATCGATCCGGCGCTGGCGGCGGAGATCCTGACGCTGCCGTCGCAAAACGAAATCGCCGAGCTGTTCCAGACCATCGATCCGCAGGCCATCGCGGCGGTGCACGACGCGCTGACCCGCACGCTGGCGACCGAACTTGCCGATGTACTGCTGGCGGTCTACAACGCGCATAAACTTACCGGCTACCGTATCGATCACGCCGATATCGGCAAGCGCGCGCTGCGTAACACCTGCCTGCATTATCTGGCGTTTGGCGATGCGCAGCTGGCGGATAAACTGGTTTCAAACCAGTATCACGACGCGGACAACATGACCGACGCGCTGGCCGCGCTGGCGGCCGCCGTGGCGGCGCAACTGCCGTGCCGCGATACGCTGCTTGCCGAGTATGACGACAAGTGGCACCACGACGGTCTGGTAATGGATAAGTGGTTTATGTTGCAGGCGATGAGTCCGGCGAAAGCGGTGGTCAGCAATGTCCGCGCGCTGCTGGAGCACCGCGCTTTCACGCTGGGCAACCCGAACCGCGTGCGCGCGCTGGTGGGGGCGTTCGCCACCAACAACCCGGCGGCGTTCCATGCCGAGGATGGCAGCGGCTACCGTTTCCTGGTGGATATGCTGATTGAGCTCAACACCCGCAACCCGCAGGTGGCGTCGCGCTTGATTGAGCCGCTGATCCGCCTGAAGCGTTATGACGAAAAACGTCAGGCGCTGATGCGCGCGGCGCTGGAGGAGCTCAAAGCGCTGCCGAAGCTGTCCGGCGATCTGTACGAGAAAGTGAGCAAGGCGCTGGCGTGATGTGCTGACATGGGGCGGTGGGTGCGCTGCGCTTACCCACCCTACGGTGGCATTGTGATGGCGGGTGCGCTGCGCTTACCCGCCCTACGGTGGCATTGTGATGGTGGGTGCGCTGCGCTTACCGACCCCACATAACACCCTGGCAAGGTTTGTAGGGCGGGTAAGCACAGCGCACCCGCCTTTCTTTTGACGATAACGCCTCACCCAACTTTCATTGCGCGTACCGGCGCGGGCGTTTTACGCATCACCCGGTTCAACACTCGCGCTTCCAGCTCCGCCAGCCGCGGCGTGCCGTGATGACGCGGGTGCGGCAGATCCACCGCCATATCGAGCCCGATCTTCCCGTCTTCGATTAACAACACCCGTTCCGCCATCGCCACCGACTCGCTCACGTCATGCGTCACCAGCAACACCGTAAACCCGTGCTCGCGCCACAGCGATACAATCAACTCCTGCATCTCAAGACGCGTGAGGGCGTCCAGCGCGCCCAGCGGCTCATCAAGCAGCAGCAGGCCGGGGCGGTGAATCAACGCGCGCGCCAGCGCCACGCGCTGTTTCTGCCCGCCGGAAAGCGCGGCGGGCCAGTCGTTCGCGCGGTCGGCCAGGCCCACTTCCTCCAGCGCCCGGCGCGCCGCAGGCTGCCAGTCGCCTCTAAGCCCCAGCCCGACATTATCCAGCACCTTTTTCCACGGCAGCAGTCGCGCATCCTGAAACATCATCCGGGTATCTTCGCGCGCGTCGGCAAGCGGCGCGTTTCCGGCGCGCAGCTCGCCGTCCTCTGGCGTTTCAAGCCCGGCGAGCAGGCGCAGCAGCGTACTCTTGCCGCCGCCGCTGCGCCCGACTACCGCCACAAACTGCCCGGCGGGAACATGCAGATCCAGCGCGTTAAGGATAGTCTTCTCGCCGTAGCGCTTGGTCACGCCTTCCAGCAGCAGCGGCGTTCCCTGGTTGAGTCGTGATGTCGTCATGCGTTCGCCTCTTTAATCTGGTAAGCGGGGTGCCAGCGCAGCCAGACGCGCTCAAGCAGGCGGGCGCTGAGATCCGCGAGCTTGCCGAGCAGGGCGTAGAGAATAATCGCCACCACCACCACGTCGGTTTGCAAAAATTCGCGCGCGTTCATCGCGAGATAGCCAATGCCGGAGTTCGCCGAAATCGTCTCCGCCACGATAAGCGTCAGCCACATCAGCCCGAGCGCAAAGCGCACGCCGACCATAATCGAGGGCAGGGCGCCTGGTAAAATCACCTGCCGGAACAGACTGAAGCCCGAAAGCCCGTAGCTGCGCGCCATCTCCAGCAGACCGCTATCGATATTGCGGATGCCGTGCCAGGTGTTGATATAAATCGGGAACAACGTGCCGAGCGCCACCAGAAAAATTTTGGCGCTCTCGTCGATGCCGAACCACAAAATCACCAGCGGGATCAGCGCCAGATGCGGCACGTTGCGCAGCATCTGAATGGAGCTGTCTAGCAGCCGCTCGCCCCAGCGCGACAGCCCGCTGATAAGCCCGAGCGCCAGCCCAATCAAACCGCCGATGGAAAAGCCCACCAGCGCGCGCCAGCTGCTGATCGCCAGATGCTGCCAGAGCTCGCCGCTCGCCGTCAGCCGCCAGAATGTTTCCACCACGCTTTCCGGCGACGGCAGAATGCGCGTCGACAGCCAGCCCGTCTGGGAGGCGAGCTGCCAGACGGCGATAATTCCCACCGGCACCACCCACGGGGCGGCGCGCTGCAACCATTTTTGCGAAGCGCTTGTCATGCGGCCTCCTTAACTCTGCGCCACCCGGCGCGGTATAAATTCATTGGCTACCGCTTCGCCTTGCGCCGTCAGTGCGCGCGGCTGCGGCACGTCGGGGATGGCGACATCGAGATGCGGGAATAAAAGCTCGCCTACGCGGTACGCCTCTTCGAGATGCGGGTAACCGGAGAGAATAAAGCTGTCGATGCCAAGCGACGCGTACTCATTAATGCGCGCCGCCACCGTCGGGCCATCGCCCACCAGGGCCGTGCCTGCGCCGCCGCGCACCAGCCCTACGCCCGCCCAGAGATTAGGGCTTATCTCAAGCTGGTCGCGGCGCCCGCCGTGCAGCGCCGCCATGCGCTGCTGGCCGACCGAATCCTGACGCGCGAACGCCGCCTGCGCTTTGGCGATCGTGTCATCGTCGAGATGGGCGATCAGCCGGTCGGCGGCCTGCCAGGCTTCTTCGCTGGTTTCACGAACAATCACATGCAGGCGAATGCCGAAGCGTACCGTGCGCCCGTGGGCCGCCGCTTTGGCGCGCACCTGGGCTATTTTCTCCTTCACCTGCTCCGGCGGCTCGCCCCAGGTCAGATAGAGATCGACCTGCTCGGCGGCCAGATCCTGCGCCACATCGGACGAGCCGCCGAAGTAGAGCGGCGGACGCGGCTGTTGTACCGGGGGGAACAAGAGTTGCGCGCCGCGCACTTTGATATGCTTGCCTTCAAAATCGACCTTTTCGCCTTCAAGCAGGCGGCGCCAGACGCGGGTGAACTCCGCCGACGCCTCATAACGCGCGGTGTGATCGAGGAACACGCCGTCACCGGCGAGCTCCTGCGGATCGCTGCCGGTCACCAGGTTAAAGAGCGCGCGGCCGTTGGAAAGCCTGTCCAGCGTCGCCGCCTGACGCGCCGCGACGGTCGGCGACACCACCGACGGGCGCAACGCGACCAGAAACTTCAGCCGCTGGGTCACCGGGATCATGGAGGCTGCCACCAGCCACGCATCCTCGCAGGAACGCCCGGTCGGGATCAGCACGCCCGTAAATCCAAGACGGTCGGCGGCCTGCGCGATTTGTTGCAGGTAACCGTGATCCACCGGGCGGGCGCCCGCGTCGCTACCGAGATAGTGGCCATCCCCGTGGGTCGGTAAAAACCAGAACAGATTCAGACTCATGATTTCGCTCCTTCAGTAGCGCCGGACCAGATGCGGCTGCGGATATCAACTTTCTTTGGAACCAGATGGTTGTCATAAAACAGATCGGCGGTGTGCTGCTGGCGCACGGCCGTTTCTTCATTGACCGGCGTGATGCGCGTCGGCGGACGGTGATCGAAATAGAGCTCAATCACCGGCTCCGGCAGCCCGATGCTCTGCGCGAACAGTTTCACGCTCGCTTTGCGCTGGCTGCGGGTCAGGGCGTCCGCTTCGCTGAAGCTCTCCAGCACGCCGGTCAGGAATTCGCCATATTTCTGCGCGTAGGGGCGAGAGGCGAGATAGAACGATCCGGTGAGATCGAGATCGGTGCCGTCGGTCAGCACCCGCACGCCACCCTGAATGAGCGCGGCGGAGTAGTAAGGATCCCAGATAGCCCAGGCGTCGACATTACCCTGCGTAAACGCGGCGCGCGCATCGGCGGGCGTCAGGTACACCGGCTGAATATCGGTAAATTTCAGCCCGGCTTTTTGCAGCGCGCGCAGCAGCAGGTTGTGGGAGCTGGAGCCTTTCTGGAACGCGACTTTATGGCCTTTCAGTTCGGCGACGCTTTTAATCGGGCTGTTTTCAGCAACCAGCAGCACCTCGGCTTTCGGCTTCGGCGGCTCGCTGCCGATATAGACCAGGTCTGCGCCCGCCGCCTGGGCGAAGATCGGCGGAATGTCGCCGGTACTGCCGAGATCGATACTGCCGACATTCAGCGCCTCAAGCAGCTGCGGGCCCGCCGGGAATTCAACCCAGGTGATTGTGGTATGCGGATAACGTTGCTCAAGCAGATGATGGCTTTTCGCCAGCACCATACTGACGGACCCTTTCTGATAACCGATGCGCAGCGCTTCCGGCTGCGGCGCAGCGGCGCTGACGCCCGCGGCGAAAAGCGTGAGGCTGGCTGCCAACAGCGGCGCGGCGCGGCGGCGCAAAAGATTAAGCATGTAACGTTCTCCTTGTGGATTGCGGCGCAGGGGTCGCCAGATGGCGGCGTGTCAGCGCCTGCCAGAAAGTCTCCAGCGCGTCGTCAAGACGCGTTTGTAACAGGGGGGAAAAGCGCGGCTGGTGGTGATAATCCAGCACCTGGCTGTCATCGGCGAAGACGCCATGCAGGATCTCCTGCGCCTTCAACGCGTTGAGCACGGGTTTGAGCGCGTAGTCCAGCGCCAGCAGATGGCCTACCGAGCCGCCGGTCGCGACCGGCAGCACCACTTTCTTATCAAGAGCCCGTTCGGGCAGCAGATCGAGCAGCGTCTTCAGCGCGCCGGAAAACGACGCTTTATAGATAGGGGTGGCGATGATGACGCCGTCGGCCTGCTGAAGCTGTTCAATAAGCGTCTGCAGCGCCGGGCTGTCGAAGCGCGCGTAGAGCAGATCCTCTGCCGCGAAATTCTGGATATGCCAGTGACAGACTTCGACATCCAGCCGGGTAAGTTCACCCGCCAGATATGAGAGCAGGGCGCTGGAGCGTGAAGGAAAGCGTGGGCTTCCCGCCAGAGTAATAACCCGCATACCACCTCCTTATAACCAAAATACGGTTTTTAATTAACATTAATAACAATATGAGAGGATAGTGGCAGAGGGGCTGGCCGTGAGAAACTAAAAATATCGGCGATGCTTTGCCGAAAAACGCATATTCGGGCAGAAAAAGGAAAACGTTTGCTTTCTCAGGGCCTTTTTTGCCGCAGGTCAATTCCCTTTGTGAAGCGGATCGCAGATAATAGCGCCCCGGTTTGCACACCGGGAATCCAGGAGAGTTCATGTACTACCCCTTCGTTCGAAAAGCCCTGTTTCAGCTCGACCCCGAGCGCGCTCACGAATTTACCTTCCAGCAGATGCGCCGCATCACCGGCACGCCACTTGAAGCGCTGCTGCGCCAGAAAGTGCCGTCAAAACCGGTTACCTGCATGGGGCTGACGTTTAAGAACCCGCTGGGGCTCGCCGCTGGCCTTGATAAAAACGGCGAGTGCATCGACGCGCTTGGCGCGATGGGGTTTGGCGCCGTTGAGATAGGCACTGTGACGCCGCGTCCGCAGCCGGGCAACGACAAGCCGCGTCTGTTCCGTCTGGTCGAGGCGGAGGGGCTGATTAACCGCATGGGCTTTAATAATCTCGGCGTGGACAACCTGGTGGAGAACGTCAAAAAAGCGCATTTTGACGGCGTGCTCGGCATTAATATCGGGAAAAATAAAGATACGCCCGTAGAGCAGGGAAAAGATGACTACCTGATCTGTATGGAGAAGGTGTTTCCCTATGCCGGGTATATCGCAATCAATATCTCGTCGCCGAATACCCCCGGTCTGCGTTCGCTGCAATATGGCGAAGCGCTGGACGATCTTCTCGCCGCCATTAAAAATCAGCAGCAAGTGCTTTCGCAAAAGCACCATAAATATGTGCCGGTAGCCGTAAAGATCGCGCCGGATCTTTCTGTAGAAGAATTGATCCAGGTGGCTGACAGCCTGGTGCGCCATAATATTGATGGGGTTATTGCGACCAATACCACGCTGGATCGCAGTCTGGTGCAGGGCATGAAATATTGCGATGAAACGGGCGGATTAAGCGGTCGTCCTCTGCAATTAAAAAGTACGGAAATCATTCGCCTGTTAAATCAGGAGCTGCAAGGGCGTCTGCCGATTATCGGCGTCGGCGGTATTGATTCCGTCATCGCCGCGCGCGAAAAAATGGCGGCTGGCGCTTCGCTTATTCAGATCTATTCCGGCTTTATTTTCAAAGGCCCGCCGCTCGTTAAAGAAATTGTGACCCACCTTTAAGCATTTCCCTATATGAGACCACCAGGGCTTTATTTTCAGCCCTGGTTGTTTTATATTCCGCGGTTGTTGCTAATTTAAACGTCATTGTCATTAGCGTAATGAGGGAATAAACGAAGCGGCAAAATAAGGGAAATAATTTTGAGTTTCATCGCACCAGGGGGTAATGATGCGCATAAAGCCGGACGATAACTGGCGATGGTATTACGATGATGAGCACGACCGGATGATGCTCGATCTGGCCAACGGCATGCTGTTTCGCTCGCGTTTTGCCCGCAAAATGTTGACCCCCGACGCGTTCGATCCTGCTGGATTCTGCGTGGATGACGCCGCGCTCTGGTTCTCCTTCGATGAAAAATGCCGTGACCTTCCCCTTGCCGCTGAACAGCGCGCCGAACTGGTACTGAACGCCCTCGTCGCTATCCGTTTTCTTAAACCCCAGATGCCGAAAAGCTGGCACTTCTTAGCCCATGACGACGCTGAATGGTCGCCTGGCTGCGGCGATGCCGCGTGCGTGTGGCTGAGCGACAGCGGCGAGGCCGTGAATCTGCTGGTGGTTGAACCTGGCGATAACGCCACGCTCTGCCTTCTGGCGCAGCCTGGGTTGACGCTCGCGGGCCGCGCGATGCAGTTAGGAGATGCGATTAAAGTGATGAACGACAGGCTCAAACCGCTGGCGAGCGCGCCATCGTTGAGCCTCGATCAGGCCGTTTAACGCGCGAGCCGTACCGGGCCTGCCGGCACGCAGCTACAGCTTAAGAAGGTGCCATCGTCACTCAGCGCGCTTTTCTTAAGCGGCGTCACTTCCCCTTCCAGCAGCGTCACGCGGCAGCTGCCGCAAATCCCGGCGCGGCAGGAGTAGGGCACCCGAATGCCTTGCTGTTCAAGCTGCTCCAGCACCACCTGCTGATTATTCCCGTTAAAGCACTTGCCTTCCCATTCGACAGACACCTGCGCCGCCGCGCTTGTTACCGGCATGACGCTCTCTTCCACGTCGCCTGCGCCATAAAGCCGTGCCGGGCCGGTCGAAAGGACTTCAACGCGATCGCCTGCGCGGATCACGCCGCTATTACGGGCAATCAGGTTCAGGCCGAAGTCGACATCGCCGTTATCCAGCGCCGTGCGGAATTTTTGCAGCGTCGCCAGCGGTTCGCCGCTCGGGTGTTTACGCCCGCGCTCGGGGCTGACGGTGGTAAAGACGCAGCGGCTGCACGGTTTGGCGACGTCAAACACGACTTCGCCGATGCGGATCACTTTCCAGGTATCCTCCGCCCACGCCTCAACGCCAGAAACGACCAGATTCGGGCGAAACTGATTCATCGCCACGCCCGCCGGACAGCGCTTTTGCAGATCGCGCAGCGAGGCCTCGTTAGCGAGCAGATACGGGAAGCCGTCGGCGAAACCGAGCGGCACGCCGGGATGGAGTTTCACGCGGCGCGTGAGCGACGGGCCAACCCAGCGCAACTGCACGTCACGGCCGAAAAAGCCGCTCAGCCACTGGTTGATGCTCGCAGGCGCGATAAGCGCGGTGAAATGGTTGCCCCAGACTTCCGTCGGCGCGGGGGCGGCTTCAAAATCATTGAAGCGAACCGCGGCGCAGCTGCCATCGGGTGCCGTGAGGTGCAGCCCGTCCGGCAGCAGTGCGGGCGTGAAGAGCACCATTTGCGGATACTGGCGCGCGGTAATAAAGGTGCCATCGGTTTCCGTCACCATAAACGCGCGGTCACTGGCGAGGCCGCTCACGTCCGCCAGCGCGTGGGAGACCTGCAACCCACGCATCGATTTCACCGGATGAATAAAAAGCTGCGATAAAACCATGGCGTATGCCCTCCCGGCATAAGAAATAGAAGGGCAACTTTATGACATGCGTGCGGGATTGGCTATAATGCGCCACTATTTTCTTTTTACTGAAGTGACGATATGAATGCTTTGTTTGCCAGTACGGCGCGTGGGCTCGAAGAGCTGTTAAAAACTGAACTGGAAAACCTGGGCGCGCAAGAGTGCCAGGTGGTTCAGGGAGGCGTGCATTTTCAGGGCGATGCGGCTCTGGTTTATCAAAGCCTGATGTGGAGTCGCCTGGCGTCGCGTATCCTGCTGCCGCTTGGCGAATGCGCGGTTTACAGCGACCTGGATCTTTATCTGGGCGTTCAGGCTATCGACTGGACGAGCATTTTCGCGCCCGACGCCACGTTTGCCGTTCATTTCAGCGGTCTTAACGACACCATTCGCAACAGCCAGTATGGCGCCATGAAGGTTAAAGACGCGATTGTCGACGCCTTTACCCGTAAAAATCTGCCGCGTCCGAGCGTCGATCGCGAGCTGCCGGATCTGCGTATTAATGTCTGGCTGAATAAAGACACCGCCAGCATCGCTATCGATCTTAGCGGCGAAGGCCTGCACCAGCGCGGCTATCGCGATCGCACCGGCCAGGCGCCCATCAAAGAGAACCTGGCGGCGGCGATTGTGATGCGCTCCGGCTGGGAGCCAGGCACCCCGCTGCTTGACCCGATGTGCGGCTCCGGCACGCTGCTGATTGAGGCGGCGATGATAGCCACCGATCGCGCGCCAGGACTGCACCGCACCCACTGGGGCTTTAACGGTTGGGCGCAGCATGACGAGAGCGTCTGGAAAGAAGTGAAAACCGAGGCGCAGGTGCGTGCGCGTCGCGGCCTCAGCGAGTACGCCTCGCGCTTCTATGGCTCCGATAACGATCCGCGCGTGATTGAGCGCGCCCGCACCAACGCCCGTCGCGCCGGGCTTGCCGACATCATTGCGTTCTCAGCTCAGGATGTGGCGAATCTGACCAACCCGCTGCCGGAAGGGCCGACCGGCACCGTTATCAGCAACCCGCCTTACGGCGAGCGTCTGGAGAGCGAACCGGCGCTGATTGCGCTGCACAGCCTGCTGGGCCGCATCATGAAAAACCAGTTCGGCGGCTGGAACCTGTCGCTGTTTAGCGCCTCGCCGGAGCTCTTGAGCTGCCTGCAACTGCGCGCTGACCGCCAGTTCAAAGCGAAAAACGGCCCGCTTGATTGCGTACAGAAAAACTATCGTCTGGCGCCGACGCAGCCGGGCGCCGCGCCAGCCCAGGTGGCGGAAGATTACGCCAATCGCCTGCGTAAAAATCTGAAGAAGCTGGATAAGTGGGCGAAACAGGAAGGCATTGAATGTTATCGCCTGTATGATGCCGACCTGCCGGACTACAACGTGGCGGTAGACCGCTACGCCGACTGGGTCGTGATTCAGGAATATGCGCCGCCTAAAACCATTGAGCCCGAAAAAGCGCGTCAGCGTCTGTTTGACGTGATTGCCGCCACGCTGTCGGTGCTTGGCCTGGCGCCGAATAAGCTGGTGCTGAAAACCCGCGAACGCCAGAAAGGCAAAAATCAGTATGAGAAACTGGCCCAGAAGGGCGAGTTTATGGAAGTGCATGAGTTTAACGCGCGCCTGCTGGTCAACCTGACGGATTATCTCGATACCGGCTTGTTCCTCGATCACCGCATCGCGCGCCGGATGCTCGGCCAGATGAGCAAAGGCAAAGATTTCCTGAATCTCTTCTCCTACACCGGCAGCGCCAGCGTCCATGCGGGCCTCGGCGGCGCGCGCTCTACCACCACGGTGGATATGTCACGCACTTATCTGGAGTGGGCGGAGCGCAACTTACGCCTTAACGGGCTGAGCGGCCGCGCGCATCGTCTGATTCAGGCCGACTGCCTGAGCTGGCTTGCCGAGAGCGATGAGCAGTTCGACCTGATCTTTATCGATCCGCCGACGTTCTCTAACTCCAAACGTATGGAAGAGACGTTCGACGTGCAGCGCGATCATCTGCGTCTGATGAAAGATCTCAAGCGTCTGCTGCGTCGCGACGGGACGATTATGTTTTCCAATAACAAGCGTGGGTTCAAGATGGATCACGAAGGGCTTGCGGCCCTGGGCCTGAAAGCGCAAGACATCACACAAAAAACGCTCTCTCAGGACTTCGCGCGCAACCGCCAGATCCACAACTGCTGGCTTGTTACTCACCAGACCAAGGAATAAAGAATTATGTCGTTAATCAGTATGCATGGCGCCTGGCTCTCTTTCAGCGATGCGCCGCTGCTCGATAATGCCGAACTGCATATCGAAGAAAATGAGCGTGTCTGCCTGGTGGGGCGCAACGGGGCCGGTAAATCGACCCTGATGAAAATCCTCAACCATGAGTTGCCGCTGGATGATGGCCGCCTGATCTATGAGCAGGATCTGGTCGTGGCGCGTCTGCAACAGGATCCGCCGCGTAACGTTGCGGGCACCGTTTATGATTTCGTCGCGGAAGGCGTGGCGGAGCAGGCTGAATACCTGAAGCGTTATCATCAGATTTCGCATCTGGTCATGAGCGATCCAAGCGATAAAAACCTGTCAGAACTCGCAAAAGTGCAGGAGATGCTGGAGCACCACGACTTGTGGCAGCTTGAAAACCGCATCACCGAAGTCCTCGCGCAGCTGGAGTTGGATGCCGATACGCCGCTGGCGTCGCTCTCGGGCGGCTGGCTGCGTAAAGCGGCGCTGGGCCGGGCGCTGGTCAGCGCGCCGCGCGTGCTGCTGCTCGACGAGCCGACTAACCATCTGGACATCGAGACTATCGACTGGCTGGAGAACTTCCTGAAATCGTTCTCCGGCAGCATCGTGTTTATCTCGCACGACCGTTCGTTTATTCGCAACATGGCGACACGCATCGTCGATCTCGACCGCGGCAAACTGGTTTCTTATCCGGGCGACTACGATAAGTATCTGGTGGCGAAGGAAGAAGCGCTGCGCGTCGAAGATCTGCAAAACGCGGAGTTCGACCGCAAGCTGGCGCAGGAAGAAGTGTGGATCCGCCAGGGCATCAAAGCGCGTCGTACCCGTAACGAGGGCCGCGTGCGCGCGCTCAAGGCGATGCGTCGCGAACGCGGCGAGCGCCGTGAAGTGATGGGCAGCGCGAAGATGCAGGTGGAAGAGGCGACCCGCTCCGGCAAAATCGTCTTTGAGATGGAAAACGTCAACTACCGTGTCGGCGAGAAAGTGCTGGTGAGCGATTTCTCCGCCCAGGTGCAGCGCGGCGATAAAATCGCGCTGGTGGGGCCGAACGGCTGTGGTAAAACCACGCTGCTCAAACTGATGCTCGGCCAGCTTAAGGCCGACAGCGGCCGGGTGCATTGCGGCACTAAGCTGGAAGTCGCGTACTTCGACCAGCACCGCGCGGAGCTGGATCCGGAACGCACGGTGATGGACAACCTCGCCGAAGGCAAACAGGAAGTAATGGTGAACGGCAAGCCGCGCCACGTGCTTGGCTATCTGCAGGACTTCCTGTTCCATCCGAAGCGCGCCATGACGCCGGTGCGCGCGCTCTCCGGCGGTGAACGTAACCGCCTGCTGCTGGCGCGTCTGTTCCTCAAGCCCAGCAACCTGCTGATCCTCGATGAACCGACCAACGACCTCGACGTGGAAACGCTCGAGCTGCTGGAAGAGCTTATCGACAGTTATCAGGGCACCGTACTGCTGGTGAGCCATGACCGTCAGTTTGTGGACAACACCGTAACCGAATGCTGGATTTTCGAAGGCGAAGGCCGCATCGGTCAGTATGTAGGCGGCTATCACGACGCCCGCGGCCAGCAGGCCTCATCGCGCACGATGCAGCAGTCGACAGCGAAAAAAGCGGAGCCCGCTGCGGAGTCGAAGGCAGAAACTGTTAAACGAGGCAGCAACAAACTAAGCTATAACTTGCAGCGCGAACTGGAACAGCTGCCCGCCCGTCTGGAGACGCTGGAGGCAGAGCTTGAGGCCCTGCAGGCGAAAGTCAGCGATGCGGCGTTCTTTAACCAGCCTCATGACGTTACGCAGGATGTGCTGGCGCAGCTGAGCGCCGCCGAAGCCGCGCTGGAAGAAGCGTTCGAGCGCTGGGAATATCTTGAATCACTTAAAAACAGCTGATTATTCAGGAACCCGCATGCGTGAACGTCATCATGCGGGCGAGCATATGCTCTGCCCGCAATGCGATCTTCTGGTAAAGCTCCCGGCGCTGGCGCCGGGGCAAAAGGCGCATTGCCCCCGCTGCGACACGACGCTGGTTGTCGAGTGGGCGGCACCCCGCCAGCGCCCTACGGCATATGCGCTGGCCGCGCTGTTCATGCTGCTGCTCTCTAACCTTTTTCCCTTCGTCAATATGGAAGCGGCGGGCGTTAGCAGCGAAGTGACGCTGCTGGAAATCCCTCGCGTCCTGTTTAATGAAGACTATGCGAGCCTTGGCTCGCTGTTCATGCTGTTTGTCCAGCTCGTGCCGGCGTTCTGTCTGGTCACAATCCTGTTGCTGGTCAACCGCGTCACGCTGCCGCCGCGGCTTAAAATCGCCATGGCCCGCGTGCTGTTTCAGCTACGTAGCTGGGGCATGGCCGAAATCTTCCTCGCGGGCGTGCTGGTGAGCTTTGTGAAGCTGATTGCCTATGGCGATATCGGCATTGGCAGCAGCTTTATCCCCTGGTGTCTGTTCTGCATATTACAGTTGCGCGCTTTCCAGTGCGTGGATCGCCGCTGGCTCTGGGATGATATCGCGCCGATGCCGCCGGTGGCTCAGCCGCTAAAAGTGGGCGTCGCCGGTATCCGTCAGGGACTGCGGGCCTGTCCGTGCTGCACCGCCATCCTTCCCGGCGATGAGGGCCGCTGCCCGCGCTGCCATACCCACGCCCATGTACGCCGTAAACACAGCCTGCAGTGGACCGTCTCGCTGCTCATTTGCTCCATCATGCTTTATCTGCCCGCGAATCTGCTGCCCATCATGATTACCGATCTGCTGGGTGACAGAATGCCCTCCACCATTATCGCGGGCGTGATCCTCATCTGGAATGAAGGCTCTTACCCGGTAGCGCTGGTGATTTTCATCGCCAGTATTATGGTGCCGACGCTTAAGATGATCGCCCTCGGCTGGCTGTGCCTTGACGCCAAAGGTTACGGGCGTCAGGAGCGCGAACGAATGCATCTGATGTATGAAGTAGTGGAGTTCGTCGGCCGCTGGTCGATGATCGACGTCTTTGTGATTGCCGTGCTCTCCGCGCTGGTGCGCATGGGCGCGCTGATGAATATTTACCCGGCCTGGGGAGCAGTTATGTTTGCGATGGTGGTGATTATCACCATGTTCGCCGCCATGACCTTCGACCCGCGTCTTTCCTGGGACCGTGTGCCTGATTCAAGTTATGAGGAGTTACCCGAACATGGAAAATAATCGCGGGGAAGCGAAGATTAAGAAGGTGAAAAACTGGTCGCCGGTCTGGATCTTCCCAATAATTACCGCGCTTATCGGCGCCTGGATCCTGTTTTATCACTACAGCCATCAGGGGCCGGTGGTGACGCTGATGACCACCAACGCAGAAGGCATCGAAGGCGGGAAAACCACCATCAAGAGCCGCAGCGTGGATGTCGGCGTGGTGGAAAGCGCCGTACTGACCGACGATTTACATCACGTCGAAATCAAAGCGCGTATGAACCCTGGCATGGAAAAACTCCTGTACGGCGATACCGCCTTCTGGGTGGTCAAGCCGCAGATCGGACGCGAGGGCGTTACCGGGCTGAACACGCTTTTGTCCGGCGCCTACATTGAACTTCAGCCGGGCTCGAAAGGCAGCGCGCCGGAGTCCTACAAACTGCTGGATGCGCCGCCGCTGGCGCCGCCGGATGCTAAAGGCATTCGGGTTATCCTCGACAGCAGCAAAGCCGGACAACTTAATCCTGGCGATCCGGTGCTGTTCCGTGGTTATCGCGTCGGCTCGGTAGAAACCAGCACGTTCGACCCGCAAAAACGCTCCATCAGTTATCAGCTCTTTATCAATGCGCCGAACGATCGTCTGGTGACCAGCAACGTGCGTTTCTGGAAAGACAGCGGGATCGCGGTCGATCTCAGTTCTTCCGGTATGCGCGTGGAGATGGGCTCGCTCAGTACGCTGTTTAGCGGCGGCGTCAGCTTTGACGTGCCGGATGGCTGGGAACTCGGGCAGCCGGTAGCTGAGAAAACCGCTTTTACCCTCTATGATGACCAGCGCAGCATTCAGGAATCGCTCTATACCGAACATATCGACTATCTGATGTTCTTTAAAGATACCATTCGCGGCCTGCAGCCCGGCGCGCCGGTGGAATTCCGCGGCATTCGTCTCGGGACTGTCGCGCAGGTGCCGTTCTTTGTGCCTGGCCTGCATCAGGCGGTGACGACCGATTACCGTATTCCGGTACTGGTACGCATTGAGCCGGAACGGCTGGCGAATCAGATTGGCGAAGACCCGAATATCGCCAGCCATATGCACGATCTGCTGAAGAAAGGTCTTCGCGCGACGCTCAAAACCGGCAATCTGGTGACCGGGCAACTGTTTGTCGACCTGGATTTCTACCCGAAAGCGCCGCCGGTCACTGACATGGCGACATTCAACGGCTACCCGGTGATCCCGACGGTAAGTAGCGGACTGGCGCAGATCCAGCAGCGTCTGATGGATACGCTGGATAAGATAAACAATCTGCCGCTCAACCCGATGATTGAACAGGCCACGAATACGCTCTCGGAAAGCCAGCGCACCATGCGCCGTCTGCAGACGACGCTTGATAACCTGAACCAACTGACGTCCAGCCAGTCGGCGCAGGATTTGCCAGCGGACATGCAAAAAACGCTGCGCGAGCTTAATCGCAGCATGCAGGGCTTCCAGCCAGGCTCTGCCGCCTATAACAAAATGGTGGCGGATATGCAGCGTCTGGATCAGGTGTTGCGTGAGCTTCAGCCGGTACTGCGTACGCTTAATGAGAAGAGCAACGCGCTGGTATTCGAATCGAAAGAGAAAAAGGACCCGCAGCCGAAGAGGGCGAAAGAATGAAAAAATGGCTCCCGCTTGTCGCCGTTGCGCTACTGAGCGCCTGTAGCAGCACAGAGGAAACCACCTGGTATCAGCTCCCGGCGTCTACCGCGCCGGTGGCGCACAGTGCCTCAATGAACAGCCAGCACCTGCTGTGGGTGGAACAGGTATCGGTGCCCGATTACCTGGCAGGTAACGGCGTGGTCTATCAGACCACCGACGTGCAGTATGTGATTGCCAGTCAGAACTTGTGGGCGAGCCCGCTGGATCAGCAACTACGCAATACGCTGGTGACCAACCTGAGCGCCACGCTGCCGGGCTGGGTGGTTTCCGCTCAGCCGCTGGGGGCGGAGCAGGATACGCTGAACGTCAACGTGACCGGCTTTCATGGCCGGTATGACGGGCGGGTGATCGTGAGCGGGGAATGGTTGCTTAAGCATAAGGGGCAGCTCATTAAGCGGCCTTTCTATACCGAACTTAAGCAGCAAGAGGATGGTTATGACGCGATGGTGAAAACCCTCGCACAAGCCTGGCAGCAGCAGGCGAAAACTATTGCTGATGAGGTTGCTCGTCAGCCATAAAAAATTTGAATGATGTTAAAAGCCGTCGTCTTCTTCTTAAAGAGGGCGGCGGCTTTTTGTTTTATGCCAGTCAGATAAGCTCATCGCGCCCTCATTTTTTGTATAAATGTTATCCAAAGTAGCTCACAAATATGACATTGGCGTGAATTTTGCGCATTGACGTTCCTGGACTTTGCAGGTATTCGTAAAGGGTGATTGCGCAAAATGTAATCACTGTTTTCTTTTCCACCAGACCTGAAATGAGGGAAACGAGGCATGAAGAGACAAAAAAGAGATCGCCTGGAACGGGCACATCATCGTGGTTATCAGGCCGGTATCACCGGACGCTCCAAAGAAATGTGTCCTTACCAGACCCTGAATCAGAGGTCTTATTGGCTGGGAGGCTGGCGAGAAGCCATGGAGGACAGGGCTCAGATTGCGTGAGCTTGTCTCTTTAAAAAGAAACCTCCGCACTGCGGAGGTTTCGCCTTTCTGAGGAGCCGTGAGAGGCTATCAGAATGCAGACGTGTCCTGGAATAGGCCCACTTTCAGGTCAGTCGCGGTGTAAATCTGTTTGCCGTCCACCAGCACTTCGCCATCGGCAATGCCCATCACCAGACGACGGTTTACGATGCGTTTGAAGTGGATACGGTAGGTCACTTTTTTCGCCGTCGGCAGTATCTGGCCGGTAAATTTCACTTCGCCCACGCCCAGCGCACGGCCTTTACCTTCGCCGCCCAGCCAGCCTAAATAGAAGCCGACCAGCTGCCACATGGCATCGAGACCGAGGCAGCCCGGCATCACCGGATCGCCGATAAAATGGCAACCAAAGAACCACATATCAGGATTGATATCCAGTTCCGCTTCCACGTAACCCTTATCAAAGTTACCGCCGGCTTCGGTCATTTTCACCACGCGGTCCATCATCAACATGTTGGGTGCCGGCAGTTGCGGGCCGTTCGCGCCGAACAGTTCGCCGCGCCCGGAGGCAAGAAGGTCTTCTTTCGTATAGGATTCGCGTTTGTCTACCATGTTCTCAGTATGCCTTATTTTAGTGAAGCCCGCAGGTTAGCTAACACGTGTACGCTGAACAAGTCCGATCAGTTGTGGTTAAACCAGTTCATCCAGCGTAACGGCCACGGACGCTGGCGGATATCCTGCTGCGTCGCCTGAGCGATTCGCTCGCCAATAATCCCAAGCAGCGTCGTCTGGCCTTCGCCATCCCACGGGAGAGTGGTTAATAAGGGTAGCGCATCTGTGACATCATCAATGGCCCAGATGGAAAATTGCCCTTCATCGACTGCGTCCAGAATCGCCTGACATAACGATAAATGACGCACGTTGGCGGAAGGAATAATCACGCCCTGTTTGCCTGTTAAGCCGCGGGCCTGACAGACGGTAAAGAAGCCTTCGATTTTCTCATTAAGCCCGCCGACCGGCTGCGCGCGGCCAAACTGATCCACCGAGCCGGTAATGGCAATCTGCTGGTTAAGCGGCGCATTGGCCAGCGCGCTGATAAGCGCGCACAGTTCCGCCATCGAGGCACTGTCGCCGTCCACTTCGCTGTAGGACTGCTCGAACGTCAGCGAGGCGGAGAAGGGCATCTGCTGCTCAAGATCCAGCTCCGCCATCAGAAACGCCTGCATGATCATCATGCCCTTGGCGTGAATGTTCCCGCCGAGTTCCGCTTTGCGTTCGATATCGGTAAATTCGCCATCGCCGACATGCACTACGCAACTGATACGCGACGGCTCGCCGAACGCGCGCGGATGCCCCGGAAATTCAACCACCGAGAGCGCGTTAATCTGACCGATACGTTCGCCTTCGGTTTCAACCAGAAGCTGTCCGAGCAGAATTTCATCCTGCATACGCTCTGCAAGATAGCCTTCACGCCAGGCGCGGCGCGCCAGCATGTCGGAAAATTGCGCCGCGCTGAACGTCGCCTCGTCGCAGAAGGCGGCGACTTCCGTTAACTGACGCGCCATCCAGAGCGGGTCGATCGGCAGCGTTTCCTGGTCGCCGGTGTAGCGCACGGCTTCCCGGATGAGCAGGGGCCAGGCGTCGCTTGCCGGCGCGGGCAACTGCTGCTCCGCTGCCTGCGCGCAGACCCAGTTGCACCAGAGCGTGATATCTTCTTCATCACTGATTTGCAGATCGTCTTCATATTCGCTGTAGATGGCCTGCTGCGCGAGCACAGGCTCCATCTCCTGGAAATCCGCCAGCGATTCGCGATCGCCTACCAGCACGACGCGAAGATTAAGAGGCAGGGGAGGGACAGACACCGGCAGCGGGCGCGTCTCGTCCGGCGCGACCCAGTCGAAGCGTTTAGTGATGACCATCTGCTTCAGGCGCAGCCACAAAAGCGGTTGCAGCAGCAGCGTTTTCAGCGACACGACCAGAATGCCGCCGTTCGCTTTATGCACGAGGCCGGGCTCAAGTGAAATCTGGCCAGCAAACTGTCTGACGCAACCGAACAGCTCGCCTGCTTCAGCCCAGTTGGCGACAACCACGTCGCGAAGCACTGCGAAATCGCCCGGCGTTCCGGTGGGTGGTGTCAGGGTGATATTTTGGTTTTCAATAAGATAGTGACCGCCGACCAGCTCTGGCTGGGGCGGCAACAGGGCTTTCGCGGTGCTGGCGATAAGCTCCAGTAAAGGCTTCTCTTCGTCAGCCTTTACCAGCATGAAATCATTTAAAGGACGTGGAGCGCATAGCTGGCTCAGTCCGTCGTAAAGGCGAGGCTGAAGCGCCTCAAAATCAAGCGCGGCCGCAAAACCGGCATCCATTTCAGCGAACCGGGACTGGAAGGTCTCCGTATCGGGTACAAGCGCTTGTGATGTAAGTCTGTTAATGGTCAATGTCGAGGTTTTTTAGTCAGATGTAAAAGGCGAGATTATAGCGTAATGGGCGGGTCAACACACCGGAAAAGCCAATATTGCCCTGCAGAATCTCCCCATGCGTCACAGACGATTATTTCCCCTCAGCGAAACGAAAAAAAACTGTTATCCTGAAATGAGTTACACGGTCATCCTGAGATCGCAATGAAATACCAACAACTCGAAAACCTCGAAAGCGGCTGGAAGTGGAAATATCTGGTGAAGAAGCATCGTGAAGGCGAGCTCATTACCCGTTATGTCGAAGCCAGCGCGGCGAAAGAGGCGGTGGATCTCTTGCTGGGTATGGAAAACGAACCGGTAAGAGTGCTGGGCTGGATTGATCAGCATATGAATCCGGCGCTGCAAAACCGCCTGAAGCAGACGATTCGCGCCCGTCGTAAGCGGCATTTTAATGCTGAGCATCAGCATACCCGTAAAAAGTCCATCGACCTGGAGTTTATGGTCTGGCAGCGGCTCGCGGGGCTCGCGCAGCGTCGCGGCGTCACGCTTTCAGAAACGATTGTTCAGCTGATAGAAGACGCCGAGCGTAAAGAGAAATATGAAAACCACATGTCGACGCTGAAGCAGGATTTACAGGCATTGCTGGGCAAGAAAGAGTAACCCGAGCGGGGTTTGAAAGGTGTAATGCAGTTATTCGTTTTACTGCTCGTTGATAACGCTCTGCTGGCTGAACCGCACGGTTCAGGCCAAAGGTAACAAGGATTACACGCGCTTCTTATGAAACCCATCCCTGTCATAACGCTTCCAGAAAACAAAAAACCCCGCCGTGGCGGGGTTTTTCTTAACGTTTAACTTAAGCCTGAGGCTGAGTTACAACGTCTTTAACGCCTTTAACTTCGATCTCTACGCGACGATCCGGACCCAGGCACTCGATCAGAGCTGCACGAGGTTTCACGTTGTCACAGGTGTTGCCAGTGACCGGATTGGATTCGCCCATACCACGTGCGGAGATCTTGTTGGACGGGATACCTTTGGAGATCAGGTAGTCAACAACAGACTGAGCACGTTTCTCGGACAGACCCTGGTTGTAAGAGTCAGAACCGATACGGTCGGTGAAGCCCAGAACCACGACGGAACCGTCTTTCGGATCCAGGTTGCTCAGCTGAGAGTACATCTGATCCAGCGCCTGCTGACCTTCCGGTTTCAGGGTCGCTTTGTTGAAGTTGAACAGAACGTCAGACTTCAGAGTGAAGTGCTTGGTCTGTACTTCCGGAGCCGGAGCCGGAGCCGGAGCTACAACCGGAGCTGCATCTTCCTGCTGACCGAAACGGTAGGAAACACCTACGCTCAGCATGCCGTTGTCCGGACGAGCGCCAACAGTCTGCGCGTCACCGATATTGTTAACCCACTGGTATTCCAGACGGGTAGCGATGTCACGGGTCATTGCCCACTCAACGCCGCCAGCGAATACCGGAGAAACGCCAGTGTCGTGGTCGTCGCCGCCGATGTTAGAAGAGGAGTCAGCACGCCATACCATGCCGCCCAGACGGGTGTAAACGTCCAGATCGTCGGTTACCGGGTAACCCAGTTTAGCGGTCAGCTGTACGCCCTGTGCTTTGAAAGCGCCGTTTACAGTGTCGCCTTTATACGGCATGCGGCCCAGCCAGTCGTAGCCCATTTCGAAACCAACGTACGGGTTAACCTGGTAACCACCGAACGCGCCTGCGCCCAGCTGGCTTTCGTGAGTCGGGCCGTCGTTAGGGATAAAGCCGGTATCGTGGAACTGGGACCAACCCAGTTTGCCACCTGCATACCAGGTGTTATCTTTCGGTGCGGCCTGCGCTACGGTAGCGAAGCCAGCCAGTGCCACTGCAATCGCGATAGCTGTCTTTTTCATTTTTTGCGCCTCGTTATCATCCAAAAAGGCCATGCGCTTTTCCTGAGGAAAAGTTCACGGTTAAATCCTTCACCGGGGTATAGCTCAATGGTTACTCTACCGATATTGTCGGTTTATTGATGAGCACCCTGGCGAGGTAAAGTCTACAACGTAGTTGAAAACTTACAAGTGTGAAGTCCGTCAGGCATATGAAAAAAAACAACTTGCGAAAGCAAAATTTAACATTTTTGCGTCAATTTTAAACACTCGTAAAGTGCAGAACCGGACATTAGCGCCCGTCTGGCCGTTCATTCGCCACTATCGCTTCTGCTAAAGAGACACGAACAAATTTTTGCCAGGATTTATCCTAAAAAGGATTAATGCACCATTCTTGAGTGAATTCTTAAGCCAGAACGTGGTCGGTCACCGGGAAGCGAGGGCTGAACGGGGCGCATTAAGAAACCCATCGCGTTGCCTTTCTCCGCCGCTTCCGTCAGACGGCGATGCTCATCATCCGTTAAATCATCATGCAGCCAGGCGATCACCACGCTGTAGTTACCGGTCTCCAGCGCACGGATCATGGAATCCAGCGTCACCTGTGGGTTCATTTGACTGACCTGCATTACTTTCGTCAGCGGCAGACCCGCGGATTCGACCCACTCGCGGCTCAGACGCTGTTGCGGGGTCAGCCACAGCTGCCAGCGGGACTGCAATCCGAGCTGCTGCAGGAGCGGCAGCAACACCATTTGCGTCATCCACGGCTGGTCTTCGTTGTACATCACTTCACTGATCAGGCCTCTTGTTTCAGCCTGAGCCAAAGCATCAGCCGTTTCTTTTGCCAGACGACGTGAGCCATGCGCGCGATTTTGATGAGAAAAGTACATAAAGGTCCAGCCTCGCTAGTTACTGTATGCATATACAGTAATGCTGGCGCGACCAAAGATCAATCGAAATTTCGGAAAGCATCTCGCAAATTTTGCATCTCGATCGGCGGAAAACGAAATTCGGATTGCTCATGGGGCACAACTTTCATATGTTCCTGTTAAGGGAAAAGCTAATGGAATTTTTTATCCGTTACTTGTTGATATAAAAGGAATAATCATGGATAAATCCTCGTCTGACACTCTTGTTCGGGTGCAGAATACTCTTTCATCTTTGGGAAATGTCACCCATCGTTCACTGTTCGGCGGCTACAGCCTCGCCATTAATGACGCCGTGTTCGCTATGCTCGTCGAAGGGCGGTTTTACCTGCGCGCCAGCAACCAGAGTCGCGACTATCAGCTCGCCCATAACCCGCCGATGCTGGTCTGTACCCGACGCGGGCGTCACATCAGCCTCAATTATTATCTGGTGGATGAAGCGTTATGGAATTCGCCGCCCTTGCTGCGCGAACACGCCCGAACGGCGCTGGCCTGCGCGCAGGCGGAGAAAACCGAGCGCGCCCGAGAGCGGCGGGTTAAAGATATGCCCAACCTTAATGTTCAGCTTGAGGTGTCATTATGGGAAGCCGGGATCCGCGATGTGGAGACGCTCTGCGCATATGGCGCGAAAGAGTGCTGGCTGAAGCTGCGTAAAGCACGGAAAAACCTCAGCCTGCAAGTGCTCTATGCGCTACAGGGCGCCATTATCGGCACCCATGAAGCGGCATTACCCGTCCATATCCGCGAAGAGCTGCTGGAGTGGTTTATGCAGCTCTCTGTACAGAATCACTCCTGAGCGAGCTGACGCTGGAGACGGCTGATTTCCGGTAAAAGGGAAATCAACAGCCCGATTTGCTGAAGCACCAGCGGCTCTTTGCTCTCCTGGCGCGGCTCAATCTGTTCGATGCGCTGCGCCAGCTCCGTCAATGATTTCTCCACGCGCGTTTCATCCGCGGGCTGATGATGCAGCGCGTCGTCGACATAACAGACGGCGTCGTCGAGCAGAGAAAGGATCTCCTGACGCGTCAGTTTTTCACGGTGCGCGCCAAGCGCCGAAATATAGCTGGTCAGCGTATGGTTCAGGCACAGAAACCGGAAGGCGATATCGCGCATCTGCGCGCTCACCCGCGGCTCGCTGGACATATTGGATACCACTGACGCCAGCTCCGCATCGCTGTTATGCGCGTCGCGACGGGCGATACGATACGCCAGACGGTTATCGCGGCCCTGGTGATACTGCTCAAGGATCGCATCGAGATAACGGCAGTTAGCGTTCAGCGCGCGCTCCAGCACCACGGGCAACCGGCGAAACCGCCAGTCAGGCCAGATAAAGCTCACCGCGCACCAGGCGATAGCGCAGCCGATTATCGTATCCACCACGCGCGGCAGCGCCACCTCGAACCCTTCGCCCAGCAGGTTAAAGCACAGCAATACCAGCAGCGTGATAAACAGCGTGGCGTGCGCATATTGCACGGTCCGGAAGACAAAGAAGAGCACGCCGGTGATAACGATCAGCACCAGTTGCCCCTCAAGCGAAGGCACGAAGTAGAGCACCGGAATGCCGACCGCGACACCCGCCAGCGTGCCGATAATGCGCAGCGTCAGGCGATGGCGCGTGGCGTTATAGTTCGGCTGGCACACAAACAGGCTGGTCAGCAATATCCAGTAGCCGTGATTCATCCCGGTGAACTGGATAAAGGCGTAGCCCACGCACAGCACCACGGACATGCGTACCGCATGGCGAAAGAGGGCGGACTGCGGCGTCAGGTTGCGGGTCAGGCGAAACCAGACATCGCTGAAGCCGTTCAGACCGTCATCCGACAGGCTGTGCTCGCTCTCGCTGGCGACGGGCTGCGTAAACGGCTGCTCTGATTCAATGGTGGCGAGCTGGGCGTCGATCGCTTTCAGATTAGCGACCAGAAAGCGCACGGCTTTGATTTCCGATGCCGAACCGCCCGCCGCCGCGGTGCGATCGAGCGCCGCGTCGAGATGCGTAAAAGCGCGTTCGAAACGCGGATCGTGCTGGTAGGGCGCGCGCAGCAGGACAGAGCGCGCCAGTTGCTGACACGCCTGCGATTGCATCGAAAGCAGCCGCTGGAAGCGAAACATCACGTCGCTGTAGCGGAAGGTGTCGCGCAGCGTCTGGTACTGGATATGCGACGAGCTGGCGCGTTCGTGAATATCCTGCGCGACGAAATAGTAGTGCAGGGTACGCCGCGTGCTGCGCTGTCCACGATCCCCGCGCAGACGGGTCAGTAGTGAAGCTTTGGTCTGATTCAGCGTCGCGACCAGCTGGCTGTTCGCCATCGCCAGCTCCATCATCGGCACCTGGCTTTCATCTTCAATGTCCGGGTCGAAAAAGCGCGATTTGATTTCCAGATAATGCGCCAGCTGTTCATAACAACGGGCGAGGTTTTCCTGGAGCGGGCGCACCGGAAAGAGCAGATGGCCCGTAAGCGTCAGGAGGTTGTACCAGACTGCGCCCGCGAGCAGCAGCAGCGGTTGCTGATACCAGTGCTCATACAATGAAACCCCGAGCATGGTGTAGATGGCGATCAGCAGCGCGCCGAAGGCGATCGTGGCGTAGCGCTGGCCGAGACCGCCCAGCAAAATAAAACCGATAGTCGAGACCGTCAGCCCGATAGCAAACAGCCACGGCCACGGAAAGAGGAGCTCCACCGAGGCGGAGGCGATAAAAAAACTGACCAGCGTTATGAGCAGATTGCGCAAGCGGCCCGTCAGGCGGTCGTCGAGATCGGTGAGCGCCGCGGCCACAACGCCAAGCGTCAGCGGGATAGTCAGCTTCGCCTCGCCAAGCCACCAGGGCAGCGCCGCCGTCCCGCATAGCGCGATAAAAATGCGCACGTTGGTCAGCCACGCGCTGTTCCAGGCGTGGCGGTGAAGCAAAGGGTTGAGCATCATGAGCGCATCCGGAATTACTGGAAACGGCGGCGCGCGTTAGCTTCGCGGGCGGCCCTGGCCGTTTCGACGGAGACGACGCGACGGCCCACCGGCCACAGCGCAATCGCGGCGATTTTAAAATTCGCGATGCCGACCGGAATGCCGATAATGGTCAGACACTGCGCAATACCTGCCGCGATGTGCAGCAGGCACAGCCACCAGCCGAAAAACACCAGCCAGAAAATATTCAGCAGCGTGCCGCCCGTGTTCAGCAGCGCGTTTTTCCCTGCCGGATCGAGCTCGTCGACATGCACCGCTTCATTACCGTACGGCAGCAGCGAAAGCTTTGTGATTTCCCAGCAAGAGCGGGTCAGCGGCAGCGTCACCACCAGAAGGATGCTAACAAGCGTCGCCACAAGCCAGGAGAACGTCGTGGCGAAGCCGCCCAGAACGAAATTCAGAATATTTAAAACAGTACGCATAAAACCTCAAAAGCATCGGCAAAGCGCCGGAATGATAACCACAACAATTGTAACGCGTTTTGGGTCTGGAGCGTGATATCGCAGGCGGGTAAACTTAGCGCCATAACACCATTTACTGGCAGCCTCATGGAACTGAAAGCAACCTCTCTGGGTAAACGTCTGGCGCAGCACCCCTATGATCGTGCGGAAATCCTCACCGCCGGGGTGAAAGTCTCCGGCGATAAGCATGAATATCTGATCCCGTTTAATCAGTTGCTGGGCATCGAATGCCGCCGTGGGCTGGTCTGGGGGGAGCTGGGATTTACGCTCCCGGATAACAAAGTGGTGCGCCTGCACGGCACCGAGTGGGCTGAAACCCAGCGCTTTTATCACCATCTGACGACCCTCTGGCAGGCGTGGAGCCAGGAGATGAGCGAGGTGGCGGCAGGCGTGCTTAACGCCTGGCAGGAGAAGCTCCGCAGTAGCGAATGCCAGGAGAAATGGCTTAAGCGCGACGAGAGCGAGGCGCTGTGTCACGCGTTGCGCAGGGCGTTGCAGGCGCTGCCGGTGCCGACATCGCGCCTTGAGGCGTTCGATAACTGCCGCGATGCCTGGCGTGAATGTCAGGCCTGGCTTGCCGACAGCGAGGCGAAGCGTCTGGTGCATAATCAGGCCTATACCGACGCCATGCTGACGCGCTACGCCGATTTCTTCTCGCATATTGAAAGCTCGCCGCTTAATCCCTCGCAGGCGCGGGCGGTCGTCAACGGCGAAAGTTCACTGCTGGTGCTGGCGGGCGCGGGGAGCGGCAAAACCTCAGTGCTGGTGGCGCGCGCAGGCTGGCTTATCGAGCGCGGCGAGGCGACGGCGGAGCAGATCCTGCTGCTGGCCTTCGGGCGTCAGGCCGCCAGAGAGATGGAAGAGCGCCTGCAAACCCGGCTGCATACGGATGCCATTACCGCGCGCACGTTTCATGCGCTGGCGTTGCAGATTATCGGCCAGGGCGGGCGGAAAACGCCGCGCGTCAGCGAACTGGAAAACGATACGGCGGCGCGCCATGAGCTTTTGCTGAACGCCTGGCGGGAACAGTGCCGCGAGAAAAAAGCGCAGGCGAAGGGGTGGCGTCAGTGGCTTAACGACGAACTGGAATGGGACGTCGATGATGGTGATTTCTGGGAAGACGAGGCGCTGGGCAAACGGCTGGCGAGCCGGCTCGATCGCTGGCTTGGGCTGATGCGCATGCATGGCGGCTCGCAGGCCGAGATGATAGCCGCCGCGCCCGAAGAGGTGCGCGAACAGTTCCAGAAGCGCGTTAAATTGATGGCGCCGCTGCTGAAAGCCTGGAAAGCCGCGCTGAAAGCCGAAGAGGCGGTCGACTTTTCCGGGCTTATCCATCAGGCCATCAACGTTCTGGAAAAAGGCCGGTTCGTCAGCCCGTGGAAGCATATTCTGGTAGATGAATTCCAGGATATCTCACCGCAGCGTGCGGCTCTGCTGGCGGCGCTGCGTCGTCAGAATTCCGCCACCAGCCTCTTTGCAGTGGGCGACGACTGGCAGGCAATCTACCGCTTTAGCGGCGCGCAGCTTTCACTGACGACGGCGTTTGAGGCGCATTTTGGCGAGGGCGATCAATGCGCGCTGGATACCACCTACCGCTTTAACGGGCGTATCGGCGATATCGCGAATCGCTTCATCCAGCAAAACCCGCACCAGCGTGAGAAACCGCTTAACAGCCTGCGCGCGGGCGACAATAAAGCCGTGACGCTGCTCGCGCAGGAACACCTGGAGGCGCTGCTCGACAAAATGAGCGGCTACGTGCGCCCTGACGAGCGCATCCTGGTGCTGGCGCGTTACCATCATTTGCGCCCGGCGGCGCTGGAGATGGCCGCGACGCGCTGGCCGAAACTGCAGCTGGAGTATATGACTATCCATGCCAGCAAAGGGCAGCAGGCGGATTATGTGATTATTCTTGGGCTGAACGAGGGGCGGGAAGGGTTTCCGGCCCCGGCGCGGGAATCCATCATGGAGCAGGCGTTGCTGCCGCAGCCGGAGGATTTCCCGGATGCCGAAGAGCGTCGCCTGCTCTATGTGGCGCTGACCCGCGCGCGGCACCGCGTCTGGCTGCTGTATGACAAAGCGGCGCCGTCGGCGTTTGTCGAGGCGCTGACGCGTCTCGGCGTGCCGACGGCCCGTAAGCCCTGATTTATTTATTTCAGGCGATCGGCGAGATAGCGCGGGTAGTCGGGGATTAACACATCCAGCGTGTCGCTAAACGTCGGCGACTGGATAATAAAATCCGCGGTCGAGAGGTTGGTCGCTACCGGGATATTCCAGACGGTGGCAAGACGCAGCAGCGCTTTGACGTCGGGATCGTGCGGCACGGCGTTCAGCGGATCCCAGAAGAAAATCAGCACGTCGATTTTGCCTTCGGCGATCATCGCGCCCACCTGCTGATCGCCGCCCATCGGGCCGCTCAGCATGGCGTTGACGTCAAGGCCCGTCGCGCGCTGTACCAGGTTGCCGGTAGTGCCGGTCGCATACAGCGTATGGTTCGCCAGCAACGCTTTATGGCGCTCCACCCATTTCATCAGCATCGATTTGCAGTGGTCATGCGCCACGAGGGCGATTTTCTTTTGGGCTGGCAGGGTTCGGGTTGTCAGTTCCATATCATTTTCCGGATTAAATAACTGCCTACAGATTACTGGAAGTGATGGCGGCTGCAAGCGAAGCCGGTCAAAACTGCGTGCTCGCATTGCGAAACCGCGCAGGCGGGCTTCGCATGGTGCGCCCGACGCCTTTGGCATACACTTGAAGGACTGAGTTAACGGGGAGGTAAAATGAAAGAATCTGATATCGCAGAGATTTTGCAGAGCACCAAAACGATCGCGCTGGTGGGCGCGAGCGACAAACCAGACCGCCCGAGCTATCGCGTGATGGCGTATCTGCTGGATAAAGGCTACCACGTGATCCCCGTCTCGCCGAAAGTGGCGGGCAAAACGCTGCTCGGCCAGCAGGGATACGCCACGCTTGCCGACGTGCCGGAAAAAGTCGATATGGTGGATGTATTCCGCAACTCCGAAGCCGCGTGGGGGGTTGCGCAGGAAGCGATTGCCATCGGCGCGAAAACGCTCTGGATGCAGCTTGGCGTCATCAACGAAGAGGCTGCCGTACTGGCGCGCGATGCAGGGCTGAAGGTCGTGATGGATCGCTGCCCGGCGATAGAAATTCCGCGCCTCGGTCTTTTTCAGTAATAAAAAACCCGGCGTTGCCGGGTTTTTTTAGTTGCGCAGACGGGGCGCCTGGAGCTGCTGGCGAATGGTTCGCGCCAGTTCATCCATAGAGGGTTGCTCCGGATGTTCCTCCTGCATTTCGCCGCTCAGCTGGGCTTCTGCAAGGTAGGTGTGCACGGGCTGGCCGTCGTCGTCTTCCATCACGACGTGATACCACGGCGCGGCGCGCAGCTCGGCGTTAACCGCCATTTCATCGACTTCAGGTTCTTCCAGCGAGTATTCAGGATCGATATCCACCACAACCCCTAAATACCCTAAAAGAGAATGACGAACCTGCTGGCCGATACCGAATTTGCTGGCAATCATTGTCACCTCCGGGGAAACATTCATACCCTGTATATAAGGGCGGAGTATTCCTTTTCAAGTTACATGACGCGACAGGCAAACCCTTTCAGATAAAGACCTTCCGGGTAGCTCGCGATCACCGGGTGATCGGCGGCCTGACGGAACTGCTCTATAAATTGTACATCACGACCCGCATCTGTTGCGGCGTCGGCGACAATTTTCTGGAATAAATCGGTGGTCATCAGCCCCGAGCAGGAAAACGTCAGCAAAATGCCGCCAGGGTTAAGCAGCTGGATCGCCAGCATATTGATATCTTTATAGCCGCGGCACGCGCCATGAAGCTGGCTCTTGTTCTCCACGAATTTCGGCGGGTCCATCACGATGACGTCAAACGTCTCGCCCTGGTCGCGGTATTTGCGCAGCAGCTTAAAGACATCGTCGCGCACAAACTCCGCTTTGCTTAAATCCAGCTGGTTGAGTTCGACGTTTTGCCTCGCGACATCCAGCGCATCCTGCGAGGTATCGACGCTGATGACCTGGCGGCAGCCGCCCATCAGCGCAGAAACGGCAAAACCGCCGGTGTAGGAGAAGCAGTTCAGCACGCGTTTGTCTTCCACGTAACGGCGGGTGGCGAAACGGCTGTCGCGCTGATCGAGGTAATAACCGGTTTTATGGCCGCCTTTAATATCCACCAGCAGCTTCATGCCGTGCTCTTCAATCGCCAGCAGATCCGGCGGCAGTTCGCCGCTAACCGGGCCCTGCGCGAGTTCCATGCCTTCTTTCTTACGCACCGCGACGTCGGAGCGGTCATAGATGGAGCACTCCGGATAGCACGCCTGCAATGCCGAAACCAGCGCCGGGCGCTGATATTCCGCGCCCGCCGAGAGCAGTTGCAGCACCAGGAAGTTGCCGAAGCGGTCAATCGTCACGCCCGGCAGGCCATCGGATTCTCCGGCGATAAGACGGTAGCTGTCGAGCCCGTCTTTTTTCGCCAGCCAGTCGCGCCACTGCTGTGCCTGATTCAGGCGGCGAGTGAAAAAGGCGATATCGATGGTTTCATTCGGATCGAATGTCCAGACGCGCGCGCGGATCTGCGAGGCCGGGGAGAGGGCGGCGCGTGCTAACCATTTTCCCTGATGGTCGACGATGTCGATGGTTTCACCCGGCGCGGCTTTACCTTCCATGCGCGCGACGGCGCCGGAAAAGACCCAGGGATGGCGGCGCAGGAGAGATTTCTCGCGCCCTTTGGCTAACACTAAACGTACGCTCATAATTTGCTATTCTGTGAATCAAAGAAAATGGGCGCCATTCTCCCGACTTCAGCCGGGAAATGCAACGCTACCGCAAAGGAGAACAGCTATGGCTCAACAATGCACGATGGCCTGGGTACACGGCCGGGTACAGGGCGTCGGGTTTCGCTACACCACGCAGCATGAAGCAATGCGGCTGGGTCTGACCGGCTATGCGCGTAATCTGGACGACGGCAGCGTGGAGGTACTGGCCTGCGGCGAGCCTGAACAGGTGGAGAAACTTATCGCCTGGCTGAAAGCGGGCGGGCCGCGCAGCGCCCACGTGGAAAAGGTGCTGACGGAGCCGCATTCGCCCGCTGAAGATCACCGGGAGTTCCGCATCCGCTATTAAATGCACTTCACCGGTTTCGGCAGACCGGCGATTTTAGTGGCCTGTTTCGCCGGGCCTTTCGGGAAGAGGCGATAGAGATAACGGCTGTTGCCTTTCTCTTCGCCAAATTTCGTCGCCATGGCTTTGACCAGCATGCGGATCGCCGGCGACGTATTAAATTCGATGTAAAACTCGCGCACGAAGCGCACCACTTCCCAGTGCTCCGGCGTCAGCGTAATGCCTTCTTTTTCGGCGATGGCTTCCGCCAGCCCTTCGCTCCAGGCGTCGAAGACTTTCAGATAGCCTTCGGCGTCGGTTTCAAACTCTTTACCTTCAAACGTTAACATACGCAGTCTTGCCCTGATTAAAACAGCGCGCAGTGTAGCAAATTCCGGCTGCCAGAAAAAACAAAGCCCCGCACGGGGCGGGGCTTAAAGGCAGTTTCGGCTAACCGTTAGTCGCGGCTTGCGAAGCCCAGAATGCTCAACAGGCTCACGAAAATGTTGTAGAGCGACACATACAGGCTGACGGTGGCGCGAATGTAGTTGGTTTCGCCGCCGTGGATGATATTGCTGGTTTCAAACAGGATGGCGCCTGAAGACAGCAGAATAAACACGGCGCTAATCGCCAGGTGCAGCGCAGGGAGCTGCAGGAAGATGTTCGCCACCATGCCGATCAGCACGACCACCACGCCCGCCATCAGCATACCGCCCAGGAAGGACATATCCTTGCGGGTGGTCAGCACGTAGGCGGAGCAGCAGAAGAACACCAGCGCGGTGCCGCCAAGCGCCAGCGCGATAACATCGCCCATACCGGCGGAGAGATACGCATTCAGCATCGGCCCGAGGATATAGCCCAGGAAACCGGTAAAGGCGAACGCCGCCAGGATGCCGCTTGGCTTATCCGCCAGACGGTAGGTCAGGAACATCAGGCCGTACATGCCGACCAGCGTCAGAATCAAACCTGGCGACGGCAGCGCGAGTACGGTGCTGGCGGTCGCGGTGATCGCGGAAAACGCCAGCGTCAGGCTCAGCATAAAATAGGTATTACGCAGAACCTTATGGGTGCTAAGCAGCGACTGTCTGTCGCGCGCAGAGGTAATTAAGCGATCCATGAGTAGTCTCTCATTACAGGTGTTTAGTTTCCGAGCATAGAAGGTTGCACGCAACGGGAAAAGGGCTTTTACCCATCTTTACGCTGCTTTATTTCTCTAAAAACAAGGACTCAGAAAAGGCGTTTATATCATAAAAAGCGGGCTATGCTGGCGTGCTTTCAGATCCCCCTCTTATATATGACGTAAAACCGTTGCGTGAAACCCGTCGCGCGTCTATCTGTGTTAACAACTATCACAACAACACACAAGGCGTGGACAATGAAAGTGAATCATAAGGCTCTGGCTTTTTCTCTTCTCGCTGCCGTCATTTCCGGCGCATGCGCGACGGCGTATGCGGCGCAGGTGCCGGCAGGCGTTGAGCTGGCGGCAAAACAGGAACTGGTGCGCAACAACGGCAGCGAGCCTGCCTCGCTCGACCCGCATAAAGTGGAGAGCGACGTCGAATTCAACATCATCAGCGACGTTTTTGAAGGGCTGGTGGCGGTGCGTAAAGATGGCACTATCGAGCCGCGTCTCGCCGAAAGCTGGGAGAACAAAGACAACACCGTCTGGACGTTTCATCTGCGCAAGGGCGTGACCTGGTCTGACGGCGAGCCAATCACGGCGGAGGATGTGGTCTGGAGCTGGCGGCGCCTGGTCGATCCGAAAACCGTCTCTCCGTACGCCACCTTTCCGGGCAACATGAACATTGAAAACGCCGCCGACATCGCTAACGGCAAAAAGCCGACGGACACCCTGGGCGTGAAGGCGCTGGATGACAATACCATTCAGGTGACGCTGACGCAGCCCACCGCGGCGTTCCTGTCGATGCTGGCGCACCCATCGCTGGTGCCTGTCGATAAAACCGCGGTTGAGCGTTTCGGCGATAAATGGGCGCGGCCGGAACATTTCGTGTGCAGCGGCGCGTATAAAGTCACCGACTGGGTGGTGAATGAAAAGATCGTGGCCGAGCGTAATCAACGCTACTGGAACGATAAAGAGACGGTCATCAATAAAGTCACTTACCTGCCAATCGCCGCCGAAACGGCGGATCTGAATCGCTATAAAGCGGGCGAAATCGACATCACCAGCACCGTGCCGCTCAACCAGTTCACCCAGCTGAAAAAAACGGTACCCGATCAGGTTAACGTCTCGCCGCTGCTGGCGACGTATTACTATGAATTTAACACCACCAAACCGCCGTTTAACGATCCGCGCGTGCGCCGCGCGCTCAGCATGGCGCTCGATAAAGACATCATCGCGCAGAAAGTGCTGGCGCAGGGGCAACGTCCGGCGTGGGTGGTCAGCCAGCCTGAAATCGGCGGCGTGAAAATCGCGCCGCCGGATTATGCGAGCTGGCCGCTGGAAAAACGCGTCGGCGAGGCGAAAAAACTGCTGGAGGCGGCAGGCTTCAACGCTCAGCATCCGCTCACGTTTAATCTGCTCTATAACACGCTGGAATCGCACCAGCGCATCGCCATCGCGGCAAGCTCCATGTGGCAGAAAAATCTCGGCGTAGTGGTAAAACTCCAGAACCAGGAGTGGAAAACCATGCTGGATAACAAACACACCGGCAATTTCGACGTGGTGCGCTACGCGTGGAACGCCGATTACGACGACGCCTCGACCTTCCTGAACAACTACCGCACGGGCGACAGTCAGAACACCTCGCGCTATACCAACAAAGCGTACGACGAGGCCCTGGCGAACGCGTCGAAAGCCGCCAATGTCACCGAGCGCGGCAAGTATTACCAGCAGGCGGAGACTATCCTGGCGGAAGACGTGCCTGCCATTCCGGTCTATCACTACGTGCGCACCCATATGGTGAAACCCTGGATTGGCGGTTTTTACTCCAATAACCTGGGCTTTTACTACACCAAAGATATGTACATCAAAAAGCATTAACCGAAACGCGGTGCCGTTATCGCCCGTAAAACTGCTGTATTTGTGATCGTTGTGCCGGTATTTCAGTCAATTAGCGCGCTTTTGGCTGTTTTTAAGGCAATCGAACACATTCGGGCTTTACACGGCGCAGGGGGATGTTTATAGTTCGCGTCATTGCGGAAGTGTGGCCGAGCGGTTGAAGGCACCGGTCTTGAAAACCGGCGACCCGAAAGGGTTCCAGAGTTCGAATCTCTGCGCTTCCGCCAACCAATTCAAGGGGTTACCGAAAGGTAGCCCCTTTCCTTTTGGGGCTATTGGAATACTGTTGGAATATTTTGTTGGAATATTTTTGAACTTTACCCTTCGAAATTTCAGTCGTTTCCCGTCAGAAGTGGTGCATCCAGTGAGGGGGTTACCTTCACTTTTCGATCATAAATCAGCACCTGGCTTTCCGTTTTGTGACCTGAGAAAAGCTGTTTGTCGCGACTCGACCCCTCATAGTCTGAAATGCTTTTCGCTTTGATGTCATGGAAATTGCAACCAAAGACTAACCCGGCTTTTTTCTCGGCGGTTCGTTTTGCCTCATTCCACCAGTTGTTAAGCGTTTTAGCTGTGACCTTGCCGCCTTTGCTGGTGGACACTACAAAACCTCCTGAGGTGCCGAAGGTGTTGCGTGCTAACTGAATTGCTGCCCGTAGTCGCGGCGACCATTCCTTAATTTGCTTGGTTCCGGTTTTGTTTTGCTCAATAAATATCCCGTTTTCCATAACCTCTCGCCAGCGGAGATCCAGTACATCTCCCAGACGTGCTGCGCAAAGATACGACACCTCCATCGCAATTTTTAAAGCCGGTATAGCCTCATGGTAAATGGCTGCGTATTGCTCATCAGTGATATAAACTGAGCGGGCTTTGGCAGTGAATTTACGTACCCCCTTGCATGGGTTTCCTTTTATATACCCTCGCTCGAAACCCCATCCATAAACACGGCTAAGGCTTGCCAGTTCGTGGTTTGCCTGAGTCTTGCTTTGCAGTCCTCGCTTATCCATAAAAACCCTTACCTGTTCGATTTTTACCGCATCGGCTTTCATCTTGCCGAACACGGCAAGCAATGCCCGCTGATGCTGGCGATAGTCTTTTTGTGTGCGCGGTGCGAGTTCTGTGAATGCAGGACTGGATAGAAACAGGTTCCATAATTTGGCGACGGTCATGACGTCGTGATTTTTGGCTTTCTCCGCTTCGTATTTCGCCCAGAGCGCTGACATGGTTGTTCCCTTTACCGGGGCAAGTGTGACGCTTGAACCCGTCTCTTTAGGTTTCCACACATAGCTGTATTTGTACTTATAGACTCGGGGAGGAAGTCTGTTGTCCTGTTTATTCTTACGTGGTCTTCCCATTACTCAGTGCTCCATAATCAGGCTCAAAAGCGATGTACTCGTTCATTTTGGGCATTTGCTGAATGCCCGACTGTAAATCCCGGCGCAGTACTATTGGCTCGTTCCTCGGGCCGGTAGTGAAGGGAATGCCATGACAGCGGAGTTGCTCCTGTTGTCGCGTATACCGCTTATATCCGGTAATTTCCTGAATCTCTCGCGGTGATAAGGTCAGTTCATGCATAAATCATTCTCTCTGCATGACCGGCTGTAATTTTATGGATGCCGGTCGGTCAACGGTGATTCATAAAAATCATCTGACGGTGGTCAGACTTTTGATGCCATGCGCGACCTTTTCCACACCCCGTGTGGTTATCTGCATTGCCGAGAGGCGGCGCATTTCAGTCAGAGCGCGACGGCGTAACCCGCGATCCAGCAGCCTCTGTATGTTCTCTTCACACTCAGCGATTTTTTTTCGTGACGTCGCGGCCGGAAATCGCATTGCCCCGGCGTGAACCGGCCCGCAGCCGGGCGCCAGTTGATAGAAGTATTTCCGCCCCTCTTTTGTGAGCGTGACGTCGCCCGCCTTGATCAGAGATGAAACATGCTTGTAGCAGGCGTGCCCGTTAAGGCTGGTGTTTTCTGAGATTTCCGTAATGGTGGATTTCGGGAAGTAATAGAGAAAATTGATAATTTTTTGCTTCGTTGTAAGCGCCATAATATCAACGGCCAGTAGGCCGCCCTCCATAACGTACCAGCAGGGAGACATCCCCCCGTTTCAGTATGGGCTCAACGGACCGTTGAACCCGCGACTCGCCACCACATAAGAGAGCGTTTCATTTCGCTCATGGATATGGTTCAGTCGGCATTTAAGGCTCATTGCGGTCATCCTCATTAAATTCCCGGGCCGTTTCTTCCTGCGGTTTTGTGGAAGGCTCAGGGAACTGGTACGGCATGTTTTCCAGCTTTAACCAGAGGGCATCACGACCGGCTTTAATGGTCGGCCAGTCCATGCCCTTAATGCGTTCCCATGATCGAGAGCAAAATACCTCTTCCAGAATGTCGGCTTTGGCGCGTTTTGCGTCGTTGCTGGTGCCGCCGTGATGTTTGTTCAGCAGCTCAACAATCTCATCGAGGGCGATCTCTTTGGCACGCTTCTCTTTCTGCCAGGTAGGCTGGCCGTCGTCGGCAAACAGCTCGCCATTGTCGCGGGTGGTGTCCACGCCTAAATGTGTCCCTCCCAGGTTCAGGAACTCGATGTGCGGCAGAAAATGTTTGAAGGTTGGGTTCGCGAATGTTTGGCCATCAATGCGGGTAGAGCGGTCTTTCAGAATGCGTGCGTTGCGCCATACCTGACCGGTCTCCAGATCCATCTGCTTTTCCATCTGGATCAGAATTGAAGGCTCATAACCCGTCTCGGTTTCGGCTTTCATCTTGATACCGGTTTTCTCTAACTGGCGATTTCCGTCGTCGCCCTCGAAAAAGTCATACTCATAGCCCGCGCGGCCACACATGATGATATGTGCCTGGCTGTTAACGAAACGATCGGTGAAGCGTCGCCATTCCTGTTTCAGCCATGCCCAGTCCGAGAATTCAAGGCCACGCTTACGTTTGCGGCGGGTTGCGTACTCATCGCACAAGCACATCCAGAAATGGCTGATAGAGTCGATGATGAGTGCTGAACCGCTTTGTTCCGCTTCATTAACGGCGGCAAGCAGATCCACAAAAGCACGCGTTTTAGCTGTATAAAGCTCAATGTTCTCGGCATCGAAACGGGGCTTGACCCAGTCAGAGCCGGTTTCGGTATCAAGGAACATTACCGGCTTATCACCCAGCGCAAGCCCACGCTGGCGCATCAGGAGAACGAGGCCGATCGCCAGCTCGCTGGCAGTGTAGGTTTTGCCGTCTCCGGCAAACCCCATGATTCCGGCTTTGAGGAAAGCCTGAGTATTTGTAGCACGCTGGAAAAG
>NZ_CAWPHW010000061.1:0-223 GCF_963888145.1 Cronobacter sp. EKM101R | reverse complement strand
CTCAGTTGGTAGAGCACGACCTTGCCAAGGTCGGGGTCGCGAGTTCGAGTCTCGTTTCCCGCTCCAAAATTTGAAATCGCCGAAAGGCAGCACCACCCAATCAACGTATTTCGGGTTGCGACAACAGCAGCCAGAAAGACAAAGATTAAGCGGGAATAGCTCAGTTGGTAGAGCACGACCTTGCCAAGGTCGGGGTCGCGAGTTCGAGTCTCGTTTCCCGCTC
>NZ_CAWPHW010000060.1:0-223 GCF_963888145.1 Cronobacter sp. EKM101R | reverse complement strand
ATTCGGGGCCGTAGGGCGGGTAAGCAGAGCGCACCCGCCAGAACGCAAAGGTGGGTGCGCTGACGCTTACCCACCCTACACAAGACGATCAGGCCTATTCGGGGCCGTAAGGCGGGATAAGCAGAGCGCACCCGCCAAAACGCCAGGGTGGGTGCGCTGACGCTTACCCACCCTATACAAGACGATCAGGCCTATTCGGGGCCGTAGGGCGGGTAAGCAGAGC
>NZ_CAWPHW010000059.1:0-224 GCF_963888145.1 Cronobacter sp. EKM101R | reverse complement strand
TCGCCGAGCAGCGTTTTCACTATCTGCGGCACCGTCTGGCCCTGGAAGATACGCAGGTTACGGTCGCGATGCATCGGCCACAGGTCCGGCTCCACCGTCAGCTCATAGGCCGCATAGCGGGTGCCGGAAAGCTCCACGGCGGTCACCGCCACGCGGGTCACCTTGCCGTTGAGGTAGCGCGGCGTCATCAGCGCCTGGGTCGGGATGGTCACCGTCACCGGCTG
>NZ_CAWPHW010000058.1:0-227 GCF_963888145.1 Cronobacter sp. EKM101R | reverse complement strand
TGAAGAAATTTTCAGTTACAGCGAGGCTGTTCACTGAGACTCAATAACCCATCGTAGTTTGCTACCAGTAAAGCGCCAGAGATTTTACGCCCTTTTACAGGAGGAATTATGAACCCTTACCACATGCATGATCGCACTGAAGAGAATGCGTGGCAGGAGCACTACTCACACGTCGCACGGGAAAAGGAAGAGGCGGAGCTGGCCGACTTATACGACAGGCAGATTAA
>NZ_CAWPHW010000057.1:0-231 GCF_963888145.1 Cronobacter sp. EKM101R | reverse complement strand
ACACTGGCTGATTTTTACTTCGCTTAAAAGCAAAAACCCCGGTCTGTTGGCGCAGCCGGGGTTTTCTGTTTCTGACCCTGAACAGGACAAGGGAGAACATGTGGTTGATTTTAGCAAACTGATTCGGGAGTTGCGACTAATGATTAAGCAATTTCCAGACCGGAAGTTTTTCCTCATATGGGTGATCCCATTCATCTGGGTGGTATCCCAGTTAATCACTGCCATTAAGGG
>NZ_CAWPHW010000056.1:0-238 GCF_963888145.1 Cronobacter sp. EKM101R | reverse complement strand
ATAGTCCAGCAGATACACACCGATGCGACTCCGGCGACGCCCGGTGAAAAATACAGCCAGTACCTGTGGGGCTACGATGCCGCAGGCCAGGTCACAAAGGCCGTTGAACCGCAGCGAGAAGAGCGCTTCTTCTGGGACCCGGCGGGCAACCGCACCGAAGCGCACCGCAACCCGGTGTGGCACAACCTGCTGCTGCGCCTCGACGGGCTGAAGCTGGATTATGACGGGTTCGGCAGGC
>NZ_CAWPHW010000055.1:0-246 GCF_963888145.1 Cronobacter sp. EKM101R | reverse complement strand
CATCCGCGATTTACTTCCAGCGTTCCATAATGCTGACCTGTCATTTTATTTCCTCGTTTAAATTCACACGTACAAAAACAGTGTCTTTTTATACCCATATATTTTTACGAAGAGCGTGCAGTCAGAGAAAGCCCGCCCGAAAGCGGGCAAAGATTGCACTGGCATGGTTAATATTGTGGTGCCGGGTGCCTCCCGGTGTCTGGTCAAGGCCGAATACCAGACGGGGCTTGCACTGAAAAGGAGAAC
>NZ_CAWPHW010000054.1:0-249 GCF_963888145.1 Cronobacter sp. EKM101R | reverse complement strand
TGTTCGCGGAGAAAAAGGCCGGTATTCCCGTCATGAACAGTGAAGAAATTTTCAGTTACAGCGAGGCTGTTCACTGAAACTCAATAACCCATCGTAGTTTGCTACCAGTAAAGCGCCGGAGATTTTACGCCCTTTTACAGGAGGAATTATGAACCCTTACCACATGCATGATCGCACTGAAGAGACTGCATGGCAGGAGCACTACTCACACGTCGCACGGGAAAAGGAAGAGGCGGAGCTGGCCGACTT
>NZ_CAWPHW010000053.1:0-259 GCF_963888145.1 Cronobacter sp. EKM101R | reverse complement strand
CGACGATCCGCGTCTGGCCCCTGGCGGGCCGGGGATTACCTATACGCTGGATGACGGAACCGTGCAGCGTATAGATCCTCAGTTTCCTGGCTGGGCATGGGGAATGGTGTACTTCACATCACAGGGGCTGGAAGGGAAAGTTATGAAGCACGAAGCTAATTACCAGGGGCTTCCTGACAATATCCCTGAAGTTAAGAACTACACCGGCTGGGACCATATGCGTTGTGATATGGATGCGGGGCGCTGAAATATGAAAGGA